>DASZTN010000160.1:0-45126 GCA_035547995.1 Bradyrhizobium sp. | reverse complement strand
CGGCACGAAACTGTCCGGCGGAGAACAGCAGATGCTTTGCATCGGCCGGGCACTGATGGGCAACCCTTCGGTGTTGCTGATGGATGAGCCGATGGAAGGCCTCGCGCCGGTGATCGTGGACGTCATCGTGGCGGCAATGAAGCGCATCCGGGAGGAATCCGGCGTAGCTATCCTGCTGGTCGAACAGCATGTCGAGATCGCACTCCAGTTCACCAACCGGCTGCTGGTCATGGATCGGGGTGCAGTCATCTTCGATGGAGCTGACGGCAAACGAGAAATAGACCAGAGCTTCATCGAGAGCTTGGTTGGGGTAGACGCCCTCGTTTAGACGCGCCATCGACAGGTGGAGCAAACTGCCTGGACTGAAGACGGAACGATGACATGAAACGTGGTTTAGTCGAGAGGGCGGACGTAACGGACGAAGCGCCGGGTCTCACGACCATGTGCCGCGCAGCAGTTGCTGACGAGGCGCTGCTACGGACGATGTTGTCGGAAGCCGATATCGTTCCGCAGGCGTTGACCCATGCGCAGCTGACCGGAGACGAGTCGCTGCTGCAAAGGGCCGCTCCCTTCATCGAAGGCGGTTGGGGGCACATGGAACGGATTCCCGAATGTCTACGCAGCGAAATCCGCGAGGCGTTGATCCGCGCCCTCAAGGCCGGCGCCGCCGGGCGGCTCGACGAGCCGCAGCTGAGCCAGCATAAGCTGGCGCGTTTGCTGGGCTACGGCGTCAACCACCTGGTGCCCGACGATTACGGCACCATGTTCATGGAGGAGGCGGCGCCTCTGCTCGGCAGGATGCGCACCGCAGAATGGCGGCGTGCGCCGACCTCTGACACGCTTGCTGCGTTTCCCGTCATCATCGCCGGCGCCGGCGCATCAGGCCTGTGCATGGCCATCATGCTGCAGAGGGCCGGAATTCCGTTCAAGATCATCGAAAGAAACGACGAGGTTGGAGGGACCTGGTACGAGAATGGATATCCGGGCGCCGGGGTCGATATTCCAAACCACGTCTACTCATTCTCGTTCGAACCGAAACCCGACTGGAGCAGGGTGTTTGGACTTCGGGACGAGCTTCTGGCCTATCTGAAGGGCATCGCCGACAAGTACGGGCTGCGTGAACACATCTGGTTCAATAGCGAAGTCGATGCAGCTTCCTACGATCCTGATCGCGCATGCTGGAACGTCGTCGTAAGGAAGGCCTCCGGGCCGGTCGAGGTTCTTACGGCAAAGATCTTCGTACCAAGCGTCGGCTCGCTGAATCGGCCGGCCTTCCCGAAGGTTGCCGGGCTGGAGAGTTTCAAGGGGCCGATATTCCATACTGCGCGCTGGAATCATGAGGTCGATCTCAGGGGCAAGCGCGTCGCCATCGTCGGGACCGGCGCCAGCAGCGTGCAGGTCGGTCCGACCATTGCGCCCGATGTCGAGAAGCTGATCATCTTCCAGAGATCGCCGGGTTGGGTCGGTCTCAATCAGAGCTACCACACGGTATTTTCGTCCGGCATGCGGTGGGCCAACGCGCATATTCCCTATTTCTACATGTGGTATCGCTTCCTGCTGTTCTGGGCGAGTGGCGACACCAATCATGCCGTCGTTCAGCGCGATCCGGACTGGGACAAGCCCGACCTGTCGCTGAATGCGCGCAACCATGCGGTTCGCGAAAACATGATCCGTCACATGGCGGTCGAACTGGGTGACCGGCCGGACCTGCTGGCGAAAGTCGTTCCCCGTTACCCGCCGTGGGGCAAGCGCATGTTGCGTGACAACGGCTGGTTCAAGATGCTGCGGCGGGACAATGTCGATCTGGTCGCCGCAGGCGTCAGCCGGTTTGAGCCGGACGCGGTCATCGACGAAAACGGCGACCGTCATCCTGTCGACATTGTTATTCTGGCAACCGGCTTCAGGCCGACGGAAGTGCTTGCCCCGATGACGATCACGGGCCGTACCGGACGGACCATCAATGACGTCTGGAAAGAGGAGGGCGCGCGTGCCTATATGGGCATGGCCGTGCCCGAATTTCCGAACATGTTCATCCTCGGCGGACCGAACACGGGTTTGTCTCACGGCGGCGGCATCTTCTTCTATATCGAGCTGCAGGTACGCTACATCATGCAATGCCTGCGCGAGATGATCGAGCGAAACAAGGACAGCATGGAAGTACGCCAGGTGCTTCATGACGAATACAATCGCCGGGTCGATGAGATGCACGCCCGCATGGTGTGGACCCATCCAAATGTCAGCAATTGGTACAGGAATGAGCGCGGCCGCGTCGTCGGGCTGGCGCCGTGGAGGCTGGTTGATTTCTGGAAGATGACGTCTGCGCTGAACCCGGACGACTTCATCTTCACGGATGCCTGATCTTCGAACGTGCGGTCGTTCCCCCTTCTTCCTCGCAATTCGAAAATAGGAAGGGATGGGGCCGTTGCTGGCGATCCCGCTCCTTAAAATCCATCCACTCGCATCGAAAGGCTTAAATATGAACGTTCTCGACCATAATGCCCCGGCGGATGAGAAATGGCGTGACGGCGTGATGACGCGTATGCGGATGTCCATTCTGCTCGGCGGGCGTCAGCTCTGCATTTTCGATCAGTTCTGCGATCATGGCCTCGGCGCTCCGATCCACATCCATGCCGTCGAAGAAGTTCTCGAAGTGATCGACGGCAGGGCAGAGATCTTTCTCGGCAATGAATCGGCGATCGTCAGCACCAATCAGTCCGTGTTGATTCCGGCCGGGATGAAACACGGCTTCCGAAATCTGGATCAGACGATCCTGCATGTGCGGGCGACACTCGCCTCGCCGATCTTCGAGGCCTCCTACGAGAACAGAAGCGAAATCTCGCGGCGCTGGAGTCCCGGTTATTAAGTCGCGGTCGCGGTGGCATCGAACGACGCACGCACCGGCGCATGGGTGCCGCGCGTCCGAAGCTATCGCTCCCCTCTGCGATCAGTGTCCTAACTCAAGGCTTGTCCCATGGCCGATCTGGCATTTGCATCTGCATCGGAACTCTTGCATCTCCTAAACGAGCGCAAGCTGACATCCAGAGAGCTGCTCGAATTCTATCTGAACCGTATCGAGACGTACAACGGGCAGGTGAATGCCGTTGTTTATCTCGACCTCGAGGGCGCGCGACAACGGGCAGATCTGGCCGATAAGGCCCGCGCCGGCGGACAGAACTGGGGCGTGCTGCACGGACTGCCGATGACCGTCAAGGACGTCAATAACGTGGCGGGCTGGCCGACGACCTATGGTGATCCCGCCGACGCCGACTGGCGTCCGGAAAGAAACGCGGCGTTGATCGACAGGCTGATCGGTGCCGGAGCGATCATCTTCGGCAAGACCAACATTCCGCTGCATTCGGCCGACTTTCAGTCTTTCAACGCCATTTACGGCTCGACGCGCAACCCTTGGGATCTGGCGCGATCTCCCGGAGGATCTTCGGGAGGCTCTGCCGCAGCATTGGCGGCCGGCTTCACACCGGTCGAACTCGGCACCGATATCGCCGGATCGATCCGCTTTCCCGCTCATTTTTGCGGAGTGTTCGGCCACAAGCCGACGCACGGGATTCTGTCGGATCAAGGCAACCTTCGGCGCGGCGCCTGGCTGAAGAGCGATCTGTCGACAGCCGGACCACTGGCGCGGTCGGCAGCGGACCTCGAGCTTCTGCTGGACGTATTGGCAGGACCGGACGGACCCGCCGCCAAGGCCTGGCAGCTCGAGCTCCCCGCGCCGCGTGCGACCGCGCTGGGTGACTTCCGCATCGGGCTGATCGAGGACTCGTCGATTGCACCGATCGACAGCGCCTATCGATCTGCCATCGGCAACTTCGTCGACCAGCTCGAGCAAGCCGGAGCGTCGGTGTCAAGGCGCGCGCAGCCGTCGCTCGATCACGCGGAAGCCCACGATGCCTATATCAAACTGCTGCGCGGCACCGGTGCCGGCCGGATGAGCCCGGCCGAGTTCGCAGCGGCGCTCGATATCGCAGCCGCGCTATCGGACGCCGACAACTCCTATCGCGCCCAGCTGCGGCGGGCCCAGACGCAGACGCATCGCAGCTATATCGCCGCGGAAGAGATCCGCGCCCGCCTCAATCTGGAATGGGCGCGCTTCTTCGAGAGCTACGACGTTTTGCTGTGCCCGGTCACCCTGTCCGCCGCCTATCCGGTGGACGAAACGACCATCCGGGAGGACCGCAAGATCCTCGTCTCGGGCCAGCCCGTCGATTACAACGATCAGCTGTTCTGGGCGGGCTATAGCACCATGCCCTCACTCCCCGTGACCACCATCCCGATCGGCCTGCTGCCGTCCGGCCTGCCGGTAGGCATCAACGTCATCGGGCCGTATCTGGAAGACAGGACGACTCTGGCCTTTGCCAAGGCCGTCAGCACGCTTGCGAAGTTCATTCCTCCTCCCGGCTTCTCGTGACTTATTTACGACCGGCGCGGTTCTGATCTGAATCTGAGCCGGGCTCAAGTTTCTTGTTTTGATGTGTTTTCGTTGCGAACCGGTGTCCGTCCCGGATCAAGTCCGGGACAAGCTTTCGCCCGAAAACGCGCTTAGATCTCCAGTTTCTCAAGGCGAATGGGGAGCCGCCGGATGCGCTGACCGGTCGCGTTGAACAGCGCGTTGCAGACGGCCGCGTTGGTGCCGACATTGCCAAGTTCGCCCAGGCCTTTGACGCCGGCCGGATTGATCTGGTCATCTTCCTCGGACAACAGCATCACTTCAGCATGCGGCACATCGGCATTCACCGGCACAAGATAGTCGGCCAGATTGTCGTTGACGTAGCGGGCGTAGCGCTCGTCAAGTTCCGTGGCTTCGAGCAATGCCGACGACATTCCCCAGATCAGGCCGCCCATGAGCTGGCTGCGTGCGGTTCGAGGGTTCATGATATGGCCGGCCGCAAAAGCACCGAGCAGGCGCGGCACGCGGATTTCCCGGGTCCATTTATTGACGCGGACTTCCACAAATTCGGCGCCAAAGGCGTAGGCGATCCTGCCTTTCAGCTCAGGGCCGCCGACCAGGCGAGGATGGCCCTGATACATGGCCTGAAATGCATCCTTTGGAGCATCTTCCGGCTTCCACTCGCCATATTCCTCGATGACGCTGACGCCGAGATTGTCAAAGGCCCTTTCCCGGTCGAGCGGTTGGCCGCTGCCGGCCGCGCGCGTGACCGGCGTCTGGCCCAGACCGGTCGTCTCCTTGGTCTTGTCGATCAGGCTTTCGTTCGGCATCAGCGCCTTGAATAGCCGTTGTCGTATCCGCTCGCATACGGTGATGACGGCCGAGCAGGTGCTCGCCGTGGAATTGGATCCGCCGGCAATCGGGGCAGGAGGCAGATTGCTGTCACCCATCGCGACGAAAACCCGTTCGACCGGTACGCCGAGCTTCTCGGCCGCCATCTGGGCGATGACCGTGTAAGCGCCATTGCCGATCTCGTGCCCGGCGATCTCCACGCGCGTGCGGCCATCGCGCTGCAGCCGTATCCGCGCTGCAGCCGGCGCCATCTGGGTCGGATAACAGGCGGTGGCGCATCCATAGCCGATCAACCAGTCGCCGTCCGACATTGATTTCGGCTTTGGATTGCGCTCGGACCAGCCGAAGGCCCTGGCTCCTGCATCGAAGCAGGCCATCAGAGAGCGCGAGGTGTACGGATTGCCGCCGATGGGTTCGTGCGTGGTGTCGTTGATCCGGCGCAACTCGATCGGATCCATGTTGAGCTCTACGGCCAGCTCATCCATCGCGCTTTCCAGCGCGAACATATACGGCACCTCCGGCGGCGAGCGCATGAAGCCCGGCGTGTTGCGGTCGGCGCGAACGATCGAGACCAGGCTTTCGACATTGGGGCAGGCGTAGAGGCGGGTGGTGGTCTTGGTGCCGCCGACGGCGTAAGGGTCTGGCCGCGACGAAATCTCCCAGCCCTCATGGCGAAGCGCCGTCAGCTTGCCGTCACGGCCGGCGCCGATCTTGATGTCGTGGCGGGTCTCGGCGCGGTAAGTGGCGATCGTGAAGCCCTGATCGCGGGTGGCCACCAGCTTTACCGGCCGGTTCAGGCGACGCGCGATGCTGGCGATGATCGCGGTTCGCGGCGTCATCGAGCCCTTCGAGCCGAACGCGCCGCCGACATAGGGATTGATGACCCTGACATGGTCGGGATCGATGCCGAGTTGCTCCGCAACGCCGTTCTTCAACCCGTAGAGCGACTGGGTCGGCTCGTAGATCGTCAGATCGTCGCCATTCCAGGTGCAACTGGTGGCGAACAGCTCCATCGGGTTGTGGTGCTGTGTCGGGGTCGCGTAAGAGGCGCTGATTTTGACCTCGGCCTGGTCGAAGGCGCCGGCAAAGTCGCCCACCTTGGGATCCTCCTTGAACCGGGATGATTGGCCCTTGGCGGGGGCCGTCGTCGTCCCCGGAGAATCGAATGTCGTCGTCGGGCTTGCCGCGCTGTAGCTCACCTTGACGCGATGGGCCGCTTCGCGCGCGGCCTCGAACGTCTCTGCGACCACGACGGCGATGATCTGGCCATCCTGCGCAATGTCGGCGGACTTGAGCGGCTGGATCGTGGTGCCGGAGTAGCCGCCATTGCTGAAAAGCTTCGGATCGCGAAGCTGCTCGGCATTTTGGTGCGTGACAATATCGATGACCCCGCGCACGCGCCTGGCATCATCGAGATCGAAGCTGTCGACCTTGCCCTTGGCGATCGCACTTGTGACGAGATAGGCGAAGGCCGGCCTCGCGAGGGGAACGTCGGCAGCGTATCGGGCTCTGCCGGTAACCTTGGCGACGGCGTCGTAGCGGGGAATCGGCTGGCCCATATTGGCTTTGGGTTCTGGCGCGGCGGTCGTCATGTTCGAATCTCCATGGCTACTGCCTGGTGCAGCGCGCGTGTAACGACGCGCTTGCCCAACTCGATCTTGAATTTGTTATGTTGTCTGGCGTTTGCGTTGCTGAATGCCGCGTCCGCGGCGCGCTGCGCCAACCCGTCATCGAATTTCTGTCCGTTGAGCAGGGCCTCCGTTTCATGGGCGCGCCAGGGAAGCGTCGCGACCCCGCCGAGCGCAATGCGTGCGTCCCGGACAGTGCCGTCCTGCACATCCAGCGCCACCGCGGCCGAAGCCAGCGCAAATTCATACGACTGCCGGTCGCGCACCTTCAGATAGACCGATCGCGGCCATGGGTGCGGTACCGTGAAGCCGGATATCAGCTCTCCATTATCCAGAGTGGTCTCGATCTGCGGAGAATTGCCCGGCGGCTTGTGAAGCTGGGAAAACGGGATGCTCCGAATGCCGGACCTGCTTGTGATCTGGACCGTGGCATCAAGGGCGATCAGAGCCTGCGCGAAGTCGCCGGGATAGCTGGCGATGCACTGATCGGATGTTCCCAGCACGGCATGCATGCGATTGAAGCCGTCCATGGCCGCGCAACCGCTCCCCGGATTTCGTTTATTGCAGGCTTGGTAACTGATGTCGCGAAAATAGGTGCATCGGGTTCGCTGCAGCACGTTGCCGCCAAGCGTTGCCATGTTCCGCAGCTGCGGACTGGCCGCCAGCTCCAGCGATTGGGCGATGACAGGGTATTGCCGCTGGATATCGGGATTGGCCGCGACATCGGACATCCGCGCCAGCGCGCCCAACTTCAGATTTCCTCCGTCGAGGCTGACCGTCGACCAGTTGCTGGCGAGCGGATTGATGTCAACGACGATAGCCGGCCGCATAACGTCGAGCTTCATGAGGTCGAGCAGGGTGGTGCCTCCGGCAAGCGGTTGGGCACTCGCTTCCGTCAGCGGATTGTTATTGGTTGTCGCGGAAGCAGCCAGGGCGCTCGCGGCTGACGTTGTATCGGTGGCCCTTTGGTAAATGAACGGTCGCATCGGCTTAGCCTTTCCGAATGGCAGGGGCCGCTTGTTTGACCGCTGCAACGATATTTGGGTAAGCCGCACAACGGCAGATATTGCCGCTCATGTACTCGCGAATCTCCTCGTCGCTGGCGGCATGCCCTTCCTGCACACAGGCGATCGCAGACATGATCTGTCCGGGTGTGCAGTAGCCACATTGGAAGGCGTCCTGTTCGATGAAGGCCTGCTGCATCGGATGCAACTTGTCGCCTTCGGCGAGTCCTTCGATTGTCGTGATGTCCCGGCCCTGTGCCGCCAATGCCAGAGTGAGACAGGAAAGAACCCGTCGTCCGTCGGCCAGAACCGTGCATGCACCGCATTGACCGTGATCGCAGCCCTTTTTGCTGCCGGTAAGACCGGCATGTTCTCGCAGCGCGTCAAGCAGCGTGGTGCGGGCGTCGAGACTAAGCGATCTGTCTTCGCCATTGATCCGCAGCGTCAGGCTGACGGGCGCTGTCGGATCCTGCACCGCTGGCGGCGAACTGGTATCGGTTCCGGCTGCTCTCGCAGCGATTGGTGTGATCACTGCGGCGCCTGCCGCTCCGGTTATGAAAGCCCGGCGATTGAAGCCCGATTTGGCCAGGTGGCCAGGTTGGTCCGTCATGCACGGCCTCCGCCGTTTGTCAGGATGCAGCGCACGCCTGCGCCGACATCCTCGCTAACAAGGGCGCTGGGAACTTGTTCCTGGCACCAGGCGGCCGGCTCAAGTCAATTGCCGTTGATACGCCGGCGCCGAGAGGGTCCGTTCGCGTCTTCCTGTCGGCGCGCTTCGGAAAACCCTGAGACGACGCCGAAGGCCGCCGGGAGTTGCGGGGAGGAGATCGCCCGAATCTGGTTTTCAAACAACAGGGGGGGCATGATGAGGCGATCCTGCGACGCGGTCGGCGCCCAAGGTCTTGCTCGAAACGGCCCCCGAAAGGGCGCAGCGCGACCCTCACGAGAGGGCGCGGGGAATGCCGGGCGCTCGGCGCACCCGCAGCCTCGCGTGCGTAGATGGAAAGCACACGAGTTAGTCACCACAGGTAGGCCGAAACATCCGGCATTCCCCGCGCGATGGTTTTAACGGTTTCCTTCGCGCTCTCCCAGGTGACCGGGCTTCGTTGTCACCTTCACCGGCGTGATGCGCAAGCATCGTCGCCAACTTGACGCCAGCGTCGGGGCGTCAGGACCACACGACTTCGCCGTCCGCTTCGATGCCGTTCGCCTTGCGACATCAAAACGTCCATCGCGTCCTGTCCCAACGTCCGTGGCGATCGCGCGTGCGCCCCTCTTGCGGAACAGGATGTACAGAGCAATGCAATTGATTTGGCCTCGAACGCAAGCTGAACATTTTTCGTCAGCCGGCTGGACACGACTTAAGGTGATTTGGCCGACGGCAGATCGGAGCGCGTTCAGCGACATTGATTCTTGTCACCGCGGCTCTTGTCACTGCGGCCGGCTTCGTCGCCGTTTCGGAACTGGCGAAGCACATCCTGCCGGGCCGCCTTTGCCGCAGCAAGCAGGATCAGCCGAAAGCGCAGTCAGCCGCGGCGACCAATCTGTGGCAGTCCCTATCGAACCCACATGAGAGATCGAACCGACATTAGAGCCGTAACGGGCGGATTTTGCTCCGTTAATCCGCCGCGCGGCTATGCCGTGCAGCAAGTGGGCGCCAGCACATCGCCATCGGCAGCCGCATTGGTACCACCGAACGGCCACGCCAAAATCAAACGTTAACCGGATTTCACCGGTAAAAAACTCCCGGGCTCCATATCCAAAAGGAACGACTCCAGATCAACAAAAGGAATGACCATGCGCATATCTACGGCATCCGTCATTATTACAGCGCTCACCTTCGCGCCGCTTGCTCTGGTGCAAGCGCAAGGAGCACAACCCAAGGCGCAGTCTCAGGAGGAGACACAGGCCCCGTCAAACCAGTCCACGGTCATCCGGGCCATACAGGTCGTAAACATCAAAGACCTCAAGCCGGAGGTGCGGTCAAAGGTGGAGGATGTAGCCTCGAAGACAAGCGAGGATGATCTACGATCACTTCGCAGCTCGATCGATGCGACTCCGGAAGCGGTATCCGCGCTCAAGGCCAAGGGCCTGAGTTCGGCACAAGTTGTCGCCATCAACATCGCGGATGGCGTCCTTACTCTGTTCGCCAAGACAGCTTGAAAAAGACAGCTTGAAAAGGCGGCTTGAACAATACAGCCTGAAAAAGGATGGCGGTCGCTAGGCCGGATGTACGCCAAGCTACCGCTCGGGCCCTGGAGCAATCCGGGGCCCTTTCTTTTTGATGCAAGCGGGACCCTGGCTCAGGTCTTACTCATCCAAGCCTTACTCCTCCAATCTTCCTTCTCCAGTTCTTACTCCGGGTCATACCCGGCTTCGACGCAGACGGAGCGGCTTCTCAGCCTGAGGCGGCGGCGCGCGAGACCGAGCCGCACACCTCACAGAGGAAGCGGCGCGTAACTCTTGACCTCCTCCATCACGGCGTAGGTCCTGGTTTCCTTGACTCCAGGCAAAGGCAGCAGAACATCGCCAAGAAAACGACGGTAGGCGGCCATGTCGGGCAGCCGCGTCTTCACCAGATAGTCGAAGCCGCCTGCGACCATGTAGCACTCGAGCACTTCGGGGGCACGCTGGATCGATTTGGAAAACCGGTCGAAGACATCCGGCGTCGTCTTGTCGAGAAGCACTTCGACGAAGACGAGGAAGCCGAGATCGATCTTGTGGGGATCGAGCCGTGCACCGAACCCGGCCACATAGCCTTCGCGCTGCAGGCGCTTCAGCCGCTCGCCCGTCGAGGTCGGCGACAGACCGATCCTGTCGGCGAGCTCGACTGCGGCGATGCGGCCGTCCATTTGCAGGATTGTCAGGATTCGCCGGTCGATCTTGTCGAGCTGGCTCATAAAATGCTCCAGAAACATGGTTGGGCCGCAATTAATACGGTAATTTGAGAAAATATGCGATAGTAACACGGCTGACGTCGGCATATTCCTCAGATGTGTTGGAGGCCAAGATGTCGATCAATTCACCGTTCGTTGCGCCCTACAGCCAGGATGACGCCGATCTCGCGCGCTCGCTTCTCAGTGTTCCGGCCATGACCGCGGAGCAGGAGCGAAACATCGACCGGGAGGCGCTCCTCCTGATTGCCGCGATCCGCCAGTCGCAGCGCGGCATCGGCGGTCTGGAGGACGTACTGCGCGAATATTCGCTCTCGACCAAGGAAGGGCTCGCGCTGATGACGCTGGCTGAAGCGCTGCTCCGCGTTCCCGATGCCGGGACCGCTGACCGCTTTATCGAAGACCGGCTGGGTCATGGCAATTTCTCACTGCATGAACTCCGTTCCGACACGCCGCTGGTGAATGCCTCCTCCTGGGCGCTGGGCATGGCGGCACGGATCGCACGCCCCGATGACACGCTGGACAGTACTCTGGCGAAGCTCGCCAAGCAGCTCGGCCTGCCGACCATCCGCGCCGTCGCGCGGCAGGCGATGCGGGTGATGGGAAATCATTTCGTGATGGGGCAGACGATCGAGGCGGCGCTCGATCGCGCGATGGCCAATGCCAGCCCATCCCGGCGCTATTCCTTCGACATGCTCGGCGAAGGGGCTCGCACGCTGGCCGATGCCGAGCGCTACTTTCATTCCTACCATTCAGCGATCGATGCGATCGGCCGCCGTGCCGGCGACCGGCCATTGCCGGATCGCCCCGGCCTGTCGGTCAAGCTGTCGGCGCTGCATCCGCGCTTCGAGGCGATCAGCCGGACGCGCCTGATGGATGAACTGGTGCCGCTCGTCTTGCAGCTCGCGCGCCGCGCCAAAACCTTCGATCTCAATTTCACTGTCGATGCCGAGGAGGCCGACCGGCTCGAACTGTCACTCGATATCATCAGCGAGATCGTGAAGGACGAAGCGCTCGCCGGCTGGAACGGATTTGGCCTGGCGATCCAGGCCTATCAGAAGCGCGCGCTGGCCGTGATCGACTATGTCGCCGCGCTGGCATCGAAGTTCGACCGGCCGATGATGCTGCGGCTGGTGAAGGGCGCCTATTGGGACACCGAGCTGAAGCGCGCGCAGGAGCGCGGGCTGGATGGCTATCCGGTCTTCACCCGCAAGGCGATGACCGATCTCAATTACATTGCATGCGCCAGCAAGCTGCTGTCCTTGCGGCCGCTGATCTACCCGCAATTCGCCACACACAATGCGCTGACGGTGGCGACGATCCTCGAACTCACCAGGGGGACGTCCGGATTCGAGTTCCAACGGCTTTATGGCATGGGAGACGCGCTCTATGCCGATCTCGAACGGCGGCATCCCGAAATCGCCTATCGCACCTATGCGCCGGTCGGAGGGCATCGCGATCTCCTGGCTTACCTGGTGCGCAGGCTGCTCGAAAACGGCGCGAATTCCTCGTTCGTAGCGCATGTCGGCGACAAGACGATACCGGCGGAGCAACTGCTCACCCGGCCGGCTGCGATCATTGCGCATCCCGAGGAGGCCGCAAACAGCAGCATCCCGCTGCCGCGGCGCCTGTTCGCCGATCGACCGAATTCCAGTGGCGTGGAACTGGGCGACCGGGCTTCGCTGGAGAAGCTGCTTCGCAGCGTCGCCGCGGCCGCGAATTCGGTCGACGCGGCGTCGATCATCGACGGCAAGATCATGGCGGGCGCGCCGCGCCAGGTCTGCAATCCCGCCACCGGCGAGTCGGTCGGCGAGGTCCGCGATGCCGATCCGACCATGGCGAATGCCGCGGTCGATGCCGCGGCGCGAGGCTTTGCAGCATGGGCGGCGACCGATGTTGCGGTACGCGCGGCCGTGATCGCGCGCGCCGCCGACCTGCTGGAGGCGGCGATGCCGGAGTTCATCGCACTGCTGCAGCGCGAAGCCGGCAAGACGCTCGACGATGCCATTGCCGAGGTCCGCGAAGCCGTCGATTTCTGCCGCTACTATGCGAGCCAGGCTCGCCACCTGTTCGGCAAGGACGATGCACTGCCCGGGCCGACCGGAGAAAGCAACGTGCTGCGGCTGCGGCCGCGCGGCGTGTTCGTCGCAATCTCGCCGTGGAATTTTCCGCTGGCGATCTTCATGGGACAGGTGGTGGCGGCGCTGGCCACCGGCAACTGCGTTGTCGCCAAGCCCGCCGAGCAGACGCCCCTGATCGCATTCCGGGCGGTCGGATTGCTGCTGGCCGCCGGCATTCCTCCGCATGCGCTTCACCTTGTCACCGGCGACGGCGCGGTCGGCGCCAGGCTCGTGGAGCATCGGGCGGTCGGCGGCGTGGTCTTCACCGGATCGACGACGGTTGCCCGCGCCATCAACCGTCAACTGGCGGCCAAGGACGGCCCGATCGTTCCGCTGATTGCGGAAACCGGCGGCATCAATGCGATGATCGTCGATGCGACATCGCTTGCCGAGCAGGTGGCTGACGATGTCATCACCTCGGCGTTCCGCTCGGCAGGGCAGCGCTGCTCGGCGCTGCGGATCATGTACGTCCAGAGCGATGTGGCGGATGGCATGATCGAGATGATCGCGGGCGCGGCGCGCGAACTCAAGATCGGCGATCCCGCCGAGATCTCGACCCATATCGGGCCGGTGATCGATGCCGAGGCAAAGGCCCGGCTCGACGCCTACATCGCGGCAGGCAAATCGACGATGAAGCTGCACTATGCCGGCACGGCACCGGCAGGCGGCACGTTCGTCGCGCCGCATATTTTCGAGCTGGACCGGCTCGACGGGCTGCGCGAGGAGGTCTTCGGGCCGATCCTGCACGTCGTCCGCTACCATGCCGAGCAGCTCGACGATGTCATCGCCGCGATCGAAGCGAGCGGCTTTGGTCTGACCCTGGGAATCCATTCGCGGATCGACGACGTGGTCCGGCGCATCTCGTCGCGTCTTGCCACCGGCAACGTCTATGTCAACCGCAACATGATCGGCGCGGTCGTCGGCGTGCAGCCGTTCGGCGGCTGCGGCCTGTCAGGAACCGGGCCGAAGGCCGGCGGCCCGCATTATTTGCTGCGCTTTGCGACCGAGCAGACGTTGACCATCAATACCGCCGCGGCCGGCGGCAACGCGGCGCTGATGGCGCAGACCTAGCGGGCGCCTTCCTGAGCGGCTCGAAGAACGAGTGCCCAATCTGCGGCGTCCTTCGTTGCTTTCGCGGCCTTGCGCAAACGTTTCGCGTTTGTCGCAGGCAATGACGAGCTTGTCCGGCGTTGCAGCTTGATCGGCGGATGTCCCGCCGCCATGCCGAATCGTACGCCAATCAGCGCACCGGTCCTTCGGCAGCGCGGGCGTTGTAGGCGAGCCCGGCGGTGGCAAGGTCCGCCAGCGCGGTGCCGACCGCCTTGAACAGCGTGATGTCATCGCGCGAGCGGCGGCCGCGAACCGTTCCGCTGCAGAGCTCGGCCAGCGATCCCTTCAGGTCTGCAGGTGACAGAACTCCGGCCGCGATCGGATGGACGAGATCGCCGGCCTCATGCGTCGCCTCATAAGTGTCCACGAACACGGCCGAACGCCTGATCGCCTCGTCATCGGCTTCCCGCATCGCCGGCGTGAAGGCGCCGATGAGGTCGACATGCACGCCCGGCTGCAGCCATTCGCCTTTGATGAAAGGCGCGGTTGCCAGCGTCGCCGCGGTGACAATGTCCGCCCTCCTGACGGCCTGTTCGAGATCGGAGACCACCACGGCATCCATGCCGGCGTTGCAAAGGCGATCCACCATGCGTGCAGCGCTGTCGGCGTTGACGTTCCAGACGCCGATCCGGCGAATGTCCCGCACCGCCCGATAGGCTTCGGGCAAAAGGCTCGCGATCCGGCCGGAGCCGAGAACGAGCAGGCTGGTCGCGTCCTCCCGCGCCAGACAGGAGGCCGCGAGCGCCGATGTCGCGACGGTTCTTCTCGCGGTCAGGACATCGCCTGCGATCGTTGCAAGTTGCCGTCCGGTGCCGCTGTCGAACAGCAGATAGACCGACGTCAGCGCTGCCATCTTGCGCGCGGCATTGCCGGGGAAGACGGTGACCAGCTTGACGCCAAGCAGGCCGCCATCCTCCGATTTCTGCTGCCATGCCGGCATCAGCAGCAATGTCGCCTCCGGTTCGCCCGGAACCGGAATCGTGTGGTGATGTCGCGGTGGAACGTCGCAACCTTTGACGAAGAAGGTACGCAGGTGCCCGATCAGTTGATCCATCGGAAGCAGACGCGTCGCTTCGTCCGCGCCAATGATTTGCGGCAGGTTGTCGGTCATGGCGGTCAGTGCGGGATCGGCGCGTGATAGGCGAAGGTCGTCATCAGGATCGCGGCCAGGATCATGATGATCGGGAAATGCACGAAGAACTGCACCGACGTGTAGCCGATCAGGTCCTTTGACTTCAGCCCGAGAATGCCGAGCAGCGGCAGCATCCAGAATGGATTGATGAAGTTCGGCAATGTCTCGGCGATGTTGTAGACCATCACGGTCCAGCCGAGGTGAGCGCCGATCGCGTTGGCCGCCTTCATGATGTAGGGCGCCTCGATCACCCATTTGCCGCCGGCGGACGGGATGAAGAAACCGAGCACCGCGGAATAAATCCCGACCAGGAACGAGAAGACGGTCGAGTTGGCCGAGACGTCGACGAACCAGTGCGCGATGGTGTCTGACAGCGTGATGCCCTTGGCATTCGGCACCTTGGTCAGCATCTGGGCGATGCCGGAGTAGAACGGAAACTGCAGCAGCACGCCCGACACGCTCGGCATTGCCTTGGAGAACGCTTCGATCAGGCTGCGCGGCCGCCAATGCAGGAGGATGCCAAGGATCAGGAATACGAAATTATAGGTGTTGAGGCCCGACATGGTGATCAGCGGGTTGCCGGATCGGAAGGTCTGCCACAGCCAGCCCAGCGCGAGCATGACGATCAGGATCGTCAGAATGGGACTGAACTCGAGAAAGTCGCCGGGGCGCGCCGGCTTCTTCGGCTCGATCAGGTCATTGTCGAGGGGGACGCCGAGGTCCTCGGCGGTTTTGACCAGCATCGGATTGGGTGCCGTCAGATAGCAGATCACCGCGGACAGCACGGTCACGATCACGGTCGTCAGGAGGTTCTGCCAGGTCAGGATGGTCTCGGAGAAGCCGATGACGCCGGTGATCGGCAGCAGCGAGGCTGGAATGCTCGCCGCGTTGGCCTGGAGCTGAGCAGCCGATGATGTGATGCCGAGCGTGAAGCCGCAGCCGAGGCCGAGATAACCGGCCGCGCCGGCGGCGCGATAGTCCAGCTTGATGTCCTTGCGCCGGGCGATTTCGCGCACCAGGAGGCCGGAGAAGATCAGGCTGAGGCCCCAGTTCAGCAGCGACAGCAGGATGCTGAGCACGCCGACGAAGACGATCGCGCCGCGTGCGGTGGAGGGCACGCCGGCGAGCCGCCGCAGCAGCGCCGCGACCGGCGGCGACATCGCGACCACATAGCCTCCGATTGCGACCAGCGCCATTTGCATCGTGAACGGAATCAGATTCCAGAAACCGTCGCCGAACGCACGGCTGACCGCCAGCGGCGAGCCGCCATGGACGATGGTGCCGAGCGCGATCACCACCACGGCGATCAGAACGAATACATAGGCATCCGGAAACCAGCGCTCGGCGAAGCCGACCATATGCTGCGAGAAGCGCGCGAGCAGGTTGGCCTGCGTCGGGACATTGTCGGGAAGGGAATTCCGATGCGTCGTGTCAGTCATTGCAGCCCCCGTTTGTCGTGTTGGTGTTGCGTGTCATTGTCGGTCAGAGCGCGAGCGTGAGCTCGGAGAGAGGAACGGCCTGGCAGGTCAGGCACTGGTCTGTCGTCGTTTCGTCGCCGCCGAGCCGCGCGACCTCGCCCGCGACGACGCGCATGGCGCAGCTTTCGCACTGGCCGACGCGGCAGCCGCTCGGAAACGGCAGGCCCGCCGCCTCGGCGGCATCGAGCAGCGTTCCAAGCTCGGGCGACCAGACGAAGCTCCTGTCGCTGCCGGCGAGGTGAACGGTTTGCGGCTTTAGGCTTGGTGGTACGACCGGCGGCGATGCGAACGCCTCGGTAAACACGTCGAAGCGCGGCAGGCCTCGTTCGACCAGGCGCTCGGTCATCGATGTCGTGAAGTCCGGCGAGCCGCAGAGATAGGCGAGCGGCCGTTGCGGCAGCAACTCGTCGATTGCCGACAGGTCGATCCGGCCGGCATGGTCGTAGTCCTGCGGACGGCGGTCCTGCGGGCGCGGCGATGAAAACGCGGTGACGAGATCGAGTTCCGGCAGCAGCTCGGCAAGCTCGCGCAGCCGCCGGCCGAATGGATGCTCATTGCCGCTGCGGCAGCCATAGAGCAGAAGCACCCTGGCGACGCGCTGCGCCGGCTCGCGTTCGGCGAGCGCTTCGAGATGACTCATGAAGGGGGTGATGCCGATGCCGGCGGCAAGGAAAATAAGCGGACGCGTCCCTGCCAGCGGCGGCGTGAAGGTGCCGCGCGGCGCCTCGATCAGCACGTCGTCGCCGACGCTCAGGCGATGGACATGACGGGAGAGCGAGGCCGCGATGTCTTCGAAACCGTCGCAGCGGCGCCGCTTCACTGCGACAGACAGGACATCGCGTCCGCCGCGGCCGGTCAGCGAGTAGGCGCGGGTCACATCCATGCCCGGCACGCCCAACATGACGTGCTGACCCGGCAGGAATGTGGGAAGCGCGCCGCCATCGCACGGGGCGAGGTCCAGCGCGACGACGTCGTCGGCTTCCCTGCGAATGGCGGCAACCGAGAACGCGCGCCGGCCGGCCCAGCGGTCGCGGCTTGCAGTGCCGTCCTTGCGAATGTCGCAACGGACTGCGCGCAGCGGCACCGAGCCGCTGACCGGATCGCGCGTCGCATCGCTCAAGGCATCGTTCATGTTCGAGGTTCGAAATCCGCCGGCGCTGGTCGCCTCGCGGCCGAGCGGCGGGCAGTCCTCCCACCAGCCGAACTCGGCGACGGCGACGCGGTCGTCGAGCGCCTCGTTCAGGCGCACCCGCAGCCGGACCTCTCCGGTCGAAGTCTCGACGATCGCCCAGTCGCCATCCTTGAGGCCGCGCTGCGCCGCGAGCGTTGCATTGATCTCGATTGCAGGATCGGGCGTCTTCCTGCGAAGCGAGGCGACATGGCGGTGCGAGCTGTGCACGAACCAGCCGCTCTTGGCCGTGGTGAGCACCAGCGGAAAACCGCCGTCGGCCGTGCCCGCGAGCGGGCTTTCGGCCGGCTCGATATGGCGCGGCAGCGGCGGATAGCCATGCTCGCGCATCAGTTCAGAATAGATCTCGACGCGGCGGGTTGGCGTCGCAAAGCCGGCAACCGTGCCATCCTCGCGCTTGAGCGCGTATTTCTCATGGCTGAACGGCTGGGGAAAACGCAGGCCGGAAGGATGCCGGCGCAGCTCGTCGATGGTTATGCCAAGCGGGGCGAGCTGATAATTCCAGCCGGCGCGGATATCGCCGCCGAAGAATTGGTTCGCCAGGCCGAGGCGGACGGCGAGCTGCGCGGCGATCTCGTAGTCCGCCTTGCACTCGCCGAGCGGCGGAAGCATCCGCGGACGGAATTGTATGGTCTCGACCGCCTGCTGCGTGATCTCGAAGCCGATCTTCAGCGCATCGCGCTCCCACGGCATGTTGGCCGGCAGGATGATATCCGCGTTCTCGGCCGTCGGATTCATGAACATGTCGACGTGAACATGGAAGTCGAGCGCACGCAGCGCATCGCGATTGCGCGAGGAATGGCCCTGCGACACCACGAGATTGGTGCCGAAGCTCATCAGCGCCTCGACGCGGTACGGCTCGCCGGTCAGCACCGCGCGGCTGAAATCCCGTGCCGTGATCCAGCCCCGGCTTGGCGGCCCGAGCGGCAGTTCGTCGATGCCGAGTGCCTTGGCCCTCTGTGCCGGCGGCAACAGCGCATAGTCATTGACGGTGCGGGTCGGCGGCGGCACCGGCCAGACATTGCCGCCCGGCCGGTCGCAGGCGCCGGTCAGCGCGTAAAGCGTTGCGATCGCCCGCTCGGTCATCGTGGCATTGGTGTGCTGGCCGACGCCGGTCCACGCATGGTAGGCGAGGCGGGGGCTGTTCTCGAACAGTTCGTAGAACGCGGCGACGTCGCGCTCGTCGAGCCAGGTGATTTCGGCGACGCGGGCGATCGTGTAGGGCGCGGCCTCGGCCGCCAGCAGACGGAATGCTGTCGCCGCAATGATCACGCGGCCGTCGCGTCCGGCGAGCGTGGTACGGTCATCCAGCCTGCAGCAGTCGGGATCGAGAATCGAAAAACGCGCATCATGGGCCTGCGCCGCTCCGGACCGATCCAGCACGACGAACGCGTCGGGTGACCCGCCATCCCGGAGTTCGCTCGCACGAATGAAGCGTCCGGTATCGGTGTTGACCAGGAAAGGTCCATTGGTCCAGCGCGTCACGAATTCCGCATCGAACGATTTTGTCGTGATGAGGTGCCGGATGGCGCCCATGGCGAGCGCGCCATCGGCGCCGGGACGGATGCGCAGCCAGATATCGGCCTGCTGTCCCGATCCGTTGGGCTTGGGATCAATCACCGCCACGCGGGCTCCGCGCCTTCGCGCATCGGCGACGCGGGTGGCCTGGGCGAGCCAGGTCCGGGCCGGATTGTGGCCCCACAGGACGATGGCGTCGGCGTGATCGTAGTCGGGAAATCCGATGCCGCGGCCGAAGGTGAGGGCGTGGGCATAGTCCTTGTGCCAGCCGCAGACTTCGACGGCATAGATCAGGTTTGGACTGCCGAAACACCTGATGAAGCGCTCGACCCATTCGAAGCTGTCGACCATGGGGGTGCCGCTCGGCGTGGTGACGGCGAAGGCCACCGCTTCGGCGCCGGATCTTTCGCGGATCGCGGCGAGCCGTTGGGCGATGCCGTCCAGGGCCTCGTCCCAGGAGATTTCGGTCCAGCCCGGATCGGCGGCGCCTCGCGGTGCGGTCCGGCGCAGCGGCCTGGTCAGGCGGCGCGGACTGTGCACCATCTCGGGCGCCGCGCGGCCTTTCGCGCACAGCGCTCCGCCGGTCGGATGCCCGGGCAGGCTCTCGACACCGACCAGCCGGCCGTTCTCGACGATGACCGTCGAGCCGCACCGGGATCGGCAGAGCGTGCAATAGCCGGGAATGCGCTCAGCCATAAAAGAAGAGAGCCATGTCACGAGGAAGTTAATGTAGTGCGCTACTGTAAAGCTTTACACAGCATCATCTGTGGGCATATCGTCCGTCAAGCGCATTTATTGTGCGGCGCTGATAAACCGGGAGGCTCCGGAACCGACGAGGCGGGGAGGCGGAATGGAGCAGAACTTAAGGGAACTGGTGCTGCAGCAGGTGCGCGCCGAGATCATTTCCGGCCAAAGCATGCCGGGAACGATGTATTCCGTGCCGACGCTGGCTGCGAGCCTCGGCGTGTCGACGACGCCGGTCCGGGAAGCGCTGCTCGAACTGACGCGCAGCGGGCTGATCGAGCCGATGCGCAACCGCGGCTTCAAGGTGGTCGAGCCGACCTTGACCGAGCTTCGCAACCTGTTCGATCTCCGCGAGGTGCTGGAGCTTCATGCGGCCTCCATCGTCGCGCGCAAGCCGAACAAGAATCTCGACGGACTTTCCCGTTTTGCCGACGACATCGTGCGCGCGGTGCGAACCGAGGACATCAGGCTCTATCTCGAAGCCGATCGCAGCTTTCATCGGATGCTGACCGCGGCGGCGGACAATGCGCGCCTCACCGAAATGGTGATGGGGCTGCGCGATCAGATGCGGCTTTACGGCATCAAGTCGCGTGCGGGTCTTGCCCGGCAAAACGAATCCATGGCCGAGCATTATCAGATCATCGAGCTTGCGATGGCCGGCAAGGCGGAGGCTCTTACGAACCTTCTCAGGCACCATATCAGGGCATGGGAGCCTATCTTCGTCGAGGCGCTGTCGCAGGCAGTCATGCCGCGCGAACCGATTGTCGTAAAGCGCAGCCGTGGGCAATAAATAATCAGACGGAGAACTGCACGATATTCCACGTCGTTTGTCGTCCCGGCATGCGCGCCGGTAACGCCATGACCTTGCCGCCTGTCGCGCTTTTTACCGCAATGCCTGGGATGGTCTCGCGTATGCTGATAGTCGCTGTGCCGGAATTCAGAGCGACTGGACGGCGGCCTTGAGTTCCTCCCGCACTTTGGTTGCCACTGCCGCAAGTCTGTCGTTTTGGATCGCCTGCATGGAGGCAACGGGGTCGATGGCGGCCACTTCCGTCCCGCCGCCGACCTCCTGCACGATCACATTGCACGGAAGCATCGTGCCGATCTTGTCCTCGGCCTCAAGCGCCTGATGCGCCATTGTCGGATTGCAAGCGCCCAGAATGATGTAGCGCCGGAAATCGACGCCGATCTTTTCTTTCAAGGTCGCCTGGACGTCGATCCTCGTCAGGACACCGAAGCCGTGGCTCTTCAGCGCCGCGACCGTTCTTTCGACGGCCTGCTGAAAAGGTGCATCGATGATTTTGGAAAAATAGTAAGTCATCGCCGCCTCCGCTTATCAAGCTGCGAATGTTGATCCCGGCAACGGATGTAAATTAACGGCATTCGCCCGGCATCGCTTGCCGCGATACAAAGATGCCATAAGACATGGCACCTGATCATGGCACCTGATCCGTGCTGCGCTGTTCCGCGCCGCCGTCACATCATGCCCATTGGACCCAGGAACAGCTGATCTGCTGCTTTTTTCTGATCGTCGCTCAGCGCCGCATAGAGCGGCCTCAGCGCCTTATTCATGGCACGCACGGCCTCGAGCTGCGTGGCCATCAACTGCTCATTCTGGTCGAGCCGGTCCGGCAGACTTACCTGGGAGGAAGGCCTGCCCATCATGGCCGTACAACGGGCAATCATGGTTTTGGCATTGTCTCGCGCGGCGACAGCGTAGGTGTTCCAAAGCGGCTCTTGGGCATCGGTCACCTTGAGCTCCGCCTTGATATAGGCGAGGCGGCCTTCGATGTGGCTGCTCATCGCGTCGCACATCGCTTGCGCCGATCCGCCCGCTCCCATCATCCAAGCGCCCATCGCGCCATTACCCATCATGCCAGGTCCCACTATGTCAGGTCCCACCATGCCAGCTCCCATGGACCCGTAACCCATCATGCCGCGCGGACTCCAGCTCCGTCCGGACGACGTGCCTTGTTGCGGGGACTGGTCCTGGGCAATGGCTGCGCCGGCGATTGCCGCCGCGATAAGCGCGACTGCGGCGCTCCTGCTGAGAATTCTCATGACACCTCTCCTCACCATCACAACCATATGATTATTTTCGACGGCAGCCGGCGCCTTGATCTGGGTCAATGGATGCCAGCGCTGCAACGGCAGCCATCCCAATGGCTGCGATGAGAGGCTCCGGGGAGCAGATCAGAAGGATCAACAGTTTATCCGTCTCGAGCGCGCCGCCAGACCGTTACGTTGTCCGCGATAGCAAAGGGACTTCTGGGTAAGTCTCGTACAAGCGCGTGTCGTAAATTGATTTGTGCGGGAGCAATGAATGCGGTCGCCGGCAAGCCGCGCTGCAACTGATCCGCCAATTGCGTTTCGGCAGCGATGCTGTCGTTGCCGAAATCTTGCACAAAGCTGTGCAGTCTTTTGTGCATACACGCAGGAATAAACTATGCAAGTCTGAGCCGCCGGGTGATGCGATTTAGTGAAGGAGGGCTGACATGTTAGCTCCCGATATTGCTCGTCGTTGGCAACCCCGTCGTCCGGTCGCAAGGGTGCTGAGTGAGGCTCCGAGTGAAGCCTTCAGTCCGGCAGAGCGGGTCGTGCCGCTCCGCCAGGCTCCCAATTTCAAGCCGGCGGTGCAGCGCTGGTCGTTTCAGGTGCCGCCCGGCCAGACCCAGTTTCGCATGGCGTTGTTCGGCGCCGAAGCTGCCGACGACGCGGCGCTGGCCGATCACCCGCTTCTTGCGTGGATCGAGCAATATCTGGCTCGTCATCCGGATGGTCCGAATTGCTACCAGCATGCGCGCTCCCATACGCTCCACGGCACATCCACGCATCTCGTATCGGCCTATTGGGTGAATGAAGACAGGTTTGCCCGCTGGAGCGGCGACCGCGCTGCCGAAGCGTGGTGGCATGAGCCGGCGCGGCTTGAGGGACCGTTCGGTACCTGGCGCGAGATTTTGCGTGTTCCGCGTGATCGGCAGGAAAGCCTGTTCTGGCTGGATTTTCCGATCGGTGTGTCGGCGGCCGCCGAAGTCGCGCTCTATCCCACTCCCTATTGCGGCTATTACGGCGCCATGCGCGACCGCTTGATCGCGGCAGCGAAGGATAAACTTGAATCCCCGCTCGGCACGGCATTGCAAAGGAAGCCGGGCCGAAAGGGTTTCGGCGAGCACTGGGCGGTTCAGCCGCCGAACAACCTTGCCATCATCCGCGGCGGGTCGAGCTGGGGCTTCATGGACGAAGAACAGCACGCCAATTATGACGATCAACTGCGCGGTCCGGTCAGCGCCGGCATGGATTACCTGGAGCGGAATCCGCTGCCGAGCGGATGCGCCTCGATGCGCTGGCAACGCAGCAGCGATGTCGACGGCAATCTCGAGCCGGACGAATATGCGCACGCCTATTTCCTTTCGCTGGCGCATCTTGAGGACTGGTCCGAGAACCATGCCAGCCACGCGGCGATCTTTTCGGCGGCGATCAGGCGCTATCGCCATTATGGCGCGGCCAATCAGCTGCGGACCTGGCACGAGGTTTACGTTCTGCCGGAGGGAGGGCACAGGTTTGAATACCTGAACTGCCATCCGGAGACCGGTTTGCTCTCCTGGTTCGACGCCGAGAGAGTGCGCTGAATTCTATTCTTTGACGAACTGCTCGTGGTTTTCGCCGGGATCGCGAACGGATTTCTGTTGCCTTTGAAAAGCTGGAGGTTGCGATGAAGGCGAAACTTCGACTGTGGGCCGCGTCGGCGGCAGCACTACTCTGCCTGGCGGGCAGCTGGCCGGACCCGGCAGCCGCCCAGGACAAGCTGAAGATCGGATTCGTGTTTTTCCTGTCGGGGCCGGGGGCCGCCTACGGCTCGCATGCGCGGGACGGCGCAAAGCTGCTGGTCGAGGCTCTCAACGCCGGAAAGGTGCCGGCTCCCTACGACAAGCCGGGCATCAACGGCCTGCAGATCGAGCCGGTCTTCGTCGACGAGGCCGGCGGCGCGCAAAAGCAGCTTGCCGAGTACCGTCGCCTCGTCGAAAGCGAGAAGGTCGACATGGTGATCGGTTACAACTCGAGCGCCGACTGCAATGCGATCGCGCCGGTCGCCGAAGAGCTGCAGGTGCTGACGGACTTCTTCCACTGCGGCAACCCGCAGCTGTTTGAGGATATCGTCACCTCGCCCGAATATTCGGTGCGCACGGCGCCCACCGGAACGATGGATCAGGTCGCCGCTGCCAAATATCTTCTTGAGAAGATGCCGAACATCAAGTCGGTGTCGGGCATCAACCAGGATTACTCCTGGGGACAGGACAGCTGGACCGAATTCAAGGCGGCGATGTCCGCGCTCAAGCCGGACATTCAATATCCCGCCGGCTTGTTCACCAAGCTTGGGACCAGCGACTATGGCGCGGAGATCAGCACGCTGCTGAGCAGCCCGGCGGACGCTCTGTTCTCCAGCTTCTGGGGCGGCGATGCCGATGCCTTCGCGCTGCAGGCGTCCAGCCGCGGCCTGACCGAGAAGACCAAGTTCGTTCTGACGATGGGTACCGGCATCATCGATGACCTCGGCGACAAGGCGATTGTCGGCTCGATCTTCGGTGCGCGCGGGCCGCATGGCTATTTCGCGCGCAAGACGCCGCTCGCGGACTGGTTCAAGGCGGAATATCTGAAGGCCTATCATCGTGTGCCGCCATTCGGCGCCTACGCGGCGGCGCAGGGCATATTCGGCATCAAGGCCGCTTACGAGAAAGCCGCGGCCGGTGCGGCAGGCAAGCAGAAGACCGAAGCCGTGATCGCCGCCCTGAAAGGGCTGACCTTCGAAACCGCGAGCGGATTTCCGGTCATAATGGCGAACAACAACGGACATCAGGCGATCCAGGCCACGGCCTATGGCGTGTACTCCGGCTGGGACAAGGCCAAGAACGAAGCCATCGTGACCGACATCAAGGTGTATCCTGCGCAATGCGTGAACCCGCCCGATGGCGTTCGCGCCGTCGACTGGATCAAGTCCGGCTTCAAGGGTGCCAAGTGCTGACGAGAGTTTGGTGCTGACGAGAAGCTGATGTGCAGGGCGCAGCGGCGGATGCTGCGCCCGTTGGTCCGATACGCGGAGAGGTCTTGTGGTTACGTTTAGCGCCATCGTCGTGGATGCCGCCTCGTTTGCAGCCTGGCTGTTCCTGGTTGCGGTGGGGCTGACCCTCATCTTCGGCGTCCTGCGCCTGCTCAACATCGCGCACGGAGCATTCTACGCCATCGGCGCGTATGCATCGATCTATGCCATCAGCGCTTCGGTCGCGCTCGGATGGGGGACTGCGCTTCAACTCGCGGCAGCCCTTGGAGCCGCGGGCGTGATCGGCGCCGTGGTCGGCCTGCTCGTCGAGCGTTGCGTGCTGCGGCGGCTCTACGGTTATCCCGAGCCGCTGGTCCTGATCGCGACCTATGCCGTATTCCTTGTGCTGGACGATCTGACCAAGATGATATCGGGCGGCCGGTCGCTGTACGCACCGCAGCCGAGAGACAGCCTTGGTCAGATTGCCATCGGCGGCCTGCAATATCCGGTCTACGATATCGCGTTGATCGCCGTTTCGCTGATCGTGGCGGCGGCGGTATGGTACACGCTCAACCGGACGCGGCTCGGCCGCTGCGTGACGGCGGTGGTGTTCGACAGCGAGATCAGCGCTGCCATGGGCATCCATGTCGGCCGCATCAAGACCGGCACGTTCATCGTGGGCTCGGTGCTCGGCTGCCTTGCCGGCGCCCTGACGGCGCCGAAAATCGCCGTCAGTCCCGGCATCGGTGTCGAAGTCATTGTCGTCGCTTTCGCGGTTGTGGTCGTCGGCGGGCTTGGCAGCATTCCCGGCACGCTGCTCGGCGCTGTCATCATCGGGCTGGCGCGGGCCACGGCAGCGCATCTGGTTCCCGAGCTAGAGGTTTTTGCGGTCTATTTTGTGATGGTCGCCGTGCTGGCGGTGCGGCCATACGGATTGCTGGCTCCGGCAGCGGCGCGGCGCATATGAGGAATCTTCGGATCGACTGGACGATTGCGGCGCTGCTTGCCGTTGCGGTCGTCGCGACATTTGGCGCCGCAGCCACGCCGAGCTGGATTCGCTATCTCGGGCAGATCTCGACCTCGACAGCGCTGGCCTCGATCGGCGTGATGATCATGCTGCGGGCCGGGCTGCTCTCGTTCGGGCAGAGCCTGTTTTACTTTGTCGGCGGTTATGCCGTGGCCTTGATGAACAGGTATGGCGGCATCACCGATGCCTTTGCGGTGGTGCTGGTCGCTGCCATCGCCGCCGGCTTCACGGCAGCCGTCCTCGGCCTCCTTCTGGCGCGATATCGCGGCATCTTCTTCTCGATGCTGACCCTGGCGTTATCGATGGTGATGTTCGGCATCGCGACCAAGCTGCGTCTGTTCGGCGGAAGCGACGGCCTCAACATCGGGCTGCCATCCTATCTCGGCTATCGCCCGCGCGGTCCTGACGCCCAGTGGACAAGCTTCGTATTCTGCATCTGGATCTGGACGATGTTCGCCGCGCTGACGCATGTCTTTCTCCGCTCGCGATTCGGCGCGTTGATTTCGGCCGTCGTCGACAACGAGATTCGGGTCGAATATCTGGGCTATTCGGTAAGGAAGGTGGTCTGGGTCGCCTATGGCGTTGCCGGCGTGCTTGCCGGCGCCGGTGGTGCCCTGGCCGGATTGTCGGCGCGTCACGTCGATCCGCAGCTCGCCTATTGGACGACTGCCGGTGACTTCATCTTCGTCGTTCTCCTCAGCGGCCAGGCCAGCGTTCTCAGCCCTGCCTTGGGCGCCTTTCTGTTGGAGATCCTGCGCAGCTACGCCTCGGCGCTGTTTCCCGACCAGTGGCAATCAGCCTTCGGCGCGACGATGCTGGCGATCATTCTGTTTCTCCCGGAAGGTCTCGATCGCCTGATCGCGCTGGCCTGGTCGGCGGTCCGCAAGCTGCATGCGCGGCAGCCGGACGCGCTCGAACGCGGCAGGCCGTCATGACCGGGCTGCTGCAATGCGTCGGGGTTCAGTGCAGGTTCGGGGATTTCCTCGCGGCCAAGGGAATTGATCTGACCGTTCGCCGCGGGGAGATCGTCGGCATCATCGGAGCGAACGGCGCCGGCAAGACCACGCTGTTCAACATCATATCCGGCTATCTGAAACCGACGGTCGGCCGTATCAAGTTTCGCGGGAACGACGTGACCGGATTGCCGCCGCGTCTTCTCGCTCGCCAGGGCATCGCGCGTTCCTTCCAGGTGCCGCAGCTCTTCGGCAGCCGCAGCGCGCGCGAGAACATGATGATCGCGCTCGCTCTGCTGGCGGAGCGGCATTCGTCGATCCTGCGCCGCTTCTCCGAACCGCGCCTGGTCGATCAGGCGCAGCGTATCCTGAGCGCCTACGGCATCGCCGAACATGCGGATGCGGTGGTCGCGAATATTCCCCAGGGGGTGCGCAAGCTGCTGGACATCGCGATGGCGACCTGCGCCGATCCCGATCTCGTCCTGCTCGACGAGCCGACCAGCGGCGTCAGCGCCGAGGAGAAAAATGAGCTGGTTTCCTTCCTGATCGAACGCTTTCGGAAAATGTCGACCACCGTCATCTTCATCGAGCACGACATGGAGATCGTGCGTGAATACGCTTCGCGGGTGATCGCGCTCTACGAGGGACGGATCATCGCGGATGGCGCCGCGGCGGATATTTTCGCCGACAACGATGTCATTCGTTTCATTACGGGCACAGCCGGCGGCGTCCCGCCGGGCGTGAAGGAACGCCATGCTCCAGCTTGAGCGCCTCTGGGTGCGCATCGACGGCGCCGATGTTCTGCGCAACGTGTCGCTTCACGTCCGGCCGAATTCGTTCGTCGCACTGATCGGCCGCAACGGCGCCGGCAAGACCACGCTGATGCGCGCGGTCATGAACCTGATCCCGCGATGGTCGGGAGAGATCCGGATCGGCGACCGGGCGACCACCGAGGCCAGCCCGTCCGATCATGCCCGCTTCGGCGTGGGCTACATGCCCGAGGATCGGCGGTTGATCGCGGGATGGACGGTCGAGCAGAATATCATGCTGCCGGCCTGGGCCAATCCGCAGCTCGAGGCGCAGGCGAGGCTTCAATGGTGCTATTCGCTCATCCCCGAAATCGCGCCTTTTGCCCGGCGCCGCGCCATGGAGCTGAGCGGCGGTCAGCAGAAGCTCGTGGCGCTGGCGCGGGCGCTGATGGTGGCTCGCGACCTGCTGCTTCTCGACGAGCCGTTCGAGGGGGTCGCCCCGGTGCTCGCACAACGCATCGTGGAAATCCTTTCGGAGCTGCGAAATACGGGCTCGCTCAGCGTGCTGATCAGCGAGTCCGATGCGACACACAGCCGTCGCTTCGTCGATAATGCCTATGTAATCGAGCGTGGCGCAGTGAGTGTGATGGACGGGGAGCATCATCGATGACGCGCCGCGCCGCGGAAGAACGCCTTGTCCTGCACGATCAGTTCCTGCAGCGTGTCGGTGACCGCCTTGATGCGCGGGGATTCGGCAAGATCGGTATGGGCGCTGAGCCACAATTCCCGCCGGCCCATCAGCGTGTTCGGCAGCACCTTGACGAGGCCGGCCTGGTCGGCGCCGCTGAACGAAGGCAGGCAGACGATGCCGAGGCCGCCGCGCGCGGCGCCGAGCTGGGAAATCATGCTGTTGCTCGTGAAGACGAATCGCGGATCCGGAACCAGCTCCTCGAGCCAGCGAACTGCGTCGACAAGGACGAGTTCCTCGATATAGCCGACGAAGCTGTGGCGGGCGAGGTCGTCGGGGCTTTTCGGTACGCCGGCTCTTTGGAGATAGTCGGGCGATGCCCACAAATGAGTGGTGAATCCGCCGAGCTGCGAACTGATCAGGTTGCGGCCGGTCGGGCGGAAGAACGACAGAAACAGATCGGCCTCGCGCCGGTTGACGCGGACCTGCTGCGGGGAGGTCACGAGCTCGAGCTGGACATCGGGAGCCCGTACCTGCAGGGCGTGCAGCCGTGGCGTGAGCCAGAGCGAGGCGATGCCTTCCATCGTCGCAAGCCGCACCAGGCCTGCCGCGGTCGAGCCGTTGACATCGGCACGCAGGTGGCGAATTCCCGCGGCGAGCTCTTCGGCGCGGCGCATCACGGCAAGGCCCATCTCGGTCAAGGTGACGCCGCCGCGCCCGCGTTTGAACAGCGTCGCGCCGACCGCATATTCGAGCCGCGTCAGGCGACGGCTGACCGTCGAGTGATCGACCTTCAGGGCCCGGGCCGCCTGCGTCAGGCTGCCTACCCGGGCGACGTCAAGGAAGATGCGCAGATCATCCCAATCGATCCGTTCGATGGGGGATGTCACAGGTGGATGTCTCCGGTCAGCCTTTGCTGTCATGGGAATTTCATCGCACAGATGATTCAAGAGTCAATTGCCCACATCGTCTTCAATGCAGGAGCGCCGATCCGATGATTCCCCAACACGTGAAAGTCGCCGCAGCCCATGTCGCTCCGGTCTTCCTCGATGCGGCCCAGACGGTGGAGAAGGCCGTCGGGCTCATCGCTCAGGCCGCAAAGCAGGGAGCGTCGCTGGTGGCTTTCCCCGAAAGCTTCATTCCCGGATTTCCGATCTGGACCGCGGTGCACGCGCCGATCCGCACGCACGAGGCCTTCGCGGCGTTTGTCGAGGCAAGCATCTATGCGGACGGTCCCGAGGTCCAGCGCATTCGGCATGCCGCGCGAAAACATAAGATCTTCGTCTCGATCGGATTCAGCGAACGCAATCGCGCGAGCATCGGCGGGCTGTGGAACAGCAATCTTCTGATCGGCGACGATGGAGATGTTCTCGTCCATCACCGCAAGCTGGTGCCGACATTCTACGAGAAGCTTGCCTGGAATCCGGGCGATGCCTTCGGCCTGCGGGTGGCCGAGACGCGGATCGGGCGGATCGGCGGACTGATCTGCGGAGAAAATACCAATCCGCTCGCGCGCTTCGCGCTGATCGCACAAGGCGAACAGATCCACGTTGCCTCCTATCCGCCGGTGTGGCCGACACGGCCGCCGGAAGAGACCGGCAATTACGACAACCGGTCCGCCAACCGGATCCGGGCCGCCGCGCATGCGTTCGAGGCCAAGTGCTTCGTCGTGGTGGTCGGGAGCTGTCTCGACCAGGCCGCCCGCGAGTGGATTGCAAATGGAGACAAGGCCGCGTTGAACCTGCTGGAGGCGACGCCGACCTCGGAGAGCTTCTTCGTCGATCCGACCGGCATGGTCGTCGGCGAAGCAACGGTGACGGAGGGCCTGGTCTATGCCGAGCTCGATCTGCAGCGCTGCATCGAGCCGAAACGTTTTCACGACGTTGCGGCGGGCTATAACCGTTTCGACGTCTTCGATTTCCATGTGCGGCGGGAGCGGCTGGAGCCGGCTCATTTCGACGATGCCGCCGGCGCTTTCGCTCCGGGCCATTCATCCGAAGGAGCGGGACTCCCGCGCGATCAGGATCAGGACAGGCGTGCGGGCGGCGGCGACATTTGGTCACGCCGCTGGGCCCAGCCTTAGGAGCTCAAGCTCAAGAAATGATCGGCCGGCGGGGCAGGATCACGCCTAATCCTTCATTCCCGTAATGGAGGCGCTGACGGCCCTTGGGTCGCGAAGCGGCCATCGGCCGCTGTCGACCTGAGACAGGAAATCGCCGACGATCCGGTTGTATTCCTCGGGCTCCTCGATGTTGATGGCGTGGCCCGAGTTCGGCATCACCGCGAGCGCCGCGGATGGAATGCTTTGTTTCATGAGGATGCCCGGCAGAAGGCAGGGCCAATCCTCGTCGCCGGTAATGATCAGCGTCGGCACCGTGATGCGCTTCATCTCGTCGACCAGCGTATAGAGGGAGGGACGCTCTTTCTGCACGCCCTGCTGGGTATTGGCTGATCCGACGGCCGAGTGTTCGGCCAGCATGGCTTTGAATTCGGCATGGCCGCGCGGATCCTTGTTCTCATATTGCACGCGCGTCGGCCCATAGGCGTAGCGCTCGGCGAAGGCCGGCATACCCTCCGTCCGGATCATGCTGGCGATCACGTCGGCCTCGGCGCGAAACGCCTCGCGCTTGTCGAGTTCGGCGCCGTAGCCGCAGCCGCCAATGCAGAGCGACAGTGCCCGTTGAGGATGACGCAGCCCGAAATGCAGGGTCGCAAAGCCGCCCATCGACAGGCCGATGATATGGGCTTTCGGTTCGCCGATATGGTCGAGCACGGCCAGGATGTCGTCGGCCGCGCGCGCCTGCGAGTAGGAGGAGACCTGTTCCGGCACGTCGGAAGGCGGAAAGCCACGCGCATTGTAGGCAATGGCGCGATAGCGCTTGCCGAAATGCCGCATCTGCTGCTCGTAGCTTCGCAAGTCACCGGCGAACTCATGAACCAGGATCACCGGACGACCCGATCCGGTTTCTTCGAAATAGAGGCGCACGCCGTCATCGGTCTTTGCGTAGGGCATATTGATCTCCAGCCTTCTGGTTTCCGTTTTGACGCGTTTTCTTCACGCCAGCCGGTGTCCGCTTCCTCGAAAACGCTTCAGCGTTGTGGCGGGCCGGGCCTTGCCGATGGCTTGACGCGAGGCAGGTAAGTGCCGTGGCCCTTGGCGCCCACGAGCACACCATCGTCGACGACAATCTTGCCGCGGACCATGGTCAGGACGGGCCAGCCGGTGACTTCAAGTCCCTCGTAAGGCGTGTAGTCCGAGCCGTCATGGATGAGCTCGTGGCGGATGGTGACCTTGCGCTTGGGGTCCCACAGCGCGATGTCGGCGTCCGACCCTACCGCGATGGTTCCTTTGCGCGGATAGAGGCCGTAGATCTTGGCATGATTGGTCGCGCTGAATGCGACGAAACTGTTGAGATCGATGCGGCCCTTCACCACGCCTTCGGAAAACAGGATCGGCAGCCGCGTCGCCACGCCCGGGATTCCGTTCGGCACCCAGCGGAAGCTGGTGCGTCCCTTTGGCGTAAGCTTGCCTTGCGGATCGTCATAGCGGAACGGGCAATGGTCCGACGAAAATACCGAAAACACTTTCTGCTGCAGGCCTTCCCAGCATGCCACCTGGCTGGCGGCGTCGCGCGGCGGCGGCGAGCAGACATATTTCGCTCCCTCCATGTTGAGCTGATCGAGATCCTTTTCGGTCAACACCAGATATTGCGGACAGGTCTCGCCCATGACCCGCAGTCCGCGCTGCTGGGCACGCCGGATCTCCTCCATCGCTTCCCGGTTCGAAACGTGCACGATCATGATCGGCACGTCGACCAGTTCGGATAGCGAGATGGCGCGGTGCGTGGCTTCACGCTCGACCGGAATCGGCCGCGAGGTGGCGTGAAAGCGCGGAGCGGTATTGCCGGCGCGTTCGAGGCGATCGGTGAGGAATCGGATCGCATCGAAATTTTCCGCATGCACCATCAGCATCGCACCGGTCTCGCGGGCGACCGACATGGTTTCGAGCAGTTCGCGGTCCGACAGCGCGAGCCCCTCATAGGTCATGAACACCTTGAGCGAGGTGTAGCCGTCTTCCACCAGCGCCGGCAGTTCCTGGCCGAGAACCTGCTCGGTCGGATCGGTGACAATCAGGTGGAAGGCGACGTCGACATGGCACTCGCCATCCGCCAGCGCGTGGTAGCGGCGCAGCGCTTCGCGCAGCGTCTGGCCTTTTTCCTGCAGGCAGAACGGCAGCACCGTGGTATTGCCGCCGAACGCCGCGGAACGCGTGCCGGTGGCAAAGCCGTCAGCCATCACGATTCCTTCGCCGGAGGGCTGGGCGAAGTGAACGTGGCTGTCGATGCCGCCCGGCAACACCAGGCGATCGGTCGCATCGATGACCGTCTCTGCCGTACCGAGATCATGTCCAAGGGCGGCGATCTTGCCGTCGCGGATGCCGACATCTGCAGCGAAGGTGTCGGCGGCGGTCACGACCGTGCCGCCGCGAATGACGATGTCGAACGGCATTTGCTCACTCCTCATTACCGGTCGTTCGGTTTGCGGTGTTCGATGACGGCAGCCAGTGCTTCGGTGAGTCCCATGCTCGGTTTGGGATCGGGCCGACGAAACGTTCCGGCGATCGCCTTGCGCGGCTTGAGCACGGCGAGCGTTTCAGCCTGCCGCACCGCCGCGGCAATGGGATCGATCACCGGCACCGGAATCCGGCCAGCGACCCTGGCGGCGAGCCCGGACAGGGGCGCGCCGGAGAGAATGACAACGTCGGCGCCGTCCTGTTCCACAGCGAGATTCGCCAGCGCCACCAACATCTCCTCCTTCTCGGACTGGACCTCCGAAATCGACCGGAACGTGCCGTCGAGCGCGCGGATGCCGGCGCACCGTTCGCCCAGGCCATGCATGGCGACGCATTCCTGGTACCAGGGGGCGAGAGCACCTGCGAATGTCACGATGGAAAACTTTCGGCCGACCATGCAGGCGGTCAGCATCGCGGCTTCGGCGAGCCCGACCACCGGAATGTCGAACAGCTCACGTGCTCCGAACAGACCGGGATCGCCAAAGGCCGCGATGATCGCGGCATCGAATGCATCAGCGGCTTCGGCCAGCATCTCCAGGGCGACGGCACCGCCGATTTGCGCCTCGGCGCGCGTGGCGATGTAAGGGACGCCGCGCGTGGCCGTCATCGCCACCAGCTCGGTGCCGGGCGAGGCGGCACGAGCGCCGGCGGCATGGAGCAGGTCGGTCACCGCCGTCGTGGTGTTGGGATTGAGCAGCAGAAGTTTCACGGGCTGTTCCTTGCCGATATTTTCCTCTTCACCTTTCGTATCACCTGAGCACTCACACTGGTCGCCTGCTCGGCTAGCTCGGGCTGATCCGGCTTGCCGCTCAGGGTCGTGGCGACGATCTCGCCGGTGCGGCGGACATGATGGCTCAATAGCTGCCCCGCGCGATCGGAATCTGCGGCCTTGAGCGCTGAGAGGATATCCTGATGCTCCCGCACCGATTCATCCCATCGTCCCAGAAACGACAGCGCGAAGAAGCGTGCGCGTTCCGCACGCGGCAGCAACACGTCATGGGTCGCCTTCAGCACATTATTGCGGGCGAATCCGACGATCGCGCTGTGAATCTGCTGGTTGATCTCGAAATAATCGCGCAGCTCGCCGCGATGGTGATGCCATTCGATCCGCTCCTGCAGCGCCTCAAGCCGCTCGATCTCGCGCGGGCCCATGCGCGTTGCGGCAAGCTCGGCGGCGCAGCGTTCGATGCCACCAAGCGCTTCGAACAATTCGGTGACTTCCTCGCGCCGGATCGAGGCGACCACGGCGCTGCGGTTCAGCCGCAGCTCGACCAGGCCTTCGGCAGCCAATTGCTTCAACGCCTCGCGCAGCGGTGTTCGCGAGACCCCGAGCGCCTCCGACAGGCTGGTTTCGAGCAACTGCTCTCCGGGTGCGAGATCGCCGCGCACGATCAGTGTCCGCAGGCGCATTGCCGCCTGCTCGTGCAGCCCGGTGCGTGGCACACGCAGTTCGCGCCGTTGCAACGCCGTCACGCGGCCGCGGCGGCGCGCTTCCCTTCCGGCCTTTTTCTTTCTGCTCTCATTCACAGTCGATCGTCTTGCCTCTGATGATCATCGTTGCAGCCCGGTGCGGACGGTATCGACCGGGGGCGCGGCGCCTGCAAGCGCTGAATTCGAGAACAGGCTTCCCCAGCCCTTGATCTGCGATGGATCAACGCCGGTTGCGACGAGGCAGCCCCATAGCGTTACCGCAATCGAATCGAGCACCGGCACGCCGAGCGTGGTTTCGAGCCGTTCGGCGGGGGAGGCACCGCGCATATTGGTGCAAAGCACGACAATTGCGTCGCATCCTTCTCGTGCGACATCTTCGATCAGGCCCGCCACTTCGGCTTCAGTAACTTCAGCGAAGGAGAAATTGTCCTGCAGTGAAAGGTGCCGCTCGGCGACACAACGCAGGCCCTGCGAAGCCCAATTGGCGATGATTTTGTCCTGGACGTCCTGGCGATAGGGGCTCACCAGTCCGATCCTCGTCGCACCAAGCCGCCGGAGCAGGTCGCGATAGGTCAGCACGGTGGTGCAGGCCCTGATGCCGGTCGAGGCCGTGATGCGTTCGCACAGCCGTTCGTCCCGGTCGAAGCCAAGCCAGCTCGCCGATGTTCCATTCCAGGCGATGACATCGACTTTCGCATGGGCCAGCAGCTCGGCCGCGCGCAGGATCTCGCTGTCGTCGAACTGACGAAGCGCGGATTCGGAGAGCGCGATCTCCGTCACCTTGAAGCGCGAAAAATGCACCGAGATCCCGGTGATGCCGGACAGTATCGCATAGGTGATCGGCTCAAGCGCCGTGTTGGAGGAAGGGGTCAGCATGCCGAGCCGGATCGGGCGTGTCATCTCGGTTTCTCCCATCCCAGCCACGCCGTCCATTCCGGCTAGACCGGCAGCTTGCGGCTGTAATCGATCAGGGTCGAGCAGATCAGCAGCGCGACGCCGGCGGCGGCGAAATACATCAGGGCCAGGAAATAGGAGCCCGTTGCCTGAACGATGAAGCCGACGATCAGCGGTGTCATGATCCCTGCGATGTTGCCGCCCAGATTCATGCAGCCGCCAAGAAAGCCGGATTTGTTCCGGCCTGCCAGCGCGGCGGGAATGACCCAGTACATCCCGCACCAGCGCAGGAAGAACAGCGTCGCGGACAGAAGCACCACGACGGCTACCGGGTCCCTCACATAGGCGACCAGGAAAATCGATATGGTCGTCATGACGGCCGCGATGCCGAACAGCGTGCGGTACACCAGGTTGGGCGCGCCGCCCTGGCGGCGCCAGCTATCGCCGATCCATCCGCCGATCATTTCACCGACGAAGCCCGCGAAAAAGATGATGAAGGACGCGCTGCCGAGCACCTTGATGTCGAAATTATGCACCTTGTACAGATAAGTCGGCATCCACGTCAGCAAGCCGTAAAAGGTGGTGTTGAAGAACATCCAGCCCAGGCACATGCACCAGACCGAGCGAAACCGGAAATAGGCGGTCCAGCGGCCGCCCGACGAAGGCGGCGAGGCCGCGTCTTCCAGCGCATGCGCATGTTCGAGATAGCGCACTTCCGCCTCGTTGACCGAGGGGTGCTGGCGTGGCTCGTTGCGGATATAGTACCACGCCCACAGGCCACACAGCATCGTTCCGACGCCGGCGATGACGAAAGCGACGCGCCAGGAGTCGAATGTCGCGATCAGCCACGCAATCACGATCGATCCGAGTGCTGCGCCGAGCGGGGCGCCTCCGTCCAGCAGGGTGGCGCCGCGTCCACGTTCGGTCTGCGTCATCCAGATCGCGTTGAGCTTGCCTCCGGCCGGATAAATCGGCGCTTCCGATGCACCGAGACCGAGCCGGGTGAACAGCAACAGCAACCAGCTGGTGGAGAGTGCGGCAAGCGCCTGGAATGTGCCCCAGAAAAAGGTCGCCGATGCGATCACGATCCGCGGCTTGAAGCGGTCGGCGAGCATGCCGCCGGGGACCTGCATCACGGCGTAGGTCCAGAAGAACGAACTCAGGATCAGGCCCTGCATGGCAGGATCGACATCGAACTCCTTCGAGATCAACGGCATCGCGACCGAGAGCGAAGCGCGATCGATATAGTTGATCGAGATCAGGAACAGCATCAGCAGGAAGATATTCCAGCGTACGCCGGTCGGCTTCACCGCTTCGGTCGCCGCGATGGCGGAAACTTGGTCGCTCATTGCTCGCTCCACTGCCGGCAGATCCGTTCGTCCCGTCGCGCGACCGTCGCCATTGACGGTCGTCCCGCCTGCCATGCTCAGGGAAGTCTGTTCTGATCGAAGCCAAGCTACAAGAATATTTTGTATTCTGCATACAATCATACGTAAGTCACTGAGATGCATAGAAATAATTTTTGTTCAGCACTGTTATTAAGCAGGCCTGATGACGGGTTGAGCAGAAACTGGTCAGGGGTCGGACCGAAGCTGCCGGTGCCAAAGACTCCTCCTGGCTTCACGCCAGAGGCCGAGTCCGTTGCCGATCAGTCGAACCAGCCGCTCGCGATGCGGCGGTCAATCAATCAGCTCCGGCCATCAAAGTCCGAGAGTCCGTGTTCCCCTACAAATCGGTTTCTCAGGGATCAATGCGCGAAGCTCGGGCCGTGTGATCCCGCCGGCGCTCACTCTGTAAGGGAGCACAGTCTGTCACGGCCGGAGAGTTGCCAATGCTCCGGCGAGCCGCAATACTCGGCGCCCCGCGGCCCAGATTGCATGGCGCCATAGGAGGCAGCTGGATGACGAAGGCAGGATCCCACGCAAAATCGTCCGACCGGGAGGTCTGGCGGGTCGGTGTCCTCTTTTCGCGCAGCGGGCTGATGGCGGTCACGGAGTCGGAACATTTCTTCGGCACCGCACTGGCGATCGAGGAGATCAACAGAGCAGGCGGCATCCTCGGACGCGAGATCGAGGTGATCGCTTACGATCCGGGCTCGGTTCCCGAAGCCTATCGAAAGCTGGCGGATCGGCTGCTGACCGAAGATGGCGCATCGGTCATCTTTGGCTGCTCGACATCGGCCGAGCGCAAGGCCGTGCTTCCCGCCATCGAGCGCCGCAACGGGCTGTTGTGGTACCCCTCGCTGTACGAAGGCTTCGAATACTCGCCTAACGTGATCTACACCGGCGCCTGTCCCAACCAGAACAGTTTTCCGCTCGCCGAATATATCGTGCGCAAATATGGCCCGCGGATTTATCTGATCGGCTCGGATTATATCTATCCGCGCGAGTCCAACCGGATCATGCGCGATCTCGTCGAATCCTATGCGGGGCAGGTGGCGGGTGAGCAGTATGTGGCCATGGAAGCCAGCGAAGCCGAGCTTTCTCGCGCCCTCGACATGATCCGCATCCGTTCGCCGGATGTCGTGTTCTCGACCATCGTTGGTCGTACGGCGCAATGTTTCTATCGGCTCTACGCCAGGAAGGGTTTTGACCCGGCGCGAATGCCGATTGCCAGCCTGACCATGGCCGAAGGTGAAGTGCGCGAGATCGGCCCGGAATATTGCGCCGGCCATCTCACCGCCGCGAGCTATTTCGGCTCGGTGGAGAGCGAGAACAGCGCGCGCTTCAAGGCTGCTTTCGCCAAGGCGTACGGCGCCGACAGGCCGGTCAGCATGTGGAGTGCAAGCGCCTACGCCCAGGTGAAGCTGTTCGCCAAGGCGCTCGCCCAGGCCGGCAGTCTCGATACTCAGCGCCTGGTCGAGGCAGCGCAAGGCTTGAGCGTCGATGCGCCCGAGGGCCCGGTGCAGATCGACGCCGACAATAATCACGTATCGCTGACACCCCGGATCGGGCGCGCCCGTCCCGACGGCGGCTTCGACATCGTCTGGGAAGGCAAGGGCCCGATCAAGCCGGATCCCTATCTGTCGGTCTCTCCGATCGGCGGACGCTGGCTCACCGAAGAGGTGGCCACCGCATGAAGCCGGGTGTCCGCCGTCTGATCGATGACCTTCGCGGCGCGCGCGTGCTGGTGATCCATCCGCGCGATGCGGAAGGCGAAGCGCTGATCGACCAGCTCAAGCGCATCGGCTGCAATGTCCGTGGCGTGTGGCCGCCGCCGGCCGCAATTCCGCACGATATCGACACGGTATTTCAGCTGGTCGAGACCACGGAGGATGCGACATTCCCGGCAAGCGCCAATGATCTTCCGCTGACGCTCGTCGCCATCGTCGATTATGAGAACCCGACAATCCTCAAGCGCCTGCTCGACAGCAACGCCCATGGCGTCGTCAACAAGCCGATCCGCTCGTTCGGCATCCTTTCCTCGCTGGTGCTCGCAAGGTCGCTGCGCGGCTATACGCGTCGGCTCGAAGGCAAGGTGCAGAAGCTCGAGGAGACGCTGAAGGCACGGCGTGATGTCGACAAGGCGGTCAAGATCCTTGTCGGCCTGAAACAGATCGGCGAAGTCGAGGCCTATGAGCTGATCCGCCAACAGGCAACGCAGAAGCGCCTGACCATGGCGGAGATAGCGGTGTCGATCATCAATGCGCAGGAAATGCTTGGCGGACTTGGCATTCTCGATGCGCCGCTGCAAACGCGCTAAAGCTCACCGGCTGAGCAATGGCGGCCTTAAATTTTTGCAGTCTTCGTTGTTGACTTAAATCCCATCTTGGGAACTATTTGGGGCGTGCGCGGGCCGTATGTCGCTCGCGCCAATGGCCGGTCGGCCATTTCAAATCAGGCTGTGTAGCCCTCGGACTGCGTCATTCGGCGCACTCGGGGGCTTTTTGTTTTGCGCAACGCAAAGGAGCGGGCTGCGATGGTTTCGCTTGCCTCGACGGCGGATGAAACGAAGATCAGGATTGCCTGTCTGCAGATGCGGCCGGCGATGGGAGAGGTCGAAGCCAACGTTGCGCACAGCATTGCGATGATCGATCGCGCCGCCGGGCTCGGCGCAAAGCTCGTCGTGCTGCCCGAGCTCTGCAACAGCGGATACATGTTCAAGTCGCGCGAAGAGGCCTTCGCGGCGGCCGAGCCGATTCCCGGCGGTCCGACGGTGACGGCGTGGAGCGAAGTCGCCGCCAGGCATCAGCTGTACCTCGTCGCCGGCATCTGCGAGCGCGATGGAGCCAGGCTCTTCAACAGTGCGGTGCTGATCGGACCGGAGGGCTATATCGGGACGTTTCGCAAGGTCCATTTGTGGAACGAAGAGAACCTCTATTTCGAACCGGGCGATCTCGGCTTTCCGGTGTTTCATACCGCCATCGGCCGGATCGGAATCGCGATCTGTTACGATGGCTGGTTTCCCGAAGCCTATCGCCTCGCGGCGCTGCAGGGGGCGGATATCGTTTGCGTTCCCACCAATTGGGTGCCGATCCCCGGACAGGCCGAAGGCCGGGAAGCGATGGCCAACATCCTGGCGATGGCGGCCGCGCATTCGAACTCGATCTACATCGCCTGTGCGGACCGGGTGGGGACAGAGCGGGGCCAGCCGTTCGAAGGCCAGAGTTTGATCGTCAGCTATACGGGCTGGCCGGTGGCAGGTCCGGCGAGCCGCGACAAGGAGGAGATTCTCCTTGCCGAGGTCGCGCTGGGCGAGGCGCGGCGGGCCCGCAACTGGAATGCGTTCAATCAGGTTCTGCGCGACCGCCGCTCCGATCTCTACGACGAGATGTTGGGCAGCGACGTCAAGCGCGGTTGGTACTGAGTATCGTAGTGAGGATGGAGGACATCGAATGACATCGCGTGCTTTTCTGGTTTCTGTGGCGTTGATGGCGGCAACGGGCTCGGCCATGGCGGCCGATCCGATCAAGATTGGCGTACCGGTCGGGCTTTCCGGGGCGAACTCGGTGGTGGCGCCGTCGGTCGTGCAATCGGCTGAGCTTGCGGTCGACGAAATCAATGCCAAGGGCGGTGTGCTCGGGCGGCCTCTGTCGCTCGATGTCGCCGACGACGGCTCCGGCGCTGCGGGCGCGCAGAAGGCGTTCGATGCGTTGATCTTCCAGAAGAAAGTCAACGTGCTGATCTCGATGGAAACCAGCGCGGCGCGCAATGCGGGCCTGCCGATCGTCGCGCGCGGCAAGACGCCGTTTATCTATACCTCCTTCTACGAGGGCAGGTCGTGCAGCCCTTATCTTTACGTCAATGCATGGGTGCCCGAGCAGCAGGTGCCGCCGATCGTCGACTACTTCAACAAGGAGAAGAAGGCGAAGAAATACTTCCTGATCGGATCAGATTATGCCTTCGGCCGCGGCATGCTGTCGTTCACCAAAGCCTATATCGAGAAGACCGGCGGCAAGGTGGTCGGCGAGGAATATCTGCCGATGGATGGCTCGGACTGGACGCCGATCATCTCCAAGCTGAAGTCGTCCGGAGCGGATGCCATCATTACATCGACGGCCGGTGGCGCGCCCAATGTGACGCTCACCAAGCAGCTTCGCGCTGCGGGCGTCTCGCTTCCCTACGGCAATCTCGCCGTCGACGAGGGTACGGCCAAGAGCATGGGCGCGGATGCGGCAGACATCTATATCTCGGCTTCCTATGTCACCGGCATCGATACCCCGGCCAACAAGGCGTTCCTGGCGGCGATGAGCAAGAAGTTCGGCGCCGACCTGAAGACGCCGAACGACCTGTCGGTGCCGGAATATGAAGCCGTATACGCCTACAAGGCGGCGGTCGAAAAAGCCGGTGGAACAGATCCGAAGAAGGTGCTGGCGGCGTTGCCGGAGGTGACGGTCGACGGGCCGCGCGGCAGCATCAAAATGGACAAGCAGCACCACGCTCCGCTCACCATGTATCTCGGACAGGTGCAGGCCGATGGCAGCGTGAAAGTGATCCAGAGTTTCCCCAATGTCGATCCGGGTGCGCAGTGCCCGCCGAAGTCGTAAGCTGACGCAAGCTCGAAAGCGTCTGTTTCGTGGCCATCGTTCGGAGCGCGCATGCTGACTATTGCCCTTGATGCGGTCACGACGGCAGCCTTGCTCTTCATCATCTCGTCCGGCCTTCTGATCGTGTTCGGGGTGATGAAGATCATCAATTTCGCTCACGCCGCCTTCATCACGGTCGGAGCCTATGCCGCGCTGGTCGGCACCAGGCTCGGACTGCCCTGGATTCTGGTGTTGCCGCTCGCTTTCACAGCGGGCGCAGCTTGTGGCGCGTTGACGGAAGCGACCATCGTGCGATGGCTCTATCGACGTCCGCTCGACGCCATTCTCGCCACCTGGGGATTGGGAATCGTGATCGGACAGCTCGTTACGCTGATCTTCGGCCGCGAGGTTCAGTTCGTGCAGGCGCCGATCACCGGCACGATCGATTTTCTGGGCGTCGATTATTCGCTCTACCGGATTATCATGATCGTCGCTGCCGTGATCGTCGCATTGGTGTTCACGGGGCTGCTCAATGGCACGCGCCTCGGTCTATCCACGCGCGCGGTCATCATGAACGAGATGCTGGCCCAGGGATTGGGCGTCGACAGCTCACGCGTCCGCCTCATTACGTTTGCGATCGGCAGCGGGCTCGCGGCGCTGTCGGGCGCCCTGATCACGCCGCTGTCGAGCGTCGATCCGAACATGGGCGTTCCTTGGCTCATCAGCGCCTTCATGCTGGTGATGGTTTCCGGCGGATCGCTGCTGACGCTGGCGGTTTCGAGTCTTGTGCTCGGCGGTCTCCAGGTGATCGTCTCGACGTTCGTCAATCCGATTCTGGGCGGCCTCACCATCGCGATTTGTGCCGCCATCGTGCTGCGCATCCGGCCCGAGGGTTTTGCCCGTGCCTGAGCTCCGTCAAGTCAGCCCGGCAGCGTCCCGCCCGATCGGCATGTCCACGAAATTGTCGATGGCGGCGCTCGCTGTAATCGTCATCGGCGGCGTCTTGCTGGCGCCGCTGGTGCTCGATACCTACCTGATCAACATTCTGATCCGCGCCTGTTTCGTTGCGATCGCCGCGATCACCGTCGACATCGTCTGGGGCTATTGCGGTACGCTGACCTTCGGCCAGTCGGCCTTCTTCGGCATCGGCGTCTATGCACTGGCGATCGTTTTCACCGAATACGGTTTCGGCACCTGGCAGGCGTTGCTCGCGATTGCCGTCGCCGTTGTCGCCGCCGCAGGCGTCGCCGCGCTTACCGGCTGGCTTTCGTTCTATCCGGGCTCGACACCGCTCTATGCGTCGATCGTGTCGCTGGTCGTGCCGATCGTGCTGGTGCAGATCATCTACTCGGGCGGCACGTTCACCGGCTCGTCCTCCGGGCTGGTCGGATTCGACAGCTTCGATCTCGACTTCGACAATTGGTTCCGCCTCGCCGGCCTCAGCCTTGTCGCCACCGCGGTGGTGGCGATGATCGTGATGCAAAGCGACACCGGCCGCCTGTTGAAGGCGCTTCGCGACAATGACGAGCGCTGTACCTATCTCGGCATCGACACGTCGCGCTATCGCATCATCGTCCTGGTGATCACGGCTGTCGTCGCCTCGCTGGCGGGTTTCGGCTATGCCGCCTTTGGCGCTGTCGCCGCGCCAGAGAACGCCGGTTTCAATTTCGGTACCCGGCTGATCATCATGGTCGCGCTCGGCGGCCGCGGCACCATCGTCGGTGCTGTCATCGGGGCGCTCAGCATCGAGGTGGCCAGCGCCTATCTGTCCGGCAGCCTGCCCTATGTGTGGGAGCTGATCATCGGGATCGCGCTGATCGCCGTCATCCTTGCCTTTCCGGACGGTCTCGTCGGCGTCTTCAAGAGGCTGGCCCGCCATGCTCGCCCGTCCGGTGAGGCTGCTTCGATCCGCCTGCGCGCCATCACGCCGGCGGCTCGCCAGGTCGAGGCCAGCGGCGTCGCCATCGAGGTGCGCGAGGTCGGCAAGCATTTTGGAAGCCTGTCGGTGCTCGACGGCGTGCAGTTCACAGCCCATCGCGGCGAGCTCCTGAGCCTGGTGGGACCGAACGGCGCCGGCAAGACCACGCTGATCCGGTGCCTCTCCGACGGACGCGAACGGTCGTCAGGCTTCGTTGCCATCGCAGGCCATGCGATCGAACATCTGCCGCCGGCGCGCATCGTGCAGTTCGGCCTCGGGCGCAAATTCCAGGCGGCCTCCGTGTTCGAGACGCTCACCGTCGCCGAATGCCTGCGCGTCGCCCGCACGCATCGCGCCCGGCCGGCGCTGACCTCGACTTCGGCAGTGCTTGAATTGCCGGTCGCGGCGATGTCCGTGGTCGAGCGCTCGGGGCTTGCCGAGCGGCTGGGCGAGGAGGCCCGTAATCTCAGCCACGGCCTGAAGCAGGCGCTGGAGCTTGCGATGGTGCTGTCGCTGGAGCCGGAGGTTCTGCTGCTGGACGAGCCGACCGCGGGCCTGACGCGCGCCGAACGCCAGCGTTTTGCGGAGATACTGACCGCGCTCGTATCGCATGACCGCTTGTGCATCCTGCTGATCGAGCACGATCTCGACTTCGTTCGCGAGATCTCCTCGCGGATCATCGTGCTGCATCAGGGCAAGATCGCGCTCGACGGATCGGTCGACGAGGTCGTCGGCAGCGCGCTGGTGCGTGAAATCTATACCGGCAAGCCCGCTGCGGAGGTCGGCGCATGACCGGCGTGCTCGAGGTGGAAGGGCTGGCAAGCGGCTATGGCACCTCGGAGGTGATCAGCGACGTCAGCTTCGCGCTGGCGAAATCGGAAGTGGTCGCGGTGGTCGGCAAGAACGGCATGGGCAAGACATCGCTGTTGAAGGCGGTATTGGGCTTCCTGCCGGCCTGGCGCGGCCGGGTGAAATTCGCAGGGTCTGACGTCACGCGGATGCCGCCGCATTTGAAGCGTCGGCTCGGACTGGTCTATGTGCCGCAGGAACAGGCGCTGTTCCAGGATCTCTCGATTCGCGACAATCTGCGGCTCGGCCTGTTGTCGGACAGAGAATTCGAAGCCGCGCTCGATCATGTCGGCCAGTGGTTTCCGGTACTGACCCATCGCCTCAAGCAGCGGGCAGGCACACTGTCCGGCGGCGAGCAAAAGATGCTCATCGTTGCCCGCGCGCTGATGGCAAGGCCGGAGGTGTTGATGCTGGATGAGGTCACCGAGGGGCTGCAGCCGTCCTTGGTCGATAGATTGTCCGAGGTTCTGACCGTCTTCCGCCGGGACTTCGGCACGCCGATCCTCGTCATCGAGCAGCACCTGCCCTTTGCGCTCGGCATCGCCGGTCGTTATCTGGTGTTCAAACGCGGCGAGATTGTCGATAGCGCAAGGGTTGATGCCGGCTCGGCGGCTCGCATCGAGGAGCATATGCGGATCTAGAGCATGATCCGGAAAAGTGGGCACCGGTTTTCCCTCGCGACAAACGCAGAACGCGTTTGCGCGGAGATCATGCTCAAACAAAGAGATGAGATCATGATCTGATTCAACTTGATCAGATCATGATCTGGTCGGCCCGCTCGGACCTCCAGCAACTAATATTGCCGAAATCATATTCGGATCGATGCCGGGCTTTGGACGGCGACGAGTGCCGTCGCTCCGCGAGTCCACCCCCTCCCGCCGTTCCGAGTTAAGAGCTTCTAAGCATATCGGCACCAAAAATTCGCGAAAATGAATGACTGTCGTCGCCTTCAGTCCGGCTTTTAGGCAAATTG
>DASZTN010000159.1:0-17500 GCA_035547995.1 Bradyrhizobium sp. | reverse complement strand
CGACCTCTCGCGCAAGATCACCGTCGATGTGCGTGGCGAAATCCTGGAGCTGAAGGACACCATCAATACGATGGTGGACCAGCTCAACTCCTTCGCCTCGGAGGTGACGCGCGTGGCGCGTGAGGTCGGTACCGAGGGCAAGCTCGGCGGCCAGGCCCAGGTGCCCGGCGTTGCCGGCACCTGGAAGGACTTGACCGACAACGTCAACTTCATGGCCTCGAACCTGACCGCACAGGTCCGCAACATCGCCGACGTCGCAACCGCGATTGCCGGCGGCGACCTGTCCAAGAAGATCACGGTGAACGTGTCCGGCGAGATCCTTCAGCTCAAGGAAACGCTGAACACGATGGTCGACCAGCTCAACGCGTTCGCGGGCGAAGTAACGCGCGTGGCGCGCGAAGTCGGCACCGAAGGCCGGCTCGGCGGCCAGGCCAATGTGCTCGGCGTCGCCGGCACCTGGAAGGATCTGACCGAAAGCGTCAACTCCATGGCCTCGAACCTGACGGCGCAGGTTCGCAACATCGCCGAGGTGACCACCGCCGTCGCCAATGGCGACCTGTCCAAGAAGATCACCGTGGACGTTCGCGGCGAAATCCTCGAGCTGAAGGACACCATCAACACCATGGTGGACCAGCTCAATGCATTTGCCGGCGAAGTGACGCGCGTGGCGCGCGAGGTCGGCACCGAAGGCAAGCTCGGCGGCCAGGCCAATGTGCGCGGCGTCGCCGGCACCTGGAAGGACCTCACCGACAGCGTCAACTCGATGGCTTCGAACCTGACCGGCCAGGTCCGCAACATCGCGGAAGTCGCGACGGCCGTCGCCAAGGGCGACCTGTCCAAGAAGATCACGGTGAACGTATCCGGCGAAATCCTGCAATTGAAGGAAACGCTGAATACCATGGTCGACCAGCTCAATGCGTTCGCCGGCGAAGTGACGCGCGTGGCGCGCGAAGTCGGCACCGACGGCAAGCTCGGCGGCCAGGCCGAAGTGCCCGGCGTTGCCGGTACCTGGAAGGATCTGACCGACAACGTCAACTTCATGGCGTCAAACCTGACCGCCCAGGTCCGCAACATCGCCGAGGTCGCGACCGCGATCGCCGGCGGCGACCTGTCGAAGAAGATCACCGTGGATGTGCGCGGCGAAATCCTGCAATTGAAGGAAACGCTGAACACCATGGTCGACCAGCTCAACCGCTTCGCCGGTGAGGTGACGCGCGTGGCGCGCGAGGTCGGCACCGAAGGACGGCTCGGTGGTCAGGCCAACGTCCCCGGCGTCGCCGGCACCTGGAAGGACCTCACCGACAGCGTCAATTCGATGGCGGGTAATCTCACCGCCCAGGTCCGCAACATCGCCGAGGTGACGACGGCGGTCGCGCGCGGCGACCTTTCGCGCAAGATCACCGTCGACGTGAAGGGTGAAATTCTGGACTTGAAGAACACCATCAACACGATGGTGGACCAGCTCAATGCATTTGCTTCGGAAGTGACGCGCGTGGCCCGCGAGGTCGGCACCGAAGGCAAGCTTGGCGGCCAGGCCGAGGTGCCCGAGGTCGCCGGCACCTGGAAGGACCTGACCGACAACGTCAACTTCATGGCCTCGAACCTGACCGCGCAGGTTCGCAACATCGCCGAAGTCGCGACCGCGATCGCCGGCGGCGACCTGTCGAAGAAGATCACCGTGGACGTGCGTGGCGAGATCCTGCTGCTCAAGGACACGCTGAACACCATGGTCGAGCAGCTTCGCTCGTTCGCGGCCGAAGTGACGCGCGTGGCCCGCGAGGTCGGTACCGAAGGCCGGCTTGGCGGTCAGGCCGTGGTGCCCGGCGTCGGCGGCACCTGGAAGGATCTGACCGACAACGTCAACCTGCTGGCCGCCAATCTCACCACTCAGGTCCGCAACATCGCGGAAGTCACCACGGCCGTGGCGCGCGGCGACCTCTCGCGCAAGATCACCGTCGACGTCAAAGGCGAAATTCTCGAGCTGAAGAACACCATCAATACGATGGTGGACCAGCTCAATGCATTTGCCGGCGAAGTGACACGGGTGGCGCGCGAGGTCGGCACCGAAGGCAAGCTGGGCGGCCAGGCCGAAGTGCCCGGCGTTGCCGGCACCTGGAAGGATCTCACCGATACCGTGAACCTGATGGCCGCCAATCTCACCGAGCAGGTGCGTGGCATCGTCAAGGTCGTCACTGCCGTCGCCAATGGCGATCTGAAACAGAATTTGACCATGAAGTCGCGGGGCGAAGTCGCCGCGCTTGCCGACACCATCAACAACATGACCGAGACGCTGGCGACATTCGCCGAGCAGGTCACCACCGTTGCCCGCGAGGTCGGCGTGGAAGGCCGGCTCGGCGGTCAGGCCAACGTGCCCGGCGCGGCCGGCACCTGGAAGGATCTGACCGGCAACGTCAACCTGCTGGCCGCCAACCTGACCTCGCAGGTACGCGCGATCGCCGAAGTCGCGACCGCCGTGACCAAGGGCGACCTCACCCGTTCGATCCAGGTCGATGCGCGCGGCGAAGTCGCCGAGCTCAAAGACAATATCAATACGATGATCGGCAATTTGAGGCTCACGACCGACGTCAACACCCAGCAGGACTGGCTGAAGACCAATCTTGCGAAATTCACCAACATGCTGCAGGGACAGCGCGATCTTGCAACCGTCGGACGATTGCTGCTGACCGAGCTGACGCCGCTGGTGAATGCGCATACCGGCGTGATCTATCAGGTCGAGAATGAGGATTGTCCGCAATTGCGGCTGCTGTCGGCCTACGCCGGCGACGGCATCTATCCACACCAGCAGATCGTGCGGTTTGGCGAGGGGCTGGCCGGGCAATGCGCGGTCGACAAGCGTCAGCGGCTGGTGGCGGACATTCCCTCCGATGCGGTGCCGATCTCCTCGACCCTGCTGCGCGTGGTGCCGAAGAACATCGTGGTTCTGCCGGTGCTGTTCGAGAGCCAGGTCAAGGCCATCATCGAACTCGCATCGATGACTGCGTTCACGACCGCGCAGATGACGTTCCTCGAACAGCTCACTGACAGCATCGGCATCGTGCTCAACAGTATTGAAGCCACGATGCAGACCGAAGGACTGCTGAAGCAGTCCCAGCAACTTGCCGCCGAGTTGCAGGCGCAGCAAAGAGAGCTGCAACAGACCAACGAACAGCTCGAGCAGAAAGCCCAGCAGCTCGCCGAGCGCAACGTCGAGGTCGAACGCAAGAACCAGGAAATCGAACAGGCGCGGCGCGCGCTCGAGGAAAAGGCCAGCGAGCTGGCGCTGACCTCGAAGTACAAATCCGAATTCCTGGCGAACATGTCACATGAGTTGCGTACCCCGCTCAACAGCATCCTGATCCTCGGGCAGCAGCTCACCGAAAATCCGGACGGCAACCTCACCGGCAAGCAAGTCGAATTCGCCCGAACCATCCACGGCGCCGGAACCGATCTGCTCAATCTGATCAGCGATATCCTCGACCTGTCCAAGATTGAGTCTGGCACGGTGACGGTCGACGCCGAGGAAATTCTCACCTCCAGCCTGCTGGACACGGTCGCCCGCCCGTTCCGGCACGAGGCCGACAACCGTCAATTGACGTTCAATGTCGAGCTCGATCCAAATCTCGCGCGCAGCATCGTCACCGATTCCAAGCGCCTGCAGCAGGTGCTGAAGAACCTGCTCTCCAACGCTTTCAAGTTCACCGCCGAAGGCGGCGTCAACCTCAAGGTCGCGGCGGCGGTCGGCGGCTGGAGCCCCGAACATCCGGTCCTCAACACCGCGCCTGCCGTGATCGCTTTCGAAGTGTCGGATACCGGCATCGGCATCCCGCTGGACAAGCAGAGGCTGATCTTCGAGGCCTTCCAGCAGGCCGACGCCGGCACCAGCCGTAAATACGGCGGCACCGGGCTTGGTCTTGCGATCAGCCGCGAACTGGCCAGCCTGCTCGGCGGCGAAATCCACCTGCACAGTGCGCCCGGCAAGGGCAGCACCTTCACGCTGTATCTGCCGTTGAAATATTCCGGGCCGACGGTGGCGCCGCGTCCCAATCCGACGCAGCAGCTGGGAACTCAGCCGCTATTGCCGCCTACCTCGCCGGAGCGTGCGACCGAACAATTGCCCGACGACCGGATGAATCTTGAGCCGGGCGACACCATCCTGCTGATCGTCGAAGACGATCCGCATTATGCGCGCGTGCTGATCGATCTGGCGCGCGACAAAGGCTTCAAGGTGCTGGTGGCCAATCGCGGCACCGAGGCGCTGGAGCTTGCCAAGCAATTCCAGCCGACCGCGGTGTCGCTCGACGTCTTCCTGCCGGACATGCTGGGCTGGACGGTGCTGAACCAGCTCAAGCACAATCCCCTCACCCGCCACATCCCGGTCCAGGTCATCACACTCGACGAGGATCGCCAGCACGCGCTGGCGCGCGGCGCCTTCTCTTTCGTCAACAAGCCCACCACCACCGAAGGCGTCAGCGCGGCACTGTCGCAGATCAAGGAATATGCCAGACCCCGCCGCAAGAGACTGCTGATCGTCGAGGACGATGCAGCCGAACAGCTCAGCATCCGCGAACTTCTGGACCACAACGATATCGAGATCGTCACGGCAGATACCGGTGCAGAGGCCCTCACCGTCCTGCGTGACAATCCTTGCGACTGCGTGGTGCTGGATCTTCGCCTGCCCGACATGAGCGGCTTTCAGGTGCTCGATCAGCTCCGCAACGACAGCGACCTGTCGAACGTGCCGGTCGTGGTTTTCACCGGACGGGAACTCTCGGCCGAGGAAGATGCCGAACTGCATACTATGGCACGCAGCATCGTGGTTAAGGGCGTTGAATCGCCGGAACGCCTGCTAGACGAAACGTCACTATTTTTGCACCGTGTGATCACGGAATTGCCGATCGAGAAGCAGCGAATGCTGGAGAAGCTGAACAGCTCCGACGACGATCTGATCGGGAAAACTGCACTGCTGGTCGACGACGATGCCCGCAATATCTTTGCGCTCAGCAGCGTTCTGGAACGACGCGGCATGAAGGTGCTCACCGCTACCACCGGGAGCGAGGCGGTCGCGCTGGTCGAGTCAAATCCGGAAATCGCAATTGTGCTGATGGATATTATGATGCCGCAAATGGACGGTTACCAGACGATGGGCGTGATCCGACAGAATCCATCGCTCAGCCGCCTGCCGATCATTGCCCTCACCGCGAAAGCGATGAAAGGTGATCGGGAAAAGTGCCTCGAGGCCGGTGCATCCGATTATCTGGCCAAGCCGGTCAACACCGAACAATTGCTGCTTGCTATTCGCATGTGGTTGCATCGCTGATTGGTTTTTCAAGATGGACCATGAAAAGGTCAACATACTCCTGGTCGACGATCAGCCGGCCAAGCTCCTCGCCTACGAGGTGATTCTGAAGGATCTCGGCGAGCGCCTCGTTGCCGCCTCCTCGGGGCGGGAGGCGCTCGAGATCCTGCTCAAAAACGAGATCGCGGTCATCCTGGTCGATGTCTGCATGCCGGAGCTGGACGGCTTCGAGCTCGCGGCCATGATCCGCGACCATCCGCGGTTTCAGAAAACGTCGATGATCTTCATCTCCGCGATCCAGGTCAGCGATTTCGATCGGCTGCGCGGCTACGAGATGGGGGCCGTCGACTATGTTCCGGTGCCGGTGATACCTGAGGTCTTGCGTGCAAAGGTCAAGATCTTCGCCGAGCTTTATCGCAAGACCCGGCAGCTCGAGCGTCTGAACGCCGAACTGGAAGATCGCGTTCGGGCGCGAACCGCAGAGCTCGAGGAATCGACCGCGAGGCTGCTCGCCAGCGAGCAGCGACGTAGCATGGCGATTGCGGCCGGCAAGATGGGCTCGTGGGACTGGGACTGGATCAACGGCGACTGGATGTGGGACGATGGACAGTACCGGATCTTTGGCGTCGATCCGCGGCGCTTCGAGGTAACATCGGCGAACATCCAGGCGCTGCTGCATCCGGATGACGTCGAGGACTTGCGCAAGCTCGTCAACGAATTCACCAAGGGCGCGCAAACCTACGAAGCCGAATTCCGCATCTATCGTCCCGATGGCGAAATGCGCTGGTGTGTGGGCACAGCGGCTGCGACCGTTGACAGGAGCGGCCGTGTCGTCAGGATCAGCGGCGTGACCGTCGACATCACCGAACGCAAACTCGCCGAGGAACGGCAGAACCTGCTGACCCGCGAGGTCGATCATCGCGCCAAGAATGCGCTGGCGCTTGCCCAATCCATCGTTCGGCTCACCCGCGCCGACAACGTCAAAACCTATGTCAACGCGGTGGAAGGCCGTATCAACGCGCTGGCCCGCGTTCACACCATCCTCTCGCTGTCGAGCTGGCAAGGCGCTGAAATGAGCAAGCTGGTCGACGAGGAAATCGCCGCCTATTCGATGAGCGGGCAGATCCGGCTCTCGGGTTCGGAAGTGCAGCTGCAGCCGGCAACCGCGCAAACGCTGGCACTTGCCTTGCACGAACTTGTCACCAACTCCGCCAAATATGGCGCGCTCTCCACCCTGTCCGGACAATTGTCGATCGAATGGGAAGTCGATAACGGCGTCCTCTTCCTGACATGGGAGGAAAGCGGCGGGCCCCAGGTTCGAACGCCGACCTCGCGCGGCTTCGGAACCAGAAGCCTGATGACAAGCGTCGAGTCGCAGCTTGGAGGACAGGCCCTGTTCGACTGGCGGGCCGAAGGCCTGATCTGCAAGCTGGTGATCCCGCTGGCGGGAAAAAATGCCAATGTCGGACTGCCGCGGGAGATATCGCTCCGCGGCCTGCGCCAGCACGCATAAGCGGGCGATCGCGTTTTCGGGTGAAAGCTGCCCGGACTTGATCAGGGGCTATCGGTTCGCGTGAAGAAAACGCATTGAAATAAAGACTAAAGAAGCTTGGCGCGTGCGAGCAATGCGCGCAGGGCGTTGGTCGCCTGCACCGTCAGCATTGCATTTTCGGCCGCGTCTTGCAGGGAGCGTATCGCATCCTCGTGCAGCGCCTTGAACTCCATCCACTCGACCGAGCTGAGATTGGTGATGAACCGATAGGCTTGCCCGACAGTGGCGATCGAAACCGTCCTGCCGTTCAGCCTGACTTCGAACGTTGCCCGCAGCGGCGTGTCGGAATTGGATGCATCGCTCATGCTGCGGTTGTGACGCGCAGGCGGCCAAAGTCAATCGTGTTTCTATTCGGTAGCAGGCAGTTTGCCGAACCTGCCCGCATCAGGTCTGGGAGTCGGCCCGGCGGGTATCCGTTACCGTGGTGTTGAAGCTCGGCACCACGACGAGGCGATTGATCTCGCCGTTCTTATAGGCGGCGAGGAAGTAGTCGTAATCCTTGATCGACACGCAGCCGTTGGAATCGCCATTGGGACCAAGCATATAGGGGTGCGTAAGCAACCCGGTACGTCCCAATGTGGCGTTGCTGTCCTCGGGAAGCATGCGCAGCGCCTCGACGCCATGGAAGATATGTTCCCGCATCTTCAAATCGTAGACGGCGGGCGGCGTGGCGCCGAGATTCTTCTCGTTGACGTGTTCGGGGTCATCCATCAGACGTCCCATGCCGGAATGCGCCTCCAGCTTCACGCCATTCGGCATGTAAACGACGTGGGCCGTAATGTCATAGACCGCCGTCTGCTTGTCGTAACCAAACTTGGTGAGGTCCGGGCCTCCCCTGGAAATGCCGCCGGCGTCGGGACCGAGAGAGGCCAGCTTGAGGCCACCGGACGGCAGCAGCGCTGACAGTTTTTGTAGCCAGGTCCGGTCGTCAGGCTGTGCGGAGGCAACTGCGATGCTGGCGTTAGCAGCGGCAGCGGCCATTGGCATTGGCGGTTCGAGATTGGCTTCGACCGGACGCGATCTCGGCAGCGGGACAACCGGAGCGGTTTGCGGCTTGGATTCCTCGGCGGCGGCTGTCTGTACTTCGGGCGCCGGGGCCGGCTGGGCTTGTTCGGGCTGGGCGGCAGCCTGTTGCTGGGCTGCATCCTGTTGCGCCGAACCTTGCTGTGCCGAACTTTCTTGTGCTGAATCCTGGGCCTGCAACTTCAAAGCCAGGCGGCTCTTGGCCTGGTTTAACTTGAGCTCGAGTTCAGAGGACCAGGCCTGAACCAGCAGGCGCGGCGACAGATGGGTCGCAGGCGCTGTCGAGACCGGCAAATAGCGTTCATTGAAGGTGAGTTCGTGGGCAGGCGCGATAAGACGCGCAGCAAAGCCGCGCGGGTTGAAGTCGGTAATCCAGAGCATCGCTCCTGATGCAACGGCTATGGAGGCAACGATCTGGACGATCTTGCCAGAAGTCCCCCTGCTGGGACCGGATGGATACCGTCCATCGGTCGTCGCAATGTAAGCCATTCATCCCCCCGGTTTGGCGCGTGGGAATCAAGAGACTCGCCAAAACCCACCCGGATTATGCGATCCGAACTGCGGCATAATCGAGACAGAGACGCCAAGCCGACCCCCAACGTCGTCCTGGAGACTTTGTATCAAATGCATCCTAACCCGGCCGCAGTCCGAATGCCAGAGACCAGGCGTTTTCACCGTCTCGCAAGACATTGGATTGCGGTATTATGGTATTCCAGGCTATGTTCTCTGCGACTAACGGTGCCGTTTATGTGCACAACCGTCGGCGGCCGGTCCGATTAACCGCGGTCCGGATGCGCCGGGCCCTGCGGCGAGATGAAGGTGATGCCGATCCGCTTGTCCTGCAGCCAGATGATCCGGCACTCCCGGACCACGGCCCCCTTTGACATCACCAGCCGGAAGCGCGCCGGCACAAAGGCCGGGTTCTCGATATCGATAGCGGCGCCTTCGGGGGAAATGTTTCGAACAATGCAGCTCATGACGGAACCGTCTGCCGACACATAGGCCGGCTCGTTGACTTCCGTGCGCTGGTATTTTCGCTTCTCTTCCATCGACTTCGGTTCTGGAGGTCAATTCCGCCAAGGATAGCGTCAAACTCTAAACGAACTTGAACCGCAGCGGACGGCTCTGACTTTTACGGGCATCGTGATTCCATAGGAAGGGAAGCGGCACAAGTTTGTGGCCGGGCGATCTCCCGGCCGCCATCGGCCTGCAGCTCGCGCGGCCGGCGTTTTTCTTATTTATCGATCGATATCTTGCTCTTCCGTTCCCGGCTTTGTCGGGATAGCCTTTGCGGACACGGCGCAGTGCGGGCTTGACGCCCGTTTAAAAACAAACAAGCGCCAAGGGAGAGAAAAACGCCATGTTCGAGATCCTCGACCGGCAGACGAGTCTGACCGGTAATCAGATCAAGATACTCGTCGCGGCCATTATCGGCGACGCACTGGAATTCTTCGACTACTTCCTGATCGGCTTCGTGCTCGCGTTCCTGATCGGGCCGTGGAAACTGACCTTCGGTCAGTCGGCCACCGTGCTGATGAGTTCCGGTATCGGGGCCATCATCGGCGCCTATTCCTGGGGCTGGCTCGCCGACCGGATCGGCCGCCGCTGGGTCTTCATCGGCACCGTGCTCAATTTCTCGATCGCAACCGGCCTGCTCTATTTCACGCCCGACAATGGCTGGATTTATCTCTCCATCATGCGTTTCTTCGTCGGCCTGGGTGTCGGCGGCCTCTATTGCGTCGACCTGCCGCTGGTGCAGGAGTTCATGCCCTCCTCCAAGCGTGGCTGGGTCGGAGGCCTCGTGACTTGCGTTATCCCGCTCGGCACCGGCCTCGGCGCGGTGCTTGGCGCGAGTGTCGGAAGCGGTGACTGGCGGATGTTGTTTGCCGTCGGCGTCTTGCCTGCCATCCTTGTGCTTTTGGTGCGGGTCTGGGTTCCGGAATCGCCGCGCTGGCTCTGCCGCCAGGGGCACTACGAAGAAGCGCGCAAGTCACTGGCCTGGGCTCTGCAAGTCGACCCCTCCACGCTGCCGATGCCGACGGCTGCCGACGCCGGCCCGATCGTGAAGTCCAACTGGCTCGACCTGTTCAAATATCCCCGCAGCCTTTTGGTCTCCTGGCTCGGCAATGCCGGCGCGCAGACCGGCGTCTATGGCATCACGCTTTGGGTGCCGTCGCTGTTCGTGCTGCTGCTCAAGGTGACGCCGCAGGAAGCCGCCAGGATGATGATCCTGCTGACGCTGTTCGGCTTCGTCGGGCGCATCTCATTCTCATTCTTCTCGGAACTGATGGGACGGCGCAAGGCCGGCGGCCTGCTCGGCTTTGGTGCGGGCATCCTGACCATTGTGGCGGGCTATAATTACGACACCATGATCATGGGAGTATCAGCGTTCTGGCTGATCCTCGCGGTCGGCTATTTCTTTGCCGACGGCGGATTTGCCATCGTTGGCCCGTATGGTGCCGAAGTGTGGCCTTCGCATCTTCGAACGTCAGGCATGGGCTCCGCCTATGGCTTTGGCGGCATCGGCAAGATCATCGGCCCCGTTGGCCTCGCGCTGATCGTCGGGTCCGGCAACTACCTCAAGCCTGACGTGCCGCTGCCATACATTCCGGTGGCCTTCATCTATCTCGGCTGCTGGTTCCTGCTGGCGGGGGCCATGTATTATTTCTTTGGCCTTGAGACCAGGGGCAAGTCGATCGAAGAGATCGATCGGGAATTGGCCGAATCGGCAGGCATCGCGACAGCGCCCGCTCCCGCCACCGCAATTCGGCAGGCCTGATCATGAATACGATGATGATCGATAGGCCGGTCGCGACCTCTGCCGATCTGGCGGGCGATGCGGCCGTGATTGCGCGCGCCGAAGCGGTTCGCCCCGCCGTCGGCGCCGCGTCAAAGGAGATCGAACGCACGCGCCGGCTGCCGCCGGAGTTGCTCGACAAGCTGCACGAGGCCGGGCTGTTTCGCCTCCTGCTGCCGCGCTCGTCACAGGGCATCGAAACCGATCCGATGACTTTCTTCCATGTCATCGAAGCCATCGCCCGTGATGATGCATCCACCGCCTGGTGCCTCAGCCAGGCCGGTGGCTGCGCGATGTCGGCCGCCTACCTCGATCTGCCTGTGGCGCACGAGATCTTCGGCAATGATCCGCGCGCCGTGCTGGCCTGGGGGCCGGGTCCCAAGGTCAAGGCGGTCGAGTGTGACGGCGGCTATCGGGTCTCCGGCGTGTGGTCGTTCGCCTCCGGCGGACGACATGCGACCTGGCTGGGGGCCCATTGCCCGATCTACCAGGCCGACGGCTCGCCAAGGCTGGATCCCAACGGCGTGCAACAGGAACGCACCATGCTGGTGCGCAGCGAAGAAGTGGTCTGGACCGACATCTGGAACACGGTGGGCTTGCGCGGCACCGCCAGCGACCAGTTCGCGCTGGATGACTTTTTCGTTCGCGCCGATCACTCGATCACCCGCGAGTTCGACCAGGAGTGCCGCGAGACCGGTCCGCTCTACCGGATGGGTTCCGGCACCTGCTACCAGGTCGGCTTCGCCGGTGTCGCCTGTGGCGTTGCCCGCGGTGCGCTCGACGTTTTCATCGATGTCGCCCGCAACAAGGTGCCGCGCGGGCAAAAAAGCCCGCTGCGCGACAATGCTGTGGTGCAGTCCGGCCTCGCCCAGGCCGAAGTCGGCCTTCGTGCTGCACGGGGGTTCGTGCTGCAATCGATGGCTGACGTCTGGAGGTCGTTGTCGGCCGGGTCGCTGATCACGGTCGAACAGCGCATCGTCATCCGGATGGCTGCCACCCATGCGATCCATAAGGCCCGCGAAGCCGTCGACTTTGCCTATCATGCCGCCGGCGCGACCGCGATCTTCGACAATCATCCGCTGGAACGACGCTTCCGCGACATGCACACCGTGACCCAGCAGTTGCAGGGCCGGATGAGCCACTTCGAAACCGTCGGCGCCTGGATGCTGGGCGCCGAAGCCGATCTCACTTTTGTCTAGGGAGAAGAACCATGCCACTTGGCGGACTGCAACACTACACGATCGAACCGCAGGACCTTGAAAAGACCAAGGACTTCTATTGCGACGTCCTCGGCCTCGAGAACGGCGAGCGCCCGCCGCTCGATTTCCCCGGCTACTGGCTCTATTCGGGCGGTCAGGCCACCGTGCATCTCATGGGCACCCGCAAGCCGCGCGAGGGCATCGTGGTGCGCGGCACCGAGAAAAAATATGAGGACACTGGCCGTCTCGACCATATCGCCTTTGCCGCGACCGACGTCGAGGGCGTGCGCAAGCGGCTGCAGGAGAAGAACATCCAGTTTCGCGAAGCCATCGTACCGCGCACCGGCGACACCCAATTCTTCCTTTATGATCCGGATGGCGTCGGCGTGGAGCTGAACTTCCCGAAGACCTGAAGCATTCAAAGGTCCGATCTCGTTTGTTGCCCGGCCGGCGCAAGCTGGCCGGGTTTTCGTTTGTGCAGCGCAGCTCAAGAGCGCCTTGCGCGAAGTGGATGCCGCATCGCGCAAAGAATGCGAAAATAGAAAACCAAGCGCGGGTTTCCTTCAGAACTTCCGAGTGCACGGAGACGCCGGATATATATAGATAGGCTTTCGCGCAGGCATGACACTTCGCAACATGTCAGCATCGCTGCCTCAATCGCAATTCGATTTCGCGATTGCGAACGCAGAACAAAACTTAGTTAGCTCCGCCGCCAATATCGTCGTTGCAGGTCCTTCAAGTTTTTGCGCGCTATGCGTGTCGAACTAAGAAAATCGCTGTGGACTTAAGCGTCGGCCTGCGGCTCAATCGCGCACCTCATCGCAGGGTCGATCGATCCGAATGCGTGTGTGCAGCGCGATAAATGCTGCGATTCCCGCGGCGGCATCACCGCTTCCATCGCTTCGCAGTCATCCGTCGCCGCTGGAAACCACAACGTTAGTTTTAGACGAACCGCGCATGTGATTTCTCGACAGACGTCCGCAATTCTGATCTGATTGTGACAACGAAAAATTCGCTGCATGTCGCGCGCGTAACGTCTCGCCGGTCCGACAGCGAAACAACAACAAGAAATTCTGTCTTCAAGATTGGTTCACCTGGGAGGGAACGCCATGTCACGGAGGAAGATTTCTCGTCGTCAATTCGTTGCTGCCACTGCCCTGTCATCCGCGGCCCTGATATCGGCCCCTTACATGCGAACCGCCTACGCGGCCGGCAAGCTGTCGATGGGCTTTTGGGATCATTGGGTGCCGGGGGCCAACACCACCTGTACCGCCCTCGTCAACGAATGGGCCAACAAGGAAAAGGTCGAAGTTTCGATCGACTACATTACCAGCCAGGGCAACAAGAACCTCGTGACCATCGCCGCCGAGGCGCAGGCGCAATCCGGCCACGATATTCTGGCGATGCCGACATGGTGGCCGCAGGCAAATTCCGACCTGCTCGAACCGGTCAACGACATCATGGATCCGATCGTCAAGCAGAACGGCGAGGTGAACGGAACCGTCAAATATCTTGGACAAGCGAACGGCAAATGGCTCGGCGTTCCCGCCACGATCGGCAGCCAGATCAAGGGGCCCTGCTCGCGCATCGACCTGATGAAGAAGTTCGCCAATATCGACGTGCAGGCGATGTATCCCGCCGGCAGTCCGCCCAAGGCGGACAACTGGAACACCGACACCTTCCTGAAAGCCGCTGAAGATTGTTTCAAGGGAGGCTATCCCTTCGGCATCGGCCTCGGCGAAACGTCCGACAATGTCGATGCGGCCGGGGCGTTCTTCCAGGCCTTTGGTGCCGAGCTCGTCAGCGCCAAGGGCGACCTGACCGTCAAGACCGACCAGGTGCGGCAGGTTCTCGAATTCTACAAGAAGCTCATCGCCGTCCTGCCGCCGGATGTGGCGGCCTGGGATGATGCGTCCAACAATAAATGGCTGGTCGCCGGCAAGGGAGCGATGATCCTGAATCCGCCGAGCGCCTGGGCGGTTGCCAAACGCGACGCGCCGCAGATCGCCGAGCAGTTATGGACCCACGGCTTCCCGGTAGGTCCAAAGGGACGGTTCGCGCCGTACCTGCCATTCTTCTGGACGATCTGGAGCTTCTCGAAGAACAAGGAAGCAGCCAAGAGCCTGCTTACGCACCTGTCGCAGCCGGATTCGATTGCCAAGCTCGTTGAAGCGAGCGGCGGCTACGACCTGCCATCATACGAAAAAATGACGACGCTCAAGACCTGGGCCGAGGAAGGTCCGCCGAAGGGCACGCTGTACCATTATCCCAATCCGTACCACCATCAGGTGCTGTCGATCGCCGCATCTCCGGCGCCGCCGAAGATTGCCCAGCAGATCTATGCACAGGCCACGATGACCAAGATGTGCCTGCGATACGCCAAGGGCGAGAAGATGGAAGACACCCTCGCCTGGGCAGAAGGCGAGTGCGAGGGCTTCCTGCGGAGCTGACGTCCTGCAGGCGCCGTGGCGTTCCTCGTAACGCCGATGCGATCAGGAGCCGGCGACTGGCCGGCTCCGACAATGTTCGAAGCCCGTTCCTCTAACGTCATGCTATGAGGAAGATGCATCATGGTCGATGTCGCATTTCAGCCGAACAGCGTCGCCGCAGCCCGATCGAGGCGGAGGCGCTCAAGTTTGCGGGCAACGCTCAAACGAAAATCCACGGCTGCATTTTTGATGACGCTGCCGCTCATCCTTCTGGTCGGGATCCTGGTGATCTATCCGGCGTTTTATTCGCTGCATCTGGCGACGCTGAACAAGTCGATGCAGCATTTTGTCGGCCTCGACAATTTCCGCTTCCTGTTCAAGCGCGATACGTTCTGGCTGGTGGTCCAACAATCCTGCATCTTCGCGATTTCGGCCGTTATCTTCAAAGCGCTGATCGGCTTCATCGTCGCCCATTTCGTGCACAACATTCCGGCGAAAGGCCAGCGTAAATGGCGCGGCATGCTGCTGGTGCCCTGGGTGATCCCGCCGGCGATGAGCACGCTGGCCTGGCTGTGGCTGTTCGATCCCTCCTACAGCGCTTTCAACTACACCCTTCACTGGTTTGGCATCGGGCCGATTTCCTGGCTCGGCAGTACCAATTGGGCCCGCTTCTCGGTGATCCTGGTCAACATCTGGTACGGTGCCCCATTCTTCATGATCATGTATCTGGCGTCGCTCAAATCGGTGCCGGACCAGCTCTATGAAGCCGCAGCGATCGACGGCGCCAATTGGTGGCAGCGGATATGGTACGTGACGCTGCCGATGATGCGCAACATCATCGCCATCACGACGCTGTTCTCCCTGATCGTGACCTTCGCCAATTTTGACATCACCCGCATTCTCACCGCGGGAGGCCCGCTCGATCACACGCATCTGTTTGCGACATGGGCCTTCAAGGTTGGTATCGAAGGCAGCGACATTCCGCTCGGCGCCAGCGTGTCGCTGTTCATGTTCCCCATCCTCGCCATCGCAGCGATCTTCATCCTGCGTGACATCAACAAGCGCGGGAACGAAGCATCATGAGCAGCATCGCGATCGACAAGGGAGCGCCGACCCGCGCCATCAAATACGGCAGCATGAGCCGGAGCCGGGCCTGGGCATTGCGCTGGTCCTATTTCTTCCTGGTGCTGTTTGCGATCTTCTCGCTGGTGCCGCCACTTTACATGCTGATCACCTCGCTCAAGAGCAGCGCCGAGATCTCGGCAGCCACCAACCCGTGGTGGGTGTATCATCCGACCCTGGAGAATTACCTCAAGCTGCTCACCTCGAACCAGTTCCTGACGTTCTTCCGCAATTCCGCGCTGGTCTCGATCTTCGTCGTGATCATCACCATGCTGATCAGCATTCCCGCGGCCTTCGCGCTGTCGCGGATGCGGTTCTGGGGCTCGGCCACGCTGGCGACCGGCGTATTCCTGACCTACCTCATTCCGGACTCGCTGTTGTTCTTGCCGCTGTTCAAGATGTTCGCCTTGTTCAGCAGCCTGACCGGCATCCAGCTCATCAATAAATGGTACTCGCTGGTCGTCGTCTATCCGACGCTGACCGTGCCGTTCTGCACCAGGATCATGATCGGCTATTTCGCCTCGATCCCGAAGGAGCTCGATGAGGCTGCGGTGATCGACGGAGCCTCATGGTTCCAGACGCTGACGCGCATCTTCATTCCGGTCGCGCTGCCCGGTCTGATCGCGGCCACCATCTTTGCCTTCACGGTGTCGTGGGCACAATTCCTCTATCCGCTGGTGTTCACGACCTCGGCCGATCAACTGGTGCTGCCGGTCGGCATCGTCACCACGCTGATCAAGGGCGACGTCTACAATTGGGGGCAGATCATGACCGGCGCGCTGCTCGGCGCTGCGCCTCCCCTCATCATCTACGCATTCCTGATGGACTATTACATTGCCGGCCTCACCGCCGGCGCGACAAAGGGTTGATACTCATGGCAGACGTTAGCTTGCGCAAGGTGGTGAAGCGCTACGAGGATGTCGAGGCGGTTCGCGGCATTGACCTCGAGATCGCCGACCATGAATTTGTCGTGCTGGTGGGGCCGTCGGGCTGCGGCAAATCGACGACGCTGCGGATGATAGCGGGCCTCGAAGACATCACCGACGGCGACATCACCATCGGCGGCGACCTCGTCAACGACGTTCCGCCGAAGGACCGCGATATCGCCATGGTGTTTCAGAACTATGCGCTTTACCCGCATATGACGGTCGCGGAGAACATGTCGTTCGGCCTGCGCCTGAAGCATTATCCGAAGGCCGAGATCAAGAGCCGGGTCACCGAAGCCGCGCGCATGCTCGACATCGCCGACCTGATCGACCGCAAGCCCAAGCAATTGTCCGGCGGCCAGCGCCAGCGCGTGGCGATGGGCCGCGCCATCGTTCGTAACCCGAAAGTCTTTTTGTTCGACGAGCCGCTATCGAACCTCGACGCCAAGCTCCGGGTGCAGAGGCGCATCGAAATCAAGAAGGTGCATCAGAAGGTCCGCACCACCACGGTCTATGTCACCCACGACCAGGTCGAGGCCATGACGCTCGCCGATCGCGTCGTGGTCATGAACAAGGGCCGGATCGAACAGATCGGCACGCCGAACGATCTCTATCATCATCCGGCCACCCGCTTCGTCGCCGGCTTCATCGGATCGCCCGCGATGAACTTCATCCCATGCCGGCTGGAGGATGTCGGCGGCCGGCTGAATGTCCGCCTGACCGACCGCCTCGCCTTCCCGCTGCCGCCGGCGCGGGCGGCCCGCTACCAGGGCGTCGACCGCGACGACAAGCTGCTGCTCGGTCTGAGGCCGGAGCACATCATCGAAGTCAGGCCGCATCCCGAGCCCGGGGTCGAGCCGTTCGATGCCGTGCTCGACGTCACCGAGCCGATGGGAATGGAGACCCTGGTCTATTTCACCCTGGAGGGTTCCCAGGTCTGCGGCCGGGTCAGTCCCAATACCGCCGCCCGCGCCGGCGCGCCGCTGCGATTGGCTGTGGACCTCAACAATATGCATTTACTGAATGAAGTGACCGGCGTCGTCATTTGATCGCGCCGGGCAGGAGCGCTTCAATCTTACCCTACGGCTTCACGCTTTCAGAGAAGTGCCTGCGGAAAAAAACAATAACGTCCGCATGAAGCCTTTTATGGAAGTCA
>DASZTN010000158.1:0-4695 GCA_035547995.1 Bradyrhizobium sp. | reverse complement strand
GCTGGCGAGCTTGGTCGTGCTGGCGCGGCGGACCTTGCGGTCCCACATCGCATCGTCGGGCTCCGGTGTGCCGTAGACCTCCTCGTCGGCGGTGAACTCCCACAGGTGGTAATCCTGCCAACCCATGACGGCTTGGATGATGCGGTGCAGGGTTTGCAGATTGGTCGCGGTCGGCACCGCGACGCGCCGCCAGATCAGCGGCTCGATATCGATGAGTTCGACGCGCAGGATGGCAATATCATCGGCGCTCATGCCGCCATTCTGGCAGGCTGCCGTTGCCAGTTCCACGGCAACAGCTCATCGAGGCGGTTGATCGGGTGGCCTTGGGCCAGGCGGGCGATCACGTCGGCGAGGTAGGCTTCGGGGTCGAGGCCGTTGAGCCTGGCGCTTTCCAGCACGGTATAAAGGATCGCGGCGCGTTCGCCGCCCGCCTGGGAACCGAGGAACAGGAAGTTTTTGCGGGTGACGGCCACCACCCGTTCATTCTGCCCATGTCGGGCAGGAGTTGGAAGTTCATTACCGATACCACCCCTATTTCGGCGAGAAGGTTCTGGTGCGCCTCGTGGAGCAGCGAGCGGCAGGGCAGTTCTTGAAGGTGCAGGGACCAGCCGGCGTCGTTGTATCGATCGCCGGTTGGATGCTCGATCCGGTGATTTGTGCCGCGATGACAGTCGGCCCGCCGCGCGTTGATCTGGCAGCGCTCATCGAGCTACGGCTCCTGTTGATGGGGGTTTCCAACCCCGCACACTCCCGGAGCGATGTTGGAATCGTCCGGGGGAAAAACGATGCAGTCTCTCAGATTGCCGGCGACGGTGCCGGGCCGGCAGATGAACCTGTTATTCGCAGAAAGCCGGTTGGAAGGGTTGGGCGCCCTCGAGCGGACCAAAATCATATCGACGCTGGCGCAGATCCTCATGCAGGCGGCGGGCATCCGCGTCGAGGAGCTTGACGATGACAAGCGCTGAGCTGATCCCAGCCGTCATTCTCAAGCGGAAGGCGGTCGTGTATGTGCGTCAATCGACGCAATCCCAAGTGATGACCAACCTGGAGAGCAAGAGGCGCCAATATGATCTGGTCGACGTCGCTCGCCAGCGCGGATTCGTCGATGTCGAAATCATTGACGATGATCTTGGTCGATCCGCCAGCGGAACCGTAGCGCGCCCCGGCTTCGACCGGCTGGTCGCATGGCTGTGCGCCGGCAAGGTCGGCGCAGTTCTGTGCTTTGATGCGTCGCGGCTCGCTCGGAACGGCCGCGACTGGCATCACCTGCTCGAACTGTGCGGGCTTGTCGAAGCCCGCGTCATCGATCTCGACGGCGTCTACAATCCCTGTCGACCCAATGATCGCCTGCTGCTGGGCATGAAGGGCAGCATCAGCGAGTTCGAACTTGGCGTGCTGCGGGCGAGGATGCTGGATGCCGCTCGGTCCAAGGCCAGCCGGGGCGAGCTGCGGATAGCGGTTCCGTTCGGCTACATCTGGCACCGTGAAATCGGGCTTGGTCTCGATCCCGATCAGCGTCTCCAGGAGGTGGTCCGACTTATCTTCACCCGGTTCCGCGAGCTCGGCAGCGCGCGCCAGGTACTGCTCTCGATGAAGGCCGATCAGATTCACTTCCCGCGGCCATCTGACGAAGGGCGGATGACCAGCTTCGAGTGGCTGCCGATCCGCTACCGCAACGTGATTGCCGTTCTCAAGAACCCCTTCTACGCGGGGGTCTATGTGTACGGAAAAAGCGAGAAGCGCACCTCGATCATCGAAGGGAGGGCGCGGCGGAGCTACGGGCATGGCAAGCCGATCGGGACCTGGGAGGTGATGATCAAGAATCATCACGAAGGCTATATCGGCTGGGCGGAGTACGAGCGTAATCAGAAACAGCTTGCCCTCAACAATTACGGCCGCGCCGGGGGCGTGAAGTCCGGCCGGGGTGGCAGCGCGCTGCTGTCGGGGATGATGACCTGCGGGCGCTGTGGGCGGCGGTTGAGCGTCGCCTATACCGGGAACCCGCAGAGCCGACCGGTATATCGCTGCGACAAGCCGAACCTTATGATGGGGCTACCGCGCTGCATGACTTTCGGCGGACCGCGGGTCGATGCCGCGATCGGCCGGGAATTGTTGCTGGCGGTGGAACCAATGGCGATCGATGCCGCGTTCGAGGCCGAGCGGATGCACCGGCAACAACAGGGCGACCAGCAGCGTATCCGCGACCTGGAAATGCAGCAGGCCCAGTATGACGCCAGCCTGGCCGAGCGTCGCTACGCGGCCTGCGATCCGGACAATCGCCTCATTGCGGCGCAGCTGGAGAAGAACTGGGAGGCTGCGCTCCGGCGCATCCGAGATCTGGAGACACGCCAGCCTGCTGACAAGCGATCAGATATCACGGTCGACCCGAACGCCTTCACGAACTTGGCGGACAATCTGTCGGCGGCCTGGAATGCAGTGGGTGTCACGACGCGGGCCCGCCAGCAGCTGCTTCGGACGTTGATCACCGACATCATCGTCGATGTCGACGATGACGCGCGTGAGGTCATCCTCACGATCCATTGGCGCGGAGGCCAGCACTCCGAGCTGCGGGTGCGTAAGCCTCGGTCTGGGGAACATGGCTGTGCAACGACAGAGGACGCGCTGGCAGTGGTGCGGAGCATGGCCGGCCGCTGGTCGGACGAACATATCGCCGCGTCGCTCAATCGAATGGGCATGCCCACGGGTCAAGGCAAAAGCTGGACAGCGCACCGCGTCGCTTCGGTTCGGCGCGTGCGCGCAATCCATGCCTACCGCTCCGCCGAAAAGGACGGCAAATGGCTTACCATGACCGAGGCGGCAACGGCGTTAGGCGTAACGAACCACACCCTGCGCCGCCTCATTAAAACCCAGGTCCTTCCCGCTGAGCAGGTTGTTGCTGGAGCGCCGTACCAGATCCGCGCCGATGACTTGGCATCGGAGCCCGTCAAAACGGCGGTGGCCCGAAAAGGTCGCCCGTGTCGCGTCGCCGACGCCGACACGCTTCCAATGTTCCCAGATACTTAACGAAGGGGGGCACAATGAACGCCGCATCGCGATGGTGCGCAGGGCGCGCTCGGCGGCGTTGTTGTCGATCGCCAGCCTGCCGTCGCCGGCGTAGCGCATCAGCGCCTCCCAGCGGGCGAGTGCGTACTGGATGGCGCGGGCCAGCGCGTTCTTCGCCGACAGCCGGCGGCGCTGGGCAGCGAGCCTGTCATGCAGCGCAGCGAGCAGCGGCACGGCGCGGGCCTGCCGCGCGGCCAGCCGTCGCTCGGCCGGCTGACCGGCGATCTCGCTCTCGATCGCGTAAAGCTCGCCGATCCGCCGCAGCGCCTCCTCGGCAATCGGCGACTTGGTGGATTCGAACACGTCGTAGAACTTGCGCCTGGCATGGGCCCAGCAGGCGGCATGGGTCACCGCCGGCGGACCCCGGCCGCTCCGCTCGGCAGCGCGCGCCAGGGCCTCGTAGCCGCTGAAGGCGTCGGCCTGGACCACCCCGCGGAAGAGGGCCAGATGATCGCGCGGCCGCTCGCCGCGGCGGTCCGGGCTGAAGCGGTAATAGGCCGCCGGCGCGCGTCGTCCCTGCCACGGCCGCTCGTCCACCACATAGGTCCACAGCCGCCCGGTGCGGTCTCGCGCTCGGCCAGCAAGGCGCGAAGCTCGGCGATCTCTTGAACGGGGTCGGTCGCGTCCGCCATCAACGGGAGTTTACCCGATGCCGTCGAGCGACAGATCGCCGCCAGCACGATCCGAGTCACTATGCCGCGGTGCTCATCCGGCCGCTTCCGGTGACCAAGTCCGGCGCGGCGCGCGCCAGTCGATCCCCTCCAACAGCATCGACAGCTGCGCCGGCGTCAGCACCACCGAACCGTCTTTCGCCTGTGGCCATAAAAACCGGCCTTTCTCCAGCCGCTTGGCGAACAGGCACAGACCCTGGCCATCCCACCACAGCACCTTCAACAGGTCGCCGCGCCGGCCGCGAAAGACAAACAGCGCGCCGCCATGCGGGTCGAGCTGGAGCGCCGTCTGCACCCGCGCGGCCAAACCGTCAAAACCCTTGCGCATCTATGGACGCCCCTCGCCCCGCAAGGGTTTTCTTTGATCGTGGCGGCTGACCCAGACTTGGCTGTTGCCATCTATCCGGCCTTTGGTGACGACGCTGTCGTCTGGCCTTGGTGAGATCCACCCGTCGAAGTCCCATCATATCCTCGAGCTCAAGGCTCGATGCGCAAGCCGGGATGATCGACGCCGGTCACCGACCGGACCTGCCACCACGCTTTAGATCACCCTCACAGTCTCAATCCTCGGCACCCTCAGTTGGCTTATGCCGCTTGCCACCGAGTTCCATGGGATTGCAGCGCCCACGCGACCCGGGCCAGCTTATTCGCAACCGCGACCGTTACGACGTTGAAGGCGCGTCGGGCAAGGAGCGCATTGATCCAGTCCCAATAGCCGCCGGTTCGCCCGGATGCAATCCGAACGAGGGAACGCGCCCCGTTGATGAACTGTCGGCGCATATACGCGTCTCCTCGTTTGCTGATCCCAAGCAGACGTTCCTTCCCGCCGCTCGAATGCTGCTTTGGCGTCAGACCGAGCCATGCAGCGAAGTGGCGAGCTGAACTGAAACGATGCTCGTCCGGCACTGTCGCCACCACGACCGTTGCGATCACCGGGCCGATACCGGGCACTTCGATAAGT
>DASZTN010000157.1:0-5594 GCA_035547995.1 Bradyrhizobium sp. | reverse complement strand
CCTGGTGAAGGAGCCGGGCACCGCGAAGCCGACGCCCTGGCATCAGGACATGCCGTATTACTGCGTCACCGGCCGCCAGACCGCGAGCTATTGGATCCCGCTCGATCCGGTGACCGAGGCCAACACGCTCCGGGCGCTCCGAACCTCGCATCTCTGGCCCAAGCTGGTGCGGCCGAAGCGCTGGGCCTCGAACGAGAACTTCTACGCGTCGGAAGACGACTTCATGGACATGCCGCCGATCCCCGAGGGCGATCCGCGGATCCTCGCCCCGGTGCTGGAGCCGGGCGATGCCATCGTCTTCGACTTCCATTGCGTCCACGGCGCGCCGGGGAATGTCGGCGCCACGCGCCGCCGCGCCTTCTCGGCGCGCTTCGTCGGCGACGACGTGACCTTCCTGCAGCGGCCCGGCCGCACCTCGCCGCCTTTTCCAGGGATCGACCAGCGGGACGGCGAGCGTCTGCGCGAAGACTGGTTTCCGGTGGTCTGGCGGGCGTAGCGCCGCCTGGACTAGGTGTCGTTGCCAAGGAGGTTGTTCAGTCGGTGAGCAGGGGTGGCGGCCTTGATCCCGACGTGAGGCCGATGGTGGTTGTACCAGTGGAGCCATCCCGGCATGTCCGAAGTCCGTTCGGCGGAAGACGCATAGGGTTTGGCATAGAGCCATTCTCGCAGCGCCGTTTGGATGAAGCGTTCGGCTTTTCCGTTGGTTCTAGGGCGATATGGACGGGTTTTGATGTGCCTTGCCCCGAACTGGGCAAGGACGGTGCGGAACGCATTGCTATGGGTGTAGGCGAAGGCGTTGTCGGTCATGACTCGCTCCACGCGAACGCCAAGCTTTGCAAACCAGCCTGCGGCACGGGCTAAGAAGCCGGCACAAGCCTGGCCGTCATCGGCCGACAGGAGCTCGGTGTAGGCCAAGCGTGAGGCGTCGTCGATTGCCACATGGAGGTGCTCCCAACCCACGCCCCGGGCGCGATGCGCGCGCCGATCTCCAGTGGCGCGGTGGCCGATCCCGTTGATGCGGCCGAGCTTCTTGGTGTCGATGTGGATCAACTCACCCGGCCGCTGCCGTTCGTAGCGCACCTTAGGCTCGACTGGATCCAGCGCCCTGAGGCGGTTCAGTCCCAGACGACGCAGCACCAGCGTCACCGTCGAGAGGGGCACACCCAGGGCCCTGGAGATCACCGGCGAGGTTAGCCGCTGCCGGCGCAGCGCCTCGATCGCCGCGACGGTATCCTTGCCCACTCCGCTTTGCCGCCGGGGCCGCGAACTTCGATCCTGCAGCGCGGCCTCTCCACCGCTTCGAAACCGCGCCAACCACTTGAAAATAGTCCGTTCGCTCACCGAAAGGTCGCAGGCAACCTTCGCAACCGGCTCGCCCGCCAGCACCCGCCGCACCAGAACCCCTCGACTGAACGGGGTCGTGCGCGCATTCTTATGCACGTTCATCCGGGCCCTCAGAAAGACGCTGTTTGCTTCGCAACAACCAGCTTCCCTGGGAAAGCCCGGGTGAACAACCTCTATAGCAACGACAGCTAGCGCCGCGGCGTCGTGCCGGTTCTGCCGTCGCCTTCGACCGGGGGACACGGGCAGGGTGCGTGCATGTCAAAGCCCACGTGCGTGAAGATCGTGGAAGGCTAAGCACGTCGTCACCGCTCCGCCCCAAGATGGGGCGGTAAGGTGGGGTTGACTGCAGCTTGAGCGCCCGCCGACAACGCGCCGCGCGAAGATCCAGCGCCAATCTATTCCGCCGCTGGCTGCAGCGGGATCAGCCGTGTCTGCGGAAGGGTGACGCGCACCGTGGTGCCGCGGCCGGGCTTGCTGGAGACTTCGATCCGGCCCTGATGCAGCTCGATCAGGTTCTTGCAGATCGCGAGGCCCAGGCCCGCGCCTTCCTGCTGCGGGTGGGCGGCGCGGTTGACCTGCACGAAGGGCTCGAAGACGTGCTCCAGGTCCTTCTCGCTGATGCCGATGCCGCTATCGGCGACCGCGAGCACCAGGTTGCCGGAGACGTCGAGCTCCGCCGAGATCGTCACCGTGCCGCCGCTCGGCGTGAACTTCACCGCATTGGTGGCGAGGTTCAACAGCACCTGCGTCACCCGCCGCTGATCGCCGTTCAAGGCCGGCAAGCGTTCGGCGATCTCCGTCTTGAGGCGCAGGCCGCCGCGCTGGGCGCGTTCGCTGATCATGTGGACGCAGTGCTCGCACATCGCCGGGACGTCGATCGGCGTCTCGACGAGCTGCACCGTGCCGGAATCGATCTTCGAGTAGTCGAGGATCTCGCTGATCAGGCCGTAGAGATGCTGCGCGCTGACCAGGATGTCGCCGGCATATTCGGCGATCTTGCCGTGCTCGGGCTCGGCCCAGCGGTCGCGCATGATCTGGGCGAAGCCCATGATCGCGTTCAGCGGCGTACGCAGCTCGTGGCTCATATTGGCCAGGAACTCCGACTTGGCGCGGTTCGAGGCTTCCGCCGCGCGGCGCGCCACCATGAGCTGGCGCTCGAAATTCTTGCGCTGGGTGATCTCCTGGACGGTGCCCTCGTAGTAGAGCGGCTTGCCGGCGTCGTCGCGCACCAGCCGCGCATTCTCCTGCACCCAGATCCGCTCGCGGGTCTTGTGGCGATAGACCTCGGATTCGAAGTTGCGCACCTCGCCGTCGCGGTTCATCAGGTCGACGAAGTCCTGGCGCCGCTCGGGCTGGACATACCATTCCGTGGCGATGTCGCGGACCGAGAGGATCAGCTCCTCCGGCACGCTGTAGCCGTTGAGCTCGGCCAACGCCCGGTTGGCCACCATCATGCGGCCCTCGATCGAGCTGATGTAGACGCCTTGCAGCGCATTGTCGATGATGCTGCGGTAGCGCGCCTCGGCCTCGCGGAAGGCCCGCTGCGACTGCACCAGGTCGGTCACATCGACCATCGTGCCGAGGATCGCCGCGTTGCCGTTGCCGTCCCGGGTGAGCGTGGTCGAATCGGAGATCCAGAAGCGCGAGCCGTCGCGCCGCAGCATCTCGCAGATATGATTGGCGACCCGGCCGCTGCGCTTCAGCTCGGCGATATGCCAGTCCCGGTCGGCCGGGCGCACGTAAAGGCGCTGATTGTCCCGGCCGATGGAGGTGCACAGGTCGGCCGGCGAATCGTAGCCGAACATCCGCGCCATGGCCGGATTGGCCTCGATGACGCCGCCTTCGATCAAGGTTTGGTAGACGCCGATCTCCGAGTGCTCGAAGATCTCACGATATATTCTTTCGCGGTCCAACTCGGTCCCCTATCCGCGCTCGGAGCATTTTTAGCGGGAAGCCGGTGCTTTAGGAAGCATTACCCGGGACTTGGCCGTCCGAAATGGCATGGCACTTGCGATGTCTCAGGCGGAATCGCGTCTGGAGGCGCTCGACATGTCTTTGGTGAACAGATCGGCCGGATCGGCCCGGAAACGACCGGCAGAACTTGCCGGGCCGGGCGACTCGCGCGGGAGGCGGCAGCCATGACCCCGTCCTTGTTTCCGAGTCAGTCGATCCAGGCCCAATCGATCCAGGCCGGCGGGCAGACCATCCAGCCGGAAGTCCTGGCCTCGATCCAGCAGGCCAGCGCCAATACCGGCATGGACTTCTCCTACCTGATGGCCCAGGCCTCGCGGGAGAGCAGCTTCGATCCCACCGCCAAGGCCGCGACCAGCAGCGCCTCCGGCCTCTATCAGTTCGTCGAGCAGACTTGGCTCGGCGAGTTCCAGCAGCACGGCGCGGAATACGGCTACGGCGATCTCGCGAGCCAGATCGTCAAGCATTCCGACGGGCATTACAGCGTCTCCAACCCGACGGTGCGCAAGCAGATCCTCGATCTGCGCAAGGATCCGTCGATGAACGCCGCCATGGCGGCCGAGCTCGCGGCCGACAACAAGACCAAGATGGAGAAGACGCTCGGCCGCTCGGTCAGCTCGACCGATCTCTATCTCGCGCATTTCCTGGGGCTGAGCGGCGCGCTGCATTTCATCCGCACCATGGAGAGCAGCCCGAACACGACCGGGGCCGCCATGTTCCCGCGGGCCGCCGCCGCCAACAATTCGGTATTCTACACCAAGGCCGGCCGCGCGCTGACCGTCAGCGAGATCTACGGGAAGATCGAGGCCAACATGACCTCGAGCCAAGCGGCCTTCGCGTCGCTGAGCACCACGCCGACCGGGACCGCCGTCGCTTCGGCCTCGGCGCCCAGCTCCGCCGTCGCCGGTGCGAGCGGGACGTTGCAGGGCTTCAGCAATCCGGGGAGCATCCTCTCGCCGCTGATGCTGGTGACCCTGGCGGCTCTGCCTTCGGCGCCGGAAGCCGAGCAGCAGACGCAGTCGCAGGCCATCTCGCCCAAGCATGGCGCGATCCACACCAGCAGCCATCTTGGCCGTACAATCAACCCGATGGCGGCTTTGGGTCTCGGCTGAGGTTAGGAGCGCGTCACCCGCAAGCGCGCGCTATTCGCTGCGCCCTTCGAGCATCTTGCGGCCGGCATCGGTCAGCTTGCAGACCAGCCAGTCGGGCTTCAGCGGGTTGGTGAACCAGGGCTCGGCCCAGCCATGGTCGATGCAGAAGCGCACGGTGCGGCTGCTGACCTTCTGTCCCCATTCGTCGAACAGCGGCAGCTTGCCGCCGGGCTGCTTCAGGCCGCGCGCCAGCCAGGCGATCTCCACCGCATGGGGGTGATCGTTCTTTACCGCTATCGTCAGACCGCGCGCCATGTGCTCCCCCATAATCATCCCGTCCTGACGATACAAAAGTTTCTTTCAAAAGCCAATAGTTATCCGACGAAGCTAAAGTCCTAGCCGAGGAATTTCGATGGCCGGGCACCGGTCCATCACCACGTTGAGCCCGGCGGCGCGCGCCTTGGCGGCGGCCGGTTCGTTGATGACGTCGAGCTGCATCCAGACGGTCTTCGCGCCGATCTCGATCGCCTCCAGGGCGGGGGCGGCCGCGGCTTCGGAATTGCGGAAGATGTCGACCATGTCGATGCGTCCGGTCTCCGCCTGCGGGATCTCCTTGAGCGAAGCATATACCCGCTCGCCGTTCAGAGTCTGCCCGGCCAAACCGGGATTGACGGGGATAACTTTGTAGCCGCGGCGTTGCAGGAAGCGCATCACGCCATGGCTCGGCCGTTCCGGTTTCGGGCTGGCCCCGACGAGGGCGATGACCTTGGTGCCGGTCAGGATGTTGCGGAGGAAATCGTCGTCATAGCGCGCGGTCATCAGCAGCCTTTCCATTCCGGCTTGCGCTTCTCGAGGAAGGCGTCGATTCCCTCGGCGGCGTCCAGCGCCATCATGTTCTCGGTCATGACCGTGCTGGCATAGCGATAGGCCTCGGCAAGGTCGAGCTCCGCCTGTCGATAAAAGGCCTGCTTGCCGATTTTCAAGGTCAGCGGCGACTTGGCGACGATCTCGGTCGCCAGCGCCAGCGTCTCCTCCATGACCTGCTCGGTCGGCGCCAGGTGATTGACCAGGCCGATCCGCAGCGCCTCGTGGCCGTCGATCAGGTCGCCGGTCAGCAGCATCTCCATCGCCTGCTTGCGCGGCACGGCGCGGCTCAGGGCCACCATCGGCGTCGAGCAGAAGAGGCCG
>DASZTN010000156.1:0-29597 GCA_035547995.1 Bradyrhizobium sp. | reverse complement strand
ATAGGTCTCGATGTCGGGGTGATCGACGTCGACCACCACCATCTTGGCGGCGCGGCGGGTGGTGCCGCCGGACTTGATCGCGCCGGCGGCGCGGTCGCCGATCTTGAGGAAGCTCATCAGGCCGGACGAGCGGCCGCCGCCCGACAGCTTCTCGCCTTCGCCGCGCAGCTTGGAGAAGTTGGAGCCGGTGCCGGAGCCATATTTGAACAGCCGCGCCTCGCGGACCCAGAGATCCATGATGCCGCCCTCGTTGACGAGGTCGTCCTCGATGCCCTGGATGAAGCAGGCGTGCGGCTGCGGATGTTCGTAGGCCGATTTGGATTTGGTCAGCTTGCCGGTCTTCCAATCGACGTAATAGTGGCCCTGGCCCGGACCATCGACGCCGTAAGCCCAGTGCAGGCCAGTGTTGAACCATTGCGGCGAGTTCGGCGCCACCATCTGCTTGGCGAGCATGAAGCGCAATTCGTCATAGAAGGCGCGGGCGTCGTCTTCGGCAGTGAAATAACCGCCCTTCCAGCCCCAATAGGTCCAGCAGCCGGCGAGGCGATCGAACACCTGCTTGGCCGAGGTCTCGCTGACATAGCGCTCATTATCGGGCAGCGTGCCAAGGGCTTCGGTGTCCGGCACCGAACGCCACAGGAAGGACGGCACGGTCTCTTCCTCGACCTTCTTCAGACGCGCGGCGACACCGGCCTTGCGGAAATACTTCTGCGCCAGGACGTCGGAGGCGACCTGCGACCAGAATTCCGGCACCTCGACATTCTCCAGGCGAAACACCACCGACCCGTCGGGATTACGGATCTCGGATGTCGTCAGGCGGAAATTGATGCCGTCGTAAGGAGACTGGCCGTCCGTGGTGTTGCGCCGCTCGATTCGCATTGTCGTGCCCCGTTTCTTTTCTCTCGCCGGCCCCTGCCAACCCCGCGGGCGTACCGGACGCATTTGCTCTGACGAACGCTCCGGCCACGGTTGATTGCCGTGATCCTTTCGCCCGCCGTTGTTCAGCCGGTGGTCCGGCCCGTTTTCCCCTTCACGGCAATGCCGGCTCGCGCCGGCCTCACCGCGGCACAAGGTCCGAAGAAACCGGCTTTCGCCGTTTCCGGGCCCATGCGTTCAACGCCCCAACACTGCCTTTGAGCCGGTTGATTCCGGCTCGGATTCGCTCCCGAAAACCCCTCAAACTTTGGGGCAGACAAGCCCTTGTCCGCTGCCTCGACCGGCTGGGCGGAGTGGCTATTCTGGAACCCTTTTGGGAGCGACCGGCGGGGACCCAAACACACTCGCGCCGAACCAGCAGAAAGCTAGGACAAGTCCGGGACACCCGTCAAGGATTAGTGCGAGTTCCTGAATCAAATACTAAATATGGTGGAAAATGGCGGAAAACAGGGGGCAAGCCCGCGCCTGTTCGCCGGCCAACTATCGGTGAGTCCTAAGGGATTCCCAAGCGAAAAAATCTTCGCTTTCGGTGTGGATGGAACACTGCTCCCGCTGTTCACAGGACGGCTGTTGATGGCCCGCGCGGGCTTGCAGTTTTGAGACTCACGCGAAGCTACGGGGAATGGGGTAGGTTTGCCGCTGCTGCGATGGCATGATGCCGTGATCGGCGGCACCGACGCTCGCCGATTCTCACCCGATATCAGTTCATGACAGAAACAGAGCCGCTGGGCGCCCGGGCTCGGGCGCATGGCGTTTTCAAGCGAAGCGGGAACCGGTCCGCGTGAAGAAAAAACTATCCCCCGCGGGCCTGATCTTCCTTGCCGTCACCTCGATCGGCTGGGGCTTCAACTGGCCGGCCACCAAATACCTGCTCAGCGAATTGCCGCCGCTGACGCTGCGCGGCGGCACCGGCGTGATCGGTGCGGTGCTCCTGGCGGCGCTGGCGATCGTGCGCGGGGAGAGCCTGAAGGTCGAGCGCAGCCTGTGGCCGCGGCTGATGCTGGCGGCGCTCCTCAACGTCACCGGCTGGATGGTGCTGATGGGGCTGGCGCTGGTGTGGCTGCCGGCGAGCGAGACCGCGCTGATCGCCTACACCATGCCGGTATGGGCGGCGATGCTGGCCTGGCCGGTGCTCGGCGAGCGTCCGACACTGCTCAGGAGCGTCGCGCTCGTCATGGCGTTTGCCGGGCTTGCCGCGATCATGGGCGGCAACGGTCTCACCGCGAGCGCAGCGAAGCTGCCCGGGATCGTGATGGCGTTGGGCGGCGCCGCCGGCTTTGCGCTCGGCACCGTGCTGGCCAAGAAATATCCGCTGCATCTGCCGCCGATCACATCGGCGGCCTGGCAGATCGGGCTCGGCTGCTTTCCGATCGCCATCGTCGGTCTTTTGATCGAGACTTCGCATTTCGGCGCGATCAACGAGATCGGCTGGGTGCTGTTATTCTATTCCACCGTGGTGCAGTTCTGCGTCTCCTATGTCTCCTGGTTCGCGGCGCTGGCGCGGCTGCCGGCTTCGATCGCGGCGATCGGCACCATGGCCGTGCCGGTGATCGGCGTCGCGGTGTCGGCGCTGGCGCTGCACGAGCCGCTCGGGCCCGGCCAGATCGCGGCCTTGATCTTCACGCTCGCCGGCGTCGGGCTGGCGGCGTGGTCCTGAACACGACGTCTGTTCGACATGTTCAGGGCGCGGGCCTGCCGAGGCATTCATTGACCGCGGCGAGCAGCGCTGCCGGCGTGAACGGCTTGCGCAGGCAGACGTTGGCGCCGAGCTCGAGCGTCATCCTGAGAAAGTCGGGCGAGGGGATGTCGACGCCGGCGAAGGCATAGCCGGACATCGCAATCAGCGGCACGTTCGGCGCGCGCTCATGGAAGAGCCGGACCGATTCGAAGCCGCGCATATGCGGCATGAAGATATCGATGAGCATGACGTCGAAGCCGGTATTTTCGAGCGCCCGAATGCCCTGCTCACCGCCGTCGGCGATGGCTACCTCGAAACCCTGACGCACGAGGCAGGCCTCGATCGTTGTGCAGACCATCGGGTCGTCATCGACAACAAGAATGCGCGGCACCGGTCAACTTCCCATTTCCGAGCGGCTGTACGTCAGAATGCACAACAGGGAAAAAGGTATTACAATATGGGAAGTGCAACTTGTCCACTGCCGGTCGGCCTGCGAGGTAAATGGTCAATGACCGGGCAGCGCTGAAAGCCAAGAAAACCGCAAGAGAAGACCGCGGGACAAAGCAAAAGGGCGGTGCAGGCCTGCACCGCCCTTCACAAATATCGATCGATCGTGCGGTCTACGGGCAGGGATGCCGCTGGCCGTCATAGCCGAGATAGGTCCCGGACGCCGGATCGTAGGAACGAAAGCGCTGGGCGCAATAACTGGCGCTGTCGCCACCCGGCGCGACGGTCACCACGTCCTGGTCGTAATAGCCCGGCTCATCATAATAGCCGTAGTCATCGCCATAATAATCATAGGCGCCATAAGGATAGGCCGTCGACGCGAGCGCGCCGCCGATCACCGCACCGGCAACCGCGCCGGGCCAGAAACCGCCGTGACGGTAGCCGCCGCCATGCCAGCCGCCTCCGTGGAAGCCTCCGCCATGGTAACCGCCCGCCGCGAATCGCGCGCCGCCGCCGTGGAAGCCACCACCCATGTGACCTCCTCCGATATGCATGCCGCCGCCACCGCCGTGGAAGCCGCCGCCGCCATGGCCGCGCTGGGCAAAGCTCGGCATCGGCATCAGGGCTGCCAGCCCGAGCGCGGCTGCTGTCGTCAAAACCTTCAGATTACGCATTTTTGTTGGGCTCCAATTAGGGAATGAATCCCAATCATTTCGCGGCAGCGCGGTTCCCGAATCGCATCCCGGCCATCGGCGGGGATGCAGCGCCAGCTCTGAAACGCGCGCCAAATAAACGGATTAGGCCAAATCGCGACAATTCGTCGCCACCACGCCAGCCAATTCCCGGTCTTCCGGTCCCGCTCCGGGCCATCGCCGGGATCACTCCGCAAACTGGACATTTCAGCTCCCCGGTGGCATCAGAGCCCAAGCTTTCACGAAGCGGTGCTTTCACGAGACGGTCCGGCGCTGATGAAACAGTTTCTGCTCAAGATGTTCACATGGTGGAACAGCCAGACCTTCGGCACGCAACTCTGGACCTGGCGGTTCGGCGAGCTGGTCGGCGAAGACGAGCAGGGCAACCGCTATTACCGCACCCGCGGCGGCAAGATCGATCCGACGCTGCATTTCGAGCGGCGCTGGGTGATCTATAACGGCTATGCCGAGGCGAGCCGGGTACCGCCGGACTGGCATGGCTGGCTGCATCATGTCGTCGACGTGCCGCCGACCGAGCTGAACTACAAGCCGCGGGAATGGGAAAAGCCGCATGTGCCGAACATGACCGGCACGCCGCGCGCCTACCGGCCGTCCGGTTCGACGCTGGCAAGCGGCCGCCGTCCCAAGGCCACCGGCGACTATCAGCCCTGGACGCCGGGATCGCCTTAGGCATCTCTTTCCAAAGACTGATCTGCCCAAAGACTGATCTGCGGATTTTGCCGCGAGCCGTAACGCAGCCATTGTTCCGGCTGTGAACAGCGGTATCAGCGGGGACATCGCCAAGGCCCTGCCTTGCGCGCCGCCGCTCCGCGCGGCCTAATGGCGTCATCTTACGGAGGTGGCAAGCCACCGCGTCGGATCGGGCTCCAGATCGCGACTGTCCCGATAAGCAGCGGCTCCCGAGTAGGACCCGGCCGGGAGATAGGCCCCCCGGTGCAGAGGCCCTGAAATCGCCCGTTCATGTGGGGCTGCCGTAAGACAGGAAGGCCGTCCGGGAGACCGGACGGCCTTTTTCTTGCGCGATGTGTTTTCCTCGATGTGTCGCCCTGCCGCTTTCGAGCGAAACTTTCGCAATCGGTTGATCGGTCAAGCGTGGGAAGAACTCCCAGGCCCCGCTTTCCGGGCCGCCGGTGCGGGAGACAGCGCTTGAATGATCCGGCATTCGGCGATCCGTCCTCCCTTGCATGATTTCAGGGTGTGACGCAGCTCGCGCCGCAGCCGCATCAGCGCTTCGATTTTTCGCTCCGTCGCTTCCAGATGGTCGGCGACAAGCTGGTCCACTTCTTCGCACGGCCTTTCGCCATGCGCGGCCAGCTTGAGAAGTTCACGCACCTCATCGATCGCAAAGCCCAGTTCCCGGGCGCGACGGATGAAGCCGAGCCGTTGCAGGTGCCCAGCCGCATAGCTTCGGTAATTCCCGGCGGTCCGCCGCGGCGCCGGGAGAAGGCCGATCTTTTCATAGTAGCGGATGGTCTCGACCTTGGTGCCCGTGGCCTGGCCCAGCTGTCCGATCGTCAGTGCATCCATGTCCATGGCTTGACCCTGTAGGGACTACAGGGTGCAGATATAGGCAAGGCTCCGTTGCAGCGACAGGACCCCATCATGAGCGCACTTTGTTGCGGACATCACCACGAAAGCCCGGGCAGCGATCCGGTCCGGCAGGCCGCATATCGGCAAGTCCTATGGTGGGTGCTTGCGATCAACGCCGCCATGTTCGGCATTGAAATCGGCGCGGGCCTTGCCGCGGGTTCAGCCGCATTGCAGGCCGATGGGCTCGACTTTCTGGGCGATGCAGCCAATTACGCGATCAGCCTGTTGGTGGTTGGCATGGTCTTGCGCTATCGCGCCATTGCTGCGCTGGCAAAGGGCGCAACGATGGCGCTTCTGGGCATCTGGGTGATTGGCGTCACCGCATGGCATGCCTATAGCGGCACGCTCCCGCACGCCTTCGCGATGGGTGGGGTAGGGTTCGCCGCACTGGTTGCGAATGCCGCGTCATTTTGGCTGCTGTGGCGACATCGCACGGGAGACGCCAATATGCGTTCGGCCTGGATCTGTACCCGCAACGATGTTCTCGGCAATCTGGCCGTATTGCTGGCGGCGCTCGGCGTGTTCGGTACCAGCACGGGATGGCCCGACGTGCTCGTCGCCGCGATCATGGCCATGCTTGCGCTCCAGGGCGCCGCAACGGTTATCCGGCACGCCAGGTCCGAGCTCCGGTTGGACGGTTATAGACCGATACTCGGTGCTTTTCCGGATTGATGCGCGGCGGCGCGATCCATGGCCTCGCTTCGCCGCTGCTGGTTCGCGGCCAGCCGCTGCCTTGCCAGCGCCACGAGCTCTGCAGGCGCAACATCGGGCGAGCCGGCATTGAAGGGCGGGGCCGGATTATATTCCAGCCGGAGCTGGATCGCCTCAGCCGTCCGCCGGTCAGCCAGGATCGATACCAGCGTCAGCGCGAAATCGATGCCTGCGGTGACGCCGCCGCCGGTGATGCGATTGCGGTCGACGCAGACGCGGGTTTTGGTCGGGATCGCGCCGAACCTCTCCAGAAACTCCATCGCCGTCCAATGCGTGGTGGCGCGATAACCGCGGAGCAGGCCGGCCGCGCCCAGCACCAGCGCGCCGGTGCAGACCGAGGTGATGTATTTTGCGCTTGCAGCCTGCCGGCGTAGGAAATCCAGCATCTCCTCATCATTGGCCATGTTGTCGCTGCCAGCGCCGCCAGGGACGCAGATCACGTCGAGCTGCGGACAATCGGCAAATGTCGTGGTCGGCGTCAGCGTCAGCACGGAGTCGCTGGCGACAGGCTCGATCCGTTTCCAGATCAGATGCACGCTGGCGCCGGGCAGGCTGGAAAACACCTGCAGCGGGCCGGTGAAATCGAGCTGGGTGACCTTGGGGAAAATCATCAGGCCGATCTGGAGTGGTGCGGACATCGGAGAGCCTCCGGGCTTTTCGCTTGACGAGGCCATACTGGCATGATCGTCTCTTGTCCAAAATGGCGCAATTCCCTCTTTTTAAGACATTCGTCAAAAACGCGAATCTGAGGTTCGGTTCGGATTCAGCCGGGCGATGGACTGGAGAGCTCAATCATGATCGGCGTTCTGGTGTTTCCGGATTTCCAGCTATTGGACGCCGCCGGCCCGATCTCGGTATTCGAGATCGCCGCGCGCTATGCCGATTCTGATCAACGGATGGCGGATCACAGGATCAAGGTTCTGTCGGTGACGCCGGGTCCGGTGCGCAGTTCGTCCGGCGCCGAACTCTTCGCCCGCAGCGTCAAACCGTATGGTGCGATCAGCACGTTGATCGTGGCCGGGGGCGAGGGCGTGACGGCGGCTTCGACATGCAACAAGACGATTGCATTCGTGCGCGCGATGGCCGAGCGCGGTATTCGCCTCGCCAGCGTCTGCTCCGGAGCCTACATCCTGGCCGAAGCCGGGCTGCTCGATGGTCGCCGCGCCACCACGCATTGGGGCCGCACACGCCATTTCCTCAGCGCCTATCCCAAGGTGAAGCTGGAGCCGGACCGCATCTTCATCCGCGACGGCCAGATCTGGACCTCGGCGGGCATCAGCGCTGGCATCGACCTTGCGCTCGCGATGGTCGCAGAAGATTTCGGCGAGGAGGTTGCACAGAAGACCGCGCGCCAGCTCGTGCTCTATCACCGCCGCAGCGGCGGCCAGTCGCAGTTCTCCTCGCTGCTGGAGTTGAAGGCGCCGACCGGCCGGTTCGGTGCGCTGCTCGCCTGGGCGCGCGAGCATCTCGATGCGCCGCTGACGGTGGAAGATCTGGCCGAACGGGCGGGCATGAGCTCGCGGCATTTCACCCGCGCCTTTATCGCCGAGACCGGGACAACGCCGTCCAAGGCGGTCGAGCGCTTGCGTGTCGAAATAGCCCGGCAACGCGTGCAATCCTCGAGCGAGGCGATCGAGCGGGTGGCGGAAACGACCGGTTTCCGCGATCCGGAGCGGATGCGCCGCGCCTTCATCCGCGCCTTCGGCCAGCCGCCGCAATCGCTGCGCCGCGCGGCGAGGGCGGGTTGATTTCGATCAATCGGTTGAGCCTGCTTAGACGCTTGAATTGCGTTCAAACCGTTGCTTGCGGCGGGCAAGGCCGGACGTCCAGGCGACTGAAATTCCGACCACGATCAGAGGCTGAACGTCCTCCATGCGCATTTTGCTCTCTGAGGGGTCCGGGCTCACCTCCCGTCAGGTCGCAGGACGCCTCGGTTCGCTCGGACATGAGGTCGAGATCCTCTCATCGTCGAAAATCTGCCTGACGCGGTTCACGCGGCATGTACGTGCGGTGCACGACGTCCCGCGCTTCGGGCTCGACCCGTTCGGCTGGCTCGCGGCCGCCGAGCGCATTGCCGGGACACGCAAGATCGACCTGCTGTTTCCAACGCAGGAGCAGGTCACGGTGCTGTCGGCGCGCCAGAAATCCCTGCGCGTCGCAACGATCGTGCCGCCGTTTGCGAGCCTGGCGCGGGTGCAGGACAAGATTTCCGCCTTTCGCACGCTGCACGCCATCGGCGCGCCGCAGCCGCAGACCTTCGTGATCGCGGGCGCAGACGATCTTGCCGAGGTCTCGAGCTATCCGGTCTTCATCAAACGGCCCGTGAGCACCGCAAGTTCCGGCGTCCGGCGCGCGGCGAATGCGCAGCAGCTTGCGGCCGCAGCGCGTGAACTTGGTCTCGGGCATTCCGAACTGATCGCGCAGGGCCAGGCGTCCGGACCGCTCGCGATGGTGCAAGCGGTCGCAGACAGAGGGCGCCTCATTGCACATCACGCCTGCCTGCGCCTGCGCGAAGGCGTCGGCGGCGGAGCGTCGCTGAAGGAGAGCATAGCGTTACCGGGGCTCGCCGACATGCTGGCGCGGCTGCTCGCGGCGCTGGACTGGCACGGTGCATTGTCGATGGACCTGATCGTCAGCGACAGCGGACCTGTCATCATCGACGTCAATCCGCGCCTGGTCGAACCGGCGAACGCCCTTGCGGCCGGCGTGGATCTCGTCGCCGCCATGCTCGACCTCGCGCGCGGGGCGCGGCCGCAGCAGCAGTCGTCGGGCGGCACGGGCGTGCGCACGCGTCAGACGCTGCTCGCAATCCTCGGAGCCGCCGAACAGCATGGCACGCGAGGAGCTGTTCTTCGCGAAGCCTTCGATGCCATTTTCGCGAGGGGCGATTACACCGGCTCGACCGAGGAGCTGACGCCGGTCACGGGTGATCCGATCGCGGCACTGCCTGTCGTCGCTGCGCTCGTTGCATCACTGGTCCATCCGCCGCTATGGCGGAAATTTCACGCCGGCGCGGTCGGCCCTTACGCGCTTACCCCGGAAGCGTGGGCCGAGATCCTGGCGGCGTAGAAATATTAGTTTTGGCCAGTCGCCGTTCCCGGCAGGCCGAATCTGTAGGCTGCTTGAACGAACACACCGGCCTGCTCGACCGTTCCGCGGAAAAAATTCGGCGCCGACAAGTCCGATGGCGGATACGTCTTCGTGTAAGAGCCGTTTGTCGTCCACATGGCCCAATATCGACCTCCCACCCCGACGCTGAACTGGGGGGTGAAATAATAGGATACGAGAGCTTCCAGCTGAACGCCCTGACCACCATTCGAGCTTGCCGGGAATGCCCCGGCAACAATCCCGGTATTTCCAGCATAGTGAATGTCGTATCCGTCAAACCTGACGTAAGGCAGATAGGCCGCTTCGCCGCTGAGTTTGACGCGCTCCGTCACCATCACATCGCCGGCAATACCGAGGCGGAGGGCTTGCCATTTGTCCGTCTCGCTGATGATCGGGCTACCCGACGTCGGGACGGCGAGAAATGCCGGATTTGTGCCACAGGCTGCGCTCTGGTTCGCCTGTTGCACGCAGCCATAGGCGGCCATGTACTGGTTCAGGTAGAAGTAGCCTGCAAAGGCGCCGAGCCTGTAATCGCGGCCGCGAAGAAAGTCGTAGCCTATATCGGCCGCGCCGTAGTGGATCGTGCCATTGACGAGGCTCGACAGGGTGTTTGTGTAGGGAATATAGGGGCTGCCGGTGTAGATCTGCCCGGCGATCAGGCCGAAATCTTCGTCGTTCATGTGGCCGTTTCCAGTGGAGCCGGCGCCGACGAACCCCTTCGCGAAGACGTTCCAGGGGGTGTCGATGCGGGCGAAGAACTCACCCGAATTGGTTTTCATGTCGTCGTAGGTCAGCCGCGATACGCTGGTGGCGCTGAGGGGGCCGCTGAATACATTGTTCCCCAGACTCTTCTGGAATTGCCCCCAGCTGCCGAAATATCGGCCGCCTCCTTCGAATTCCCAGCCAGTCAATCCCAAAACCGCAGGTGCGGGCCGGGCCTTGACGGCATAAGCCGGGCCGACGGGCGGCGAGGCGCCCCATAGAGCCCGCGGGTCCGCTCCCCATTTATAATTCAAGCCTACCTTGAATTCCTGGATATTCTGCGTCACGGCGGATGTACCCGGAGGGGAGCTGCTGAGAACGCCAGTTCCGGACACCATGTTGCTGCCGAGATTCGCAACATTGAAGCGCCCCAGGCCGAGGTAATCGTATTCAAGCCTCAGCGACCAAGCCGGCGTAAGCGCCTGTTCTACGCCGAAGCCCAAGGTCCAACCCCAGGGCGTGCGGGTGCTGCTGGTCGATATCAGTCCCGGCCCAATACTGCCGGGCCCGCCCTGATTGTTGTTCGCCATATCCACCCTGTCGAGGGCCCACGCGGCACCACCTTTTCCATAGACGAGCGTTCGACCCGAAGGGCCGAGCGCCAAACCGACGCGGCCGGTAAAGGTGCCCGTCGCCTCGGGGCGGACCCGGCAGGTGCTGTTGATCGCATCACCGGAGAAGGCGAAACACGTACTGGTCCCTTCAGAATCCAGCCCGCTGATGTCGGCCTCGACACCGAACACCCAATTTGAATGCGGTACCTGCCACGTATAACCGACCTGACCGCCGCCCAGAAATCCGGGCGTTTCGACGTTGTCGCCGAAAATCGAAGCGCCGAACGGATCGGAAAACCTGGCGCGGCCAAACACGCCGCCGACATGGGCGCCGACATACCAGCCGGTCCAGCTCCAGAGCAGGGGTGGCATCGGCGGTGGCGCAGGTGCCGCCAAATCGGCCGCGTGCGCAGCACAAGCCATGGCTAATGACGCAAACGCACAGCTACCGAGGAGGAGCTTGTTCATGACTTCGCCTTCTGAAGTCTTCCGATTGCATCCCTGCAAAGCAGAATCGTCGCGAATTGAATTGTAGTTTGCTATCTCCCCGCGCATAGCCCGCCTGCTGTCTTTTTTATCGGGTGTTGCGCCGAGCGCGCGCTCCTCGGACCTCCATTGCCGGCCGTGCATGATGGCAAGACGCGGTAGTGGCGAGCTACTCCCATGCGCGCGCCTCTTGCAGGCTCCGCTCACCGGTGCCAAGCTTGTCGCAAGGTTCGGCGGCAAAGACCGGACAAAACGGTCATGCGGGAGGATAGATGAGGCTCGTTTCGATCCTGTTTGCCGCCTTGTTCATGCTTGCGGCGCAGCCGGCTTCGGCGCAATCCAGTTATCCGAACCGTCCAGTGAAAATCCTGGTCGGCTTCACGCCCGGCACGGCTCCGGACCTTGCCGCGCGTATCCTTGCCGACCGGTTTGCGGAGGTCTGGGGCACGCCATTCGTGGTCGAGAACATGCCCGGCGCGGGCAGCAACATCGCCACCGACTACGTCGCCAAGGCGGCCCCCGACGGTTACACCTTGCTGATGGGCGGCAACTCGTCGCTGGTCATCAATCCGAGTCTGTACGAAACACTGCCGTTCGATCCGCTGAAGGACTTTGCGCCGATTTCGCAGATATTCATCGCAGCCAACGTGCTCGCCGTTCCCTCGGCGATGCCGGTCAAGAGCGTGGCGGAACTGGTGGCGCTGGCCAAAGCGGAGCCCGGCAAGCTTTCCTATGGCCATGCCGGCGTCGGCACATCGCAGCATCTCGGTGCCGAATTGTTCAAGTACAGGGCGCATCTCGATATCGTGCCGGTGGCTTATCGCGGCACGACGGCGCTGATGCCGGACCTGCTAGCGAGCCGCGTCTCGATGTCGTTCGCCAACATCGTGAACGTCCTGCCGCTTGCTCGCGAAGGAAAATTGCGCGCGCTGGCCATCACCTCGATCAAGCGCTCGCCGCTGGCGCCCGACCTGCCGACCATGGCGGAATCCGGCTTTCCGGGTTTCGAGGCAGTGCCGTGGTTCGGCCTGCTCGCACCGGCCGGCACGCCGAAGGACGTTGTGGACAAATTGCATGATGAAACCGTCAAGGCTCTGGCGATGCCGCAGATCCGCAAGAAGTTCGACCAACTTGGCCTTGAGCCGGTCGGCAACACGCCGGCCGAGTTTGCCGCGGTCATCAGGAAAGAAACTCCCGAGTGGGCAAAAGTGATCAAGGACGCCGGTATCAAGCTCGGCAATTAGCTCGAACCTTCAAGAGCGCCGGGGAGCCGAGATGTTCGGTGATTCGCAATTCGGCGCCCGTAGCCTTGCCGAACGGCAGGCAACTGATATGCTTATTCAATCGTCGGCATCTGCTTTGGCATCGTCGGTGACTGAGAGATGATCGCGCTCCCGCCCCGCTGAGGAGCGCCCGATGTCGAACCAAGCCCATCGTTCCCAGCAGTTCAATCATTTTGCCGCGGTGACGCAGGCTCGAAAGCTGATCGAGCAGTCAAAAATGCTGCTGAAAGAAAATCCTGCCAGCACATTTTTGGGCGTCAAACATTACGATGCATTTCCTCCCGACGGGCAAACGAAGCCTTCAGGAAAGGAAGCGCTGTTAAAGACAATTGATGAAAATCAAAGCCAAAGGGCGAGAGCGGATACCAATGAACCCGTCCATGTCCACCAGACCCATTGGCGCGAGTGGAGGGACGGCTGCTCAGCCTTTTTTTCTGCCGTCCTCAGCCCTGAGCAAGGCAGCAAGCTTTAGCTCTTCCTCAGCCAGCAGCCGCTCGATGACACCGCGCTTCTGCGGGTCCTTTTCCGTCTCAAGCAGCTTCTTGAAGTGCAGGATGTTCGCCTTCGCGATTTCGTCAGGCATCCAATCTCATTCCATCGATTGTTAGTTGCATTTTACCGCCCAGCGCATTTCAAGACAACACTCACCAGACTGGCCTCACGACCTATTGCGGGCATGATACCAGGCTGTCAGGTCTGCAGGCCGCGAAGAGCTTTGCACTCGGATTTGAGTGGTCTTCCCGCAGCCGATTGTCTACGATGTACTTCATGGCGCGCCCCATATTTCTATCTGTTGCTGTCGTATTGTTGTTGTTTTCAGTCCTGGTGCAGGCCGCACCGCTTCACAAGCGGCCGGTGTCACGATGGCATGGCTACGGTTTCCTGCCGGGTTATCATCAGCCGCCGAGCAACAGCCTGCCGCTCTTTGCCCAGAAAGGCATGCGCATGACGCATCGCGCCCGGCGCCCTTGGTATATCGACCCGCTGCCGAGCTATTATGGGTATGATGGCGATTGGCACTATTTCGGCCGGCCCGGTTTTTACGGCGGCCGCTATAATGGCGGCACGTTTGGCCCGTGCTGGACGCGGACACCTATCGGACCGATCTGGAATTGCGGCTGATCAGCCTGTCGCTGCCATCCTGCTCCAGGGCAAACCACGATGGACGGCTTGTCATTGCGCCTTGATCCCTCTGCAGCCTTGATCCGTCCGCAGCCTTGATCCGTCCGCAGACGAGTGCGGACACCTGAATCGAAGCTGACGCCTGGACGTCCGGCGACAAACACATAGGCGGCGCCACATTAGTGCATCAGTTTGTACTGCATGATGTAAACGGCCGCGCCAGCGAAATATCCCAGCAGCGCAAGCCAGGCGATTCTGCGCGCATACCAGAGAAACTGGATTTTCTCGATTCCCATGGCCGCCACCCCCGCAGCCGAACCGATGATGAGAATTGAGCCGCCTGTTCCGGCGCAGTATGCGACAAACTCCCAAAGGAAGGTGTCGGCCGGATATTGACCGGTGCCGTACATTCCCATCGCGGCTGCCACCAGCGGAACGTTGTCCACGATGGCGCTGAGAATGCCGAGAACCAAGCCTATCACATCCAGGCGGCCGATGGTCTGGTCTAACCACGTCGCCAGGAAAGCGAGCACTTTTGTATGTTCGAGCGTTGCGACCGCGAGCAGGATGCCCGTGAAAAACAGCAGCGAACTATGATCTATCCGGCTGAGGGCATCGCCGATCGCCAAGCGCTGCCGGATTTCCGGCTCTTTCCTCCGGTGAAGCATTTCGCTCGCAAGCCAGAGTATGCCAAGGCCGAACAGGATGCCCATGAAGGGAGGAAGGTGCGTGACCTGCTTGAAGACAGGAACCAGCACCAAAATACCAAGACCGAGCGCAAAGATGATGTTGTGTCCGGGGTCCAGCGTTCGCGCCGGAGCCGACAAGGAAAATCGCTGTCCGCGAAGCCGGTAGGTAACGACTGACAACGGAACGATGAGGTTGACCGTCGATGCGAGAAAGAGGGCCTTGATGATCCCAAACGGGCTGACCTGGCCTCCGATCCAGAGCATCGTAGTGGTGACATCGCCGATCGGCGACCAGGCGCCGCCCGCGTTCGCCGCAATGACAATGATCGAGGCGAATAAAAGCCGGTCGCCATCGCGCTTGAGGATCTTCCGGACCAGACTGACCATCACGATGGTGGTGGTCAGGTTGTCGAGAATGGCACTCAGAAGGAATGTGATCCAGGCAACGAGCCATAGCAGGCCCGTGAGGCTCTTGGTGCGTATGCGCGAGGTGATGATTTCGAAGCCGTCGTGAGCGTCGATGGCTTCGACAATCGTCATCGCACCCATCAGAAAGAAAATGATCTGGGCAGTTCCGGCGATGGTCGCAGTGAGTTCGTGCTCGACCCTTGTGTGGTCATTGGTCGAAAGCGCGTACACCGTCCACAGTAGTCCCGCGCCAAAAAGCGCCGATGCGGACTTGCTGATTCCGATCGGATGTTCGAGTGCGATGGCGGCGTAGGCAACCGCGAAAATCAGGATGAGTGTGACAAGCAAGTTCCAGGTCCTCAAACGCGCTTATGCGCCGACGGTAAACGCTTTTCCATGCGGTGAGCTGCCCCGGCTCGAATTCAACATCTATGAGAGAACGACTGTCCTTGTTGGACAGAAGGGGCTTTTTCGCGGTGACGGTGCCGATCGCCGGAATGAACCCGCGGGACAAAAGCGTAGGCTTGGCAATCTCGATGGAAGAGGAGGTATCACGCAGCTGATCCGGGTTTAGTGCAGCGCCTGCAGCCACGCGCCGATCTCACGGGCCGCGACATTGGCCTGCTCCAATAGCTTGCCCATGGTGAAGAAACCATGGAATTGGCCGGGAAATCGCCGGTGCGTCACCGTGACGCCGGCCTGTTCGAGGCGCGTGGCATATTCGTCGCCTTCATCGCGCAGCGGATCGGCGCCGGCGGTGAGGACATAGGCGGGCGGCAGGGCGGCGAGGGTGTCGGCCCGCAGCGGCGAGGCGCGCCAGTCCTCGATATCGGCTGCGCCGGCGAGATAGTGATCGCGAAACCAGCGCATCAGCGAATGGCTCAGCAGCAGGCTGGTCTCAGGCTCGCTGTGTGAAGGATGCGTCATCGCAAGCTCGGTGACGGGATAGATCAGCAGCTGGCCGGTGATCGCCGGATCGCCGCCATCACGCGCTGCGATCGCCACGACAGCGGCGAGGTTGCCGCCGGCGCTGTCGCCGCCGACCACCAGGCGCGATGCGTCGATGCCGAGTTCGGGCGCATGGGCTGCAATCCATTTCGTCGCGGCGAGAGCATCCTCGAAGGCGGCCGGGAATTTATCTTCGGGGGCCCTGCGATAGTCGACGGCGATGACGATCAGGCGGCCTTCGTCGGCAAGCTTGCGGCAGACCACGTCATGGGAATCGAGATCGCCGATCACCCAGCCGCCACCGTGAAAAAAGACGAGGCATGGCGCGAGACCGTTGTTGTGGCGGAGCCTCAGCGGCGTGTAGATGCGCGCAGGGATCGTGCCGTGAGGCGCGGCCATCGCCAGCGGCGCGACCGATTTCAGCTCCGGCGGCTCGGGATGGCTGACGAAGCGGCCCTGCAGATAGAGCTCGCGCGCCTCGGCCACGGAGATCGTGTCATAGGGCGGGCGGCCGGATTCCAGAAAGGCCTGGTAGACGGCGGCGGCATCGGGATCGAGAACCACGGGCATGATCGGAGGGCCTTTTTTCCTTTTCGTCATTCCGGGGCGATGCCGAGCATCGAATCCGGAATCTCGTGCCACGAACTTCTAGATTCTCCGATGTGCAATTGCACATCGTAGTTCGCACGCTTTAGGCGTGCGCCCCGGAATGACGGTTGCGGCAGGCTACGCAGCGGTCCGCCCGCCATCGACGGTGTAGGCCGAGCCGGATACATAGCTCGCTTCGTCGGAAGCGAGGAACGCGACGATGGAAGCGACTTCGGAGGCCTGGCCCAACCGTCGCGCCGGAATCCGTTCGACGATCTTCTCCTGCGGCATCGGTGCGTTGCCGACATTGCGGCCGTCGAGAATGGCGCTGAGCATCCGGCTGTCGATCAGGCCGGGGCAGACGCAATTGACGCGCACGCCGGTGGCGGTGCATTCCCACGCCGCGCTCCTGGTCAGTCCGATCACGGCATGCTTGCTGGCGCTGTAGGCCGCGATCTGCGGCGATCCGACCACGCCCGCGATCGAAGCGGTGTTGATGATGCTGCCCTTGTTCTGCTTCAGCATCACCGGCAGCACATGCTTCAGCCCCAGGAACACCCCGACCACATTGACGTCGAGCACGTGGCGGAACGTCGCCAGCGAATAGTCGGTGATCGGCTTGATGTCGCCTTCGATGCCGGCATTGTTGTAGAATACGTCGATGGCCCCGAAGCGCTCGAGCGCAGTGCGGACATAGGAGGCGACCTCGTCCTCGTCCCGGACATCGGCGGTGAGGGCCAGCGCTTCAGCCGAAGCCGGCAGATCCTTGATGGCGGCGCGCAACTCATCGGCCCTGCGGTCGACCGCGACGATCCGGGCGCCGCGCTCGGCGAGCAGGCGGATGGTCGCGCTGCCGATGATGCCGGCGGCACCCGTGACGACGGCAACCCGGCCGTCCAGGCGAATTCGATCGGGCATGGGCATTTCCCCTTTTCCCGGTTGTCCCGGGTTTTGGCAGGTCCTCGTGAGAGGAGCTTGAACGGGGCGACTATTTCATTTGTGGCCGGGGCTGACCAGTACTGGTAAGCGCCACAAGGCGGCCCTTTCCCCGCCGTATTCGGCGTGTTAACCCGTGCCCAATGGGCGGCTCACAAATTGTACGCCTCATAAATTGTACAATGGCGTCAGCCCGATTCGCCTCCTTAAAGCCGCGCGAGATGCTTCGAACCATTGCCCTGACTGGCTTTGCGGCCCTGATTGCCGCTGCAACAATCCCGCTTGCGCCACCTGCGCGGGCGCAGATCGGCAATATCTTTTCCGATCAGCCGCCGCGTCCGCCCGGCGCGATTCCCCGTGGCAGTCAGCCGGCGCCGGATGACGACGAGGATGTTCCGGAGCTGCCGCAGGGCCGGGTGCTGCCGGCGCCAAGCCGGCTGCCGCCAGGGCAGGGCGTGCCGCCGCCGGGCGCGTTTCAGTCGCAGCCATTGCCGCCGCCGCCGGGCAGTGCTGCCGCCCCATCGAATGCGCCGCCAGCCGCCGCCGGCGCTCCCCAGCAGGCGCCCGGTCAGGGGGTAGCCGTCGCGCCGCCGCCAGCCGCGAATGGCGCACCTGGGCAGCCCAAGAACGTGCCGCAGACGCCGGCCACGCTGCAGCCCGGCGACGAGATCGTCACCGAACCGCCGGCCGAGAAGATCATCAACAAGAAGGCGAGCTTCACGGGCCTGGACAAGATCACCGGCCGCACCATCAATTTCGACGAAGCGATCGGCGAGACCGTGCAGTTCGGCGCGCTCAGGATCAAGACCGACGCCTGCTACACGCGTCCGGCGACCGAGGCTGCGAACACCGACGGCTTTGTCGAGGTCGACGAGATCACGTTGCAGGGCGAGGTGAAGCGGATCTTCTCGGGCTGGATGTTCGCGGCAAGCCCCGGCCTGCACGCGGTCGAGCACCCGATCTATGACGTCTGGCTGACCGGCTGCAAAGACCCTGAAACCACCGTGGTCAGCGCGCAGCCCGATTCGCCGAAGCCGGCAACCCCGCCGCCGCCTCCGGCGCAGAGGCGCCCGCCGGCACAGAAGCAGGCGGTGCCGCGTCCGCCGCCACCGCAGCAGCAGGTGCAGGAAGCACCGCCGCCTCCGCCACCACCACCGCAGCAGCCCGGCGGGCTGTTCGGGATCTTCCGGCAATAAGCGTGTTTAGCTGCGCTCGGCGAGGATCTGCAGCGCCGTAACGCCGCTGACCGGACGATCGACCGGCAACGCGTAGAAGTCGGCAGGCTCTCCGGTGAGGGCGTGGTCGAGCAGCGTCCGATAACGCCGGCGCGGCACTTCGACGGCGCCGAAGCTGCGCAGATGGTCGGTGACATATTGGGTGTCGAGCAGCGTGAAGCCGCCGGCGATCAGCCGTGCCACCAGATGCACCAGCGCGACCTTCGAGGCGTCGCGCGCATTGTGGAACATGCTTTCGCCGAAAAAGGCGCGGCCGAGATTGACGCCGTATAATCCGCCGACCAGATCGTCATCCGCCCAGACCTCGACGCTGTGGCAATAGCCGAGCTCGTAAAGGCCGACATAGAGATCGCGGATCCGCTTGTTGATCCAGGTTTCGCTGCGCCCTGCTTGCGGCGCCGCGCAGCCGGCAATCACCGCCTTGAAGGCGGTGTCGACGGTGACGGTGAACGCATCCGAACGCACGGTGCGCGCCAGGCGCGAGGAAACATGGAAACCGTCGAGCGGGATCAGCCCGCGCATCTCCGGCTCGACCCAGAATAGCGTCGGATCGTCGGCGCTTTCGGCCATCGGGAAGATGCCGCAGGCATAGGCGCGCAGCAGCACTTCGGGCGTGATCTCGGAAGAGGCGGAGTCGCGCGACATGATGCACAGCAAGATAGCAAATCGGGCGCGGAAGAGCGACGGGCTTTATCGCCTTCGGTGCAATACGGATGCGAGTTCGCGTTGCGACCATGTACCGAACCGAACAATGGCTCGGAACGAAAGCGCGGCTTTAGCCTGCGGCGGCGTTGGCGGGCTTGACCGCCGGCGCAACTGCGCGCGGGAAGCGCACCACCACCCGGGTGCCGGCATGGTTGGGATCGCGCTCGACGCAGGCATCGAGCTTGGTCGCCATGGCGGAGACGATGCGTTGTCCCATGCCGGTGGATCGCGGATCGGCCTTGGCGTTGAGGCCGACGCCGTCATCGGTGATCGACAGCATCAACTCGTCGTCCTGCGACCTGAGCTCGACGTGAATGGGGCCGGCACCGTCAGGGTAGGCATATTTGACGGCATTCATGACGAGTTCGTTGACGATGATGCCGATCGCCACCGCCCGGTCCGGATCGATCTCGATCGGCTCGGCGGCCGATGTCAGCCGCGACATCCGGTTGCCTTCGGCGGAACGGCGGAGATCCTCGAGCAGCGCATCGAGATACTGATTCAATAGCACGCTCTTCAGATCGTGCGAGGTGTAGAGCCTGCGATGAACCTGGGCGACCGCGGCGACGCGGCCCATCGCGTTGGTGAGTGCGGCCTTGACGTCTTCCTGCGCCGCCGAGCTTGCCTGCAGATGCAACAGCGAGGCAATGATCTGCAAGCTGTTGCCGACCCGATGATTGACTTCGCGCAGCAGGACCTCGCGTTCGGCGGCAAGCGCGGCAAAGCGGTCGCGCGCCGCATGAACTTCCGCTTCGGCTTCCTCGCGGGCCTTCTGCAGCTCGGCCTGTCTCAACGCGCCGCTGACGGCGACGTTGAGCAGTGGAATGAAGTCGCCGCGCACATCCTTGACCAGATAGTCCGCAGCGCCTGCCTTCAGCGCGGTGACCGCGATGTTGGAATCCTGCGAGGCGGTCACGAACACCACCGGCGGCGGCTTCGGCAGCGCCAAGATTTGTTCGAGTGTCTCCAGGCCGTCGAGGCCGGGCATGTATTGATCGAGCGCGACGACATCGATGCCGCCCTGCTGCAATCGTTCCAGGCCGGCATCGCCGCTCGCGGCATGAACGACGTCGAAGCCCTGCCGGGTCAGGCCGCGCTCGACCAGCCTTGCCAGTGCATCATCGTCATCAATGTACAACAGCGTCGGCATGGCGGCGATCACGTGGCGGCTTGTGGGACCTGGATGACGGAGAAGAACAGACCAAGCTGACGAATGGCGTTGGCGAAATTTTCATAGTTCACGGGCTTGGTGATGTAGACATTGCAGCCCAGCTCGTAGCACCGCTTGATCTCATGAGAGTCGTCGGTGGTCGTGAGCACGACGACCGGAACACGCTTGAGATAGTTATTCTCCTTGACGCGGCGCAAGATGTCGATGCCGGTCATGTCGGGCAGGTTGAGATCAAGCAGGATCAACAGCGCGTCATTTTTGTGCGCGACACCGGAGCCGTCGCTGCCGAACAGATAATCCACCGCTTCTGTACCGTTGGTGAACGGCAGGATGTCATTGTTGACACCGGAACGGCGGATATTGCGCTCGATCAGACGGGCGTGTCCCTCGTCGTCCTCAATCATGATGATGGTGACTGGTTTGCTCATGGATAACCCTTATCGGTCCTTCGTTCGGTTATTGGCCGTCCAGGCGAGGGGCAGTGTTATCGTGAAGGTGCTGCCCTTGTGAAGCTCCGATGCGACCGACATGGTTCCACCGAGGCGCCGGACCAGTGCCCGCACATGCGCAAGCCCGATGCCCTGGCCCGGCTTGTCCTGGGTGCCGGCGCGGCGGAACAGCTCGAAGATCCGCTGATGATCCCTCGGATCGATGCCGCGGCCATTATCGGCAACCTCGAAGATCGCAAAGCCGAGCTTGGTGCGGCCTCGGATCACGATATCGCCGGGAACTCCGCTGCGGAGATATTTCAGCGCGTTGTCGATCAGGTTGGAGAAGATCTGCTCGATTGCCAGGCGGTCGCTGACGATATCCGGCAACGGCTCGATCCGGATCTGGGCCTCGGCCTCCGCCGACTGATGCGCAACGGTTGCGACGATGCCCTCGATCAATTCACGGGTGTCGATCTTCACCGGATGGAATTCCCGGCGCCCCTCGCGGGTGAGGTTGAGGATCGCCGTGATCAGCCGGTCCATCTTGGCGATGGAGGATTTGATGAAGCCGAGCGCCTCGCTGAAATCCTGCGAGAGCTGCTTGTCATCCTCATCCAGGATCGACTCGATTTCGCCGGCGGTGGCCGGCACCGGAGTTGACGGACCGGCAAGCGTAGCGATCCGCTTGAAGATGTCGCCGCGCAATTCCTCGAGCTCGCTGGTGAAGCCCATGATGTTGACCAGCGGCGAGCGCAGATCGTGGCTGACGATATAGGCAAAGCGCTGGATTTCGTCGTTGGCCTCGCGCAGGTCGGCGGTGCGCTCGTCGACGGTGGCTTCGAGGTTGAGGTTGGCGTCGCGCAGCCTGGCCTGGGCGAGATCGCGGGCGCGCGAGGAGCGGCGCACCAGGAACACGGCGATGGCGCCAAGCGCGATCACCAGACCCGAGCCGACGACGGTCACGATCGAGGCCAGCATTTGCGTGCGGTCGGCGGTTTGCGTGCGCTCGACGAACAGGCGATATTCTTCCGCCCGCATCGCCTCGGCGATTTTGGTGATCTCTTCGGCGGCCCTGGTCGACTGGCCTTTGCGCAGGATGTCGATGCTGGCTGCAACATCGTTGTTCCTGGTGCGGTCGATGCCGCGGTCGAAATCGGCGAGCCGGCCCTCGGTGGCTTTGCGCAGCTTGGCGCTGTTTTCCGCCTGAACCGGATTATCTTTGGTCAGGTCGGCGAGGTGATTGATCTCGGGCAGGATGACGGAGGCCGCCGCTTCCTTCTCGGCCAGGAAGTCCGGCGCCTGCGACAGCATATAGGCCCGCGTCGCGCTCTCGGCGCGGCGGATGTTGAGCAGCACGGTGTTGACCTGGTTTTCCACCTCGACGGTGTGAACCACCCAGGCGTTGTCCTTGCGGGACTGGTTGACCAGCACGACCGACAGGGTGCTGATCGCAATCAGCACGAACAGCCCGGCCAAAAGCAGCACGGCCTGGCCGATGGAGCGGCCAAGCTTCGGATCAGGCGGCGGTGCGGATATTACTTGCTTTGAAATCAACTGTCCCCCGCGGGATAGTTCCCGGCGGACGAGAACTTGCGGAACGACGAATGGTTCCCGGCTCATGGCGTTTTCGCCCGAAGCGGATGGCGGTTCGCGCCCCGGTATTTTTGTAAGGTGACGGCCGTCAGGCCGGCAGCTGGCCCGCCAGATATTGTTCCAGCCAGTGGATGTGGTAGTCGCCGTCGATGATGGCGGGCTCGCGCACCAGCGCCCTGAACAGCGGCAGCGTCGTCTCGATGCCGTCCACCACCATCTCGTCGAGCGCGCGGCGCAGCCGCATCAGGCATTCGGCGCGGGTCTTGCCGTGCACGATCAGCTTGCCGACCAGCGAGTCATAGTAGGGCGGGATGACGTAGCCCTGATAGACTGCGGAATCGATCCGTACGCCAAGGCCGCCCGGCGGGTGATATTGCGAGATCCGCCCCGGCGAGGGCCGAAAGGTTTGCGGGTTCTCGGCGTTGATCCGGCACTCGATGGCGTGGCCGATGATGTTGACTTCATCCTGCGTCACCGGCAGTTCGCCGCCGGCCGCAATGCGGATCTGCTCCAGCACCAGGTCGATGTCGGTGATGGTCTCGGTGACGGGATGCTCGACCTGGATGCGGGTGTTCATTTCGATGAAATAGAACTCGCCGTCCTCGTACAGGAACTCGATGGTGCCGACGCCGAGATATTTCATGTCCTGCATCGCCTTGGCGCAGATTCCGCCGATCTTGGCGCGGGCGGCAGCGGACAACACCGGCGAGGGGCCTTCTTCCCAGACCTTCTGATGGCGCCGTTGCAGCGAGCAGTCGCGTTCGCCGAGATGGATGGCGCCGCCACGGCCGTCGCCGAGGATCTGGATCTCGATGTGGCGCGGCTTCTCCAGATATTTTTCCAGATAGACCGAGGCGTCGCCAAAAGCCGATTTCGCCTCGTTCGCCGCCGTCGACAGGGCAAGCGCGAGATCGTCGGCGCTGCGCGCGACCTTCATGCCGCGCCCGCCACCGCCGGCTGCCGCCTTCACCAGCACCGGAAAGCCGATCTCCTCGGCGATCGCCATCGCCTCGTCGGCATTGCTGACGGCGCCGTCTGAGCCGGGAACGACGGGAATGCCGAGCCGTCTTGCCGTCTTCTTGGCCTCGATCTTGTCGCCCATCAGGCGGATATGCTCGGCCTTGGGGCCGATGAAGTACAGATTGTGCTCGGCCAGGATTTCGGCGAAGCGCGCATTTTCCGACAGGAAGCCGTAGCCGGGATGCACCGCGTCCGCGCCGGTGATCTCGCAGGCGGCAAGCAGCGCCGGCACGTTGAGATAGCTGTCCTTTGACGGCGGCGGGCCGATGCACACGCTTTCGTCGGCGAGGCGCACATGCATGGCGTCGGCATCGGCAGTGGAGTGGACCGCGACGGTATTGATGCCGAGCTCCTTGCAGGCGCGCAGCACCCGCAGGGCGATTTCGCCGCGATTGGCTATGAGGATCTTGTCGAACATCGTGACCTTAAAGGGCGAATGGCGAATAAAAAGTGGCGAACAGAAAGGAAGCTATTCGCCACTCGCTACTCGCCGTTCGTTTCCTATTCAATGATTACCAGCGGCTCGCCGAATTCGACCGGCTGGCCGTCCTCGACCAGGATCTGCGTCACGGTGCCTGCGCGCGGCGACGGAATCTGGTTCATCGTCTTCATCGCTTCGATGATCAGGAGCGTCTGCCCGACCGAAACCTTGGCGCCGACATCGATGAACGGCTTGGCGCCGGGCTCGGGCGCCCAATAGGCGGTGCCGACCATCGGCGAGGTGACGGCGCCCGGATGTTTCGACATGTCCGCCGCACCGGGGGCAGGTGCAGCGACCGCGGTCGGCGGTGCGGCGATGGCCTGAACCGGCGCCGGGACGGTCGCCGCAATGCTGATATTGCGGGCGACCCGCACCCGCAGTCCGGCGCGCTCGATTTCGATCTCGGTAAGATTGGTCTCGTCGAGCAGCAGCGCCAGCTCGCGGATGAGTGCGCTGTCGTCGTTCTTGGATTTAGCGGCTGGTTTGTCGTCAGGCTGACGCGCCATGATTTCTTGTCTTTCTGTTTTGGCGACGGGCGTCAGGCTTTTGCCTTGACGCCGATCTTGGCGGCGAGGCCGAGAATCGCAAGCCGGTAGCCGTCGATGCCGAATCCGGAAAGCGTGGCGAAAGCGGCCTTGGCCGTGAAGGAGTGATGCCGGAAATTGTCGCGGGCGTGAACATTGCTGATGTGAATTTCCACCGCGGGAATTTTCACCGCGACCAGCGCGTCATGCAGCGCGATCGAGGTATGGGAATAGGCGCCGGCATTGATGACGATGCCGGCCGCCTTCTTCGCATGGGCCTCATGGATGAAATCGACCAGTTCACCCTCGTGATTGGATTGCCGGCAATCGGCCTTGAGGCCGAAGCGCGCCGCGGTCTCGACGCACAGCTTCTCGACGTCGGCCAGCGTGGCATGGCCATAGGTCTCGGGCTCGCGCGTCCCCAATAGATTGAGGTTCGGACCGTTGAGGACGTAAATCGTCTCGGCAGATGATGTATTGGCCATCCAGTTCCCGGCGATGTGGCGTGGGGTCGCGCGGTTATAGGTAACAACCGCCCGCAGGGGAAGCCTTCCGGCTTTGCTGTGGAACGCTCAAATACTTCATCTAATTCGTGAAAACCCCGGTGGAACCTACGGAAATTACTCGTTAACCAAGGTTAAAGAATGGTGAATGATATGCCGGGGCGGACCCCGCGGCCCGCCCCGGAAGTCAGCTCGTCGAAAGATTAGCTGTTGATGACGGCGACGATCTCGTAGGTGCTCGGATCGATCACGACGATCTCGTCGCGAACGAGGATGTAGTTATATCCGCGCCATTCCGGATAGATGGTCACGACATCGGACGGAAGCGGGTGGAACGCGACGTCGTGCGGCACACGGGTGCCGACCGCGACCGAGAAGTTGACGTTGTTCACCGGCGCGACGTGCTCGTTCCTGATCACGCTGGTGATCTTGGTGCGCTGCTCGGTCGTGAGCTTGGCGCCGGCGCCGGCCTGTCCAACGGTACGGCCTTCGGTGCCGCCCTTCTCGGCGTTCATGCTGCCGGTACGGCCTTCACGGCCTTCAGCCTTCATGCGATCCTCGCGGCCTTCGGCCTTCTGGTTGGTCTGATCCCGACGGCCTTCGGCGTTCATTTCCTTGTTGCGGCCTTTGGTCTCGTTCTCCGAGCTCATGCCCTTCGACTTGCTCTTCATCGAGTCCTCGGCGCGCTGGTTGCTGCCGGCGGCCGGTGATCTTTCTTCCGACTGCGACGATCCCAAACCTTGCGTGCTGTGATTCATCTGCTGATGCTGCGCCGCGCCGCCGTGCTCCGATGAGGGCGAGCTTTGCTGCATGCTGCTGCTGCCGCCGCCAGATGACCCCTCATGGCTCATGCCGGTGCCCTGTGCATAAGCGAAGCCGGTTCCCGCAAGAAGTGCAGCGGCCGCGACGGTAATTTTAAAGCGACTATTCATTGAACATCTCCTCAGTGTTTTTCGCATTGCCCGCGCCGACAACGACAGGAGATGTGCGGATGTTCCTTGCGATTTGAGGTTCCGTCGGCCTCGTTTTTTGCCCGTGAATACGCGATGAATGGGTCGGCCTGAAAAAGGCCAAAAAAGAAAAGCCGGCGGAATGACCGCCGGCTCGTCTGCAATCGATACGAACTAAATTTGCCGAACTAAATCTTTCAGGAGCAGGTGTCCTTGCCGCAGCGCGCCTGGGCGATCTTTTCCTTCAGGCCGTCGAGGCCGATCGCGCCGACCACGATCTGCTTGCCAATCACATAGCTCGGCGTGCCGTTCAGGCCCATGGCTTCGGCAAGCTTCATGTTTTCCTCGATCGTGGCTTTCACTTCGGGGCTCTGCATGTCCTTCTCGATCCGCGCCATATCAAGGCCTGCGTCCTTGGCTGCGGCCAGCGCATGGGCACGGTCGGCCGGGCCACGGCCGCCGAGCAGCCTCTGGTGGAAGTCGAGATATTTCTTGCCGGTCGGATCCTGCATGCGCACGGCCACCGCAACCTGCGCGGCTTCGACCGAGCCCGGGCTCAACACCGGAAACTCCTTCAACACGATCTTGAGCTTGGGATCGGTTTTCAGGAGGGTGAGCATGTCGCCCATCGCGCGTTTGCAATAGCCGCAATTGTAATCGAAGAACTCGACGAAGGTGACGTCACCGTCCTTGTTGCCGAGCACGACGCCACGCGGCGAGTTGAAGATGGCGTCGGCGTTTTCGGCAACGCTGGCTTCATGCTTCTTGTCATCCTCGGCGGCCTGGCGCTTGCTCAACTCGTTGATGGCCTCTTCCACCACCTCGGGATGCGAGACCAGGTAGTTCTTGATGATGGCTTCAATATCGCTCTTTTGCGCATCCGAGAAACTCTGCGCCGATGCGGCAACGGGCATCGCACAGATCGCGAAGGCGAGCAGCGCAGGAGCGAACAGGCGGAACGGGGTCATTGGCAAATCCTCTTGGTGAAGGCGGTCTTCTCGACCGTCCTAATGGCCGGGCGGCCTGGCGGTGACGATATCGTCAGCCTTGACCCATCCGGGTGTGCCGACGGCGAAACGTGTCTTGGCGCGCGAAGCAAGCTCGCGTGCGGTCTTGTTGTCGCCACGGAGATAAGCCGCTTGGGCCGAGGCGAGGTCAGCGTCCGCATAGTCCCCTTTTTTGGCATACGCCATCGCAAGCTGGGTGTAGCCCAGAGGCGCCTCGGTTTCTCGGGCCAACGCCGCCTTTAGAATCGCAATAGCTTCCGCGGAATAGGCGCTATTATCGGTGGCGACCAGGGCCTGCCCAAGTAACATCTCGATGAGCGGGGCGTTATTGGAAAGCTGCATCGCCTTGCGCAGCGGCGCGATCGCCTCCGCCGGCTTGCCGCCCTCCAGCAGCGCCTGACCGCGCAGCTCATAGAAATAGGGATTGTTGGGCTGGACCTGGATCAGCGCGTCGATCTGGGCGAGGGCGGTGCGCAAGTCGCCGTGGCGATAGGTCGCAATGGCGTGGGCATAGCGCGCCGGCGGGCTGGTGTCGGAGAGCGGATAGCGACGATACACCGTGCTCTCGCGCTCCATGAAGGCCGAGATCTTGGCGCGCACCATGTCGTGGCGCAGTTGCAGCGCCGGATCGTCCTTCTTGTTCCAGTACGGGCTGGTCTTGGCGAGCTGTTCAAGCATATCGACGCGCTGCTGCGGCATCGGATGGGACTGGACATAGGGGTCGGCGCCCTCGGCCGCGAACAGGCTCTCATTGGCGAAGCGCTTGAAGGTGTCGTACATGCCCTTCGGAGACTGGCCGGTCATGGTCAGGAACTTCACGCCGGCGCGGTCGGCGTCTTCTTCCTGGGCCCGCTGATAGGAAAGCAGGCTGCGCTGGATCACGGTCTGCGGCGCCGAAAGCGCGGCTGCGCCTGCGCTGGTGAGGCCGTTGTCGCTGCCGCCCCTGGCGCCCGCCGCGATCGCGCCGACGCCAAGCAGCGTGGCGATCACGAGCTGGGTCTGCGCATTGGCCAGTTGCTGGCGCATTTTGGCGAGGTGACCGCCGGCCAGATGCCCGGTTTCATGCGCGAGCACGCCGATCAGCTGGTTCGGCGTCTCCGATTGCAGGATCGCACCGTAATTGACGAAAATGCGGTGTCCGTCGGCGACGAATGCGTTGAACGCGCTGTCGTTGATGATCACGACCTGGATGTTCTGCTTTTCCAGGCCCGCAGCGCGCAGGATCGGCCTTGTATAGTCGCGCAGCAGCTGCTCGGCCTCGGTATCGCGGATGACGGGCGGTCCCTTGGTCGCCCGTTCCTGTGCAAGGCCCGGAATCGGAGCGAGCGCAAGTGCGGCCGCGGTGATGAAGGCGGTCAGTTTCGGCATGCGGGCGCCGGTTGCCATGCGCAGCAGCATTGAGCGGTCTTTAATCGTTGGCGGCGGATCGGATACGATATATGCCCTACCAAGCCGTGGAATGCGGCTAGTCTGGGGCGCGAGGTCAACAAGCCCCGCGTCAACGCCAAGCCAAATAGCAGATATCGATGCCTGATGCGACATTGAGGAACCGCGCCAGCGGTCCATTGGCCGGTGGTTTTTCGGCTCGGGGTCCATTGACGCCGTCTGCCCGCAGCGATGTTCCGCCGTTCATGGTGATGGACGTGATGGCCGCGGCGGCGCGGATCGAAGCCGCGGGCGGCCATGTCATCCATATGGAGGTGGGACAGCCGGCCGCACCGGCGCCAAAAGCCGCGATTGCCGCGGCACGCGCCGCGCTCGAAAGCGGCCGGATCGACTATACCTCGGCGCTCGGCATTCCCTCGCCGCGCCAGCGCATCGCGCGGCACTATCGTGAAACCTATCGCTGCGCCGTCGACGCCGAGCGGATCGTGGTCACGACCGGCTCGTCGGGAGGCTTCATCCTGGCCTTTCTCGCCATGTTCGAGCCGGGCGACCGCGTCGCCGTGACCGTGCCGGGTTATCCGCCGTACCGCCACATCCTCAACGCCCTGGGCTGCGAGCTGGTGCTGATCGAGACATCGAGCGAAACCCGGCACGCGCTGACCGGCGAGGCGCTGCTGGCCGCACACCAGAAAAAGCCGCTGCAGGGCGTGCTGGTCGGCAGCCCGGCCAATCCGACGGGTACGATGATGTCGCGCGAGGCGCTGACCAGCCTGATCGCGGCAGCCGAGAGCGCTGGTATCCGCTTCATCTCCGACGAGATCTATCACGGGCTTGATTATGCGTTCCCCGCGGTGACGGCGGCGGAACTGTCACCCCATGCGCTCGTCATCAACTCGTTCTCCAAATATTTTTGCATGACCGGCTGGCGGGTCGGCTGGATGGTGGTGCCGGAGGTGCTGGTGCGGCCGGTCGAACGGCTGCAGCAGAATCTTTCGATCTCCGTTCCAACGCTGTCGCAGCTCGCCGCTGAAGCCGCCTTCGAAGGCCGCGAGGAGATGGAAGCGATCAAGCGCGGCTATCAGGAAAACCGCCGCATCCTGATCGAGGGTCTGCCGCGGGCCGGGTTGACCGATTTCCTTCCCGCGGACGGCGCCTTCTACCTTTATGCGGATGTTTCGAAGTTTACTTCCGACAGCTTCGCCTTTGCCGGCGAGATGCTGGAAAAGGCCGGTGTTGCCGCAACTCCGGGCATCGACTTCGATCCGATCCACGGCCGTGCCTTCATGCGGTTCTCCTACGCACGCTCCGCCGAAGAGATGCACGAGGCGGTGGCGCGCATTGCGAAATGGCTGGGCCAGATCTGAGCGCGATGCGGTCAGGTTGTATCGCTATCGCGCGCCGGATTCTTGTGTGAGGATGATCGCCTGGCAGGTTGAATTGCAGCAGCGCCATCAAGAGGAGGCCGTTTGATGTTTATCGCTATGAACCGTTTCCGCGTCGCCAAGGGATCCGAGGACGCGTTCGAGCAGGTCTGGATGTCGCGCGACAGCCATCTGGGCAAGGTGCCGGGCTTTGTGGAATTTCATCTGCTCAAAGGCCCGGAAGCCGAGGACCACACCCTGTTCGCGTCTC
>DASZTN010000155.1:0-29988 GCA_035547995.1 Bradyrhizobium sp. | reverse complement strand
ATAGCCCGCGAACGGAAACGATGATTTCTGCCTCGCCATACTTAGATAATATGCGTGTGGTGGCGCAGCAATACGACGTTCCGCTGTTCGACAGGTTCGCCATCATGCAGCAATGGAATGACTCAGGAGATTTCGATCTTTTCAGCGCATCGCACGGCCTCGAACTTGCCAAGCGCGTTCATGACTGCCTTGCCCGCGCGTTGTCGACCTTTGTGCTGGATGCTGCCCGCATCAATGCGGTGCAGCAGAATTAGGATATAGCGTTAATGAGTTTTGACCGCCCTTTTCGTGCAATGAAATCGCTGGCTCTGCCTGCCGCCATGGCGCTGGCGCTGCTGTCGCCTGTCGCGATGTTGTTGCCGGCGCAGGCCGAGGCTGCCCAGCAGTCGGCTGCGTCCGACGGCACGAACCCTGACGGTCTCAAGGTTGCTGCCACCCAAACCACCGGCGGCGCCGGCAATGATGCGGCCGGCGATCAGTCGAACAGAGATCAGTCGAACAAGGACCAGTCGAAGGATCAGTCAAATCCGGTACCGCCGAAGAGCATCGCGACCAACGCTCTCGAAAAGGCGAAACAGGTCGCCAGATCCGCCAGCGACATTTTCAGCCGCGTGCCATGCCTGCCGCCGAAGGGCGGTGTCCAGCCGATGGGTTCGCTGCCGCATGTCGCCGCCAAGCTGGCGGCGGGCAAGCCCGTGGTGATCGTTGCGTTCGGATCGTCATCGACGCAAGGTTACGGCTCGTCGTCGCCGGAATTCACCTATCCCAGCCGCCTGGCGGCGCAATTGCACCGGCAATATCCGGGCGCCGCCATCACCGTGCTCAACCGAGGCGTCGGCGGCGAGGACGCGCCGGAAATGATGAAGCGGCTGCAGACCGCCGTGATCGATGCCAAGCCGGACCTGGTGATCTGGCAGGTTGGCACCAATGCCGTGCTGCGCAATCTGGATCCTGTCGAGACCCAGAAGCAGGTCAATGACGGCGTCGCCCGTATCCAGGCCGCTGGCGCCGATATCGTGCTGGTCGATCCGCAATATTCTCCGCAGGTCTATCAGCGCGCGGAGAGCGCCAGTCGCATGGTGCGGATGCTGCAGAAGGTCGCCCTGCTGCACCATATCGGCATCTTCCCGCGTTTCGAAGTCATGCGCGAATGGCACGATCAGCAGGCGCTTCCGGTCAACAGCTTCGTCATCTCCGACGGCCTCCACATGAACGACTGGGGCTATGCCTGCTTCGCGCAATTGCTCGGCGACGACATCATCAGGTCGGTCGGCCAGATCAAGCTCGGCGTCAACGTGCCGGCCATGGTGCAGACATATCGGCCGATGTGAAGCGAAGCGAATAGGGAGTGGCGAGCAGCGAATAGATCTAACTCCATTCGCCACTCACCATTCGCTACTCGCCATCACGCTTTCTCCAGCGCCGCCTGCAGATCCTCGATCAGGTCGTCGCGATGCTCGAGGCCGACCGAGAACCGGATGAAGCCTTCGCCGATGCCGAGTTCGGCGCGGGCCTCCGGCGACAGGCGCTGGTGCGTTGTGGTTGCCGGATGGGTGACGAGACTCTTGGCGTCGCCGAGATTATTCGAGATCCGCGCGATCTTCAGCGCGTTCAGCACGCGGAATGCCGCCGCCTTGCCGCCCTTGACCTCGAAGCCGACCAGCGTCGATCCGCCACGCATCTGCTTCTTCACGGTGGCCGCCTGTGGGTGATCGGCGCGGCCCGGATAGACCAGCCGCGAGATTTTGGGATGCTGCGCCAGCGCTTCGGCGATTGCCGCTGCACTTTCGGTCTGCGCGCGAACCCGGACGCCGAGCGTCTCCAACCCCTTCAGCAGCACCCATGCATTGAACGGCGACAGCGACGGCCCGGTCTGGCGCACGAAGGTGTGGATGTGCTCGGTGATGAAGGCTTCCGACGACAGGATGATGCCGCCGAGGCAGCGGCCCTGGCCGTCGATATGCTTGGTGGCGGAATACACCACCACGTCGGCGCCGAGCGCGAGCGGGCTCTGCCAGATCGGCGTTGCGAACACGTTATCGACGATCAGCCGCGCGCCACCCTGATGCGCAATCTCCGCGATCGCACCGATGTCGAGCACATCGAGGGTCGGATTGGTCGGGCTCTCCAGGAAAAGGGTCCTGGTGTTGGGCCGCATCGCCTTGCGCCACTGATCGAGATCGCCGTCGACCAGCGTCGATTCGATGCCATAGCGCGGCAGCAGCTCTTCCACCACGTATCGGCACGATCCGAACATCGCCTTGGCGGCGACCATGTGGTCGCCGGCTTTCAGCGGCGCGAGAATCGCCGTGGTCACCGCGGCCATGCCGGTCGCGGTGGAGCGCGCGGCTTCCGCGCCTTCGAGTTCGATCATGCGGCGCTCGAACATCGCGATCGTGGGATTGGAATAACGCGAATAGATATAGCCGGGGTCCTCGCCCTTGAAGCGCGCCTCGCACTGTTCGGCGCTGTCGTAGACGTAGCCCTGGGTCAGAAACAACCCCTCGGACGTCTCGCCGAATTCGGAGCGGATCGTGCCGGAATGGACCAGGCGGGTTTCGGGGCGATAGCGGGCGGTTGCGTTACTCTCAGACATGTGACCTCCGTCGTGGCCACATGCGAATGGCCACAAAAAAACCGGCCTGGAAACGTCCAACAGGCCGGGATCACTGAGGTCCCCGGCCTGTTTAGCTATTTATTTAACGTGGCTGCAAGCCGGCCGGCTCAAATCACCACGGGATAAGTCACGCTGTTATCCGGTCATGCCCTTTCCGTCAAGGCAGCCATCGGATAACGGGGTAAAAGGTGGTGTTTCCGGCGTCCGGTATGGTGGATCAGAAATTGTCGTTCACGCTTCAATCCGGTGCCAATGGCATTCTGCCCGACCGCATGATCGCGGCGATGGCCGATGACGGGCTCATTCTGCCGGCCTATCCCTTCGTCGAAAGCCAGATCCAGCCGGCCAGCCTCGACCTGCGGCTGGGTGACGTCGCCTACCGGGTGCGCGCAAGCTTCCTGCCCGGGCCGGGTGCGACGGTCGCCGAGCGCATCGACGAATTGAAGCTGCACGAGATCAACCTTGCCGACGGCGCGGTGCTGGAGACCAATTGCGTCTACATCGTGCCGCTGCTCGAGAGTCTGGCGCTGCCGCCGGAGATCATTGCCGCCGCCAATCCGAAGAGTTCGACCGGCAGGCTCGACGTGTTCACCCGCGTGATCGCTGACGGCACCAGGCGGTTCGATATGATCGGCGCCGGCTATCATGGCCCGCTCTATGCCGAGATCAGTCCGAAGACGTTTCCGGTACTGCTGCGCGAGGGATCGCGCCTGTCGCAGGTGCGCTTCCGCGTCGGCGATGCGATTCTGAGCCCCGATGAACTCGGGGCGTTGCATGCGGCCGAACGCCTGGTCGATATCGAGGACGCCGATCTTGCCGACGGCGTTGCGCTCAGCGTCGACCTCTCCGGCGAGAGTTCGAATGGCTTTGTCGGCTATCGCGCCAAGCGCCACACCGGCGTCGTCGATATCGATCGCCGCGGCGGCTATGGCGTCGATGAATTCTGGGAGGCGATCCCGGCGCGGCCCGACGGCAGCCTCATTCTCGATCCCGGCGAGTTCTACATCCTGGCCTCAAAGGAGGCGGTACAGGTGCCGCCGGATTACGCCGCCGAGATGGTGCCGTTCGATCCCTTGGTCGGCGAGTTCCGCGTGCATTATGCCGGCTTCTTCGATCCCGGCTTCGGCTATGCCGGCGCCGGCGGGCAGGGCGCGCGCGCCGTGCTGGAAGTGCGCTCGCGCGAAGTGCCGTTCATCCTCGAGCACGGCCAGATCGTCGGCCGGCTGGTCTATGAAAAAATGCTGGCGCGGCCGGATGCGATGTACGGCCAGCGCATCGGCTCGAACTATCAGGCCCAGGGGCTGAAGCTCTCCAAGCATTTCCGGCTGCCAGGTTAAGGCTGCTGCTGGCTGGAGCCTTCCAGTTCCAAATCATGCCCTGCCGTTGCGGGCGTTTTATCCTCCCCTTGAAAAGGGGGAGGTAGGTTTGCTCTTGCAAGCGCAAACCGGGAGGGGATCTTGTCCCCACAAGCACCTGTGCCTGCGGCTGACGCCATCCTCAACCCCTCCCCCTTGCGGGGAGTTGGGGGTGGGGGCCACGTATTCCGGCGTTTATGGTTTCCCTGCACAAAGCGGAAGGAGATTCTGCTTTAGAGCGTTTTCGAGCGAAGTGGCCGCCGGTTCGCGTGAAGAAAACGCGTCAAAACAAACACCTAGAGCCCGGTTCTGATTCCATCAGAACCGGAAAAGCTCTAGCCCGAGCAAGTGAAACTAATGTTCGGGCAGCCCTGCCTCGACGGCGAGGCGGATAAGCCGGTCATTCCCGGCGAGAAAGATCGGGCTGGCATTCTTGGTCGGCAGCGAGACGTTGATCGCGTTCGAGCCCGGCCTCAGCTCAAGCGCTTTCGCCATCGTCGCCCTGGCATCCTGATCCCGTCCGAGCCGGTGATAGACGGCGGCCAAAAGGATCTGAGTGCGCCCGGTGGCAGGCGTAATCGCGAGTGATTGCTCGAGCCAGGGAACGGCCTCGTCATAGTGCTCGAGCAGGGCGCAAGCCAATCCGGCGCCGAGCAGCCAGGTCCAGCGCGCCATTGCCGGGGTGTCGTATTCGTCGGCCTGTTTGAACGTCGCCAGTGCGTCATCGAAACGGCCCTGCAACATTTCAGACAGGCCCAGGTTGAACAGGGCGCCCCCATCCCAGGGGTCCAGGCTCAATGTCTTGGCGCAGGCGATCAGGCTTTCGGAAATGCTGTTGGTTGCGGTGAGAAAGCGGCAATAGGCTTCGAGCGCCGGAATATAGTTCGGCTTGACCTGCAAGGCGCGATCGAGAAGCGATCGTGCGCGGCTTTCCGTCGCCGGGATATCGGCCGGATCGTACCAGACCGTCTGAACGCCGCGCATGAGATGGCTGGCCAGCGCGACTTCGAGGTCGACATTGTCGGCATCCGCCGCAAGCGCCTTCTCCAGCATGGTTTGCGCGGCGCGGAAGCGGTCCTTGGTGGTTTGATTGAGCACGGCAGTGGCCTGCTGGACCACGACCGTGGCAGTGTCGGCGCCTGAATCGCCGTTGCCTTCCCGGTGCTTCGAACGGTCCGAACTGAGCAGTGCGTTGAGTCGAAGCGCCAGCGGATAACCGAGACTGGCGGCGAGGCGGGATTGCTGGAGGGACGAATCTCCATCCGTTGTGCCGAGCGCAGCCGACGTGGTCCATCGTACCTCGCCAGAGGCCGTGGAGGTCATACGCGCCTGGACCCGCCAGGAGCCTGCGCTCTGCTGCAAGTCGCCGCTCACCACGAAGTCGGTCGCATCAGCGGAGCGGCCTTGCGGCGAAAGCGATGCCGTCCCTCGCGGCGCCACCACCCGGATCTGAGTGATCTTTGCCAGACCATCGACCAGGCGCTCGGTGACCGCAGCCGCCATGCCGGCAAGCTGCGGGTCGGCGCTTGCGGTGATCGGCATCACGGCAATGACGGGCGGCTTTCGCCCGAAGAGAGTGGCCGGCCCGAAGATCGGCGCGGCGGCGGCAAGGCCGATCAGGGTGCCAAGCCCGGCAATGATGGCGAAGGTCGATGAGCCGCGCAGTCCGAACGGGCGCAATTTCTGCCCTCTCGGCCCCATCTGCACGGGCGGGGCAGCCACGGCTTGCAGTTCGGCGGCGGCCGCCGCTGGCTCGCTGTCAGCGGGCCGGGAAACGGGACCAGGCTCGCTCGATACATCGGCATCGAACAGATAGCCGCGCCCCGAGACCAGGCGCACCAGTTCGCGCCGATCATCGCCCAGTGCGCTGCGAATCTCGCGGATGCACTGGAACAGGCTGTCCTCGCCGACATGGACGTTCGGCCAGATCGCCTCGATCAGTTCCTGCTTGGAGACGACCCGCCTGCCGCTGGTCGCAAGCAGCTGCAGCATGGCGAAGGATTTCGGCCGCAGCTTGATCGCTTCGCCATCACGACCGCGCAGTTCGCCTCGCTGCGGATCGAGTTCATAGCCTGCAAAACGGATCAAGCGTCCCTACGACTTCGAGGCTCAAGGTGAGAAGGCGGGAATAGCAGCAAAATTCGGGCATGTCATTGCCGATGCCACCGCGAAATCGGGCTATTTTGTCCGCGCCTGCAGCCTATCGGAAGGATTTCAGAGAAATTTCAGAAACTCGCCGTGGCGCGTCAGGACTCGAGCGCGGTCTCATGAGAAATGAATGGCGGGTTTGGCTCGTCCAGCCGTCCGGTTCGGCGGCTCGCGGGGCACGCCAGGCATTGTCGCACTCGGTTGGAACGACCGATGAGCGGCGTGTTCGGACCCGCCGCCGGGGCCAATTACTGGTTCTCGGCACATAGGCTAGCCGGCTTTGCGCTGGCCGGCGGCGGGACCCTTTCCGGCGATCAACCGCCGGGCATCATGATCGAAGCGGCGACCGGTTAACCGCCTGCTTCTGTGAGAAAGATCACCTTGAAGCCGTGGGCAGCGCAGGGGCTCAGCGGCTCCTTATGAACGCCTTCTGCATCGCCAGCGCCGCCTGATCCATCTGGCATGCGATATAGGGCGCAAGATCGTCGGGGCGCAGGTCGATGATCCAGACCAGACGGCTCTGCGCCCCGCCCGCCGCGAATACCTGAACCGAGGCATTATAGTGCTGCACCCGTTCGCTGCTCACGGCATAGACCAGCCGCTTTCGCGTCTCGTCGCAGTCCACCAGCCGTTCGCGCAGCACATTGCCGTTGGCAAAGGTCACGATGCGGATGTCGGGGCCCTCGAGCCGCGTATCGCGCACAAAGCCCGGTACCAGCCGGGTATGCAGCGCGCCAAAATCGCGCACCGCAGCCCAGACCTCATCGAGAGGTGCATTGAGTGGGATGTCCTTGTGGAGGGAGGCCATGGTGGTGCGGACCTTCTCGAAAGGCGGCCAGGCGCCGTATCTATCAAAGGCTCACATGCAAACCGCCTCGACATTGTTGCCGTCGGGATCGATCAGGAACGCTGCGAAATAGGTCGGGCTGTAATCGGCGCGTGGTCCCGCGGCGCCATTGTCGCGTCCGCCGGCCTTGAGCCCCGCCGCATGAAATTTCCGGATCGCGTCGTGATCGGGCGCCCGGAAGGCGATGTGCGCGCCGGCGCCTTTGAGCCCCGGCTGGCGATACAGCCAGAGCGCCGGTGCGTCCTTTGGGCCAAAGCCCGCACCGGTTTCATCGCGTGAGCACAGCACATATCCGAGCGGCGCCAGAGCTGCCGTATAAAACCGAATGCTGGCGTCGAGGTCGCTGACTTTGAGTCCGATATGGTCGTACATGATGATCTCCAATCCGGCCGCTCCAGGCTTTGTTTTGACGCGTTTTCTTCGCGAGCCGGTATCCATCCGGGATCAGGTCCGGGACAGGCTTTCGCTCGAAAACGCTCCAATCGGGCCGTTCTGGATCACCCTAGTCAGTGCACGGCCAGCCGTTCTTGGAGAATCTTGCGGTCGCCCCTCGAGATCTTGCGGAATTTCAGCGGCGAGACCCCGGCGGCGCGATGGAACGTGCGCACGAAATTGGAGAGATCGCCGAAACCCGCGTCATAGGCCACCCCGGTGACCGGCCTGTCCTCTTCAGCCAGCAGATGCGCGGCGTGGCGCAGCCGCGAGCGCACCAGATATTGGTGCGGGGTGACGCCGAGCACCTCCGAAAACAGCCGCAGGAAGTGGAACGGCGTGAGGCCGGCCTGCTTTGCTGCCTGCTCCAGGCCGATGTCGTGCGCCGAATGCGCATCGATCCACAGCGCCGTCTCGACGGCCCGGCGGCGGTCACGCGCCGCAGCGGGGGCAGATTTTTGCGGCCGCCCGGTGACCACCGTGACAAAGCGGCTGGCAAATATCTGTCCGACCTCATCGATCCCGAGATCAGTATGGCCGTCGGCAGTGGCCTGCGCCAATTCGCCGAGCACCATCAACTCCGGCAGCGGCGCAACGCAGCCGGTCTGCCAGATCTCGGGCCGGTCGCCGATCGCTTCAACCAGTTGATCCGAGAGGAAAAACGACAGGCACTCATCGCCGCAGACATGGTCATGGCTGCAGACATATTCGTCGCCGCTGCAGCCGACCAGAACAGAGCCCGCCACCAGTTCGAAGAAGCCGCCCCGAGTGTGACAGCCGAAGCTGCCTTTGCGCACATAGGAAATCGAATGACGGCGATGATGCTCGACGAACGGCCTCTCGCCGACGCTCGCGGTGCAGCGGAAGTCCGATACGGCGATCGAGGAATTTTCGAACAGTGTCTGCGCGGCCATGCGCCAAATCTAGATTCGCGCGCGCCGCAGCGCAACGGAACATCCAGACCTTAGTTGATACGTCGAAGTTGTCGCGTCGTCTCCAGCGCCCGAATTTGCGCAGCGCCAGGTCGAACTGCAGCAATTTATTCGATCATGCATCTGCACGAAGAGATGTGCGATGCACCATACGCATCAAGTATCGCTTCTTCACGAAACCAATATTGCTGGCGCCGTCCGGGACATTGAGAATGCTTCCAGAAAAATATCTCGGTGGCCTGCGGTTTCGATCGCGCAGGGCCGGCAACAGGTGAGGAAGCATGGCCGAATACAATGCCGGAAAAGTCTCGGACTATGTCGATGGTGATCGCAAGGTCGTCGTCTGTGGCGACTCCGAGGTCGGCGTCTTCAAGGTCGATGGCGAATTCTATGCCTGGCATAATCGCTGCGCACATCGCGCCGGGCCGATTTGCCAGGGCCGCATCATGAAGCGGGTGCTTGAGCCGGTCGCCGGGGATCGCACGGTGAGGGCCCAAGCCTATGACGATACCGAGCTCAATATCGTCTGCCCGTGGCACGGCTACGAATACAGCATCAAGACCGGCGCGCATCAGGGTAGCCCACGCATTCGCCTGCGCAAGGCGGAGATTTCGATCCGCGACGGAGAGGTCTATGTCCGGGTCTGACAGCCGTCGCAACGACCCCTATGGCTGGATCGACGCCATGGCTCCGGACTTGCTGCGCTCGTCACGCGAGCTGGTCGAGAGCAGCGAGGCCTATCGCGTGTCAGACGAGGCCGTGGCGCAAATCCTGACCGCCGCGATCAGGCTCTATGTCGCGAAATCGGATGGCGAAGAAAGAACATTCAAGCCGATTGCCGGCGAGCGCGACAGCGAAATGACCCCGACCGAGCTGTTGTCCGCGGTCGCCGAGATGCTGCGCGCGCTGCACTTAAGCCCGATGGAGCTGGCGCTGTGGTACCGCCGCCGGCCCGACGAAGACAGCTATTATCCCGGAGCAAAATCGTGAACATCCAAAGCAAGATCGCCCCGCAATTTGCGCCGACCCAACAGATCGATGTCTACACCGACACGCGCGACGTGCTCGCGCATGCCAGGCGCAATGCGATCAAGCGCGGGCTGGAGGACTGGTTCATCGTCGATATTGATGCCCACCACGTCGAGTCGGTCTCCTGGAGGGAGGTCGTCACCTATATCGAAGATCCGGTCATCCGCGACAACGCGATGCGCTACCAGATGGAGCGGATCGGCGCTCCGCCTTACGGGCTCAATGGCGACCTCGGCCTGCGCTATCAATCGGTCGGTGGCCGCATTCCCCATCAGGACGACCGCCGCGAGGCCATCGACGAGCAGGACGTGCATCGCGACGTCGTTCTGACCCGCCGCGCGATGGATTCGCTTGGCATCGACAACATGGTGGTGTTTCCGACGCCGATGCTGTTCCTCGGCATGCATCCCCAGCCCGAAATGGAGGTCTGGCTCGGCCGCGCCTATAACCGCTGGATGAGCGAGCGGATCCTGTCCGCCGACGATCGCATCAAGACCCTGATCTATCTTCCGTTCAATACGCCGGTGGAAGCCGAGCGTGCGGTGGAGGAGTTCGGCGACAACAAGGGCGTCATCGGCTTCTGCGTGACCAGCACGCGCTACAAGCCGGTGCATCACAACGACTATATGCGGCTCTATTCGATGATCGAGGAGCGCGGCAAGCCGCTCGCATTCCATGCCGGCTATCATTGGCAGGATCCCTCGCTCGCCACGGTGAATCGCTTCCTGGGGATGCATGCCCTCGGATTCGCCTGGTGCAACATGGTCCATATGACCAACTGGATCCTGAACGGAATTCCGGAGCGCTTTCCCAGGCTGAAGACCATGTGGGTCGAAAGCGGCCTGGCGTGGATTCCCTTCCTGATGCAGCGGCTGGACGATCAATACCTGATGCGGCCGTCGGAAGCGCCTCAGCTCAAGCGTATGCCGAGCGAATATATGAACACCAACTGCTTCTATACCACCCAGCCGATGGAGACGACGCATCCGAAGGCGCTGCAAAACACCTTCGAGATGATCAAGGCCGAGACGCAGCTCTTGTTCGCGTCGGACTGGCCGCATTTCGACTTCGACCTGCCGCAGGAGATCTGCGACCTGCCGTTCCTCGACGAGCAGGCCAAGCGCAACATCCTTGGGCTCAATGCGGCGCGGCTTTTCAATCTCGATCCGACGCCGGTGAAAAAACTGGCTCAGAAATGACCAGCCCGCGGCCCGCCTAGCCAGCGGCATCTTCCAGTCAAAAAGCGCGACCAGGCAAGGCCGCGCGGAAACAACTTGTCCAAGAGGGGGGAGACCATGTCGACGATTGCCGCAGCGGATTATTCGGTCGAACAGGCAAAATCCGAGCAGGTCATCGGCAAGGTCTGGCGACGGCTGATCCCCTTCTTGTTCGTTCTTTACGTCATCAATTATCTGGATCGGATCAATCTCGGCTTTGCCGCGCTGTCGATGAACAAGGATCTGATGTTCAGCGCCACCGTGTTCGGCCTGGCCAATTCGATCTTCTATTTCGGCTATGTCGCCTGCGAAATTCCGAGCAACCTTCTGCTGGCGCGCTTCGGCGCACGGGTCTGGATCGCGCGCATCCTGATCTCCTGGGGACTGGCCTCGGCAGCAACCATGCTCGTGGTCGGACCCTACAGCCTGTATATGATCCGGTTCCTCGTCGGCGTGCTCGAGGCCGGTTTCGTTCCCGGCGTGCTGCTTTACCTGACATACTGGATTCCGCGCTCGCATCGCGCCCGCGCCAATGGTTACCTGATGATGGCGCAGCCGGTCGCGATGGCGATTGGCGGCGGCATGTCGGGTCTCGTCCTCGAGCACTTCAACGGCCTTGCGGGCCTTCAGGGCTGGCGATGGATGTTCTTGCTCGAAGGGCTTCCGGCCGCCATTCTCGGCGTGGTCGCCTATTTCTATCTGACCGACAAGCCGGTGGATGCGACCTGGCTCGGCGAAAGTGAAAAGACCGCGCTCGGCAGGCTTCTCGCCGACGGATTGGTGAGGGGCCGCGACCAATCGAAGGCGTCGATCCTCAGGCAGACCTTGGAGCCTCGTATTCTGCTGCTGGCCCTGGCCTATTTCTGCCTGGTGAACACGCTCAATGCCAACGGCACCTGGATTCCGACCATCGTGCGCGATGTGCTGAAGGCGCACTCGCTGACCTCGGTCGGATTCGTCACCGCGATTCCGGCCCTCAGCGCGCTCATTCTGATGCCGATCTGGACGCGAAGCTCGGACAAGACGCAGGAGAGAAAGTGGCACTTGATCGCGGCGCTGGCGATGGCCGCGACCGGCTGGCTGATGGTGATCTATCTGGCGCAACCGGAATTTCGTTTGGCCGGCCTGATCTTCACGGTATCCGGTGCGTTCAGTGCGATGAGCGTATTCTGGACGCTGCCCCAGGCCATCCTGTCCGAAGAAGCGCGACCGGCCGGCATCGGATTCATCAGCGCGGTCGGATTGCTGGGCTCGGCGGTCAGCCCGGCAGTGATCGGAATCCTTCGTGACCTCACCGGCAGCTTCAATGCCGGGCTGTTCTATGTCACCGCCCTGCTCGTGATCTCGATGGCGCTGATCTGGATCGTGTCGCGCCGCAGTCCGGCGGCCTAAAGCAAGGCGAGCCTGGTTGCGCCGACGAAGGCCTCGATCACGGGCGAAAGCTCCTTGTAGGCAACGGCGAGTTCAAACCCGACGGGGGTCCCGGCGCCCGTCAATTCGCGAAACGCAACTCCCTGGTGTCCGTCCTTCGCCAGGGCTTGCGATACCAGGGCAACGCCCATGCCGCCGGCGACGAGGCTGACGATCGTATCCATTTGCGGCGCCTCCTGGCCGATCAGCGGAGTGAAGCCCGCCTGAAGACACGCCGCCTGGATGATGCGGTGAAGGCCCGGTCCCTGGCGCTCCGGAAACAGGATCCAGGAATCATGGGCCATGTCGGTCAGCGCAATCTGTTGCTGTTGCGCCAGCGGATGGCTCTCGGGGACTGCGGCCACCAGACGATTTTGCGCCACGATCTCCGATTTCAGGTCTTTGGCGTCCTGCAGCGGCGGAATCACGAAGCCCAGGTCGGATCGGCCGGCCTGCAGCAATTCGATCTGTTGCGCCGTCATCGCCTCCTGCAGCTCGAGCTTGACCTGCGGATAGTGCTGGCGAAAGCGCAGCAGGATGGCGGGAAGAATCTCGCGGGCGGCGCTGGCGACAAAGGATATTCGGAGCAGCCCGCTCAGCCCCTCGCCGGCGCGGCGCGCCGCCAGCACGGCGCGTTCGGCCTGTTCGACGGTCTTGCGGGCCTCTTTCAGGAAAATCTGCCCGGCTTCCGTCAGCCGCGTGATCCGGTTGGTCCGCTCGATCAGGGTGGTGCCGATTTCATCCTCGAGCCGCTGTATCGTGGCCGTCAGCGGCGGCTGCGCCATGTTCAGCCGTTCGGCCGCGCGGCGGAAGCTCAACTCTTCCGCCACCGCGATGAACTGTCTGAACTGCCGAAGCTCGATCATTCACGCAAAATTCCATGGCAACGCGAAAGCTGGTCCTTGACCGGCCTCCAAAATCCGGGCCAGACGGCATCGGCCGAATTCCTGCTGAATTCGGCCGGTAACCTAGCCGGAGTTTCTTGCGGGTCACAAGAGCGGGAAGCCGAGAGCGGCGGGATCATGCGCTTGGCATTCTCCGGTGAAAGCCTGCCCGGAGCTGGACAGCGGAGCGGGGATCGCCTCGCGTGAACAAGACGCGTCGGGACCGGAATTCAAGGCCCGGTCCTGATTCAATCAGAACTGAAAAGGCTTCAGAACCGCTTGGCGGCAGCCGTGGTCTCGGCTATTCATGGGAATGGAAATTGCGGGCGTAGTTCAATGGCAGAACGGCAGCTTCCCAAGCTGCATACGAGGGTTCGATTCCCTTCGCCCGCTCCAGCCCCGCCAAGCGCGATTTCCCCAGCCGAGAATTGAGTTCCGAGCGGAGAGAAGGAAAGCGATGGCCGGCGACCACCGCTTTCCGCTTTAAAAACGCCGCTTACTTCGCCGCGACCACCATGATCTCGACGTGATATTGCGGTCCTGCAAGCTTTGCCTCGACGGTGGCGCGTGCCGGCGTGTTGCCCGGCGACACCCAGGCGTCCCATGCCGCATTCATCTCGGCAAAGTTCTTCATGTCGGTAATGTAGATGTTCGCCGACAGCAGTTTCGTTTTGTCGGTACCAGCCTTGGCCAGATGACCGTCGATGATCGAAAGGATCTCCTGGGTCTGCTTGGTGACGCTGTCGCCGGCCATCTTGTTGGCGACGACGCCGGCCAGATAGACGGTGTTGCCGTGCACGACCACCTGGCTCATGCGCGGACCGGTTTCAAAACGCTGAATGGACATCGAGAGTACTCCGGATTGAACGGGGGCTTTTACTAGCCCTTGACGCGCCGGAGCGCCAGCTTTGAACATTGCGCCTCCATGCCGCTTCAGATTAATCGGGATGCGCGGCACCCGCTTTGCGGGGAGCCTTGGGATTACAGGGGATGCGGAGAGATGACGGCTGAGGGCATTGCGACGAAGTTGAATTTCCAGCCGCCGCCGGGGCTATGCGACACCCATATGCACATCTACGAGGCCGGTTATCCGACTGTTGCGGGCGCGACCGCGCCGGCACGGGGCGCGCTGGCGGATTATCGGACGCTCAGAAAGGTGCTCGGAATCGAGCGGACCGTGATCGTCCAGCCTGCGGCCTATGGTTTTGACAACCGCTGCACGGTTGCGAGCATGGCAGAGCTCGGGCGTGATGCCGCGCGTGGCGTTGCCGTCGTCCGCAGCGAAATTGACCTGCAGGAGCTGCGCGAGCTCACCGAGGCTGGCATGCGTGGCCTGCGGCTCGCGATGATCCCCGGCGGCGCGATTGGATGGGACGATGCCGAGGCGACCATACGCAAGGTGCAGGCGGTCGGCTGGCACACGCAATTGCAGCTTGATGGGCTGCAATTGCCGGAGCGGGAGGCGCAAATCCTGCGCTGGCCGGGAACGATCGTGATCGATCACATCGGCAAGTTCTCAGGCGCGGTGACGCCGGATCATCCGGCGGTGCAATGCCTGTCGCGCCTGCTCGGGAGCGGCCGGGTCTGGCTCAAGCTTTCGGCGCCCTATTGGGCATCGCGCTCGGGGCCGCCGCATTACAGCGATGTCGAGGCGCTGGTGAAACATTTCGTCTCGATTGCGCCGGAGCGCATGGTGTGGGCCACCAACTGGCCGCATCCTTCGCTGTCTGAGCCGCCGAACGATGCACAACTGTTCAATTGCATCGCCAGATGGATTGCGGACGCAACGCTTCGGCAACGCATTCTGGTCGATAATCCGGCCCGGCTTTACGGATTCTGACGGGCATTCCGGCCGAAGCCCGCCGTTTGCATCAATCACCGGCTTAGAGGGAGATGTCCACCATGCGCGAAGAAGCACAGGCGATGTTCGATAAAGCGCTCGCTGACGAACGGCACGAGTTCGGCTCCTTCTTCCTGTCGCGCTTTCTGGGATTTCATATCTCCTATCAGAACGATTCCTGCATCGTGTCGTTCGAGATAAAGCAGCCGATGTACAACCCGCAAGGCTCGCTTCATGGCGGCGTGCTGGCCACTGCGCTGGACATTTCGATGGGACATCTTCTCCATCACTATGTCGGCGCCGGATCGACCCTGGAGATGAAGGTGCAGTATTTCAGCCCCATCCGGTCGGGCCTCCTGCGCTGCGAGTCCGGATTTTTGAAAAGAGGCCGCTCGATCTTCTTCCTGCAGTCGCATGCCTATGACGGGGCCGGCGAGGCGGTCGCGCATGCGACGTCGACCTGGAAATTGCTGAAGAAATAGGCCTGGCTTGTTGTTTGAGGCGTCTTCTTCACGCGAACCGGCCTGCCATCCCGGATCAAGTCCGGGACAGGCTTTCGCTTGAACGCGCTCTGGTTCAATCCCGCCAAGCCGAGAAGCGGAGTAACCCGCGCACAGCCGCGCGGGCTACTCCGGGCCTGATTCTCAACTGGCCTGATTCTCAAACCTGTTTGCCTCTCAAGCGCCTTGCGGCACCTGATCGAGGAATCCGGTGATGCTGCGGATCAGGCCGTCTTTCAGCACGGCGAAATCCGTGCCCTTGATCGGGCTGTCGGCGCCATCGGGACCGAGTCCCCAGGAGAAGCGGACATGGTCGCCATATCCGCTGGGCTCGCCGATCAGGATGAATTTGAAGTCGGGAAAGCGCTGCTGGACGCCGGCGATCAGCGCGTCGACGCCGTCATGGCCGTCGCCGCGCATCAGCGGGTCGACATAGCTCGCATCGTTCGTCCAGTTCGCCTTGAAGATTTGGCGCCTGCGATCCGCCGCGCGTTCATTCCACAGATCGATATAGGCTGCTGCGACTAGCTTGGGATCCGTCATGTTGCTCTCCTTCGATTGAAGCCGTCTGGAGGCGGCTGATCGACTATCGAAGGTCGGCCGGATTAAATCGATTACCTCAGAGGTTATCGTGCCTGCTACGCCGACGCCGGCGTGCGGACTCAAGCGATGATGGAGGCGCCAGCGTGAAAGGGAAGATCGGCGACCATGCCGAGGGAAGCGTCGATCTGCTCCGGCGGCATCGGGCGGGCGAACAGGAAGCCTTGCAGCAGATCGCAGCCCAGCTCCTGGAGGAGGAGATGATGATCGGCGGTCTCCACACCTTCGACCGCGACCCGAAGTCCGCAACCCTGCGCGAGCGCGATCATGCCGCTCAGCAGAGCACGCTGCTTTTCGTGCTGCGCGAGGAAGCTGCGGTCGATCTTGACGACGTTGCAGGAGAGCCGGTGCAGATAGCCCAGATTGGCATAGCCGGCGCCGAAATCGTCCAGCCACAATTCGACGCCGAGATCTTTCAATCCGCGCAGGCAATCCTGGACGCTGTCCGAATGACCAAGCAGCACACCTTCGGTCAGTTCGAGCACCAGGCGACCGGCCGGCAATCCGGTTTCATGGAGAATGCGCTCGACCGTCGACACCAGGGATGATTGCGACAGGTTGAGCGGCGACAGATTGACGCTCACCTGGAGCGGCTCGCGCCAGCGCGCCGCCTCGCGGCACGCATTCAGCAGCACCCATTCCGTCAGCGGGCCGATCATGCCGCTTTGCTCCGCTGCGGGAATGAACTCCGCCGGGGAGACGTTGCCGCGGACCGGATCGGTCCAGCGCGCCAGCGCCTCGAACGCCATCGGCCGACGCGTCAGCGAGTCATAGATCGGCTGATAGCAAAGATGGATGTGGCCGTCATGCAGGGCTGCGCGAAGATCGTTGGCCAATATGGCGGTCGCGCGAAGATTTTCGATCGCGAGCGGCGCGCTGCGCCCCTTGCGGCCGTGCGGCATCGCCTGCGCCGGACCGGTGGCGCTGCGTTCAAGCTCGGCGCTATAAAGCCGTGGCACGCCGAGTCCGCTGTGCTTGGTCGCATAAAGCGCCTTGTCGGCAAGCAGCATCAGGCCGTCGGCCTCGGCCGCATGTTCGGGCGCGCAGGCGATGCCGACGCTGACGCCAACCCGGCCCTCGCCGAACACGCCGAGCGAATAGTTTCCGCTGAGCGCCGCCGTAACGCGATGCGCGACCTCGACCGCTTCGGCCGCGGATGCATTCGGCAGCACGATCGCAAATTCGTCGCCGCCAAGCCGCGCCGCCGTATCATCCTTGCGCAGGCATTGTTTCAGCCGCTCCGCGACCTCTTGCAGCAGCGCGTCGCCTGCCGCGTGACCAAGCTGATCGTTCACGCCCTTGAAGCCGTCGAGATCGAGGCAAAGCAGCGCGCAAGCGATTCCGGCATTCGCGCCCTTGAGCGCAGCGTCCAGCCGCATGTTGAACAGCCGGCGGTTGGGCAGCCGGGTCAGACCGTCATGATGGGCGAGAAATTCAACCTGCGCCTCGGCGCGGCGGCGCTCGGTAATGTCTTCGTAAGTGCAGACCCAGCCGCCGTCACCGAGCGGCTGATGATGAATTGCGATCAATCGACCGTCGCCGAGTTCCTGCAGGAACGTTCCCTTTTCGCGCTTGTCGATGAACGCCTTGCGGACGGAATAGATGTCGTCGACGCTGCGCCCGGGATAATTGCCGATCGCACAACTATCGGACAGCACCTCGTACAAGGTCATGCCAAGCCGAAGCCGCGACATCGGCTGGTTGTAGATCCTGCAGAATTGCTCGTTGACGAGCTGAAGCCGGTCCTGCGCGTCGTAGAGGCAGATGCCCTGCGGCATGGTGGCGATGGCGTGTTCGAAGCGCTGGCGGAAGGAGCCGGGGCGGGCGAACCGCCAGGACAGATCGTCCTTGATGGCTGCGAACATCTGCGCGAGCCGGCGGCGGCCGGCTGGCGAAGCGGGCCGGCGCTTCACGAGGCGACGCCACATGCTCACAATTTCACTCGCACTCAAATACGCCACGACATGATCCCGATCCGAAGGGCCCGCGTCAGCTGAAGTAAAAAACCGGTCTCGGAAGAATCCTGCGTGAACGGAACTAATTAGAGAGTCCGGTTGATTGGAACCGGAAGTGCGACGATTGGACCATGAGACATTAAGAACAGTGTTAAGAAAATCGCGCCCAGAGGGGAGCCGTTCGGTTTGATTAATGCTTCGTCGCCGCGGATAGCAGCCCCGGTTTTAGCTTTATGCTGCCGCTTTTGCCGCTGCGCGCCCGGCAATGCGTCCGGAGAACAGGCAGCCGCCTAGAAAAGTGCCTTCCAGTGCACGGTAGCCATGCATGCCGCCGCCACCGAATCCGGCCGCTTCGCCGGCGGCGTAAAGTCCAGGTATGATTTTGCCGTCGCGTCCGAACACCCGCGCATCAAGATCGGTCTCGAAGCCGCCCAGCGTCTTGCGGGTCAGGATATTTAATTTCACTGCAATCAGCGGACCGTGCGCCGGATCAAGAATCCGGTGTGGCGCCGCGGTGCGGATCAGCCGGTCGCCGATATAGCGCCGCGCGTTATGGATGTTCATCACCTGGTTATCCTTGACGTAAGGATTGGCAATCTCGCGGTCGCGCGCCTCGATCTGGACCCTGAGGTGTTCGGCGCTGAGCAGGTTGCTGCCGGCCATCGCATTCATGCCGGCGACCAGATCGGTGAGATTGTCCCGCACCACGAAATCGGCGCCGCGGGTCTTGAACGCTTCGACCGGCGCAGGTGCGCCCTTGTTGGTGGCGCGTCTTGCCGTCATCAGCCAGCTTTTGCCGGTGAGGTCGGGATTCTGCTCCGAGCCCGACAGCGCGAATTCTTTCCTGATGATGCTCTGGGTCAGCACGAACCACGAATAATCGTGGCCGGTGTGCATGATGTAATGGAGCTGGCCGAGCGTGTCGGAGCCTGGAAACAGTGGCGGGGGCAGGCGGTTGCCGGCAGCGTCGAACCACATCGACGACGGCCCGGGCAGGATGCGGATGCCATGGCGCGGCCAGATCGGGCTCCAGTTGCGGATGCCTTCGACATAGTGCCACATCCGGTCGCGGTTGATCAGCCGCGCGCCGGCCTGCTCGGTGATCCCGATCATGCGTCCGTCGACATGTTCGGGCACGCCGGAAATCATGTTCTTCGGCGCAGGGCCCAGCCGTTGCGGCCAGTTCTGACGCACCAGATCATGGTTGCCGCCGATGCCGCCGGAGGCGACGATCACCGCCTGCGCCCGAAGGCTGAACTCGCCGACAACCCGGCGCGATGAACTCTTGCCGCGTTCGACCGCAGTCGGCTCCAGGATCGAGCCGGTGACGCCATCGACGCTGCCATCCGTGATCGTCAGCGCATCGACGCGGTGACGGAAGCGGAAGCTCAGCTGACCGCGCGCCTGTGCTTCCCGCGCCCGGCGCTCGAACGGCGCGAGCACGCCGGGACCGGTTCCCCAGCTGACGTGAAACCGCGGCACTGAATTGCCATGGCCCATCGCGTCATAGCCGCCGCGTTCGGCCCAGCCCACCACCGGGAAAATACGGTGACCCATCGCCCGCAGCCATGCGCGCTTCTCGCCTGCCGCAAAAGCGACATAAGCTTCTGCCCAGCGTTGCGGCCATAGATCTTCATCGCGGTCGAAGCCCGCCGAGCCACTCCAGTCCTGCAACGCGAGGTCGTAACTGTCCTTGATGCCGAGCCGACGCTGTTCCGGCGTATCGACCAGAAACAAGCCGCCGAGCGACCAGAATGCCTGGCCGCCTAAATTTTGTTCGCCCTCCTGCTCGACCATGATGACGCGCTTGCCGGCGTCGGCAATTTCGACTGCCGCAACAAGCCCGGCGAGGCCGGCACCGACCACGACTATGTCAGCATCATCGGCCATCGTCGCGTCTCTCAACCCCTTAAAGCAACCTTGGGAGCCTTGCCGTTGAATCCGAACCTGGCTCCAGCTTTTTGTTCTGACGCGTCTTCCTGGCGCGAGCCCCTGTTTGCTTTCCGCCAAAACGCTGTGGCGCGATTGATGCGCGCGGCCCTCCCGGCGGTCAACGATAAACAGTTCCGGGCGTGGCGGTGCTGCACCGACGACACGAATGATTTGTTCCAGTTCGGGACCGGTTCGAAAAAGTGCAGCGGGCGCGCAACACCTAATTTGAATTTGTTTTGAGCGAGCCCGGTTGTCTGGACAAAACCACGATCTCACAACACGCTCGTTCTCGCATCACGCAACACCATCAGATTCGGATTCAACAGGTTTGGATTGGGGCTGGGCATGAAGTTCATGACGGGGCTGCTCGCGATGGTTCTCCTGCTGGCAGGAGTCTCAGCGAGTCACGCGGTGGTACGGATTGGGGAAGACCGGGGCGGCCGTATCGGCACCTACCTCGACAAATATGAAGCACTGCGCAGCTCGGGTCAGAGCGTGATCATCGATGGCCTGTGCGCCTCGGCCTGCACCATCGTCCTCGGGCAGATTCCCCGCGACAAGATCTGCGTGACGTCACACGCGACGCTCGGGTTCCACGCGGCATGGGACTTCGGCGCCAATGGCCGTGCGGTCACCAACCCCGAAGCGACCCATATGCTCTATTCGATGTATCCGGCAGCGATCAAACGCTGGATCTCGGCGCGCGGCGGCTTGACCCCGCACATGCTGTTCCTGCGCGGCAGGGAGCTGCAGGCATTCTACCGGCCCTGTTATCTCGACGCCCAGGCCTCGGCGAGGGCGCTGGCTCCCTCGCGTTAGGCGAGCCTTCCTCTCCGCACGACGTGATCGGCTGCGCCCTTGTGGCGCTTGCCCCCCGGGGCGGCTGGCTTTATCTGAGGAGAGCACCTTGGGGGACGGTTAACCGGCCGTTACCCGGGGGCTTTTTCATTCAGACGGTGGCCGATGGCCCAGCCCATTTCAACACGGCATGAACCATCTTCCGTGCTCCCGCCGGCCCGCAAGGCGGCGTTGGCGATCGTGATGGGCCTTTCGGGACTCGGTGCCGTTGCCCTGGCTGCGGCACTGCTGCTCTGGTTCCATTATGGGACGGCGGTGTTTTTCGAAATGATCGCGGCCGGGGTCAGCGCCTGCTTTTGAGGAGATTGAAAGATGGATCGGACAACCCGCCCGCTGGTCATCATCGGCGCTTTCGCTGGAAGCCTGGTTGTCGGGCTCGTTCTGATGCTGTGGGCCTTTGGCGGACTGCGGACGGTAGCCGCCCCCTCCGCCATCGGGGGTCCGTTCCAGCTTACCGATCAGACCGGCCAGACCGTAACCGAGAAAAACCTTCTCGGTAAGCCGAGCCTGATCTTCTTCGGTTACACCCATTGCCCCGACGTCTGCCCGACCTCGCTGTTCGAGATGTCCGAGGTGCTGCGGGCGATGGGCAAGGACGCTGACCGGGTGAACGCCTATTTCGTTTCCGTCGACCCGGAGCGGGACACTGCGGCAACGATGAAGGATTATCTGTCGAGTTTCGACCCCCATCTGAAGGGTCTGACCGGAGATCCGGCGGCCGTGGCCAAGATCATTTCCGAATACCGGGTTTACGCCAAGAAAGTGCCGCTCAAGGACGGTGATTACTCCATGGATCATACCGCGCTGGTCTATCTGATGGACCGCGACGGCAAGTTCGTGGCGCCATTCAACCTCAATCAATCTCCCAAGCAGGCGGCGGCCGATCTGGAGCACTATCTCTGACCGCCGGCCACGATCAAGGACGCCGGTGAACGCCCTCGCGTTATCGGTTGGATGGTCTATAAGGCGGTCCACCCATAAACCGTGGCGATGCCATCAGAATCAATGACTTCATCGGGCAATGAAAGCTTGCTGAGCACGATCCGCTCGGCTCTCGCCGGCGCCGTATTGGCGGCCGGCCTGGGGCTGGCGGCGCCGGCTGCGGTGGCGGCGCAGGTGCAATCTGTGGTCGGCGCGCCCGTCGCCAAGCCTGCGGTACAGGCGGCGCCGCAGACCGTGCCCGGTTTCTGGGACCCCCGGCACCGCCCCGAACGGCCGGACCTTTCCCGTCTCACCGTGATCCGGTTTCTGACCGAGACCGACTACCCGCCGTTCAACTTCGTCGGCGCCGACGGCAACCCGGCCGGCTTCAATGTCGATCTCGCACGCTCGCTATGCGACGAGATCCAGGTTTCCTGCACCATCCAGATGCGACGCTTCGAGACGCTGGTCGATGCGGTCACCAGCAACAAGGGCGATGCCATCATTGCCTCGCTGGCCGTAACTCCGGAGCTGCGCGCCCGGCTCGATTTCACCGATCCCTATTACCGGGCGTCGGCGCGTTTCGTGTCGCGGCGCGACGGCGTGATGGCGGAAGTGCGCCCGGAATATCTCGCCGGCAGGAAGGTCGGCGTCGTCGCCGGCACCGCACATGAGGCCTATCTGAAGGCGATGTTCACCGATGCCGAATTGCATTCCTATCCCAATGACGATGCGCTGCGCACAGCGCTGCGCCGTGGCGAGGTGGATTTCATTTTCGGCGACGCCATCTCGCTGGGATTCTGGATCAACGGCACCGATTCCGAAGGTTGCTGCGCCTTTTCAGGCGGGCCATTCGTCGAGAGCCGCTATTTCGGCGAAGGCATCGGCATCGCCGTGCGCAAGGGCAATGATCTGTTGCGGCAGGCATTGAACTGGGCGCTGTTCAGGGTCTGGGAAAAAGGTCGTTACACCGACCTGTGGCTGCATTACTTCTCGGTCAGCCCGTTTTAACATTTTGGACTCCGTCATTCCGGGGCGACGCGAAGCGTCGAGCCCGGAATCCATCGTTCAGAAGAGACCGCGGCCCGATGGATTCCGGGTCCACGCCTTACGGCGTGTCCCGGAATGACGGACCAGCGGAGATTTTGCGTTTTGGCGCGGAGGCGGTAGTTTCCCCGCCCCGGAGAGGCTTTTAAATGTCCACGATTGAACTCGTCACCGCCAGCCCGAGCGATCTGCGTGCGCTCGCCGAACAATCCAACGCCTGGCCGTTCGAGCAGGCCAAGCAGATTGTCGCGCGGCTGAAAAGAAGGCCGAAGGACGAGGTGCTGTTCGAGACCGGCTACGGTCCGTCCGGCCTGCCGCATATCGGCACGTTCGGCGAGGTCGCGCGCACCACCATGGTGCGCCATGCCTTCCGGGTGCTGACCGAGGACAAGATCAAGACCCGGCTGCTCGCCTTTTCCGACGACATGGATGGCCTGCGCAAGGTGCCGGACAATGTGCCGAACCGGGAGATGCTGGAGCAGCATCTCGGCAAGCCGCTGACCCGCGTGCCCGACCCGTTCGGCACCCATCCCAGTTTCGGCCAGCACAATAATGCGCGGCTGCGCGCCTTCCTCGACACGTTCGGCTTCGACTACGAGTTCGCAAGCTCGACCGACTACTACACTTCGGGAAAGTTCGACGCGGCGCTTTTGCGCATGCTGGAGCGGCTCGACGCGGTGATGAAGATCATGCTGCCGTCGCTGCGCGAGGAACGGGCGGCGAGCTATTCGCCGTTCCTTCCGATCTGCCCGCGCACCGGCATGGTGCTCTATGTGCCGGTCACCGCGCATGACGCGAAGGCCGGCACGATTTCCTATGAGGATCCCGAGACAAAGGAAACCGTCACGCTTCCGGTCACCGGCGGCCATTGCAAGCTGCAATGGAAGCCGGACTGGGCGATGCGCTGGTACGCGCTCGGCGTCGACTATGAAATGGCCGGCAAGGACCTGATCGATTCCGTCAAGCTGTCGGGCAAGATCTGCAGTGCGCTCGGCGGCACGCCGCCGGAAGGCTTCAACTACGAACTGTTCCTCGACGAGCACGGCCAGAAGATTTCGAAGTCGAAGGGCAACGGGCTCACCATCGACGAATGGCTGCGTTACGCCTCGCCGGAATCGCTGTCGCTGTTCATGTATCGCGAGCCGAAAGCGGCGAAGCGGCTGTATTTCGACGTCATCCCGCGCAATGTCGACGAATACCAGCAATTCCTGGAAGCCTTTCCAAGGCAGGAGGCGCGGCAGCAGCTTGGCAATCCGGTCTGGCACATCCATTCCGGCCATCCGCCCAAGGCCGACATGCCCGTCACCTTCCAGCTGTTGCTGACGCTGGTGTCGTCGTCGAATGCGGAGAATGCCGATACCCTGTGGGGCTTCATCGGGCGTTACCGGCCCGGCGTCACGCCGCAGACCCATCCGAAGCTGGATGCGATGGTCGGCTATGCCATCAACTACTATCGCGACTTCGTGGCGCCGTCGAAAAAATTCCGCGAGCCGACCGAGAGCGAGCGCGCCGCGCTGCAGGATTTGCGCGATGCGCTGTCGCAGATGCCGGCGGATGCATCGGCGGAGGACATCCAGAACGTGGTCTACGAGATCGGCCGCCGCGAGCCGTTCCTCGATCCCGTGAAAAAGGGCAAAGACGGCCGGCCGGGCGTATCGCTCGACTGGTTCAACATGCTCTATCAGGTGCTGCTCGGCCAGGAGAAGGGTCCGCGCTTCGGCTCCTTCGTCGCGGTCTACGGCATCCAGAATGCAGTGACGATGATCGACGGTGCGCTGGCGCGGTCGGGCTGAGGTTAGGTTCGCCTGGAAAGCATGCCCGTCATGCACGCCTGACCGGCAATCCAGCCATTTCATGCTAGGCCGGATTTAGCATTTGTTACCGCAACGGGCTGGTTTCCACCGGTCCGTGCCGGGGGCGGCAGGCGACCCTTGAAGTGGACCGTCGCCGCCGATACGGTCGCGGCGAGATCCGGAATTATCCGGAAAAAGCTTCAATGGATTCAACGATAATCAGGACGCCCGCCAAGTGCGCATCTATAAAATCTGTCCTGCTTCGGCCTGGCGCGAGGCCGAGCGGCTGGGGGTGTATCGCGGCAGCGCCGATGATAGCCGCGACGGCTTCATTCATTTCTCGAAAGCGTCCCAGGTCGCCGAGACCGCCCGCAAGCATTTCGCCGGTCAGGCCGGATTGTTCCTGATCGAGATCGATGCCGATGCGCTGGGAGACCGGCTGCGCTGGGAACGCTCGCGCAATGACGAACTGTTTCCGCACCTCTATGGCGAGCTGGATATCGGTGCGGTCACCAATGTGCTCGACATGCCCTTGCGCTCCGATGGGACCCACGCCATTCCGGGGCTGCAGCCGTGATCCGCGCTTTCGACAGTTTTTCGCTGCCGCTGCTGCGCTGGTTCGATCCGGAGGATGCGCACCGTCTGGCGATCCAGGGGCTGCGGCTGTTGCCGCCGATGAAACCGCGGCCGGACGATCCCAAGCTGGCGGTGCGGGCGTTCGGCCTCAACTTTCCCAACCCGATCGGCATGGCCGCAGGTTTCGACAAGAACGCGGAAGTGCCCGATGCGCTGCTGCGGCTCGGATTCGGCTTCGTCGAGATCGGCTCGGTGACGCCGAGGCCTCAAGGAGGCAATCCGCGGCCGCGCATCTTCCGGCTCGATCGTGACGAGGCCGTGATCAACCGCATGGGCTTCAACAATGACGGCGCCGATGCAGTGCTGCGCCGGCTCGCCGCGCGCGCGCATCTCGGCGGCATCGTCGGCGTCAACATCGGCGCCAACAAGGATTCGCCGGACCGCGTCTCCGATTACGTCAGGCTGATCGAGGTGTTCGCGCCGGTTGCGAGCTATTTCACCGTCAACATCTCCTCGCCGAATACGCCGGGATTACGCAATCTGCAGCAGGCGGCCATTCTCGACGATCTCCTGGCGCGGGTGATCGATGCACGCGAGCGCGTGCGTGCCAAGGCGGGCGATTCGCCGGTGCTGCTCAAGATCGCGCCGGACCTCAGCCTGGCCGAACTGGACAACGTCGTTCACGTCGCCCGTTCGCGCCGCGTCGACGGCATGATCGTGGCCAACACAACGCTGGCGCGGCCCTCGACCTTGCGTGACCAGGCGCGTGCCGGCGAGCAGGGCGGCCTGTCGGGCCGGCCGCTGTTCCGGCTCTCGACCCGGATGGTCGCGGAAACCTATGTGCGGGCGGAGGCGGCCTTTCCCATTGTCGGCGTCGGCGGCATCGATAGCGGCGGTGCGGCGCTGACCAAGATCCGCGCCGGTGCCAGCCTGATCCAGCTCTATTCGGCGCTGGTCTATAAGGGGCTGCGGCTGGTCGATGACATCAAGAGCGACCTGTCATCGACCCTGCTTCGCACCGGGCGCGATTCGCTTATCGAGATCGTCGGCGCCGACGCCGCGGCGATCACGGCCGAGGACTGGCCAATATAGGCTCCTTGAAGGAGCCCTTGAGCAGCGACGGATAGCGCAGCGCTTCCAGCCCGCCGCGCGCGGCATAGTGCGCGAGCAGCGCACACCACAGCCCGGCATTGCCGAAGGAGCGCAGCGCGAACCATGCGGAAAGAAAGACGATCAGCGACAGCACCATCAGGTTGCGCATGTCGCGCGCCCAGGTCGCGCCGATATAGACGCCATCGAAGGTGAAGGCGAACACGGCAAGCGGCGGGGCAATGATCACGAAGATCAGATAGAGGCGCGCATCGTGCCGGACATCGAGGCTCGCGGTCATCAGGTCGATCAGCGAGGGGCCGAACAGGCCGAACACGGCGGAGACGGTGAGCGCAAAGCCGAAGCCCCATAGCACGACCAGACGCGTCGCGGTCGAGAAGCCGTTTCTGTCGCGCGCGCCATAGCTGCTGCCGCAGAGCTGCTCGGCGGCATTGGCAAGACCATCGAGAAAGAAGGCGTTGATCAGCAGGAAATTGTTCAGCACCGCGTTGGCGGCAAGCGTCACATCGCCGGCGCGCGCGCCTTGCGCGGTGAAGAACAAGAACGCCGCGATCAGCGCCGCGGTGCGGATCATGATGTCACGGTTGACGGTCAGCATCCGCATCAGCTTGGCCCGATCGAACAATCTGTCGCGCGGCACCGCGAGCCGTCCGCGCGACAGCCGGCGCGCGATCAGAACGCCGATCACGAGCCCGGCGGCCTCGGCGAGGACGGCGGCGATCGCTGCGCCGGCAATGCCGGCATCGAACACCAGGACCAGCAGGAGGGTCGCGCTGATGTTGATGACATTGATCGCGACCTGCACGCCCAGCGCCAGTGCCGCCCGCGCCTGTCCGATCAGCCAGCCGAGCACGACGTAGTTTGCCAGCGCCAGCGGCGCCGACCAGATCCGGATGGTGAAATAGGTTTTTGCGGCGCGGGTCACGCCTTCGCTGCCGCCCATCGCGCCGAGCAGGATCGCGGCGAGCGGAATCTGCAAGGCGATGAGCGCGGTGCCGATCAGCGCCGCGACGATGAAGCCCCGTACCAGGATCGCTCGAATTTCCTCGCTCTCGCCTGAGCCAAGCGATTGCGCGGTAAAGGCCACGGTGCTCATGCGCAGGAACGCGAACAGCCAGAACATGCAGTCGAAGATGACCGACGCCATCGCCACGCCGCCGAGCAGCGCAGGCTCGCTGAGCCGGCCGATCGCGGTGGTCGAGACGATACCGATCAGCGGCGTGGTCAGGTTGGCAACCATCGCGGGACCGGCGACGGCGAATACCCGCGCCGTGGTGACCTTGGTCGGGCGCAACGGACGGAGTTCCACGCCCGACGCTCCTACAACTCGACGATCATGCCATCGCTGGCCGCAGGGTGAGGCAGCGAGTCCAGCCGGCCCAGCATGTCATCGCTCATATGCGTCAGCATCAGCCGCTTCGGCGCCATCTCCGGCAGATGGGCTTCCAGCGTGCTCAGGCTGAGATGATTCTTCACGATCTTGTCGTAAGTATAGGCCTCGGCGATGAACAGGTCGGCATCGCGCGCCAGCGGGATCAGCGTTTCCGTCCATTCGGTGTCGGCGCTGTAGGCGATGACACGTCCTTCCGCCTCGATCCGGTAGCCGAGGAACGGGCCGCCGGATTGTCCGTGCACGACAGGATAGGGCGTGACGCTCACCCCGCCAAAGCTTCGCGGCTCCCGCGGCTTGAGCGTGACGATCGAGAGATCGAATTTCTGCTTCGTCCGCGACGAATGCTCGAACATCACTTCCATCGCCTGCGGCAGCCGCGTCTCGATTCCTTCCGGTCCGGCGATGACGAGCGGGCGGGTGCGGCGGCCGAATTGCGCATCGAGCAGCAGGAAGGGCAGGCCGGCGAAATGATCGCCATGAAAATGCGTGATCAGGATGAGGTCGATGTCGTTGCGGGCGATATCAAGCCGCTTCAGGGCCGGCAATGATGACGCGCCGCAGTCGATCAGGAAATTGACGCTGATACCGGTGACATGAAAGCAGGTATTATACCGGCCGCCGGAGCCGAACGCGTCGCCACAGCCGACAAATCGTAATTGCATCGGCTATCACCGCCTCGAAACGGGTTAACGGGGACGCGGTGTGTTGAACAGGCGGGACAATAGCCAGATCGGAAACACGATCACGGCGCCGAGCAGGAAATAGCGCCACAGCCCGTTGACCGCGTCATAGCCGAGGTCCCAGATCCGCTGGAATAGCAGGCGGATGCTGTCCACGATGTTCCAGGGGTCGAAGCCGATCGCCGCCAGCACCACGCCGACCAGGATCGACAGCAGGATCAGCCGGAATGCCACCGCGATCGGCGAACCGCCGAGGAAGCGGTGCAGCCCGTCATTGGCCGCCGGCAATTCCCTGGTGTCGTTGGGCATCGATAATCTCCTGGCGCGGATCAAACCGCATTTTAATATGGCAGAGGGCAAATGGGGAACCGGTTTGTCACCGTCAATGGCTGCTTACCACTACCTTTGACTCAATGGCGGTTTCCGCCTTCAGCATGCGCTCCAGCGTTTCCAGCCGGTCGGCCTCGCGGGGCGCCTTGTCCCAGCGCAACCGGTTGATGCGCGGAAACCGCATCGCCACGCCGGATTTGTGCCGCACCGAGCGCGCCAATCCCTCGAACGCGACCTCCAGCACCAGGCCTCGATCCGGCTCATGCACGACCTCGCGCACGGGTCCGAATTTTTCGGTGGTGTTGCGGCGGACGAAGCGGTCGATCTGCAGCAATTCCTCGTCGGTGAAGCCGAAATAGGCCTTGCCGACCGGCACCAGCTGGTCGCCGTCTTCACCTAAGGTCCAGACCCCGAACGTATAATCGGAATAATAGGACGAGCGCTTGCCATGGCCGCGCTGGGCGTACATCAGCACGGCATCGATGATGTGCGGATCGCGCTTCCATTTCCACCATTGGCCTTTCGGCCGACCCGGCAAGTACGGCGCATCGCGGCGCTTCAGCATCACACCCTCGACCGCTTCGGCGTCCAGCCCTGCGCCGGCATCGGCCGGATCGGCGCGCGCCGCGCGTAACGCTTCCCAGCTCGTGAAGGGAATTGTCGGCGACAGATCGATCCTGTCGTCATCAAGTCGTTTGATGAACGTTTCGAGCCGCTCGCGGCGCTCGGCAAACGGCAGTTCGCGCAAATCCGCCTCGTCGTCGGCGAGCAGGTCGTAGGCGCGCAGGTGGATCGGATAATCCCTGGTCAGCTTCGGCGACACCACCTTGCGATTAAGCCGCTGCTGCAGCACGTTGAAACTCTGCACCCGGCGCTCGCGCAGCACCAGGAGTTCACCGTCGATGGCGCCGGGCAGGTGCAGCGACGGCAGCAGGTCGGGAAAGCTCTTGGTGATGTCCTCGCCGCTGCGCGAATAAAGCCGTACCTGGATCTGGCCGCGCTCGTCGCGGCCGCTGACGGCCTGCACCCGGATGCCGTCCCATTTCCATTCTGCGATGTAGTCGGATGGATCGAGACTGGCGAAATCGGTCTCCTCAAGCGCATGCGCCAGCATCACTGGGCGGAACGGCGCCGGATCGCGGTTGACCGGCTTGTCGGCGCGGCCTTCCAGCCAGGCGAACAGATCGGGATAGGGCGGCACGAGTCCGGGCCAGAGCAGTTCGATCTCATGCGGGTCCTTGTCGCCGAGCGCCGCGGCCGCGGTCTTGGCCAGCCGCGCCGAGACGCCGATCCGCATCGCGCCGGTGACCAGCTTCAGCAGCGCCCAGCGGCCGGTCTCGTCGAGTTCGTCGAGCCAGCGCGAAAGCTGGCCCGGCAGCTCGGTCTTGACGAGCGTGCGTAGCGTGGTGACGACCTCGCTGAGCGTCGGCGGTGGTGGATCGTTGTGGCTCGAGGCTGCGTGCTCCCCTCCTTCCACGTGCTTGGTTTCACCTCTTGCGCTTGCGGGGGAGGTCGGATCGCGAAGCGATCCGGGTGGGGGCTCTTCGGGAGCGGCCGATGGGGCGGGGGGGGGGCCCCCCCC
>DASZTN010000154.1:0-39400 GCA_035547995.1 Bradyrhizobium sp. | reverse complement strand
GAGCCCGGAGTAAGCCGTAAAACCATTGCGCAGGGAAGGCCGGCTGCGTCCGGCTCAACCTGTGGTTCCTGCCCCGTGCATTTTTTTCACGCACGGGGGCCGCGGGTGCCAGCCGGCATCCGGCCTTCCCTGCACCCTCTCGTTTGAAGAAGGGTGTCTCGCAAAGGCAAAACTCGGGCCATGCCGGCCGCGGGAACGCGGCGCTGTGCCCCGCCCCGGGACGTGACATCGGTCAGGCTGTTTGACAATCGAATCAGGGATTGAATGGTGCCCAGGGGCGGAATCGAACCACCGACACTGCGATTTTCAGTCGCATGCTCTACCAACTGAGCTACCTGGGCAGGTCCGGTTGCCGAAGGCCCCGGAGCGGGCGGTTTATAGAGAGGTCGGAGGGCGCTGTCCACCCATCCGGTGATTTCCCCAAAATGCGCTGGAATCCCGCCTATTCGTCATCCTCGTCGCCGATCGGGCGGCCGGGGATGGTGTAGCGGCCGGACAGCCAGCGGTTCAGGTCGACATCCCGGCAGCGCGGCGAACAGAACGGCTTGTTCGCCTCGGAGGCCGGCTTGCCGCAGATCGGGCACGGTTTTGCCGAGGGCCCAGGAGCGCGCTCCTTGGTCCCCTCCCCCGGGCCGGCCGCCGGCCGCCGCCTAGCCGGCATTCAACCAGCCGAAGCGGATCGGAAAGCCCTCGCCGCCGAGCAGTGAAATCGACTCATACAGCGGCAGGCCGACGACATTGGTATAGGATCCGACCATCTTCACCACGAACGATCCGGCAATGCCCTGCACGGCATAGCCACCGGCTTTGCCGCGCCACTCACCCGAGCCAATATAGGCCTGAATATCCTCTTCGCTAAGACGCTTGAAGCGCACCCGCGTCTCGACCAGGCGCTGGCGGAACGCCTCCTTGGGGGTCACCAGGCAGATCGCGGTATAGACCCGGTGGTTGCGCCCGGACAGCATCCGCAGGCATTGCGAGGCCTCGTCGACCAGATTGGCCTTGGGCAGGATGCGGCGGCCGACCGCGACCACGGTGTCGGCGGCCAGGATGAAGGAGCCGCGCAGTTCGTCGTCGAGCTGGATCGATTTCAGCGCCGCATCGGCCTTGGCCCTCGCCAGCCGGTTGGCACAGGCGCGCGGCAATTCGGCCCGCCGCGGGGTTTCGTCGATGTCGGCGGGGCGCAGCGCATCGGGCTCGATACCGGCCTGGTTGAGCAGGCTGAGCCGTCGCGGTGAACCTGAGGCAAGAACGATTTTGGGACGGCCTAGCATGCGGATTTTGCTGGGAAGGATTTAAGAACCGGAACGCGCGCGGAAACTATCGGAAGGACCTGCTCGATACAACCGCACAGGCGCCTTCGCCCTCACCGGGAAAGGCCCGATAGAAGGCGTGGATTGGCAGATTCGCGATACGCTTTTATGACCTGACAGCGACCCGGAAGCCATACCGGATCGGACAAGGCACGCTTTCGCCGGCAAACGTTGTTTTACTCGTTCGCCGTGCCCGTCCGGGAAAAGCGCCGCCGTATCCGCAGCAACAGGCTGTCGCAGACATCGCGATAGGCTTCCAGCTTCTGCTCGCGGTTGCCGTCGGCGCCGGTCGGGTCCTGGGTCGGCCAATATTCCACCTCGGCGGCGAGCGTGCGCGTCAGCTCCAGCGCCTTGTGATGCGCCTCGGGCGACAGCGTGATGATGAGGTCGAAATTCAGCCCCTCCCAGTCGTCGAGCTCCTCGAACGTCATCGGCTTGTGGCCGGAAATATCCTGGCCGAGTTCCGCCATCACCGCGATGGCAAACGGATCGAGCTCGCCCTTGCGCACCCCGGCGGAGCGGACATAGAGCGATTGCGGAAACATCCGCTGCAGCAGGCTTGCCGCCATCGGCGAGCGCACGCTGTTCAGCCCGCAGGCAAACAGCACCGCCTGGGGCGTGCGCGAACGCGGAGGCGCCACCATCCGGCTACGCGGCCCATGGCGCGAGGGCGATCATGCGACGTGAAATCACGCGCCTTGGGATCGTGCACCTTGGGATCATGCACCTTGCGATCGTGCGCCTTGGGATCGTGCGCCTTGGGATTAAGCGTCCCGGGATCATGCGTCCTGCCCCTTCCAGTGCAGGACGCAGATCAGCGTGAACAGCCGGCGGGCGGTCTCGAAATCGATTCTGACCTTGCCCTTCAGCCGCTCCTGCAGCGTGCGCGAGCCCTCGTCATGGATGCCGCGGCGGCCCATGTCGATGGCTTCGATCTTGTCCGGCGTCGCGGTGCGGATCGCCTGGTAGTAACTGTCGCAGATCATGAAATAGTCCTTCACGATGCGACGGAACGGCGTCAGCGACAACAGGTGCACCACCACCGGCGTGCCGTCCTCGCGGCGGATATCGAACATCAGGCGGTTGCCGCTGATGCCGATATGCAGCGTGAACGGCCCGTCCTCGGCGCCGGCGGGCGCGAACAGGTTCTGCTCGATCAGATCGTAGATCGCGATCGCCCGCTCATGCTCGATGTCAGGCCCGGACCGGCCGATCGATTCCTCATCGAGCGTCACCGCCACGATGCGCTTGTTCGAATCGTCGGCGGGCGGCGGCTTGGTCATGGCAAGTACTTAATCATGGCGAGTGCTTGGTCATGGCAGATTGAGGCGTTGTCCGACCGAGCGCGAATGGGCCTCCAAGCCTTCGGCCCGGCCCAGCGTCATCGCCGCCGGCCCCAGCGCGCGCAGCTGGTCGGGGCCGCATTTCAGGATCGAGGTCCGCTTCATGAAGTCGAGCACGCCGAGACCCGAAGAGAACCGCGCCGAACGCGCGGTCGGCAGCACGTGATTGGAGCCGCCGACATAGTCGCCGATCGCCTCGGGCGTGTGCGGCCCGAGGAAGATCGCGCCGGCATTGCGGACCTTCCGCGAAAACGCCTCCGGATCCTGCGTCATGATCTCCAGATGCTCGGCGGCGATCGCATTGGCCAGCGGCACGGCGTCGTCGAGCTTCTTCACGAGGATGATGGCGCCGAAATCGTTCCACGAGGCCCGCGCGATCTCCGCGCGCGGCAGGGTGGTCAGTTGCGCCTCCACCGCGCGTTCGACCTGATCGGCGAGCGCCGCATCGTCGGTGATCAGGATCGATTGCGCGTTTGTATCATGCTCGGCCTGGGCCAAGAGGTCGGCGGCGATCCAGCCGGCATTGCCGGTGCGGTCGGCGATCACGAGCACTTCGGAAGGGCCGGCGATCATGTCGATGCCGACCTTACCGAACACCAGCCGCTTGGCGGCGGCGACATAGGCATTACCGGGCCCGACGATCTTTGCCACCGGCGCAATCGTTGCGGTACCATAGGCGAGCGCAGCCACCGCCTGCGCGCCACCGACGCGATAGATCTCGGTGACGCCGCCGAGCTGGGCTGCGGCCAGCACCAGCGGATTGAGCTTGCCGTCGGGCGATGGCACCACCATCACCAGCCGCGGCACGCCGGCGACAAGAGCCGGCACTGCGTTCATCAGCACCGAGGACGGATAGGCCGCGGTGCCGCCCGGCACGTAAAGGCCGACGGCCTCGATCGCGCTCCAGCGCCAGCCGAGCTCGACCCCCTGCACATCGGTGAAGCGGGCATCTTTCGGTACCTGGTGACGATGGAAGCTCTCGATCCGGTTGCGGGCAAAGGTCAGCGCCTCCAGCGTCGCACCATCGCAGGCCTTCACCGCCGCCTCGATCTCGGCGGCGGTGACGCGCAGCAGGCCGGCATCGAGCTCGAGCCGGTCGAATTTGCGCGTCGCCTCGATCAGCGCGGCATCGCCGCGGGCGGCGACGTCGTTGACGATGGCGCGCACCGCGCTCTCGATATCGGCCGACACCTCGCGCTTGGCGGCGAGAAATGCCGCAAACCGCTGATCAAAATCGGCGCTATCGCGGTCTAGACGGATGGGCATGATGGCTTTCCAGCTGGTCCTATCCCCGCTCAATGGCGCGGCGACCCCGCCGCCGTCAACCCTGCATGGATCGAATCAAGCTGTCTGTCAGCCCGGTCCCGGCGGTTCGGCGTCTTCGCCGGCCGGCGAGGTTCCAAGATCATCGGTGCCGAGATCGGCCAGTTCGCATTCGAGGCACTCGACATCCAGCCGCAGCGCCCCGCCATGCATGAACATCAAGAGCACGCTGCCGCTCGGCGCGTCGCCGGCATGGAATTCCAGTCCAAGCAGCTCGAGTACCGTCTCGGGGGCGCCAAGGTCGATATTGCGCGACTTGCACGACAGCACGCGATCGAACCGCAGCGCCGATATCAGGCGGCGCGAGCTGGTTCCTCCCGATAGCGTCTGGCCCCAATCCAGCCGGTTCATGCCGACCACCAGCCGCTTCTCGCCCTGCCGCCAGACGATGTCGGAGACCTGGACGCGGGCATCCTGCACATGCGCGGAGATCACCGCAAGATCGTCGGCGTCGAGAGCAATCAATTTGAGCTGGTTCGCCACCGATCCGTCTCCAATCATTCAGTCGCTGATGCGCTGGATCGAGGCACCGCAGGCCGACAGCTTTTCCTCCAGCCGCTCGAAGCCGCGGTCGAGATGATAGACCCGGTTGACCATGGTCTCGCCTTCGGCGGCGAGACCGGCGATCACCAGCGACACCGACGCCCGCAGGTCGGTCGCCATCACGGGCGCGCCGCGCAGTTGCGCGATGCCCTCGATGGTCGCAGTCTCGCCGTTGAGGCTGATCCGGGCGCCGAATCGCGCCAGCTCCTGCACATGCATGAAGCGGTTCTCGAAGATCGTCTCGGTAATCTGCGAGGAGCCCCTGGCGCAGGCCATCAGCGCCATCAGCTGCGCCTGCAGGTCGGTAGGGAAGCCGGGAAACGGCGCGGTCGATACTTTGACGGGACCGATCCCGGCGCCGTTGCGGGCGATGCGGATGCCGTCGTTGTTGACGGTGATGTCGGCGCCCGCCTCGGTCAACACGTCGAGCGCCGATTGCAGCAAGTCCGGCCGCGCGCCGACGAGCTGCACGTCGCCGCCGGTCATGGCAACCGCCATCGCATAGGTGCCGGCTTCGATCCGATCGGGCAGCACGGTGTGGCGGGCGCCGTGGAGTTTGCCAACGCCCTCGACCACGATGCGCGGCGTGCCGGCGCCCGTGATGTGAGCCCCCATCTTGTTGAGGCAATCGGCGACATCGACGATCTCCGGCTCGCAAGCCGCATTGATAATGACCGTCGTGCCCCTGGCAAGGGTCGCTGCCATCAGCGCCACATGGGTACCGCTGACCGTAACCTTGGGGAAATCGATAGTGGCGCCCTTCAATCCGCCGGGCGCCTTGGCGATGACATAGCCGCCGTCGATCGACAGTTCTGCGCCGAGCTTCTCCAGTGCCATGATCAGTAGATCGACCGGCCTCGTGCCGATGGCGCAGCCACCAGGCAGCGACACCTGGGCCTGCCGCATCCGCGCCACCAGCGGCGCGATCACCCAGAAGCTGGCCCGCATCCGCGACACCAGCTCATAGGGCGCCCTGGTGTCGATGATATTGGCCGCCGAGATATGCAGCGTCTGGCCCTGATATTCGCGGTCGCCGGGCCGCTTTCCCACCGAGGTGATGTCGACGCCATGGTTGCCAAGGATTCGCTGCAGCTGCGCCACGTCGGCAAGTCGCGGCACATTGTCGAGGATCAGCGTGTCCTCGGTGAGCAGCCCCGCAATCATCAACGGCAATGCCGCATTTTTCGCACCCGAAATCTGAATGCTGCCATTCAGCCTGTTGCCGCCGACAATGCGAATGCGATCCATGCCAAATCCTGTTGTTGCGCTGAATGAAATTATAGGAGGAACGAGCCAGGGGCAAAAGCCTTGATATTCATGGCTATTTAATGAGGTGAATCTTCATAACGAGAATCGCCAGATCGCGCCGGGCGCCAGGCTTGAGAATACAACCTGAGATATGCATCCGCTCGCTGGAAACCGGCGCAACGATGCCGGCGGGATGCCAAGGGGATCCCGAATGGCACTGGCAACGGGCTGAAGATGTGGGCCGCCGAAGGCGCACGCGAAAAGCCGGAAGCGCTGGCGAAGCGGAGTTTTGCCGGCAATACGGGCGATCCCGAAATAGGACGCCCGTATGCCCCGCGCTAAAGGCGTTATCCCTTGATGAACGCTAGCAGGTCGGCATTGATCGTGGCGGCTTCCGTGGTCGGCATGCCATGCGGAAAACCCTTGTAGGTTTTCAGCGTGCCGTTCTTCAGAAGCTTGGCCGACAACGGCCCGGACGCGACATAGGGAACGATCTGATCGTCCTCGCTATGCATCACCAGCACCGGCACCGTGATCTTCTTGAGGTCCTCGGTGAAGTCGGTCTGCGAGAAGGCGACGATCCCGTCATAATGCGCCTTGGCGCCGCCCATCATGCCCTGACGCCACCAGTTCTCGATGACGGCTTCGGACGGCTTGCCTGTCTTGTTGTAATTATAGAACGGTCCGGCGGCGACATCGCGATAGAATTGCGAGCGGTTGGCCGCAAGCTGCACCTGGAAATCGTCAAACACGCTCTTCGGCAGACCATGTGGGTTGGCGGGTGTCTTGACCATCAGCGGCGGCACCGCCGAGATGATCGCGGCCTTGACGATCCCCTGTTCTCCGCGCCGCGCCAGATAGCGCACCACCTCGCCGCCGCCGGTGGAATGGCCGACATGAATCGCATCCTTCAGGTCGAGATGCGCCGTGACGGCGGCGAGATCGTCGGCATAATGATCGAGATCGTGACCATCAGCTACCTGGCTGGACCTGCCGTGACCGCGACGATCATGGGCGATGACGCGATAGCCGTGATTGAGGAAGAACAGCATCTGTGCATCCCAATCGTCTGAAGAAAGCGGCCAGCCATGGGAAAACACGATCGGCTGCCCCTTGCCCCAATCCTTGTAGAAGATTTCGACACCGTCTTTGGTCTTGATCGTCGGCATGATGGACTCCTCTTACGCTAACATCCCGGGACACGCGCCGTTGCGTTCCCCTGGAAACCGGGTGTGGCCGACCGGGCTTTCGGAAATTCGCGAGCCGATCAGGCGAATGTCATCGGGCGGAATCGCCTTACCGCGCCGATGATCGCGACAATGAAGAGCAGCAGCACGATTCCCTGCACCGCCGCGAATGGCGGCTCTGCCGGCGGCACGCTCGGCGCCAGCGCATGCAGCACGGGGATCTTGAGAAAGCTCTGAATAACCAGCACGAACACGTTCAGATAAAGCGAGGTCATCGCGGTCACGACATAGATCCAGCGCCAGGAACCGGCGAGCTTCATGCCGTAGAGGGCGATGCACGCGATTGCGAGCAGCACGAGCGAAATGATCCCGATCATGTGCGACGGCAACAGCTTGGTGAACGGAAACAGAAAGCCGGTGGCGCTCGTCAGGATCGTAAAGAGAAGGAAGATCGCAGTCACGCCTGGCATTTGGCGGGAGTCCAGCAATCCAAACATGACGATGATGCCGGAGACGATGCCAACCAGGCTGATGATCACGTGAACCACCGTGAAGGTAGCCAAGTCCATTCCAAGAACCATGTTGCACTCCCCATTTCGGCAATGACGAATGCTACGATCCTTGGCGGGAATTGACCACATGCGATCGGTGCTAAAATAAATCCAAACCAGCCGGAATTTTTTGCAAAGTGGTCATAAACTGGATCAACGCCATTGTCGCATGCATTAGGCATTCAATAATAGCGCGGGATCGGCCCGTTATGCGGCGTCATCCGGTCCGACAGATCAAACAACACTTCATCGACGTAACACCAGCCCCAGCCCTCGGGCGGATCATAGCCTTCGATGATCGGATGCGAGGTGGCATGGAAATGCTTGGTTGCGTGCCTGTTCGGCGAATCGTCGCAACAGCCGACATGGCCGCAGGTCCGGCAGAGCCGCAAATGCAGCCATCGGCTGCCGATCTTCAGGCATTCCTCGCAGCCGAGCGCGCTTGGCGTGACGTCGCGGATTTCGGCAATGTGGGTGCAGCGCTTCGTCATATTCCTGGTCCTCGTTACAGGGCCGGTTTCTGCGCATCGCCGAGAAAATGGTGCAGCGCTGCCACCACCTGCGCACCCTCGCCAATGGCGCCGCCAACGCGCTTTACCGATCCCGAGCGCACATCGCCGACGGCGAATACACCGGGCACTGAAGTTTCCAGCGTCGATGTCAAGTCAGCGCCGGCCTTCTTGCATTGCGCGCCGGTCACGACGAAGCCGCCGCGATCAACCAGAACGCCACAGCCCTGCAGCCAATGGGTAGCAGGATCGGCGCCGACGAACAGGAACAGGTTGCGGATCTCCATGCTGACTTGTTCGCCGGACAGGCGGCTGCGCAGCCATACGCGTTCGAGCGTGCCCTCGCTGGTGCCGTCGAGCGCCGCGACTTCGGTATTGAATACCAGTTCGATGTTCGGCGTCGCCTCGATGCGCTCGATCAGATAGCGCGACATGCTGGCGCCGAGTCCGCCGCCGCGGATCACCATATGGACCTTCCTGGCATGATCCGACAGGAACACCGCGGCCTGTCCGGCCGAATTGCCGCCGCCGACCAGCACGACTTCCTGCTGGGCGCACAGCCGCGCCTCGATCGGAGAGGCCCAGTACCAGACGCCGCGTCCCTCGAAATCCGAAAGATTGCCGATCTCTGGGCGCCGGTAGCGTGCGCCACTTGCGACCACCACGGATTTGGCGCGCAACACGTCGCCATCGTCGAGCTTCAGCGCAAAGGAGGCACCGTCCTCGCCCGAGCAATCCAGCTCCTTCACCACGACCGGGATCATGATCTCGGCGCCGAATTTCTGCGCCTGGTTGAAGGCGCGCGCGGTCAATGCCAGGCCGGAGATTCCGGTCGGGAAGCCCAGGTAATTCTCGATCCGCGCACTGGCCCCGGCCTGGCCGCCAAACGCCCGCGCATCGCACACCGCAACCGTGAGCCCTTCGGACGCGGCATAGACCGCGGTCGACAGGCCCGCCGGACCGCTGCCGACAACCGCGACGTCATAGACCTTGTCCTTGGCGATGGTGCGGATCATGCCCATCGCCCGTGCCAGTTCGGATTCACCGGGGTTGCGCAGCACCGTGCCGTCGGCCATCACCACCAGGGGCAAGTCCGAAGGTTGCGGCGAATAACGCGCGATCAATTCCGCGGCGTCATGGTCGGCTTCCGGGTCGAGCAGATGATGCGGATAGCCGTTGCGCCGCAGAAATCCCTGCAGGCGAATGACGCCGCCGGAATTCGGCGCGCCGATCAGCACCGGACCGCCGGCGCCGCCCTGGATCAAATTCACCCGGCGCAGGATCAACGCGCGCATGATGCGCTCGCCGAGATCTGCTTCGGCAACCAATAGCGCGCGCAAGCGATCCGGCAGGATCAACAGCGCTTCCACATCGCCTTCGGCCTCGCCGTCGACCAATGCGATGCGTCCGGAAAGCTGGCCGATCTCGGCGAGAAACTGACCGGGCCCCTGATCGACGACCGGGGTGACATGGCCGAGACCGTCGCGCTGTGTGATGGCGACGGTCTCGGACAGGATGACGAACATGCCCGGCCCGATCTTGCCGGTCTCGAACAGCTTCTCGCCGTCCTTGTACCTCGCGATCTCGCCGAACCGGCGCATGCGCGCGATTTCCTGCGCGGTCAGCTCCGGGAAAGTCTGCTCGTAGCGCGGAAATAAGGCGGCTGCTGCGATTTTGTTGTCCGCTGTTGTCGTACTCACGCGCCTCTCCGTCTTTACACTCGCACCCGGCAAAGCAAGGATCGGACCCGCCGCTGCAACGGGACGTCCCTATCCACTATCGGCCTTGTCCCCCCTCATCATATGACGCGGTCCCGCCAGCCTCGGAAGTTTCTGCGGCCAGATCGTGTCTGCCCCTCGCCTGCGATTTCCGCCGCTTGAGATTTTCGCGCAAGGCGAGCTTGAGCCGGTCCTGCCGTGCGCCTTGCCTGGAATCCGTCCCCGATAAATGCTTGTCCGAATTTGGTACGGTCGCGGCGGCCGGCCGCTCGCGCCCCTTGTCCTCGCCTGTCATCGTTGCAATTACCGTTCTGCTCTCAAAGCCACTGCCGGGGAGAATAGACCGATCCGCGCCGGAGGAAATCGAATATGGCCCATTCAATCCTGATGACGGCGAAATGACCGAATTCGAGACCGTGCCACCGATCGGGAACCGGGTTTGGCGGTTTTTTGACGGTGGCAGGGTGGTCGCGCGGCTTGCGCGAAGGGGGGGCTTGTGGCAAGGATCGCCCGCCTTGCCGAGCCCTCTCGGGCCGATTCTGTGATTCGAGGCCTGCTGCCGTAGCTCAGTGGTAGAGCACTCCCTTGGTAAGGGAGAGGTCGACAGTTCAATCCTGTCCGGCAGCACCATCGAACAATCGCAAAAAATTCCTTTAATTTCAAAGAAGTCCGACAGGGTGACGCCTGCATGCGGGTCAACGCTACGGACCTCGTAGGCCCCGGTCAGGGAAATCTACTTCGTCCTGCAGTCGGTAGCGGCGCCGGCGCGGGTGAGGCGCGCGGTCCTGCCCTTGATCCAGAATTCCATGTTGCCGTCGGCGTACCTGCCGCCATCGGCGCTGAGGGCTTGCGGCAGCACGACGGACTTCCCTTTCGGCGCAAACGTCAGTTGCACCGAGCCCGACGGTCCGGGTGTACTGAACACTGCCTTGACCGCGGTGCCGTCGGCGCAGCGGTAATGGGCCTCGGTCGCCCACGCCGAACTCACTGGCCCTATGAAGACAATGCATGTCAGTATCAGCTTCATGGCCTTCTTCCTGAACATCCGGTGGCAGTGCGGGACTCAACCATGAAATATCGCCTTTGCAAACGGTCCGGCATTTTGCTCGTCGTCCTGCTCGTCTTGGCTTTCGGCCTTTCGCCGCGTCCCGGCCTGGCGGCGTCCTATGTCCCGCTGGATTGCGCGAAAGCTTCGACGGCGGCTGATGCAACGATCTGCAGGACCTATGCGCTCGGCCAGGACGAGGCGCGGCTGGCCACCCTGTTCGGCGTCTTGACCTCGCTCGTCGCCATGGGGCAGCGCGGCGACATCATCGACAGGCAGCATCAGTGGCTCTCGGTCCGCGAGGCGTGCGGCAGCGACGTGGCATGCCTTTCGCGCGCCTATCGGAGCCGGATCGACGAGCTCTCGCAATCGCTTGATGCGCTGGCAAAGCGGGGACCGTTCTAAAGCGTGCCGAGATCAGGTTGAATTGGATCGTCACCGGAAGTCAGCCCTCCGGAACCGACGCCCCTCGGCAGGCAGCTTGCTCCTCCCTCGATCGACGGGCGTTTGCGATTGATTAACCGCCTTGCTCAACCGGCTATCCACTTGTCCGCCTGTATGAGGTAGCGCCGGGGGCGATCATGACGGACTACACAACCGTTTCGAGTGCGGCGAACAGAACCAGAGGCCGGGCTCGGAACCTTATCACATTGCTGACTTCGCCGATCAACGCGCTGGCCGGCTTCGGGCTTGCCGTGGTCGTGGCGGTCGTGGTCTGCGTGGGACTGATCAGCATTCAGGGGCGGGACCGGGCCCTGGCGGGGGCCAGTCAGAAGCTTGGGAATACCGCCGTCCTCGTCGCCCGGCATTTCGATCAACAATTTGCCGAGATCATCGCAGGCGAACGCGACCTGATCGAACGCCTCCGACCCGAGCTGATCGGAAGCGAGGACGATTTCCGGCGGCAGATGGCATCGGCGCGAACCCACGAAATGCTGCGCGGCAAGGTCAACACGGCGCAGCTCCAGTCCGAGTTCTCGATCTTCGGCAACGATGGACGGTTGATCGCATGGTCGAACGAAGCCACCGAGCCGGCTGTCGTCATCAGCGGCAGGGATTATTTCAAGCAGTTGCGGGATAGCCCCGATCCCGGTGCGCCCTTGCTGCGCCTGATCAAGAGCACGATCGGCGGACGCTGGATATTGGTCGCGGCGGCACCGCTGCGCGGCACCGACGGCCAGTTCCTCGGCGTGATGACGCGCCGGATTCAGCTGACCGTCTTTACCGATTTCCTTGCCTCACTAAACTTCCCGCCGGGCGGTTCGGTAGCAATTCATCTCAGCCATGGCGAGCTTGTCGCACGTTATCCCAGTGCCGACGATCAGATCGGGCGCAATTTCAATAACGGCTCCCCCGACCGGCGGCCGCTGTTCAGCCAGACCTCCTATTCGACACGGCTGAACAGCCCGATCGACGGGGAAGACCGGCTGCTGTCCAGCGAAGCACTGATGAGTGTGCCCCTCGTGGTCATTGCCGCCGAAAACGTCTCAACCGCCCTGAGAGACTGGACCGCGCAAACCGAAGCGCTGGGCCGTGGCGCAGCGATTGCAATTGTGGTCCTGATCATCACCTTTCTCCTGATCATCCGCCTGCTGACACGCGAGCACAAGGAAGCCGCAGCGAGGCTGACGCAGGAACGCAACCGCTTCGCACTCGCCGTCAACAACATGACCCAGGGGCTGTTGCTGTTCGACGGCGACCAGCGGCTTACGCTGTGCAACGACCGTTACTTGGAAATGTACGGCCTGACACGCGAGATGATAAAGTCGGGCTGCACCTTGCGGGAACTGATCGAGTTACGCAAGCAGACCGGCTCCGCCGACATCGATGTCGATGCGTACTGCTCAAAGATCCTTATCGACCAACTGACCGGCGTGGTGACGACCGCCCCGACGCGCGACGGACGCACCATCCAGGTCCTTCAAACCAGCCTGCCGGACGGAGGATGGGTCGCGACCCACACCGACATCACCGAGCAGGAAAATCATCACCGTTTCGTCGAAGAGCTTGCCCATTTCGATCAATTGACGAACCTCCCCAACCGGCTGTTCTTCCGCAAGACCGCGACCAACCTGCTGGCCGATCTCGGCGAGGACGAAGCGCTCGCGGTAATCTATATCGATCTCGACAAGTTCAAGAACGTAAACGATACACTCGGCCACCGGATCGGCGATTCGCTGCTGCAGCATGTGGCGCAGCAGCTCAGGCAATGCGCCGACAATGCCGACTTCGTTGCCCGCCTCGGCGGTGACGAGTTTGCGCTGCTCAAAGGCTGCACCTCACGCCAGGACCTGGTGCCGACGCTGGTGCGCATCCATGAGCTGTTGCGGCAGACCTTCGATTGCGAAGGCCACCCGATCTCTTCCGATGCCAGCATCGGCGTGGCGCTGGCGCCGGGCGATGGGCATGACCTCGACACCCTGCTTGCGAATGCGGATCTTGCGCTGTACGCCGCCAAGGCAAGCGGCCGGCACACCCATTGTTTCTACGAGGCGGAGATGTCGGCGGCGACCGCCGCACGGCACCTGCTCGAGACCGAACTGAACGTTGCGCGGACGAACGGTTTCGCCAGCGCCGGCTTTGCCGTGCATTTTCAGCCGGTGGCCGATCTCGCCAGCACTCAGATCGTCGGCTGCGAAGCACTGCTGCGCTGGTTTCACCCGACGAGGGGCGCGATCTCGCCGGCAGATTTCATACCCGTCGCAGAAGACAGCGGCATCATCTGCGCGCTCGGCGCCTGGGTGCTGGAGACGGCCTGCCGCGCCGCTGCGCATTGGCCCTCGCAGATCCGCCTCGCCGTCAACCTGTCGCCAATCCAGGTCCGCGAACAAGACTTCGTCGCGAAGGTCGACCACATCCTGGCGCAAACCGGATTTCCCGCCGAACGGCTCGAACTGGAGATCACCGAAGCCGTGCTGATGCGCGATCACGAGAAGACCTCGCAGGTGCTGCATCAGCTTCGCGCGCGCGGCATCAAGATGGTGCTCGACGATTTCGGCACCGGCTACTCCTCGTTGAGCTATCTGCACAGTTTCGATTTCGACAAGATCAAGATCGATCGCAGTTTCGTGCGCAACATGGTCGAGTCCGAAGCCTCGCTGTCGATCGTGCAATCGATCATTGGCCTCGCGACAGCGTGCGGGCTGCGGACCACGGCCGAAGGCATCGAAACCGAATCGCAGCGAAAATTATTGTCGGCACTGGGCTGCAAGGAGATGCAGGGTTATCTGCTCAGTCCCGCCGTGCCGGCGCAGAAGCTCTCATTGCTGCTGGGCGGCGACCGCAGCCGGCCCGGCGCGGAAACTGCAGCTTGACGCTGCGGCCATGGTCTGAATGGAATTAGACATCCGTCGTTACGAGCAGCCCTTGCGACCAAGCGATCCAAAATCCTGCTCGCCGCCCTCGATTGCTTCGCTTGCGCACAGCAATGACGCCCTGCGGTTCAGGCCATCGCGCTTCTACACGACCTGGGTCGGCAGCGTTGGCCTGCTCAGCGTCCTCGCCAGCAATTGCAGCGCCGTGCCCAGCTCGGTCCGGTTGCGCGCTGCACCGAGACAGAGCCGCACCGCATGCGGCATCGGTTCGCCGACGGCGAAAGCCTCGCTGCCGACGACCGCCAGCCCCTGCCGAAACAGTTCGGTGACGAGATCGGACCTGTTCCAGCGATCGGGCAGCGGCAGCCAGAGATGGTGGCCTTTGGGATTCGCTGCGAACGGATAGCCCTTCAAGATCCGGGCGGCGAGCTGCTGGCGGCCGATCGCCTCCTCCCGGATGGCGGCGATGATCTGCGCCGCTTCGCCCGATCGCAGCCACTCCATCACCAAAGCCACCATCAGCGGCGGCGCCATCTGACAGGTCGCATGCAGGCTGCCGCAAAGCTCGAGGGCGGAGCGGCTGTCCGGTGTCAGCAGGAACGACACCCGCAATGCCGGCGCGATGCACTTCGACAGGCTTATGGTCAGGAATGTCTTTTCGGGAATGAGGCCTGCCAGCAATTGCTGCGACGGATCGAGTGCGCCATAGGCGTCATCCTCGATCAGAAATGGCTTTGTATCGCGCAGCACATCGGCCACGTCCCGGCGGCGCGTTTTGGCCATCGTCGCCGTGGTCGGATTATGCATGGTCGGCGTGAGATAAACGGCTTTCGGCTTATGCAGCCTGATCGCCTTCGCCAGCGCATCCGGCAATACGCCCTGACCGTCCATCGAAACGCCGATCAGGCGAATGCCGAGCTTGGCAGCGGCCACTTTCATGCCGGGAAAGGTCAGATCTTCCGTGAGCACGGCATCGCCGGCCTTCAGGAATGACAGCAGGATATTGAAGATCGCGGCCTGGCTTCCGGGATAGATGACGATCCTGTCGCGCGTCACCTCGCTCAGGCGCGGTTGCAGCCAGCTTCCGATGAGCTCGCGGTCCTGCTCATTGCCGCCGGGCTCCTGATAGTTGAGGAACGACGAAAGTCCCGAGCGCCTGTGGATCGCAGCCAGGCCATGCTCGATCCGCCCATCCAGAGCCGCTTCGACCGGCTGCGGCGGCACGTTCATCGACAGATCGATGCTCACATGATCGGCGATGTCGGCAGTGACGCGGGCGGTGGATTCGGAGACGAACGTGCCCTGCCCGACCCGCGCCTCCAGCAGCCCGCGGTGACGCGCATCGCCATAGGCCCGGGTCACGGTGGTCAGGTCGATGCCGAGCGCGCCGGCCAGGGCCCGGTGCGTCGGCAATTGCTGGCCGCGGCGCAGGCGGCCGCCGGCGATATCGCTCTCGATCGCGTCGGAGATCTGGCGGTAGAGCGGACCCGCTTCCCTCGAGATTGTAGGGACCCATTCCATACAATTTGCCTACATTACCTTTAATGTCGCCATACATAGGCTTATTGTATGGATCAAGCCAGAGCAAGGAGACAGAAATGACCGACAACGATCCGGTCCCGCTTTCGAAGGCGATGTGGCGGGGGTTTCTCGGCAGGTGCCCGAACTGCGGCAAGGGCCACCTATTCGGCCGCTTCCTCAAGGTCGCCGATCATTGCGAAGTCTGCGGCGAGGAATTCTTTCATCACCGCGCCGACGATTTCCCGGCCTATCTTGTCATCGTGATCGTCGGACACCTCGTCGTGCCGGTGGTTCTCGCGGTCGAGGCCGCCTATGCGCCGCCTTATTGGCTGCACTTCCTGATCTGGACACCGCTGATCGTCGGGATGTCGCTGGGGCTGCTGCAACCGGTCAAGGGAGCGGTGGTCGGGATTCAGTGGCAGATCGGCATGCATGGCTTCGAGGCCTCGAAGCGCAGGCGAATGAAGCTGGCGACAACCGCCCAGTCAGTGCCGGCATAGCTGCCGATGGCCCTTTTTCCGGCCATCGGCGATGAGCATCAAGGTCTCGCCGCGACAGGCGCGGCTGTCGGCCGGGCTTGTTGCATGTTCGCGCCCGCGCCTTTGCAAGCCTGCGCTGGGCAGAATCACTCAAATTGAAAACGGCGTCAAAGCGGGCCCATGATTCAGGGAAAGCTTTAGCTCTCGATGTTGACGTCCCTTGTTTCCTTGCCGAGCAGGAGCGCGATCAGGGTCAGCACCGCCATCGCCGACAGATAGATGCCGACCAGGAACGGGCTGCCGCCGCCGGCGCTCCACAATGCGACCGCGATGAAGGGCGCGACCGCGGCGCCGAGGATCGACGATACGTTGTAGGAAATGCCCGAGCCGGTGTAGCGAACATTGGCGGGAAACAGCTCCGGAAGCAATGCGCCCATCGGACCGAAGGTCATGCCCATGAGGGCGAAGCCGAGGATCAGCCACGCCATCACCCCGGCAGAGCCTGCTGCCAGCATCGGCACCCAGAGCGCTCCAAAGACGGCGATGGCGACCGTGATCCAGATCAGCGTCTTGCGCCGTCCCCATCGATCGGCCCAGGGACCGGAGACCAGCGTGAAGATGCCGAAGAAGATCACGCCGACGATCATCATCAGGACGAACGTCCTGTAGTCATAGCCGAGACCGGGCAGCGGGCCATTGACCGCGGCGCGCCCGTAGCTGAGCGAAAACGTCGTCATCAGATAGAACAGTACGTAGGTGGCCAGCATATAGAAGGTGCCGAGGATCAGCTCTTTCCAGTAGGTCCTGACCGCCGCGGCGAGCGGCAGCTTGTGAACCTGCCCCGTCCGTACCGCCTTTTCGAAGGCGGTGCTCTCAACCAGATTCAACCGGACCCACAGTCCGACGATCACCATCACCGACGAGAACAGGAATGGAATCCGCCATCCCCAGTCGAGAAACGCATTCGACGGCCGCGACGGGTCGCTCGACGGCAGCATCGCGGCGATGAGCAGGAAAAGGCCATTGGCAATGATGAAACCAAGCGGTGCGCCGAGCTGTGGGAATGTCCCGAAGATCGCGCGCTTGCCATGGGGCGCATTTTCGGTGGCCACCAACGCTGCACCGCTCCACTCTCCGCCCAGCGCAAATCCCTGTGCAAGGCGCAGCACGACCAGCAAGGCCGGGGCGAGCCAGCCGACGCTAGGATAGGTCGGCAGCACGCCGATCAGGAACGTCGCGATGCCCATCGTCAACAGCGCACCGACCAGCGTGATCTTGCGGCCGCGCTTGTCGCCGAGATGTCCGAAAAAGATCGCGCCGAGCGGCCGGGCGATCATGGCGGCGCCGAACACGGCAAACGAGGCCAGCAGCGCCGTCCTGTCATTGCCGGCCGGAAAGAACAAATGAGGGAAAACCAGGACTGCCGCCGTGGCGTAGACGTAGAAATCGTAGAACTCGATGGTGGTGCCGATCAGGCTTGCGAGGATCACGCGGGAGCGCGAATTGACCGGCGCGGCGGCATTGACGGTTTCGACAGCAAGAGACGACATTAAGCTCAAGAACCCCTGTTTGATTGCGCAGATGACGGTCCTCGCCGAAAAACCGGGCGCGCAGCTTTCAGATTTTGGAGAGAACCCTGCCCTTGCGGCCACTAAATTCTTTTTTGGGCGGCTCCAGAAGAGCGTCTGGCGAATGTCAGAATTGAGCTGGCCGCCGGGGCAGCGCGAGGTCCCGGCATCTAAAATAAAATTATGCTGCCACGAAGCAGGGAGATGGCGCTTGAACCGGCAAACAGCGCCGTTTCCGGCCCGGTCACTTTTGCGGCCGTCCCGTTGCGGCGGATGGCCAGCCGTCAATGATCTCGGCAAAGCGGGAGAGCTCGTGGACAAGGCGTTGTTGCCCATCCTGCCCCAACGGCAACAGGCGGGAGCGCTGGGCCTCGAACACCAGCGGGATCGCTTCATTGATGACGACCTCGCCCGCAGCGGTCAGTTGCACGCGCAGCGTCCGGCGGTCGTTCGGCTCCGGCAGCCGTGCCAGCAGATTTTGCGCTTCGAGCTTGTTGAGGCGGCTGGTGAGACCGGCGCCGCTGAGCAACAGCGACTGCGCGATCTGCTTGGGCGACAGACAATAGGGTGCTCCGGCGCGCCGCAGCGCCGTCAGTACATCAAAAGTTCCTCTGGTGAGGCCGAGCGGCTCCAGCACCTCGTCGATGAAGGCCGTGCACTGCATCTGGATGCGGCCGATCAGGCCGTAGACATGCACCGGACTGGCATCGATATCCGGCCGCTGCGCCTGCCATTGCGAAAAGATCGTATCGACGAGTTCACGCGCTGCACGGCCCTTTGCCCGAGGGCCAGTGTCTCCCCCGGCCCGCTTTTTCCGAGCCGAGACCAGCTTCGGTTTTCGCCGCTTCATTGCACCAACCGAGTCACCCGATCCAGTGTTTGCCGACACCGCCTTCACCTTTACCGATCATGACCTCAGATCACCGCTGTTACTGCTCATGGTGTCCAGTCGACCACACGCCGCTCGATAAATTCGACGCAGTAAAAAACCGCGATGCTGAGTATCGTGAGCAGCCCGATGGCGGCGAAGGCAAGCGGTGTCTGAGACTGCGCCGTCGACACCAGGATCAGATAGCCCAGACCATCCTGCGCCGCAACGAACTCGCTGATGACGGCACCGATGACCGCAAAGGTGACGGCCACCTTGCAGCCGGTGAAGAGATGCGGCAGCGCCACCGGAATCCTGAGCCGGACAAAGATCAGGCGCGGCGATGCCTGCAGCGAGTTCATCAGATCAAGCATCGTCTTTGGCACCGCCTCGATGCCGGCGATCATGTTGACGAGGATCGGAAAAAAGCAGACCAGCATGACGACGACGATCTTCGGCCACTCGGACAGGCCGAGCCAAAGAATGATCAGCGGCGCCACCGCCACCTTTGGCACCGACTGCAGACCGAGCAGAAAAGGATAGAGCAGCTTTCGCGCCAGCGGATTGAGGCTGATCAGCGTGGCCAAGGGGAGCGACAGCACAAGCGCCAGCAGGAAACCGAGAACGGTCTCGCGCAAGGTGACCCAGCCGTTCTGCGCCAGTTCCGGCGCCCATTTGACCGCCGCCTCGAAGATCGCTGAAGGCGCCGGCAAAATCCAGGCCGGGATCTTCAGCAGCCGGGCCACCAGCTCCCAGGCGAGCAGGAGGACAAGATAGATCAGCGGCGTTGCCGCCCCCCTGATCAAGCGCGATTGCGAGATGCTCATCGCTTCAGACCGGCACACGGTTGAAGATGATGTCGCGCACCTGCTGCTTGATCTCCTGGAAGCGCGCAAGCCGCGCGGTCCCGGCGTTGCGGGGGCGCGGCAGATCGACGGTGATATCGGCGCGGATCCGGCCCGGTCGCGGCGACATGATCAGGATGCGGTCCCCCAGCAGGATCGCCTCCTCGATGTCATGGGTGATCAACAGCGCGGCACGGCCGAGCTCCTGCCAAAGCCGTGACAGCTCCAGCGACAACTCCTCGCGCGTCAGCGCATCCAGCGCGCCGAATGGTTCATCGAGCAGCAGCAGCCGCGGATCGGACAGCATGGCGCGGCAGAATGCGGCGCGCTGCTACATGCCGCCGGAAAGCTTGTGCGGACGGACATGAGCGAAATCCTTCAGGCCCGTCATTTCCAGAAGACGCATCGCCCGCTCCCGCGAAGCGGTCTTCGGCAGCGACAGCACGTCGGCCGGCAGCAACACGTTCTGCAGCACCGTGATCCAGGGAAACAGCACGTGTTCCTGAAACACGATCCCGACCTCGTGGGATGGCCCTTGCAGCGCAGTCCCGTAACGCTGCATCGTCCCGGCATCCGGTCTGTCCAGTCCTGCGATCAGGCGCAGCAAGGTCGACTTGCCGCATCCGGAGGGGCCGACGATGGCAACGAAGCTGCCCGGCTCGATCCGCAGGTCGACCGGACCGAGCGCATGGACGGACGTTCCGCTGCCGTCGGCAAAGGACTTGGTGACGCCCCCGAGTTCGATCGCAGGGACGATGGCAGGCGCTGGCGATCGCGAGCCGGCATCGGCGACCAGGGTCATTCGACGAATCCAGGCGCAAACAGCTCATCCGGCTGCACCGGCTTCTTCAGCGTAAAATTCTTCGAGATGACATCGACCGTGCTGGCAACGGCCTTCGGATCGATGAAGCCGAGCGGCTCGCCCTTCACCTCGGCGAGTTCGGCGACGAGCCTGGTTTCGCCTTCGATCACATCGGGCGCCAATTCCTTTTGATATTTGGCCATGATCGCCGCGGCCTCCGCCGGATTGGCGAACGCATCCTTCATGCCCTTGATGGTCGCGCGGACGAAGGCCTTCACCTGGTCAGGGTGCTTGGTGATCATCTCCTCCGAGGCGATGATGCCGTTGCCGTAATAATCGAGTCCGGCATCCTTGTAGGCGAGACGCACGAGTTGCTTGCCGGTGGCCGCCGCGATCAGCGGCTCGCCGACGGAAAACTGGCAGATGGCATCGGTTCGGCCGTTGGCCAGCAGCGAGGGCAGCGCCGCTCCGTCGGCGACGACCCATTTCACCTTGTCCGCGTCGATTCCCGCCGCCTTGGCGAACGCGGGAAACAGCAGCCGGACCGAACTCGATGCGGTATCCGCCACCGTCTTCCCCTCGAGGTCCTTCGGCGAAGCGATGCCGGCGCCCTTGATGGCGAAGATCGCCTGCGGCGGCTTGGCGTAGACGATCGAGACCAGCTTCACCGGAACGCCGTCATTGCCGCGCGCCAGCACCAGCGACCCGGCATCGGCAAAGCCGAAAGTGGCGATGCCGGCCGCGACCTTCTTGATCGCATCCGCCGAGCCCTGCCCGCGCACGAAATTCACGTCGAAGCCTGCGGCCTTGTAGTAGCCCTTCTCGCGCGCGACATAGAAGTAGGCGTGTCGGCCGTTGAAGCCGAAGTCGGTGACGAAGTTCACTTCAGTCGCACCGGCGGAACGAATGCCGGCCGCAGCCAGCGTCAATGCGACGGCGAAGCGGTAAAGCAGTTTCATGGGTCTCATCCTCGGCGGCCCGATGCCCGCCAGCTTCAATTCGGACGCTGTCGGCCATTTATTCGCTAGCGAATGAAAGCTAGATTTTCGTACCCCAGCGGTCAACGAACGCCGCGCCCAAGTTTTCGTCAGAATATCGCATTTGATGCGATATTCCTGGGCAATCTGCTTGCAATGGATGCACCGATTCGACTTCCTTGACAGAGGTGAAACAGCCCCCTTAAAGCAACTTCATTAGATAGCGAATGATTGACGGGCGCCCACCGTGGCGCCACGGGTGAGCAGATGGATCGCAAAACACGGATCGCAATTCTCGGGGCAGGCCTTGCCGGTCTCACGGTCGCCGGACTGTTGCAGCGCGCCGGCTTCGCCGTGACGGTATATGAGCAGACGCCGAATTTCTCGCGCATCGGTGCCGGCATCATTCTCGGCGCCAACGTCGCCAAGGTGTTGCGCCGGCTCGATCTCGAGCAGGCTTTCGCGGGCACTGGAATTCGCCCCGATGCCTTCGTCAGCCGCGACTGGAACAGCGGTGAAACGCTCTATGAATTGATGTTCGACCGGGCCTGCGAGACGCTGTTCGATGGGCCATTCGTCAACATTCACCGCGCCGATCTGCATCGCCTGCTGCAGCAGCCGCTTCGGCCGGGCACCATCCGGTTCGGCCACAAGCTCGTCGGGATCGACGAGCACGCCAGCCACGTGACGCTGTCGTTCGAGAACGGCGAGAAGGTGGAAGCCGACATCGCGATCGGTGCCGATGGCATCAACTCGAAGGCGCGCGAGATCATGCTCGGCGCGGAGCAGCCGCGCTTCATTGGCCGCATCGCGCCGCGCGCGGTTTTCCCGGCAAGCCGCATTGCCGGCGGCCCGATCCGCGACTGCACCAAATGGTGGGCTTCGGACCGCCATGCTCTGGCCTATTACGTCACCGCGCGTCGCGACGAAGTTTATGTGATGGCCGCGCTTCCCGCCGACCGGTGGGACGGCGACGGCAATGCGATTCCCGGGAAGCTCGACGAATTCGTCGCCGCTTTCGACGGCGCGCATCCGGATCTGCAGCGAGCCGCCAGGGCCGCGACCGAGGTCAGCGTGCTGCCGATCTGCGACCGGCCGCGCAACGACTGCTGGAGCATGGGACGCGTGGTGCTGATGGGCGACGCCTGCCATGCGGTGCGGCCGTTCATGGCCGCGGGCGGATCGATGGCGATCGAGGACGCCGCGATACTGTCGCGCTGCATTGCAGAATTTGCCGATCCGCCGGCAGCTTTCGCACGCTATACGGCGGTTCGAATTCCCCGCGTCGCCGAGGTCCAGCGCATCTCGATCGAGAATTCCTGGATGCATGGTCCGACCGAGGTTGACTGGTTCTTTGGGTACGATCCCTGCCTGGCGACACTCGAAGCCGCCTGAGGAGCAGCCATGCCTGATCTTAAATCCAATAGCCCCAGCGACGTTCGTCCCGATCCAATGCACGCGCGCGATCTCGTCGGCTATGGTGAAAATCCACCAGATCCACATTGGCCCGGCGGCGCGCGCATCGCGGTCAATTTCAATCTCAATGTCGAGGGCGGCGGCGAATCCAGTCTGGCCAATGGCGACGCCGTGTCCGAAGGCATGCTCAACGATATCGGCGTTCCGGCCAAGCACGGTGTCCGCGTTCCGCTGGTGGAATCCGTTTTCGAATTTGGCAGCCGTCGCGGCGCCTGGCGGCTGCTGGATATCTTCGATAAATTCTCGGTGCCGATCAGCATCCTCGGGGTCGCACGCGCGCTGGAGCAGAATCCGGAACTGACCCGCGCTGCCGTTGCGCGCGGCCACGAAATCGTCAGCCACGGCTTTCGCTGGATCGATTATTGCGATGTCGACGAAGCGACGGAGCGCGAGCACATCACGCGCGCCGTCGAAATCCTGACCGCGGTCACCGGCAGCCGCCCGCTCGGCTGGATGACGGGACGCCCGGGTCCGAACACGCGGCGGCTGATCGCCGAGGAAGGCGGATTCCTTTACGATCGCGATTCGCTCGCCGACGAATTGCCCTACTGGGTCGGGACAGCGAACGGACCGCACCTCGTCATTCCCTATTCCTATGAAGCCAATGACAACCGCTTCAACGAGAATTCCGGCTTCTCTACCGGCCAGCAGTTCTTCGAATATATGCGCGATGCCTTCGATCTGCTCCATGCCGAGGGCAAGGCCGGATCGCCGAAGCTGCTTTCGATCGGGCTGCACGACCGGCTGATCGGCCGTCCCGGACGGGCCGGCGGATTGATCAAACTGCTGGAACACATGAAGAGCGTTGACGGCGTCTGGTTCTGTCGCGGGATCGATGTCGCACAGCATTGGCGAGCGCATTTTCCGCCCAAGACGTGACAAGACGTGATGCCCTTGGGGCCCGTCAGCGCTTGACCAGCGTTCACTTCGGTTGGGAACCGCGGTCCGACGCCGGAACTGTTCGAAAGGCGCGATACAAGGCCGCGCCGGCGGCATGACGGTCGGTTGAATTCACAGGCGCGGAGTCTTATCGGTATGCGTCATGAACATCGCCGTATCAGCCGAGAAGCCGTTGACGTCCTGGTTCCGCCCCCGGGCGCAAGCCAGCAAGCCGGCGCCGTTCCTGCCGATGAGCCGCGCCGAGATGACGGCGCTCGGCTGGGACGCCTGTGATATCGTGCTGGTGACGGGCGATGCCTATGTCGACCATCCGAGCTTCGGCATGGCCATCATCGGCCGGCTGCTCGAGGCACAAGGCTTCAAGGTCGGCATCATCGCACAACCCGACTGGCACTCGGCCGAGCCATTCAAGGCACTCGGAAAGCCGCGCCTGTTCTTTGGCGTCACCGGCGGCAACATGGACTCGATGGTCAACCGCTACACTGCGGACCGCCGGCTGCGCCATGACGACGCCTACACCGCGGGCGGCGAAGGCGGGCGGCGGCCCGACCGCTGCACCATCGTCTACGCGCAGCGCTGCCGCGAGGCGTTCAAGGACGTGCCGATCGTGCTCGGCGGCATCGAGGCGTCGCTGCGCCGGATCGCGCATTACGACTACTGGTCCGACAAGGTGCGCCGCTCGGTGCTGGCGGACGCCAAGGCGGACATCCTGGTCTACGGCAATGCCGAGCGCGCTATCGTCGAGGTCGCGCATCGGCTCGCGGAAGGCGAAGCGCCGCGCGATCTCGTCTCCATCCGCGGCACCGCGCTGTTCCGGCGCGTGCCCGACCATTACACGGAGCTGCCGGCCCATGATCTCGACTCCGCCGACGAGGGCGCGGCACGCCGGCCCGGTGACACCGTGATCCGGCTGCCTTCGTGCGAGCAGGCCGAGCAGGACCGCGAGGCCTATGCGAGAGCCTCGCGCGTGTTGCACCGGGAAAGCAATCCCGGCAATGCACGGCCGCTGGTCCAGCGCCATGGCGACCGCGACCTGTGGCTGAACCCGCCGCCGATCCCGCTGACATCAGCCGAGATGGACGCCGTCTACGATCTGCCCTACGCCCGCGCGCCGCATCCGTCTTATGGCGATGCCAAGATCCCGGCCTGGGAGATGATCAAGTTCTCGGTAACGATCATGCGCGGCTGCTTCGGCGGCTGCACCTTCTGCTCGATCACCGAACATGAGGGCCGCATCATCCAGAGCCGATCGGAAGGCTCGATCCTGCGCGAGATCGAATTGATCCGCGACAGGACGCCGGGCTTCACCGGCGTGATCTCCGATATCGGCGGGCCGACCGCCAACATGTACCGGATGGCGTGCAAGGATTCGAAGGTCGAGGCGCTGTGCCGGCGGCCATCCTGCGTGTTTCCCGATATCTGCGAAAATCTCAATACCTCGCACGACGACCTGATCAGGCTCTACCGCAAGGTGCGCGAGGTGAAGGGCGTCAAGAAGGTGATGGTCGCCTCCGGCGTGCGCTACGATCTTGCGGTGAAGAGCCCCGAATACGTCAAGGAGCTCGTCACCCATCATGTCGGCGGCTACTTGAAGATCGCGCCCGAGCACACCGAGCGCGGCCCGCTCGACAAGATGATGAAGCCGGGCATCGGCGCCTATAACCGCTTCAAGCAGATGTTCGAGGCCGCGGCGCAGCAGGCCGGCAAGAAATACTACCTGATCCCCTATTTCATCGCGGCACATCCGGGCACGAGCGACGAGGACATGATGAACCTCGCGCTGTGGCTCAAGAAGAACCGTTACCGTGCCGACCAGGTGCAGACGTTCCTGCCATCACCGATGGCGACCGCGACCGCCATGTACCATACCGGCGTCAATCCGCTGCGCGGCGTGCGTCACGGCGGCAGCGACCAGGTCGAGGCGATCAAGGGGCTCAGGCAGCGTCGGCTGCACAAGGCGTTCCTGCGCTATCACGACCCCGACAACTGGCCGCTCTTGCGCGAAGCGCTGATAATGATGGGCCGCCGCGACCTGATCGGCTCGCGTCCCGATCAGCTGGTGCCGGCGCATCAGCCGCCCGGCACCGGCAAGGCCGCCGGCACGCCACGTCCCGTGCGCCGCGACGGCAAGACGCAGCGCTTCACCACCAAGGGCCTGCCGATGCGGCCGAAGAACAGGTGAATGGGCGCGATTGTCGCTGCGCGGGCCGGACATCATCAGGCCGCATCATAGCTGCGCCGTCACACCAGCCCGAACAGATGCCGTACCCGCTCGGCCAGCCGCTCGGACAGATCTTCGCCGGCCCGATCGTGATCATCCTGCTCGAAGCGGGCCCGACCCGTGGCTTCCCGCCGCGCCAGGATCTGACCGAGTTCAGCGGCGATCGCCGGGCGCTGCTTGAGCAGCGGAGCAAGGTCATCCTTGTCAATCTCAAAGACCACTCCCCTGGTCAGCGCCGACACCCGGAATGGGCTCGGCGATCCGGTCAGCACCCCGGCTTCACCGAAGCAATCGCCTGGCCCGAGCCGGACCACCTCGCCGTCATCCATTCCTTCTCCGCGGTCCTGCGAGGCGATCAGCGCGCCGGAACTGAGGATGGAGAGCGCCTGCGCCACGGCGCCGTGCTCGACCAGCACGTCGCCGGCCTTGAAAATTCGCCGCTTGAGCTTCGGCGCCAGGGCCGTGCGCTCGTCGTCGGTGAGCAACGCAAAAATCGGCAGATGATCGAGCAGCCGTCGCGGCGCCTCGCCGGGATCGCGCCGGACGGGACGCGGCGGCAGGACAGATGCGCTTTGCGGCGGAAGCGCCTGCCGGATTCCCGCCGATGAGCAATGGCGGAATACGAGGTCGAAAAGCTCGTTCTGTGCTGCGGGGCCCTGCTCGATCGCGGCCACGAAGAATTGCAGCTCGCATTCCAGCGCGACGGCGTCGAGCGATCGCACCATCACGGACGGCTCCGGCTCTCGAAGGATGCGGTTGCAACTCAGAAGCGCCATCTCCAAAACCCTGCAGCCGCGCGACGGCGTTACCATCGGCTCCAGCCTGACGACGATCGTAAGGCCATGTCCAGTTGCCGACCTGCTGGCATTGATGATCTTCGCCTTGGCGATGATATTGTTCGGCACGATCGCAAGATCATTGCTGGGGGTGAGGATCTGTGTCGCCCGCCAGTTCGTCTCCACGATGCGGCCTTGCAGGCCGCCATCCAGGATCACCCAGTCGCCGGGATGATAGGGCTTGGCAAAATTCAGAACGATGCCGGAAAATACATCTCCTAATGTGCTTTGCAGCGCAAGGCCAAGCACGATGGCGATGACGCCGGAAGCCGCAAGCAAACCACGGATCGGCAGGTCGAAGACATAGGCAATGATGGCGAAGACGGCCGTAACGTAGACGATGCCTGCGACAATATCCTGAAGAAATCGCGTCTCATTCGGCTGACGCTCGAAGACCATCATCATCCGGAGCAGGCCAACGAGCAACCACGACGCGGCAAGCCACCATATGATTTTGAAAACGCTGATCGCGGCAAATTTCAGCGTATGATCCATCGGCGGTGTCGGCTCGAACGGATCGACGCCGGCGACGACAAGCATGATCGTGAATCCGGCAAAGGACGCGACCTGACACAAGCCTCTCCAGATCGGCCGATCGCGGAAGAAAAAGCGTGTCGACAGGAAACCTGCCAGCAAAAAGGCGCCCGCGAACAACAGCGGATCTGGCAGCTGTGAAAGCATATGAACGAAATCAGTGTTCATCCCGGGCTCCGGCTTGCCGCCGGATCCTGAGAAGACACTCGCGGTCACCCGACGCTTTCCAGGAGTCCTAACCTCGGCCAAACGATGCGGATTGATTCAGAACAATCCGGCCGACAAGCCGCGGCTCATTTGATCGCCACGTCAATAACCGGGATCGCGCCCGCTCAATGTCCTGGCCGACTAGGATGCAACCAGATCGGCCAAGAACTGCAGAAGCTCATGGCCGACGAGGCATGCACGAGAGGCCGCCCGCTAATGTGAAATGAAAACAGGAACGGTCATGGAGGACAGTATCGCGCGGGTCACTCCTCCCAGCACGAATTCGCGAAAACGCGAATGTCCGTAGCCGCCCATCACGATCATGTCCGCGGAGCAATCCGCGACATGGGATAGAATGGCGTCGGCTACTTCGATATCCGGGGCCGATACAACTGTTACCTCGACCTTGACGTCATGGCGGGCGAGGTGATCAGCGATGCCTACCCCGCGAATTTCGCTCTCCTTGCTGGTTTTCTCGTTGTCCACGATGAACAACTCGACGGTCTGCGCCTCTTTGAGAAGCGGCAGCGCATCGTTGAGCGCACGGGCCGCGGCACGGCCGCCGTCCCAGCAACAAACGACCCGATCAAGCTTCAAGCCGTCTTTCTGAATATAGGGAACGATGATCACCGGCCGGCCGGAATCGAACAATGTCGCCCCGATCAGAAGGTCGTTGTATACGCCGTTGTCGTCGGACTGCATGATCACGCTTAGATCGAACCGCCGCGCCATCGCTGAAAAGGCAGTGGGGGGATCGCCCAATTCGCTCTGGGTGATCAGGCGCGGCTCAGCCGAAAGAAGACTGCGTCTAGCCGCCTCCTCGAAACGGGCGATGGCGCCACGCGCTGCTTTTTCGGTTTCAGCCTGTATCTCCACAAGGATGCTGGAGGGAATATCCATCATCGGAAAGTCCGCGAGAACCGGTCCGTTCCCGAATGCAACGCCCGCCAGATGGGCATCGAGTGTCTCGGCAATTGAAACGGCATAATCGAGCGCCCGGTCCCGAGACTCGCCGCATTCCAACTTGAGGATGATATCCTTGATCATGAAAGTGCTCCCGCGTAATCATCGGTTCGTGATTATACTCGCGCGACGAGCGCCGATTGATGCATCTCAAAGCCCGGGCGGCTCGGCTTTGAAATTGTCGGCCCAGGCCCGGCGGGCCTCGTGAGGCATGGATTAACCCACCGTTACCCGTGAATCCGGGATCATGTTTCTGAAGTCCGCCCAGCGGTGCTGGCCGCGCAGGAAGCGAGCTCCGTGCCTGTCGACGCGCCAAACAAGTGCATTCGCTGATGCCGGGCATCAGCTGATTGCCCTTCGAGCCCCGGTCGATTCCGGGCGACGGCGATGCCCCTGCATCGTTGCGGACCGTAGATTGAGAAACATGACTTCTGCCCAGCCTGCCCTGACAATCGAACGCGCAACCGCCGACACGTCCGGCCTGTCGAGTGCCGAGGCCACGCGACGGCTGGCAGAGTTCGGCCCCAACGCGGTCGTGGAAGAGAAGGAGCAACCGATCAAGCGGGTTCTGCGCCATTTCTGGTCGCCAGTTCCCTGGATGCTCGAGGCGACCGTTGCGCTGCAGATTTTGACCGGTGAACGGGTGGAAGCGATCATGATCGTTCTCCTCCTGCTGCTGAATGTGGCGCTTGGCGTATTCCAGGAAGCGCGCGCCAATGCCACGTTGGAACTGCTGAAGCAACGGCTGGCGCCGCGGGTACGGGTGCAGCGCGATGGCGCCTGGGTGGACGCTGCCGCGGCAGAGGTGGTGCCGGGCGATCTCGTCCAGCTGTCGTTGGGTGGCATCGTTCCGGCGGATCTGCGCATTCTCACCGGCACCGTGCTGCTTGATCAATCGATGCTGACCGGCGAATCCATCGCCGCAGATCTGGGGCCGGGAAAGACCGCCTATGCCGGCGCCCTCGTGCGCCGCGGCGAAGCGACCGGGATCGTCGTTGCCACCGGAATCCGGACCTTCTTCGGACGCGCCGCCGAACTGGTGCGCGTCGCTCATGTCGAGAGCAGCGAACAGAAGGCCGTCATGGGTGTGGTTCGCGCCCTTACGGTGGTCAACTTCGCGATCGTCATTGGCATGGTCGCCTACGCCCATCTGATCGGCATGAATGTCCAGCAGATCATTCCGCTGGTGCTGACGGCATTGCTCTCCGCAGTACCTGTTGCGCTGCCCGCGACGTTCACTCTCGCCGCCGCCTTGGGTGCGCGGATCCTGGCCCTGAAGGGCGTACTCCTGACACGGCTCACGGCGTTGCAGGAAGCGGCCATGATCGACGTTCTTTGCGTCGACAAGACCGGCACCCTCACCGAGAACGAGCTGGCCGTGAGCGGAGTGCAACCGCTTGTCAAAGGTTACGATGAGGGCGACATCCTCACCTTCGCGGCGTTCGCCAGCTCGCCGGAAGGCCAAGATCCGGTCGATACAGCGATCCGTGCCGCTGCGCAGAAGCATACAAGCGGCCTGCTCGCATCCTTGTCCGTGGCGCGCTTCGTCCCATTCGATCCATCGACAAAGATGGCCGAAGCAATGCTGAAGGACCGTGCAGGGACCGAGACCCGAATCATCAAGGGCGCTCCGACCGCCGTCGCCGCCGTCGCGCCGATGACGCCGGAAGCCGATCGTGCCCTCGAACGCTTCACCGCATCGGGATATCGAACGCTTGCGGTTGCCGCCGGGCCGGCAGCGCGGCCGGCGATCATCGGGCTGATCGGGCTCAGCGATCCTCCACGACCTGATTCCGCTGCACTGCTGGCCGAGCTTCGCTCGCTTGGCGTCGGCGCCGTGATGGTCACCGGTGATGCGCCGAGCACCGCGGCGACAGTTGCACATGCGATCGGGCTGAACGGAAAAGTCAGCCCGCCCGGGCACATTCCGGACAATGTCGGACCTGACGATTTCGCGGTCTATGCCGGGGTCTTTCCGGAAGACAAGTTCCGCCTGGTCAAGGCATTTCAGCGCGGCGACCATGCCGTGGGCATGTGCGGCGACGGCGCCAACGACGCGCCGGCGCTACGCCAGGCGCAGATGGGAATCGCGGTTTCCACCGCAACCGATGTAGCGAAATCCGCGGCAGGCGTCGTTCTCACCGAGCCGGGCCTCGGCGGCATCGTCAGCTGCATCAAGGAGGGGCGCTCGTCATTCCAGCGGGTTCTGACCTATACGCTGACCATTCTGATCAACAAATGCGCGACCCTGATCGTGATGGGCGCCGGGCTGGTCATGACCGGACATGCCGTGCTGACGCCCTTTCTCCAGGCGCTCACCATGCTGGCCGGAGATATGGTGACGATGTCCCGTGCGGCCGATCATGCCAGCCCGTCGCCATATCCGAACCAGTGGCGGATACGGAATCTGGTCCTGGCTGCGATCCCGCTGGGCCTGTTCAAGCTGCTCTATTGCCTCGGCATATTGGTGGCCGGGTGGTTTTATCTGGGCTTGAGCCCCGATCAGATGCGGACGCTGACATTCCTGACACTCATACTTGCCGGCCAGGCCAACACCTATTCAATGCGCGAGCATGGCCATCTGTGGCACTCGCGGCCGGCCAAGGTCATGGTCATGGCCTCGCTCGCCGATATCGCCATCGTCACCAGCCTGGCAATCGCCGGTCTGTTCATGGCGCCGTTGTCCGTGAACACGGTGGCCGGCCTGTTCGTGGCGACCGTCATCTTCGCGCTCGCTTTGGACACGATCAAAGTCGGCGTCTTCAGGCGGGTGCGGATCGACTGACAGATTATTTGCGCGGGCTGGTTGGCCTTGGGCTGGCCTATCGCCTGGCCAGCCAGCCCCGCAAGCCGTCCAGGGTCCGAAAATCCTCGACCGACCGGCTACGCCCTTCCGGGAAGAAAGATGCCGCCATGTGGCTCAGCGCAGCACCCGGCCCGAGTTCAAGAGCCAGGACCGCACCTGCTGCACGGCAACTCTCAAGACATGCCGCCCAGTGGATGGTGGTACAGATTTGATTTGCCAGCTTGTCGCAACCAGCCTCCGGCTGCCAGACCGTCTCACCATCGATTCCACTCAATAGGCGGTATCCGTAAGGCGGCGCCTGCGGTGCAGCCGCACGTAATGCGGCCCGAAAAGGTTGTACCGCCTCCTGCAGCAGGGGCGTGTGCGATGGCACGGCAACACGCAGCCGGACCGTGCGCGTTGCGCCCTTGGCGGCGGCCTCCTTGCATGACGCTTCCAGGGCCTCGCCAAGTCCGCCGATCACGAAGCTGTCGATGGCGTTGACGATGGCAATATAGGCGCCGTGGTTCCTGGCAATCAGAGCCAGCTCGGATTCGAGTAGCCCGACAATCGCCGCAAGACCGCTGCCCTCGGGCGTTGCAGCGTCCATGGCGGCAGATCTTTGCCGTGCCAGCCTCAATGTCGCCGGGGCGTCCAAGGCGCCGGCACAGCCCCAAGCGGCCAATTCGCCGACGCTGTATCCGGCGATCACCGCCTTTTTTGGCTGCACCGGCTTCAGGGCTGCCCAGAAGGCCAAGGCCTGCGTGCAACACAGAAGCTGGCCGTTTCGATCACTGTACAATTCGCCCAGTTCGGCTTGCCGGACGAAGCTCCGGATATCCCGTCCAAGCTGTTCCGATGCTGCGGCAAAGACGGGCCGCGCCTCCTCTACATCCTTGACCAGGTCGAACATCTCGCGATGCTGGTTGCCCTGGCCGGAGCACAGGATGGCGACGACCTGCTCCATCAGCTGCCTCCGGTCAAAACGAGCGCAACCGCGAGTGTCATGATGCTCAATACCGAGCTGACCAGCAAGGTCGAGCCAGCTTCATGTGATTCGACTCCGTAACGAAGCCCGAACAGAACGCCAAAGAATCCGGCCGGCTCCGCGAGCAACAAAATCGCGGCGCGGGCCGTATCGTGCGCCATCGGCACCAGGGCGATGATGACAAGCCCGAGCAACGGCTGAACGACGAGCTTGATCAGCGTGCCGCTGACCACGTTCCAGTTCAGCAGGATTCGCTGCGAGGACAAGATCAATCCGGTCAGAAACAGCGCCACTCCGCCCGCCGCCGCACCGATCAGTTGAAAGGCATGGATCAGATAGACCGGCATCGGCAGGCCCACGAACGAGTAGATCACGCCGAGGATCGGGCCGAGGACAATCGGCTTGAGAAAAGCGCGACCGACGGCTCCGATCACGTGCCCCACATTCATCTTTCCCTGCTCGGCGGATTTGGCCGCCTCCAGGATCGACAGGGTGAGCGGCGAGGGAAAAATCGAACCCGACGCGATCGCGAGTGCGACATAGAAAGTGTCCGACGCGCCCAACACCGCCGGGATGAGCGGCAGGCCGATGGCGGCGTAATTCGGCAGGGAGATCGTCAGGGTCTGAACTGCCGAAGCTTTCGAGTCCAACCCGAACAAGCGCCGCTGCATCCAGTAACAGGCACCGTAGACCAGCAGCATGGCAACGACGAGGACGAGAAGCAGCGGCCACTGGGCCAGCATCACTGACTGCGAGGTCGTTGCCGTGGCAACGAACAGCGCACAGGGCAATGCAAAATCCATCACCAAGGCGTTGAGTTCTGCGACGTGGTGGTTGTCTACATCGCGGACCCAGCCGGCAAAGTAGCCGAGCCCCATGACGACGAAAACCGGCACCAGCGCGTTGAGAAGGATTTCGGTCACGGATGATCCTCAGACTTCCAGGAAATCGACAAACAGAGTCATTGCAAGAAGATCGGCGCAACCTCCCGGACTGAGTCTGCGCGAAACGAATCCCGCATGCACGGCCGCCGCGGCGTTACGCCAGCCGGTCGCGCCGATGCCGCCATTTGAGAGGAAATCAGCCGCCGCCTCTGCCGCGTAACGCGCCCCTTCCGCACCTCCTCTGTGCAAAAGGTTGGTGTCTTCGACCTTGCTGATCAGTGCGAAACAGGCGTGAATCCGTGCGGCCTCGGCATCATGTGGCGCGATCGACCTGGCCTCGCGCAGCGCCGGCAGGCCCACTTCGTAAATGCTGGGAAAGCCGCTCGCGGCCTCGGCGCGGGCCCCACCCGCACCATATCGCCGCAACACTGAACTGCCGTGGCTGAACAGCGGGATCGGCCCTTGGCGAATCTCCTCGCCCCATTGCTGGCTCACGACGGCGCCGAGCCGCGCCGGCGAGAAGATTCTGCCGCTCTCCGCTTTTTCAGCAACCAGCCCTGCGGCGGCACAAAGCAGGCCGAGGCCAAAAATGGCGCCGCGATGGGTGTTGATTCCGCCGGTCGCACTCATCATCGCGGATTCCGCCCGTACGCCGATCGAGCGAAGCCGGCCCATGCCGGCATATTCCGCTCCGGCCAGCGCCAATTCGGCAAAGAATGGGCGAATTGCTTCGGCACTCGCCTGCAATGTAGCGGCGTCCATATCGGTGTGGCTGCCGCTATCGACATGGCTGATCAAGCCTGGCTTTGGCCAGGTTGCCAGCTCTTGCATCAGCGAGTTCACCGCGCAGGCGGCAATGAGATCGGCGAGATGTCGGCTTTGCGACCTGGAAGCCGGCGTAGACGCGACGTCGGGCAACGTGGCGGAAGAAGCTGTTTCCATTATCCGCGCCCAAGCAAGGAAGCGGGATCCACCAGGCGCACGCCATCCATGTCCTTGACCAGCAGCTTGCCCGGCTCGCCTGACCGCAGCACCTTATGCAGCTCTCTCCAGTTGACGGCACTTCCGTCGGAGAACACGATTTCGCCGTCGATACGCGGTGCGCCGTCGCCCTCGATATCGGCGATGCCGGAAACCAGCGCGGCTATGTTGCAATGATCGGCAACCGGCCACAGAACGTCCAAATCAGAACCGGCGTTGATGTAGCTGAGCCCGGTCTGATACTGCCACATCAAGCTGCCAAAGACCAAAGGCTGGATGTTGTAATAGGCGCCGAGGTGAATCAGTTCGCCGATGATGCATTGCCATCGAGTCGGCGCCACCTGCATGACGTTATGCAGGCGTGGAGGAGTTGCGTATCTGATGACGCCGTCCTCCGGAATGGTAAGGGCGATGCGATGTTTGCCTTCGGTGGGGGGCAATGGCACGCCGATGGGAATCGCGTCGCCATCCTCTCCGGTCATCCGGCGCCGGACAATGACCGGCCATCCGCGATCGGCCCACACCTCCAGAAGAGGCACCACGGAGATCTGAAGCGCCGAAAGGGCGGCGTTCCACGCGGAAGGCGCCACGTAAAGAATATCGTGCCGCTTCCACGACGATACCGAGGTCGCGCACTCCAAGGTATCAGGCACGGGCCAACGCCTTTTTTTCAACCTGGTTGGCGATCTGTGCAGCCAGCATGCGCCCCTTCCGCTCAAGGCCGAGCTTGCCGCGCTCGTCACTTGAGTTCGCGGGACTCCGGAGCACCGCAGCGAGTTGGCCGGAGAGTGGTTGCTTGGCGTCCCATTTCGCCGTCACCGCGCCAACGGCGAAAATGGGATCGAGACCCGGCGCAAACACCGGCGTTGATTTTGCCAGTTCCTGCAGCTTGTCGAGCGAGAGCTTGGTCACGCGCGAGATCGATGGCAGGTCCATGACACTTGGCTCAGCCCCGGGAAGCGCCGCCAAATATTGAGTCGCAAGCGCGGTGGAGATCAGCGCGCCCGCGGCCGCATGCCCGTACAGAACTCCGATGGTCCTGTGGCCGGATGCCGCTGCAAGCAGCAGGCTCTTGGCAAGATGACCCAGATATTCGTTGAGTCCGAGCAATTCGTCGCGGCGGGTCATGTTCTGGCTGGCGGTGTCGACGAGCACGAGGATGGGAGTTTCACCGCCTTTTTTAACCACGTCGAGCACGGAGCCACTGAGCAATATCGCCCCGTCGACACTCAGCGGCGTATGATCGACGATACCGACGAGGGCGATCTCGCCAAAGCCCTCCAATCGGCCGGTCCCATTGATCGTGCCGTGCGCGCCGCGGCTGACGCTGTGACCGGCGGGAAACAGTGAGCCAAGAATCTCATCGAGCGTCATGGTGGGCTTCCCTGGGCATCGTCATTGCGAGAAAGGCGTCATCGGACAGGTCGGCGATGCCTTCCGGATTCTGGAGACCCAACTTACGCCAGATCTCCGGCGCGTCGCGGCAATCGCCATCGTTCTGCAGTCGCTCCGACAAGCGACGTTGTTCCGAAAGCAGCGTATCGAGCGTAAAGGGCGGCACTTTCCTGGAGAGTTCTATCGCAGCGATGCGGAAGTCGCGAATTCGGTCCTTCACATACCGGTCGGCGCCGCCCATCAGCGCGCGCGTCCTGCCACCCGAAACCCGCCAAACGAGGGCTCGGTCCTTGGAGTCGAACTCTTCGACGCCTTTGTTCGTTTCGATGACCTCAGGACCGCTGACGCTGATCCGCGCATGCTCCGATACCGCGATACGGCTGCAGCACGACGTGATGAGACCGCCACCGCCGAATGCACCGGACCGCCCGCCGATCAAGGCAATGACGGCGATTCCCGCCATACGCGCCTCGACGATGGCCCGCATCACTTCAGCGATAGCCGTTTCGCCGACATTTGCTTCCTGCAGGCGTACTCCGCCCGTGTCCAGCGCCAGCAGCACGGTTTTCGGTCCATCTTTCCCGGCGCCGTCGCGTGCCGCGCGCAGAAGACCGACAAGCTTGGCGCCGTGCACTTCGCCGAAGGCGCCGCCGAGAAAACGTCCCTCCTGCGCCGCAACGAAAACCTCGCGGCCATCAAGCCGTCCTCGTCCGACGACGATTCCGTCGTCGAAAGCACCGGTCAGATTGAACTGCGCCAAATGCGGGCTCATCACGCGTTGTTCTGGACCGAGAAATTCCACGAACGTACCCGGATCCAACAACCCCGCGATCCGCTCGCGTGCGGAGGCTTCAAACCAATCAGCCTCATGGAGCTCCGACAGTATGCTCATTGCTCGGTCTCCATCAGCTGTACGCTCTGCATCAGTCTCAAGGTCACGGTATCGGGTCGCGCTCCGCCGTCATTGATGGAGAAACGCAGGCCGCCAGGCGTGCTGCGCTCGAAGAATTCCTCGATCACCGCCTGCCAGATGTCCCGGAACCCGGAAACGGCAGTCGTCACCTCCACCAGACATTCCTTCTCGGGCAGCACGCGTTCGGCCAGCACTTCCAGATTGCCGGAAGCGTTTACCCCTGTGATGGCGTAAGGTTTATTGCCCCGCGCGCGCCGCTTTGCGGTGCCCTTCACCTGAAACGTCTCCACGAGCAGTCTCCTACCAGTTCCTGAATCGAGAAGGCGGACGGTAGAGTCCGCCGGACCATGTCACGAGGTCTGCGATCGAATGCGCCGCAAGCAACTGCCGATTGGCATCCAGCAGATCGATTCCCATGTCTTCGGGGCGCCTGATGATTCCACGCTGGCGCAGGGCCTCTACCACGCGCTTGTCCCGGCCGCGGCCCACTTTCGTGAAGCCCGCCACCCCGCGAATCGCCTGCTCGCGCTCCTTGGGACCGCGGCAGAGCAGCAGGTTCGCGATCCCTTCTTCGGTAACGATATGGGTGACGTCGTCGCCATAGATCATCACTGGAGCCAAATCCAACTTCAGCTCCTCGGCCAGTTGCAGGCTGTCGAGCTTCTCGACGAAGTTCGGCGTCATCTTTTCGCCGAATGTCTCCACGACCTGCACCACCAGCTTGCGGCCGCGCATCAATGCGCCATGCCCATTGCCCGCCTCGCGTCCCGCTTTCAGCCATGGCTCTGAGGTGTGGCGGCGACCATGCGCATCGGCCCCCATGTTCGGCGCGCCGCCGAAGCCGGCGATGCGCCCTTGAGTGACGGTCGAACTGTTGCCGTCCAGATCGATCTGCAGGGTCGAGCCGATGAACATGTCACACGCGTAAAGGCCCGCGTTCTGGCACATCATGCGATTGGAGCGCAGCGTGCCGTCATGCCCGGTGAAGTAAACGTCGCTTCTGGCCGACATGTAATCGTCCATGCCGACTTCGCTTCCGAAGCAGTGGATCTGCTCGACCCAGCCGCTTTCGATCGCGGGGATGAGGGTCGGGTGCGGATTGAGAGCCCAGTGGGTTGCAATCTTGCCCTTGAGGCCAAGGCGCTCTCCAAAGGTGGGGAGCAGAAGTTCGATCGCCGCCGTGGGAAAACCGATGCCATGGTTGAGGCGCTTGACGCCATATTCGGCATAGATTCCCTTGATGGCCATCATCGCCATCAGGATCTGGTTCTCGGTGACTTTTTCGGGATCCCTGGTGAACAGCGGCTCGACGTAAAAAGGCTGCGGCGCCTGTACGATGAAGTCGACCCGATCACCGGGGATATCGACGCGCGGCAACTTGTCGACGACAGCATTCACCTGCGCGATGACGATGCCCGATTTGAACGCCGTGGCCTCGACGATGGTCGGAGTGTCCTCGGTGTTAGGGCCGGTATAGAGGTTTCCCTCCCGATCCGCCTGTACTGCAGCGACCAGCGCGACATGCGGTGTCAAATCCATGAAATAGCGGCCGTACAGTTCGATATAAGTGTGAACCGCACCCAGCTCGATCTTCCCGGCTACCAGGGCGCGAGCGATCGCGGCACCTTGTGGGCCGGAGTAGGAGAAATCGAGTTTCCTGGCGATGCCACGTTCGAACAGATCGATATGGGCCTGCAGAACGATGCCGGATTGGACGATATGGAGATCGTGAATCAGTTTGGGATCGGCGCTGGCCAGGGCTTCTGCAAGGAAGTCGGCCTGCTTCTGATTATCGCCTTCCAGGCAAACACGATCACCCGGCCGCACAACCGCCTCGAGCAGAGACCTCGTGTTTTCCGGCGATACGATTTTCAGCTTTGCAAGACGCGAAGCCGCTGCCAGGCGGCGCTGTCGTTCAGCTCGCTGCTTCTGCCAGTCCGCCATACATATCTCCAAGCACATCCATTGCAGTGTCCGGGTCATTTGCTATTCGACCGCAGATGTTGCGCGATGGTGCTGGCGGCAGGCGGCGTGATGATTGATCCACGTCAAGACCGCCATTTTGGCACCTACACAATAAAGTGACACATGCGAATCACACGAACGTCATCTCGGTGGAGAGCTGAGGCGAGTTGCACCGCGTGGGAAGGCGATTGCCGGTGGATTTTCCATAGGCAGATCGCCATCGCAGACAGCGACGAAGGCTGCCGAAGAAAACCGATCCAAGAACTATTCAATCTGCCGCTTCTCGATCCGCCTTGCGCAAGCAAGGCGCCGAGCAGGCGAATTGGAAGAAGAGAGCCCATGGAAGAAGAGAGTCCGGAAGCGGGTTATTCATTCGCCGGCTTGTGAAGCCTGTTCCTGCGATGACGATGCGGCGTGGTCAGAAGCTCAAGAAGAAGCTCGATGTCGATTGCCGTCGAAACCGAAACCGCTCATCTTATTTTTTATTTTAAATTTTATTCGACGGTGAGGTCACCATGAATCCGCTTGGCCTCAATGAGGCGACGAGCGGCTGAGTAGTCATGGCTATCGTATCCGGTGCGACGTCCGGGCGGCGGCCGGCGCACGAGATCCTGATCAACGCGTGCTACGCGATCGCATTGCCGACATTCTGACATCGTTGATCGAAAGCGAGTGGGCCGAACACCGGGACCTTGTAGTAAGGAGGTGAGCGATGCCGAAGATCGGCGGCCCTGCGGCACGGGTGGCAGCCATCAATGCGAGGAAAGCCGATACGTTCGCGCCACTGCTGAACATCGAGCCGGACATGGGAACGCGAATTCCCGCAAGAGCCATACCCGGCCGGTCATTCGGCGCGCCTGAGGTCGACGACCCGCGCCATCCGGACCATCGACAGCAAGGACGTCGGGCCGCAATCTCAGGCAAACAGACCGAGAACGGAAATGTTGGTGGGTTGTATGCGACTGGCGCGCCCGGAACGATTCGAACGTCCGACCCTCAGATTCGTAGTCTGATGCTCTATCCAGCTGAGCTACGGGCGCGTTTTTCGCGAGGCATGTCAGGGCAAGCCCGCCGATGCCGCATGCCATCGGATTAAAGGCCGCGAAAGAGCGCCATAGCTAGCGGCTCCGGGCGGACTTGGCAAGGTCCGATGCGGCGTAACGCGTCCATGGTTTATGCGGAAATCTCCAACCGTCAT
>DASZTN010000153.1:0-43808 GCA_035547995.1 Bradyrhizobium sp. | reverse complement strand
CTGGTCGATATCACCAATTTCATGACCTATGACCGCGCCCGGCCGCTGCATGTGTTCGATGCGGCGAAGGTGAAGGGCAATCTCACGGTGCGCCGAGCCCATGATGGCGAGACATTGCTGGCGCTCGATGGCCGTACCTATACGCTCGACAATGGCGTCTGCGTCATCGCCGATGATCATGGCGTCGAATCGCTTGCCGGCATCATGGGTGGCGAGGCTTCCGGCTGCGACGACAGCACCACCGACGTGTTGATCGAGTCGGCGCTGTGGAACGAGATCAACATCGCCCAGAGCGGCCGTAAGCTCGGCATCAATTCGGATGCGCGCTATCGGTTTGAGCGCGGCGTCGATCCCGCCTTCATGGTGCCGGGACTGGAGATGGCGACGCGGATGGTGATGGAGCTGTGCGGCGGCACGCCTTCCGAAAACATTGTCGTCGGCAAAGCCCATGGCGACGATCGCGTGATCGACTTTCCGCTTTCCGAGGTGAAGCGGCTGGCCGGGATCGAGGTGCCGTTTGCGGAAGTGCGCCGCATCCTCAGCCATCTCGGCTTCATGATCGCCGGCAATGGTCCGGTGGTGAAGGTCGCGGTGCCGTCCTGGCGCACCGACGTGCACGGCAAGGCCGACATCGTCGAGGAGATCGTGCGCATCGTCGGTGTCGACAAGGTGCCGATGACGCCGTTCGAACGCGGCGATGCGCCGCGCAAGCCGGTGCTGACGCCGATCCAGCTGCGCACCCGGCGCGCCAAGCGCGCCCTTGCCGCGCGCGCCATGGTCGAGGCGGTGACCTGGTCATTCATCGCAAGGCCCGCGGCCGAATTGTTCGGCGGCGGCCAGGCTGAGCTTGCGCTCGCCAATCCGATCGCATCTGATCTGTCGGACATGCGGCCGAGCCTGCTGCCCGGCCTGATCGCCGCAGCGCAGGCCAATCACGACCGCGGCTTTCCCGATGTCGCACTGTTCGAGGTCGGCCAGATCTTCAAAGGCGACAGGCCACAGGATCAGTTGACCGCAGCCGCCGGCATCCGTCACGGCTTCGCCTCGTCTAAGGGCATGGGGCGGAACTGGTCGGGCTCAGCCGCAGCAGATGCGTTCGACGCCAAAGCCGATGCATTCGCGGTGCTGGCTGCGGCCGGCGCGCCGATGCAGGCGCTGCAGATCGTGCCCGGTGGCCCGGGCTGGCTGCATCCGGGGCGTTCCGGCACCATCCAGATCGGCCCGCAAAACGTGCTTGGCTATTTCGGTGAGCTGCATCCAGGCACGCTGGAAAAGCTCGATGCCGATGGTCCGGTAATGGCGTTCGAAGTGATCCTCGACCGCATTCCCGAGACGAAGAAGAAAGCTACCCGCGCCAAGCCGGTGCTTGAGCTCTCCGCCTTCCAGCCGGTGTCGCGCGACTTCGCCTTCATCGTCGATCGCGCCATTCGCGCCGGCGACATCGTGCGTGCGGCACAGGGCGTCGACAAGAAGCTGATCACGGATGTCACCGTGTTCGACGTCTATGAAGGCAAGGGCATCGAGAACGGCAGGAAGTCGATCGCGATCGCGGTCACGATCCAGCCGCGCGAAAAGACCATGACCGATCAGGAGATCGATGCCGTCGGCGCCAGGATCGTCGCCGAGGTCACGAAAAAGACCGGTGGCAGCCTGCGCGCATGATCTTTTCTGGAAAACGGACTCACATCCTTCCGGATCATCCTCCAGCGCCGCGGGGATGAGTGCCCTCAGCCTGATCCCGACCGGCGTCAGCGGCAATGTCGTTATCGGCATCTGTATGATTGCGCTGCTGTCAGGGATCGCGCGGGGATTTTCCGGCTTTGGCTCGGCTCTGATTTTCATGCCGCTGGCGAGCAGCATCGCCCCGCCCCGGCTGGTCGCCGCACTCCTGCTGGTGATCGACTTCGTTGCGGCCGCACCGCTGCTGCCAAACGCCTGGCGACATGCCGACCGCCGGGCGACCGCAGTGATGGTCGCGGGAGCCTTCGTGGGGGTGCCGATCGGCACATATTTCCTAAGCCGGCTCGATCCGGTGACGACGCGCTGGATCATCTCCGCCTTTGTCGCCGCGCTGCTCGTTCTGCTGCTGTCCGGCTGGCGCTATCGCGGCAAGGACTACACCGTGCTTTCGATTGGCATCGGCTGGCTCTCGGGCTTTTGCAGCGGACTGGCGCAGACCGGCGGTCCACCGATCGTCGGCTACTGGCTCGGCCGTCCGATCGCCTCGCACATTGCCCGCGCCAATATCCTCCTGTTCTTCGGCGCGTCCGATTTCTTCTCGCTGGTGAGTTACGCGCTCACCGGACTGATTACGGCAGATTCACTGCGCTTTTCATGCCTGGTCGGCCCGATCTACGGCATCGGCGTCTGGCTCGGCTCAAGGCTGTTTGGCCGCGCCAGCGAAAGCTTGTTCCGCTCGATCTGCTACGTCCTGATTGCAATAGCCGTCATCGTCGGCCTGCCCGCCTTTGACGGCATACTGCGCTGATAGCCTTGCGCGGCGCGCCATAGCGCTGTCTGCGCATGCATTATCAATCGATCGGCGAGAACGGCGTTCTCATGCGTGGCTCTGCTTGATAGTGCGGTTCGGCGCGATGGCGTGGTTCTGTTTGATGGTGCGGAGCCCTGGCCCGCGGCGCCGCTGGCGCTCGTGACAGCGCTGGCGTTCGTGCAACCGGAAGAGCCCGTGGCGGACCGATCTTCTGAAGCGCGGCATCGGCGGCCCGTTCGCCGCTTTCCCAGGCGCCATCGACCGTTCCCCACAAGGTTTCGTGGGTCGCCTCGCCGGCGAAGAACAGGCAGCCAATTGGCGCTTTGAGAATCGATCGCGCCGGCTGTCCGCCGGGTGCAGCTGACGACATCGCCCCGAGCGCAAACGGCATGCTGTTCCAGCGTGTCGCACTGGTTTTCTTGATTGCCGCAGCTGTCTCGCTGCCGAACAGCTTGCTCAGCCATTCCGAGGCGAAGGCTGCCATGGCCGGCTCGCCCTGCGCCGACAGATCGCGACCGAAAGAGCCGCCGACATCGATCACGCACAATGACGATGATCCGATATTGGTCAGCAACAGTCCCGTTTGCGTCGAGGTGCTCTGCTCGATGATGACATCGTCGCGCGCAAGCCCGAGCGGATTGCCCTGCAATTGCACCGCGATATGGTCATAGCTGCCCAGGCTCAGCTTTGCCGCCGCGTCGAAGTAGCGCGTCGGAAGATCCGGCGTGAATCTGATGTTGCCCGCGGTCAGCACATTGGTTGAAGCGGTGATGATCGCGGCCCGAGCCTCGATACGGCCGGCCGACGTCGTGACCGTGACTTCGCGTGAGCTCCAGTCCAGGAGTTTTGCCGAGGTCGACAGCGCAACCGGCAGTTCATTGCCGAGCTTCGTCATCAGCGCGCCCAGCCCCTGCCGGCATGCGACCATCGCGCTACGATCCCGGGCACGGGCCTTGTCCATCACGGAGACATTCTTCAGGTCCTTGCCCGTAAAGCTTGCGCCGAGCACGAACTCGATCGTGTCCGCCCAGTCGCCGAGATCGCTTGGCAGCACTGAAGCGCAGGAGACGTCGACGCGGCCATGCGAGGCGTCATCGATGGCGCGGTTGGCTCGCACCAGCGCAGCAAGGAAGTCCTCGGTTTCGCCGGCACGCGCATTACGGCGGCCGATGCGGATCTTCTGACCAAGCGGCACTGCCGAAAAGTCAAATCCGGCATTGCGGCCAAGCCTGACCACCGGATTGGTATCGGGATTGTGCAGCCAGCGGGCGCCGCGGTCGAAAGCAGCCCCAAAGGTCGTGGTATCGGTAATGCATCGACCACCGATCTGATCCGACGCTTCCACCACGATCACCTTGCGGCCCGCCGCCTGGATCCGGCGCGCCGCGGCGATGCCGGCCGCGCCCGCACCTATTACGACAATTTCAGCCTCCCGTGGCAACGGCGCCGCAAAGGCTTGCGACCCAAGCGCCGGCATTACCGCAAAGGCTGCGGACGCCGACAGGAAATCGCGGCGCGTCATCGTCATTTCATGGTTTCCGGAAACTTGAAATACAGGTGCGTCCCGGTGAATCTTGCCGCATCTTATGCGGCGCAGCAACCGTCATGGTGAATCAACCGTGATTTGATCTGGCCCTGCATGAACCAAATTGCAACGGCTTTCGACCATGATATGAAAAAGGAAAAAAGCGGCCAGAAGGCCCCGCTTGGGGAAGTGCCATGGGCGTCATGCTCGATACGGTCGGGAAGTGGATCGCGCGCTACCTGCAAAAGGAAATGCCGGGCTATGAGCCGTTCACACCCAGCGATCCCGAACATTTGCGCGGCGTGATCGAGCAGGGCGACGTTCTGCTGGTCGAAGGCAACAATCGCATCTCCGGCATCATCAAATATCTCACCCAGTCGACCTGGTCGCATGCCGCGCTTTTTGTCGGCCCAATCGACGGCGCCATAGAGCCCGACGGCGAGCCGCATGTCCTGATCGAAGCCAATATCGGCGACGGCGTCACCACCGCTCCGTTGTCGAAATATTGCACTTTCCATACCCGGCTCTGCCGGCCGGTCGGCCTGTCCTATGAGGACCGCAATACGGTCTGTCGCTACGCGATCAACCGGGTCGGCTTCGGCTATGACACCAAGAATATCCTCGATCTGATGCGCTATCTGATTCCGTTGCCGGTGCCGCAGCGCTGGCGGCGGCGGATGATTGCACTCGGCTCCGGCGATCCGACCAAGATGATTTGCTCGGCATTGATCGCACAGGCCTTTGATGTGGTGCGTTATCCGATCCTGCCGAAGATCACGCTGGCCGGCAGCCGCCGCGCACGGCGCGAAATTCTCCACATCCGCGATTCCTCGCTTTATATGCCGCGCGACTTCGACATCTCGCCTTATTTCGAAGTCGTCAAACCCACCATTGTGCAGGGCTTCGACTACACGGCCTTGCACTGGGCCGACAAACAGAAGCCGCTCCGGGAGGTAGCGGGCGACTTCGGCGTGTTTCCAGGACCGCTCGTTTCGCCGCCGCTTATTCCTGAAGAGATTGACGCGTAAACGTCATTTGCCGCTCAAGAAGTAGCCAGCGGCAGACGCGAAATCTGATCGTCAGACCGGCTCTGATTGCATCAGAGCCGGGCTTTGGTCCGGGACAGGGCTTTCGCTCGAAAACGCCATGACTGCACTGTTCCGCGCATGCTGCGTCAAGCTGACGCGCGCAATGAACCGGCCTCTATCTGGGCCGACGGAACGCGATTGCGCGTAGCGCCGGTCCGGTCCGGCTCTTGCCCAATTCAGGCGGCATCTCTACCTCTCTCGCGACCGTTCTGATTTCTGTCGAACTCCAGAGGACCCGACCATCATGATCGATGCTGCCGTCAAGGCGCTATCGCAAATCCTGTCGCCGCCGATGCGCTCGATCCTGTGGCGCTCGATCGGGCTGGCGCTGGTGCTGATCGCGGTAGTGGCGATCGGGTTGCAGCGGCTGTTGAGCTGGTTTGCCACCTATGGCGAAGGCTGGGCCGAAGCGACGTTAGGACCCGGCTCACATACGCCGCTGGATGTGCTTTCCTGGATCGTCTCGATTGCCGCCGGCCTCGGCATCGTGTTCGGCGCGGTGCTTCTGATGCCTGCCGTGACCTCGCTGGTGGCCAGCATTTTCGTTGATGAAGTCGCCGACCACGTCGAGCGCGAATATTATCCGGCAGAACAGCCGGGAACGGCGCTGCCATTCATGCTGGCGATGATCGAAAGCACCAAGATCGCGCTGCTGACCATCGTGGTCTATCTGATCGCATTGCCGTTTGTATTCATCGCCGGCGCGGGTTTCCTGGTGTTCTTCATCGCCACCGCCTGGTTGCTCGGACTGCAATATTTCGAGCTGGCCGCGATGCGGTTTCGTTCGCCTGAAGAGGCGAAGGCAATGCGCCGGCAAAATGCCACGACCATCTTCGTCGCAGGACTGGTGATCGCGGCTTTCGTATCGATTCCGGTCGTCAATCTGGCGACGCCATTGTTCGGCATGGCGTTCATGGTTCACATGCACAAGCGGCTTTCCGGCCCGCGGCCGGAACTGATCGATCCCGCCCGCAAGGGACGTCTGCCAGCCGCATAGCTCAAACCGTCTTTTCCGGCCAGCGGCAGAGATCATTGATCAGACAGACCTCGCAGCGCGGCCCGCGGGCAAGGCAGGTGTAGCGGCCGTGCAGGATCAGCCAATGATGCGCGTGCAGCATGAACTCCGGCGGGATCACCCGCTCCAGGCCGAGCTCGACGTCGAGCGGCGTCTTGCCTGGGGCGAGCCCGGTGCGGTTGGCGACACGGAACACATGGGTGTCGACGGCAAGCGTGCTTTCGCCGAAGGCCATGTTGAGCACGACGTTGGCGGTCTTGCGGCCGGCGCCAGGCAGGGACTCGATTTCCGCGCGGGTGCGCGGCACCTCGCCGCCGAAATCATCGATCAGCTTTTTCGACAACGCGATGACGTTTTTGGCCTTGGTGCGATAGAGACCGATCGTCTTGATGTAATCACGCAAGCGATCTTCGCCGAGCTCGATCATTTTTTGCGGCGTATCGGCGACCGCAAACAAAGACCGCGTCGCCTTGTTGACGCCGGCGTCGGTCGCCTGCGCCGACAGCACCACGGCGACCAGCAAGGTGTAGGGATTGAGGTGCTCGAGCTCGCCTTTCGGCTCCGGATTGGCTTTGCGAAAGCGGCTGAACGCCTCGTAGACTTCAGCCGGTGTCCAGGGCTTCACCACCGACTTTGAGAGAACCTTCGGCGGTTTTTTTGCTCCGCGCGCTGACGATTTGGCCGCTGACGATTTGGGATCGGCCTTTTTGGCCACGCCCTTGTTCGAGCCTTTCTTGGCGTGCCTCAATTTTAGGCCCGAATGAACATCGGGCTTGCGGGCGCGTTGAACGGGACGGCTCCCGGACTTAATGGGCGCCTTGCGGATGATTTTAGCCATGATCCGGATATACTGAGGGGTGATGACAACAGGCAACGAGTTTGATCCGCTACCGCCCGAGCCGCAATTGTTTTCGGCCCTGTTGACGCCGCACCGCTCGCTGAACCGGACCGGCTTCGTGGTGCTGATGACGTTCGTCTGCGCGATCAGCTTTATCGGCGGCTTTGCGTTCTGGCTGATGGGCGCGTGGCCGATCTTCGGCTTCTTTGGCCTCGACGTCGTCCTGATCTATTGGGCGTTCAAGGTCAATTTCCGCCGCGCCAAAGCGGTCGAGGAAATCTCGGTGACCCCTTCGGAGCTGCGGATAAGGCGGGTCAGCCACCGCGGCCATGTCGTCGAATGGGTGCTTAATCCGCTATGGGTGCGGCTTGACCAGACAGTGCACCAGGAATTCGGCATCGAGCGGCTCTACCTGGTCTCCAGCGGCCGGCGCGTATCCATTGCCAGCTTTTTGGGTCCCGACGAAAAGGCTAGCTTTGCCAAGGCCTTGGTGGCTGCGCTCAACGCCGCCAAGCGTGGCCCGACCTATAACCCGATTTCGTAACTGCTGTCGGGAATCGGGTGGTTCCGACCCCTCTGCGCGCCTACATCCACGGCCATGATGACCCTTGCCATAAATGACCATCGCCTCGCCAAACCTGGCCCGCAGGATGCTGCGCTGCGCGATTATGATTCGGTGCGCCGGGCCATCGCCTTCATTTCGGAGCGCTGGCGGACGCAGCCGACCATCGAAGCGGTGGCGGATGCGGCCGGCGTAACGCCTGACGAGCTGCATCATTTGTTCCGCCGCTGGGCCGGGCTCACCCCGAAGGCCTTCATGCAGGCGCTGACGCTGGACCATGCCAAGGGCCTGCTGCGCGATTCCGCCAGCATCCTCGATGCTGCGCTTGATTCCGGCCTGTCCGGGCCGGGCAGGCTGCACGACCTGTTTGTCACCCATGAGGCGATGTCACCCGGCGAATGGAAGAATGGGGGCGCCGGCATGACGCTGCGCTACGGATTCCACCCTTCCCCGTTCGGCACTGCGATCGTGATCGCCAGCGACCGCGGGCTGGCCGGACTGGCCTTCGCCGATCGCGGTGACGAGCAGGCCGCCTTCGCCGACGTCAAACGGCGCTGGCTCAATGCGGCCTATGTCGAAGACCATGAGGGTACCGCGCCGCTGGCGCAGCGGATCTTCGATCCGAAATTATGGCGACCGGACCAGCCGCTTCGCGTGGTCCTGATCGGCACCGATTTCGAGGTCCGGGTATGGGAGACGCTGCTGAAAATCCCGATGGGCCGCGCGGTCTGCTATTCCGACATCGCGACCAAGATCGACAATCCCAAGGCGTCACGTGCTGTAGGGGCGGCGATCGGACGAAATCCGATATCGTTTGTAGTGCCCTGTCATCGCGCGCTCGGCAAAGGTGGCGCGTTGACCGGCTATCACTGGGGCATCACCCGCAAGCAGGCGATGCTCGGCTGGGAAGCCGGGCAGCTTGGATTAAACTAGAGCCACGTCCTGATAGAATCAGAACATGGCTCCAGGTTTTTTGTCTGGGCGCGTTTTCGCCACGCGAACAGGTAAACATCTCGCTCGAAAACGCTCTAGGATCGACCGAAGGCAGCACAGTCGTGCGTGGACTGTGCAAATCAGTGATCCAGCCGTTTCCAGAACAAGGCGGTGTCGCAGAGCCGCCCGTCAGGAAACATCGCGTAGTTCGGAATCAAGCCGCACTCGGTCCAGCCAGCGCGCTTGTAGAGGCGATAGCCGTTTTCACCAGGAACGGTGTCCAGCACGAGTAGCCAACGGCCGCGACGTTTTGCTTCGTCCTCCACGCGCCCCATCAGCAACGCACCGATCCCGCGACCACGTACAGCTCGATGGACCAGCATCTTCTTGATGTCGGCGCGATGCGGCTGATTGGGCGGCGTATCGAGGCCAAGCTGCACGGTACCGACGATCTTGCCCTCGACCTTGGATACAAGAAGGACGGTATCGCCAGCGGCAACCGAGTTCGCGACCTTGCGAAAGAAGATAAGCCCGTCGGCTTGCGAGAACGGCGCCATGAAGCTGACGCTCGCGCCGCCCTCAACGCAATCTACGAGCACCGCGGCGAGCTGATCGAGCGCCGCGTCCGACAGCGGCGCAGCGAGAACGGAGATCTCAGCGGCGTCGCTCACGATGCCAGATCGAGCTTGGAGGCAACCGTGGCGTCGGCATTGAGCCGGTAGATGATCGGCACGCCGGTTGCGAGCTCGCGCTTCAGGATGGTTTCCGGCGTCAGCTTCTCCAGCACCATGATCAGTGCGCGCAGCGAGTTGCCATGGGCCACGACCAGCGTGCGTTCGCCACGCAGCACGCAAGGCAGGATCTCCTGCACATAATAAGGCAGCGTGCGCGCCAGCGTATCCCTGAGGCTTTCGCCGCCGGGCGGCGGCACGTCGTAGGAGCGGCGCCAGATCAGCACCTGCTGCTCGCCCCACTTCTTGCGCGCGTCATCCTTGTTGAGGCCGGACAGATCGCCATAGTCGCGCTCATTCAGCGCCAGATTCTTTTTGACCGGGAGGCCGGTCTGGCCGATCTCCGTCAGCATCAGGTCAAGCGTGTGCTGCGCTCGGATCAGCATCGAGGTGAAGGCGATGTCGAACGACAGACCCTGTGCCTTGAGCTTGCTGCCGGCTTTCTCGGCCTCGGCAACGCCCTTCTCGGTCAGATCGGGATCTTTCCAGCCGGTGAAGAGGTTCTTCAGATTCCATTCGCTCTCGCCATGACGCACGAGCACAAGAAGACGATCGCTCATTGCTGTATGTCCGTTTTGATTTCGATCTAGGTATCGCCGAGGCCGAGCACGTCGGCCATCGAATAGAGCCCTGGTTTTTTGCCATGCGCCCACAGTGCGGCCTTCAATGCGCCATGGGCGAACAGAATGCGATCTTCGGCATGGTGTGACAGCGTGATGCGTTCGTGAGGTCCGGCGAAGATGACGCTGTGATCACCGACGACGGTGCCGCCGCGCAACGACGCAAAGCCGATGTCGCCGCGCCGGCGCGCGCCGGTCACCCCATCGCGGCCGCGCGCGGAGTGTTCTTCCAGGACGATCTTGCGCCCGGCCGCCGCCGCTTCGCCGAGCATCAACGCCGTGCCTGACGGCGCGTCGATTTTCGACTTGTGGTGCATCTCGAGGATTTCGATGTCGAAATTTTCATCCAGCGACTGCGCCACGCGTTTCACCAGCGCCGCCAGCAGATTGACCCCAAGGCTCATATTGCCGGACTTGACCACGATCGCGCGCGAAGTGACGCTTCTGATCACGGCATCGTCGGAAGCCGACAGGCCCGTCGTGCCGATGACGTGAACCAGGCCGCGCTGAGCGGCGATGGCGACATTGGCGATGGTGGCGCCTGGGACGGTGAAATCCAGGATGCCGTCGGCATTGGCCGACATCGACCAAAGATCCGCCGACAGCTCGATGCCATTGGCAGGCAGGCCCGCCAGCACGCCGGCGTCCTTGCCGAGCAGCTCCGAGCCGGGTGCTTCCAGCGCCCCGACCAGCACCGCTCCCGGCGTTTCCGAAATGACGCGCGTCAGGGCCCGGCCCATCCGGCCGCCGGCCCCCGCAACGATTAAACGCATCTCAGCCATGGCTTATCCTCTCCCGCCCTATAGCGGGCGCAGGCAGTTCCAGCAACCAATTGGACTTAAGGCCGGACCTGCCGGATCAGGGCTGCGGGCCGTCATAGCCTTCGATAACGATGAGATCGGCGATCGAATGCGGCTGCCGCACCCTGATGTTGTCCTGATATTCCGGCGAGCGATAGCAGGCCAAGGCCGTCTCGTAATCGGGAAACTCGATCACCACGTTGCGGGAACGGCTCTGGCCTTCCACGCCGGTGAACTTGCCGCCCCGCACCACGAACCGGCCGCCGAATTTCTTGAAGATGGCCGCGTTGGCCGCCGCATAGGGCTTGTAGCCTTCCTCGTTGTGCACGTCGACGCGCCCGATCCAGTACCCCTTTGCCATCTCACTCTCCCTTTTTGTTATGCGCTTGCCTGCGCGATCTCCGCCTGAATGGCATCTGCAGCCGCCTTCGGATCGACGGCTTCCATCACCGGCCGACCGACGACAACATAATCAGCGCCCGCGGCAATGGCAGCCGCCGGCGTCATGATGCGCTTCTGGTCGCCCGCCGCTGAACCGGTCGGCCGGATGCCTGGCGTCACCAGTCGCATCTGCGGACCTACGATCTTGCGCAGGTTGGCCGCCTCTTCCGGCGAAGAGACCAGACCATCAATCCCCAACGCTTGCGCCTGGCGGGCGCGCATTTCGACCAGATCGGAGACCCCAAACCGGTAGCCGGCAGCCTCCAGATCGGCATCGTCGTAAGAAGTCAGCACGGTAACGGCGAGGATTTTCAGATCCGAACCCGCGCGGGCCTCGACCGCGGCTTTCATGGTCTGCGGATAGGCATGCACCGTAAGGAACGTCCCGCCGAGCATTGCGACGCTCTCGACGCCGCGGGCAACCGTGTTGCCGATGTCATGCAGCTTGAGATCGATGAACACCTTCTTGCCGGCTTCCGTGAGCCGTCGCGCTAGCGGCAGGCCGCCGGCGAAGCCAAGCTGATAGCCGATCTTGTAGAAGGTGACGCTGTCGCCGAGCTTTGCGATCACGTTTTCCGCGCTGGCCACGCTGGGCACGTCGAGCGCGACAATCAGTCGATCGCGGGAGGGAATCGTTGCTGGCGACATGGCACCTCACATCATCCGTTGCGAGAATTCGATGAGCTGTCGCACCAGCACCTTCAGCGCCTCGGCGTCAGCGGCGTGTTTCAACCGATCCATGTCGTCATAGGCGTCGGTGGCAAAGGAAAGCGAAAGCTGGCTCGGAATGACCGTGGCCTGACAGGCTGACAGGATCAGCCGCAGCGCCGCCAGCGCCCGTGCGCCGCCGAGGCGGCTTTCGGAAGCCGCGGCAATCGCAAACGGCCGCTCGCGAAACACCTGGCCGCGAGTCTCGTGCAGGTCCTGCACCCGCGTTACCCAGTCGATGGTGTTCTTGACCAGCGCCGGCACCGAAGAATTATATTCAGGAGTCACGATCACGACGCCATGATGCGCCGCCATCATGCGCTTCAGATTGACCGCATTCTTCGGCACGCCCGACTTTGCCTGCAGATCACCGTCATAGATCGGCAGCGGAAAATCAGCGAGCGAGATACGGGTGACCTCGGCGCCGGCCTGAGCGATTTCATAGGCGACCACCGCCGCCAGCTTCGCATTGAGCGAGCCCGTGCGCAGCGAGCCGGGAATTACCAGGATTTTCAGCGCGGCCATCGGCAAAAATCGCGTTCGGAGCCTTTCGGTTCTGATGGAATCCAGAACGGATCGGGCTCTAGCTTTTGTTTTGACGCGTTTTCTTCATGCGAACCGGGAATCCACTTCGCTCGAAAACGCTCCAGCATAACCCGCCACGCGACAATTCGGAGGCGGTATCAGCGCTTGCGATACACCCAGACCCGCGCCGGCGGAAGATTCATCCAGATGCGCTCGGACGCTTCGGTGGCCACGCCCGGCAGTGATTTCGGAATCGGCGGCACCACGGCATAGGTGAACTGCACGAACGGCGCGCCGGGCGCCAGCGTCGAGAAGGCTTCGCGGATCAATTTCAGGCGGGTCAGCATCGGCTTGGTCACCAATGGCAGGCCGGAGACCATCGCGGCGGCCGGAGCATTCAGCACATTCCACAGCGAGTCGCGGAGCGTATAGGCATCGCCCTGCACCACTTTGGCCTGCGGGTAGCGGTCACGCAGCAGGGCGCAGAAGCCGGGATTATATTCCACCAGCACGAGCCGCTTCTGATCGATGCCGTGTTCGATCAGCGCGTTGGTGATCGCGCCGGTGCCTGGCCCAAGTTCGACGACAGGACCTTCGGATTCGACATCGACATATTGCGCCATGGTACGGGCCAGCAATCGTCCCGACGGCATCACCGCGCCCATATGCAGCGGCTTCTCAATCCATGAACGAAGAAAACGAACCTCGTCATCCAGACGGGGCTTCTTCAACGCTCGCGCGGACGAGTGCAATGGCATGTCAGTACCAGGCGGGACCGCAGTGATGCGGCTTGTCAGAATATCGTCATAAAGACGTATAGGCAGCAATCGAAACGGTCAAGCCAAACAGTCACTGCGGATTGGCGCGGGTACCGAAGAAGTCCTTGACCTTGGTGAAGAAACCCGCAGCTTCAGGCTGAGTTGCACCGGAGGACAATTTTTCGAACTCAGCGAGCAATTCTTGCTGCTTCTTGGTCAGATTCTGAGGCGTTTCGACCATGACCTGGACATACATGTCTCCGGTCTGGCGCGAGCGCAGCACCGGCATGCCCTTTGATGCAATGCGGAAACGTCGGCCGGACTGAGTTCCGGCAGGGACTTTGACCTTGGTCTTGCCCTTGTCGATGGTCGGCACCTCGAACTCACCCCCGAGCGCCGCCGTCACCATCGAGATCGGCACGCGACAATGCAGGTCAGCGCCATCGCGCTGGAAAAACTCGTGCGTGGTCAACGACAGGAAAATATAGAGATCGCCCGACGGTCCGCCGCGGACACCGGCTTCGCCTTCGCCGGCGAGACGGATGCGGGTGCCGTCCTCGACGCCCTGCGGGATATTGACCGACAGCGTGCGCTCGCGCGTCACCCGCCCCGAGCCCGAGCATGACGGGCATGCCTCCTCGATCATCTGGCCGCGTCCCTGACAGCCAGGGCAGGTCCGCTCCAGCGTGAAGAAGCCCTGGGCCTGTCGCACCCGGCCGGCGCCGCCGCACATCGAGCAGGTCTTCGGCTTGGTGCCGGCCTTGGCGCCGGTACCCGAGCAGGATTCGCAAGTGACGGAAACCGGAATCTCGATCTGCGCGGTTTTGCCCTGGAAGGCTTCCTCCAGGGTGATTTCCATATTGTAGCGCAGGTCAGCGCCACGTTCGCGGCCGCCGCTGCGGCTGCGCTGCCCGGCCATGCCGAACAGGTCTTCGAAAATGTCGGAGAAGGATGAAGCAAAGCCCGCGCCGAACCCGGCACCGCCGCCGCCGAAGCCGCCTTGCTCGAATGCAGCATGGCCGTAGCGGTCATAGGCAGCGCGCTTTTCGCTGTCCTTCAGGACCTCATAGGCTTCGTTGATTTCCTTGAAGCGGACCTCGCTGCTGGCGTCACCCGGATTGCGGTCCGGATGCCACTTCATCGCCAGCTTGCGGAATGCCGCCTTGAGCTTGGACTCGTCCGCGTTTCGATCGACTTCAAGGGTTTCGTAGTAGCAGCGCTTGGTGGACATCCGTCAAATCCGCCAGAAGTTCGTCGTCATTCCCGGAGAATGCGTTTTTGAAAGATGCAGTCCCAGGCTTAACGTAAAATGACCCCCACCCATCGAGACGCACTTCGCGCTCTTCGGCATGAGGGTCATCTTCATCGTCGCCTGAATTAAGCAGACTTCTTGTTCTTGTCGTCGTCGACCTCGGTGAATTCCGCGTCGACCACGTCATCCTTTGCTGCGTCCTTGGCCGCGTCGCTCTCGGCCTGCTGCTTGTACATCGCCTCGCCGAGTTTCATCGAAACCTGCGCCAGCGTATTGCTCTTGGCCTTGATCGCCTCGGCGTCGTCGCCCTTCAGCGCTTCCTTCAGATCGCTGACGGCATCCTCGATCGCACGACGTTCGGTGTCCGCGATCTTCGAGCCATGCTCGGCCAGCGCCCGCTCGGTGGAGTGCACCAGCGCATCGGCATGGTTCTTGGCGTCGACCGCCTCGCGGCGCTTCTTGTCCGCCGCAGCATTGGCCTCGGCGTCCTTGACCATCTTGTCGATGTCGGCTTCGGACAGACCGCCGGATGCCTGGATCCGGATCTGTTGCTCCTTGCCGGTCGCCTTATCCTTGGCCGAGACGTTGACGATGCCGTTGGCGTCGATGTCGAAGGTGACCTCGATCTGCGGCATGCCGCGCGGAGCCGGCGGAATGCCCATCAGGTCGAACTGACCCAGCATCTTGTTGTCGGCCGCCATTTCGCGCTCACCCTGGAAGACGCGGATGGTGACGGCGTTCTGGTTGTCCTCGGCGGTCGAGAACACCTGGCTCTTCTTGGTCGGGATCGTGGTGTTGCGGTCGATGATGCGGGTGAACACGCCACCCAGCGTCTCGATGCCGAGCGACAGCGGGGTCACGTCGAGCAGCAGCACGTCCTTGACGTCGCCCTGCAGCACGCCGGCCTGGATCGCAGCGCCGATCGCGACGACTTCGTCGGGGTTGACGCCCTTATGCGGCTCCTTGCCGAAGAACTGCTTCACCACTTCCTGGATCTTCGGCATGCGGGTCATGCCGCCGACCAGCACCACTTCGCCGACTTCGCCGGCAGTAAGGCCGGCATCCTTCAGCGCCTTGCGGCAGGGTTCGATGGTCTTTTCGACGAGGTCGGCGACCAGCGCCTCGAACTTGGCGCGCGTCAGCTTCATCGTCAGATGCTTCGGGCCGGTCTGATCGGCCGTGATGAAGGGCAGGTTGATCTCGGTCTGCGTCGTCGACGACAGCTCGATCTTGGCCTTCTCGGCGGCCTCTTTCAGGCGCTGCAAGGCAAGCTTGTCGTTGCGCAGATTGATGCCCTGCTCCTTCTGGAACTCATCGGCCAGATAATTGACCAGCCGCATGTCGAAATCTTCACCGCCGAGGAAGGTGTCGCCATTGGTCGACTTCACCTCGAACACGCCGTCACCGATCTCGAGGATCGAGACGTCGAAGGTGCCGCCGCCGAGGTCGTACACCGCGATGGTGCCGGCCTTCGACTTGTCGAGACCATAAGCAAGCGCGGCCGCGGTCGGCTCGTTGATGATGCGCAGCACTTCAAGCCCGGCAATCTTGCCGGCGTCCTTGGTGGCCTGACGTTGCGCGTCGTTGAAATAGGCAGGAACGGTGATGACGGCCTGGTCGACTTTCTGGCCGAGATGCGCCTCAGCGGTCTCCTTCATCTTCTGCAGGATGAAGGCGGAAACCTGCGAGGGCGAATAGGTCTTGCCGTCGGCCTCGACCCAGGCATCGCCGTTGGAGGCCTTGACGATCTTGTAGGGGACGAGCTTCTTGTCCTTCTCGACCATCGGGTCGTCATAGCGGCGGCCGATCAGGCGCTTCACCGCGAAGAAGGTCCGCTCGGGGTTGGTCACCGCCTGGCGCTTCGCCGGCTGGCCGACCAGGCGCTCGCCATCATCGCTGAATGCAACGATCGACGGCGTCGTACGCATGCCCTCGGCGTTTTCGATGACTTTAGCGTTCTTGCCATCCATTACGGCGACGCACGAATTCGTGGTGCCGAGATCGATCCCGATGACCTTTCCCATGGTTCTCATATCCTTCTTTTTGCGGCAGGTTGGTAGGGCCCTGACGGCGCACCGAACCGAACCCCCAGACGTTCAAATACTCGCGATATTGCGACGGTGAGCCTCATATAGGAGGGGGGCTAGGGGCCGCAAGGACTGTACGTAACCTTGAGCCATGAAAAGCCTGTCCTTTTGAAAGATCATGTCGGCGGCGGCGGGTCATGCGGGCTGAAAGCGGGCGATAGGTTAACCTGGACTGGCCGTCCGGCCTGTCACGGGAAGGCCAAACCGGCTAAAAGCGGGAAATTCCAAATCCGGGTCGTCCCGACCCGCCGCGACCGGCCGACCGCTCCGACCATTGAACGGCCTCAATGCGAACCCAATAGACCTCCATGACGCCCATCCGGTTTTTACCCGTCCTCGCTTTCCTCGTTATTACGCTGTGCCCGGCTTTTGCCGCCGATACGATATTCCCGCCGGGCATCCGGATCGGGCTGACGCCGCTGGTCGGCCTGTCGGTTTCGAAAACCTTCCTTGGATTTGAGACCGAAGACCACAGTGTCAAGGTGCTGGTGACAGAGCTCCCGGCCACCGCCTATACCGAGGTCTCCAACAGCTTCAAGACCGAAGCCGCCAACAACGGCCCCGGCCCCAAGCCCGAAAGCATCGAGACCGCCGCCGGCACGGCTTACTACACCGTCGAAGATGCCATGAATGGCAAGGTCAGAGTACGCCGCTATTCGATGATCCTGCCCGGCACCACCTTCGCCGGCTATGTCGTGGCGCAGGTGCCTGAAGACGCCAGCAGGATCTACACCGATGACGCGGTGCGGAAGATGTTCGCCACCGCGACCATCCGCAAGGAGGTTCCGGTTGAAGAGCAACTTGCGCAAATGCCGTTCAAGGTCACCAACCTCGCTAATTTCAAGAACGTCCGCACCCTGGCGATCGGCTCCGCCATCGTTCTTGCCGATGGCGACGAATCGACGGGATTCGAGGCCGCCCCCTTCATGGTGATCAGCCTGATGGCGCAGACGCCGGCGACCCCTGGTGATCGCGACCGCTTTGCCCAGGAAGCCATTCGTTCGTTTCCGGGCGTCCATGAATCGCGGCTGACGATGTCCGAACCGCTCCGGATCAACAGCACGCCCGGTTATGAGACCCGAATGGACGCCATCAGCGGCAAGGACAACACCAAGGTCACCGTGGTGCAATGGCTCCGATTCGGTAACGGCTCCAGAGTGCTGCGCATGGTCGGAAGCGCGCCCCGCGACCAGTGGGAAAAGGCATTTCCGCGCTTTCGCGCCGTCCGCGACGGGATCCAGTAAGAGGTCGATCCGCGCCTGAGGCAACAGCCGGCGGCAGTCGCCAAGGCCAGGTTCTTCATGCCAGGTCCTTCATAGAGGTAGCCGGCGTCAAACCTATCCGGTCTGCGGATATTGCGGTGTAGAGGCCCTATCGCCACGCACGAAGCTGCCCCGGATCACATCCGGGGCTGTCCTCGCATCGAAGGAAAGCGACCGGTTTATTTAATTCGCCGCTGATGGCGCCGTGGCTTTGGCGCCGCCCTTCGAAACTCCGACCAGCGCCGGCCGCAGCACGCGCTCGCCGATCATGTAGCCGGCCTGAACCACCTGCACCACCGTGCCCGCAGGCACCGATGGATCGGGCACTTCGTACATCGCCTGCTGGAAATTCGGATCGAATTTCTCGCCCGACGGATCGAACTTCTTGACGCCGTTCTTCTCCAGCGTGTTGAGCAGCGACCGCTCGGTCAGCTCGACGCCTTCGATCAGCGCCTTGAGGCCGGGATCAGCCGCAGCCTTGGCCTCGAAGGGAACGGCATCGAGCGCGCGCTGCAGATTGTCGGCGATGTCGAGAATGTCGCGGGCAAAGCCGGTGATGCCATAGGTGCGCGCATCGGCCACTTCGCGGCTGGTGCGCTTGCGCAGGTTTTCCATCTCCGCCAGCGTGCGCAGCATCTTGTCACGCGCCTCTGCCACTTCCTTTGCCAGCGCCTCCGCCGAACCCGGCTCGGGATCGTCGGGCATGACATAGGGCTTGGAGACCACGGGCTCGGCCTGCGCCGCATTTTCCGGATCTTCGTTCGGCCGGTTCGGATCGGTCATGGATCGCCTTTTCGAAAAAATCGCTTCAGGTTCAGGTCAATGGGGATTTGCTGGGCCGGATATCGTGCTTTGGGCGCCGAAAATCAACCCGCTCATCCGCCGAGCAGCCGGCTGACGATGCGCGCCGCATAATCCACGGTCGGGATCACCCTCGCATAATTCAGCCGCGTCGGCCCGATCACACCGAGCACGCCGACGATATGGCCGGCGCCATCGCTGTAGGGCGCGACGATGGTGGAAGAGCCGGACAGCGAAAACAGCTTGTTTTCCGAGCCGATGAAAATCCGCACACCGTCGGCGCTTTCGGCCCGGCCCAGCAGGTCGATCACGCCGCGCTTGGTCTCGAGATCGTCGAACAGCGTTTTCACCCGCTCCAGATCTTCCAGCGCGTGCAGGTCTTCCAACAGGTTGGCATGGCCGCGTACGATCAGCTGCCGGTCTTCATTGGCGCCGCCGGACCAGCTGGCCAGCCCTGCGGCAATGACCTTGTGCGTCAGCTGATCGAGCTCGGCGCGGTCCTCGGCCAATGCGGTTTCCAGTTCCAGGCGCGCCTCGGCCAGGGTTCGGCCCCGGATCCGGGCATTGAGGAAATTGCCTGCCTCCGTGAGCACTGAGGAGGGAACGCCGGGCGGCAGCGTCAGCACGCGGTTTTCCACCTGGCCGTCTTCACCGACCAGCACGACCAGCGCCCTTTCCGGCTCCAGGCGGACGAACTCAATATGCTTCAGCCGCACATTGGATTTGGCGGTCAGGACTACTGCAGCCGCGCGGGTCAGTCCCGACAGCCGGGTCAGCGCTTCGCCGAGCGCCGCCTCGACCGACTGGGCCCGGCCGACCGAGGCAAGCTGGCCCTGGATCGACTGCCGCTCGGCCTCGCTGAGATCGCCGACCTGCATCAAGGCATCGACGAAGAACCGCAGCCCCAATTCGGTCGGCAACCGGCCGGCCGAAGTATGCGGCGCATAGATCAGGCCAAGCTGCTCAAGATCCGACATCACGTTACGCACCGAGGCCGGCGAAAGCGGCACCGCGATCAGGCGCGAAATATTGCGCGAGCCGACCGGCTCGCCGGTGGCGAGATAACTTTCGACGATTTGACGAAATATATCGCGCGAACGCTCGTTGAGCTGGGCGAGCCCGGCATGCGGCGCGATCAGGCCGATCGGATCGTGGTGGGCCACTGGCTACTCCCTGAAAACTCCACCTAATTTGTCGCTCCGGGGCCCCGGTGACAAGTCGCCTTCCCGGTCCGATACAGGGTCAAAGGCCTTGCCGCATCGGCCGGCCGCCCCTACAAGCACCGCCAGCCATTTTTACCTGATTTTTGGAGATTCCCATGCGGCCGAGCCGCCGAGCCCCTGACGAGCTGCGCCCCGTCTCGCTGGAACGCGGGGTGGTCAAATATGCCGAGGGTTCCTGCCTGGTCAAATTCGGCGACACCCATGTGCTGGTGACGGCCACCCTGGAAGAACGGCTACCGCCCTGGCTCAAGGGCCAGGGCCGCGGCTGGGTCACGGCTGAATATGGCATGCTGCCGCGGGCAACCCTGGAACGCACCCGCCGGGAGGCCTCTGCCGGCAAGCAAGGCGGACGCACCATCGAGATCCAGCGCCTGATCGGCCGCTCCTTACGCGCCACGGTCGATCTCGACGCGCTCGGCGAGCGCCAGATCACCGTGGATTGCGACGTGCTGCAGGCCGATGGTGGAACCCGCACCGCCTCGATCACCGGTGCCTGGGTTGCGCTTGCCGACTGCATCGGCTGGATGAAGGCCCGCAACATGGTGAAGGGCAATGTGCTGCGCGACCATGTCGCCGCGGTTTCCTGCGGCATCTATAACGGGACGCCGGTGCTGGACCTCGATTACGCCGAGGATTCCGAGGCCGAGACCGACGCCAATTTCGTCATGACCGGCGACGGCCGGATCGTCGAGGTGCAGGGCACTGCGGAAAAGACGCCGTTCTCGCAGGATGAGTTCCTGGCGTTAATGGCGCTCGCGCGCAAAGGTGTCGCACGATTGGTGGACCTGCAGAAAATGGCCGTCGGCTGATCGGTATGGCATAGACTGCACGCCATGCACCGCCGAATCACAGGCAAACTCGTCATCGCCACCCACAATCCCGGCAAGCTCGCCGAGATGCGCGAATTGCTGGCGCCCTATGGCATCGAGGCGGTATCGGCGGGTGAACTTGGGCTGACCGAGCCCGAGGAGACTGGCGACAGCTTTCGCAGCAATGCGCGGATCAAGGCGGCTGCGGCGGCAAAGGCCTCGCAACTGCCGGCCTTCGCCGATGATTCCGGCCTGGTGGTCGATGCGCTCGATGGCGCGCCGGGAATCTACTCGGCACGCTGGGCCGGTCCGAACAAGGACTTCGCCAGCGCGATGACGCGGATCGAACGTCTGCTGCAGGAACGCGGTGCAACCACGCCGGAACGACGCAAGGCTCATTTCGTTTCCGCATTGTGCGTCGCCTGGCCCGACGGTCATCTTGAGGAAGTCGAAGCGCGCGCCGACGGCACGCTGGTATGGCCGCCACGCGGCAACGCCGGATTTGGCTATGATCCGGCATTCATGCCGGACGGACATGCACGCACCTTCGGCGAAATGACCAGCGTTGAGAAGCACGGGCTGCCGCCGCTTGGGCTCGGCCTGTCGCATCGTGCCCGCGCCTTCGTGAAGCTGGCGGAGATCTGCCTTGATCCGCGCTGAACGAGGAGCCTTCGGGATCTACGTCCACTGGCCGTTCTGCCTGTCGAAATGCCCCTATTGCGATTTCAACAGCCATGTCCGGCACACGACGATCGACGAGGAGCGTTTCGCGCGGGCCTTCGCCCGCGAAATCGAAAGCACCGCCGCCCGCGTGCCCCGCCGCGTCGTGACGTCGATTTTTCTCGGCGGCGGCACGCCGTCGCTGATGCAGCCGCAGACCGTGGGCGCCATTCTCGATGCGATCGGAAAATACTGGCGCGTCACACCGGATGCCGAAGTGACACTGGAGGCCAATCCCACCAGCGTCGAAGCTACGCGTTTCCGCGGCTACCGCGCCGCTGGCGTCAACCGGGTTTCGCTCGGCGTGCAGGCGCTTGATGATGCCTCGCTGAAGGCGCTGGGACGATTGCACAGCGCCCGCGAAGCGCTGGATGCAGTCGCAATCGCGCGGTCAGCCTTCGATCGATATTCGTTCGACCTGATCTATGCCCGGCCCGATCAGACGCCGCAGATGTGGGCGGACGAATTGAAGCTGGCGATTTCGGAAGCCGCCGAGCATCTATCGCTCTATCAGCTCACCATCGAAGAAGGCACGCCGTTCTTCGGTCTGCATGCCGCCGGCAAGCTCAAGACGCCGGACGAGACGCTTGCGCGGACGCTGTATGATGTGACGCAGGAGGTCTGCACCGCGCTGGGGCTGCCAGCCTATGAGATTTCCAACCACGCCCGGCCGGGCGCCGAATGCCGGCACAATCTGGTCTACTGGCGCGGCGAGGAATATGCCGGCATTGGTCCCGGCGCGCATGGCCGCCTCGACATCAACGGGATCAGGCATGCGATTGCCACCGAGAGACGCCCGGAAGCGTGGCTGATGCGGGTCGAATCGAACGGCGACGGCGTCGTCATCGACGATATGCTGAACAGCGAAGAGCGAGCCGACGAGTTTCTGCTGATGGGGCTGCGTTTGAAGGAAGGCATCGATCCAAAACGATATACTGCCTTGTCGGGCCGCACGCTCGATCCACACCGGATCGCGCTGCTGCGCGAGGAAGGCGCCATCACGGTCGATGCCGCCGGCCGGCTGCGGGTGACGCAGGCCGGATTCCCCGTGCTGGATGCGGTGGTTGCGGATTTAGCGGCCTAGATTTAAGCGGCAAAACTCTTTGGCGAGCCTGCGACCGCCACGCCCCCACCGGACGCAACACGCATCACCGCAAGGCCGCGCTCATTGGTGCCATCGGGACGGAATCGAAACAGGCCGTCGATCCCGGAAAAGCCGGACGTGTTGGTCAGCACATCGGCCGAAAAACGCGTGCCCTGGTTTCGCGACAGTGCAGCGACCAGTGCAACCGAGTCATAGGCAAGGGTCGCCGTTCGCACCGGATCGGAGCCGTATTTGCTGCGATAGCGGGCGGAAAAGCTGCGGAAGCCGGATGGATCCGGCGCAGCATAAAGCCCGCCCTGCAGATTTGCGCTGGCAAACACCCGCGGATTGTCCCACAGGCCAGTACCAAGCAGCTGCACGTTGTGCAGATTGGCGCCGGCTGCGGTGAGCGCATCGGCAACCGCCACCACCGAGTCGCCGTCATCGGCGATGAACAGCGCATCCGCCGTATTGAGCGTCTGTGCCACGTTGCGCACCGCAGTCGAGCGATCCGAGCCATATTTCTCGAAGGCGACAACGCGCCCGCCCCGCCGCGGCACCGCCTGCCTGAACGCGATTTCCACCACGTTGCCATAGGCATTGTTCGGCAACAGCGCGGCAAAGGAGCGTTTTCCGATGCTGACTGAATATTCGATGATGCGATTGACGTCCGACTCCGGCAGGAAGCTCAGGAGATAGACGCCACGGCCGGCCACGCTTGAATCGGTCGAGAAGGCGATCATCGGTATGTTGCGTGCGCGCGCCACTTGCGCTGCCGGCGGCACCGAGATCGCGAACAACGGGCCAAGGATGATTTCGGCGCCCTCGTCGACCGCCTGCTGCGCCCCCTGCTGGGCGCCTTGCGGACTGCCGGCATCGTCCTTGATCAGAAGCTGGATGTTCGGATTCTGGAATTCGGCATAGGCCATCTCGGCCGCGTTTTTCATCGACTGTGCGGCGATGCCGGCATTGCCGGCAGCCGACAGCGGCAGGATCAATCCGACCTTGACTTGTCCGTTGCCGATCGAAAGCGGCTGCTGCTGAGGACCGGCCGGAACGGGCGCGGGCTCAGGACTGGAACTGGAAAGCGATCCCAGGCTCTGCTGCACTCCGGAGCAGGCCCCGAGCAAGGGTGCGCCAAGCATCAAGCCAACCACCGACCGCCGGGTTGCCCCAGAAGTCTGGGATTTGCGATTAATCAGGCCCACCATCACGTCTCTTCTCTGGCCGCCATCGGCCAGGATGTTACCTTCTGCTCATCAGGACCGGGGGATTCAGGCATATTGTCGGCGAATAGTTAATTGGAACAAAAGGATTATACCCCTGCGATGTGGTCGCAGGTTGCAAAATCTCCGATCTCTTCACTGCCAAATGGGCTAGCTCTTTCGCAGTTCCGCCGAGCCAGGTCGTGGCGCCCGGGCCCGGTTCCCAAAAACATTCGTCTGATGGGTCAGATCAATGCTTTAATTCCTTTGTTCGACGCGTTCTCTTGACGCGAGCCAGTCACCACTTCGCTTGAAAACGCTATAGATTGACGCCATGCGTGCCAAGACCGCCCTTTCAGAGATAGCCGACGATGCTGCGGGGGCCGACAGCCGCCGATTCTCGATCGGCGGCCAGATCCTCACCGCACCGAAAGCGGCACCCGGCCTCTATCTGGTAGCGACTCCGATCGGGAATCTTGGCGACATCACCCTGCGGGCGCTGGAGATGCTGGCCGGTGTCGACCTCATCGCCTGCGAAGATACCCGTATCACCCACCGCCTGACCGAGCGCTACGCCATATCGGCACCGCTGACCCCCTATCATGAGCATAACGCCGCCGCCGCGCGGCCAAAGATCCTGGAGCGGTTGGCCCAGGGCGCCTCGATCGCGCTGGTCTCCGACGCCGGCACGCCGCTGATCTCCGATCCCGGCTTCAAGCTGGTGCGCGAGGTCTGTGCGGCAGGCCATGCCGTCACGGCATTGCCCGGCCCCTCCTCGGTCCTGGCGGCGCTCTCGGTCGCGGCGCTGCCGACCGATCGGTTTTTCTTCGAAGGCTTCCTGCCGGCCAAGGAAACTGCGCGCCGCACACGGCTGGCCGAGCTTGCCCGGATCGATGCGACGCTGGTGCTGTTTGAATCCGGCAGCCGGGTCACGGATACGCTACGCGATCTCGCGGACATCATGGGCACCCGCGATGCCGCGATCTGCCGCGAACTGACCAAGGTGCATGAGGATATCAGCCGCGCGCCGGTCGCCGAGCTGGCCGCGAGCGCAAACCGGATGGAGACGCGCGGCGAATTCGTCCTGGTGATCGGGCCGCCACCGGCTGATTCGCAGATCATGCAGGCTGATGAGCTCGACAGCCTGTTGCGTGACCGGCTCAAGCGCGACAGCGTCAAGGACGCGGTGGCGCATGCAGTTGAATTGTCGGGCCGGCCACGCCGCGAGGTTTATGCCCGCGCGCTCGAACTGGCCCGGGAAAAGGCGGCGGAAGACGGCGATGACGAAGGCTGACGACGGCGGCGTCCAACCGCTGGCACCGCCGGCAAGGATGGCGGCTCCCGCACGCGTTGCGGCATTTCGGACCGGCCTCTCCGCCGAAGCCCGCGCTGCTGCCTACCTGATGGCGAAGGGCTATCGCATCCTCGCCAAGCGCTACCGCACCCGCTATGGCGAGATCGATCTGGTGGCGCGGCGGCGCAATCTGCTGATTTTCGTCGAGGTCAAGGCGCGCGCCAGCCTGGACGATGCCGCCTATGCGGTGACACCGCGCCAGCAGCGGCGGATTATCGATGCCGCCCAGGCCTGGCTGATGGCACATCCCGAACATGCCGAATTCGAGCTGCGGTTCGATGCCATGCTGATTGCGCCGCGGCATCTGCCACGCCATCTGTTGGCAGCGTTCGACGCCAGCGCGTAAGATATTCCTCAACGAGACCAACCTGCGGGCCCGCCCATGAAACTGAAAGTCGCCGTCCAGATGGACCCCATCGCGCGCATCAATATCCGCGGCGATTCAACCTTTGCGCTGCTGCTCGAGGCCCAGAAGCGGGGCCATACGCTCTCTTACTATACGCCGGACAAGCTCTCACAGCGCGGCGGCGAGGTGGTGGCACCGGTACAGTCGCTTACGGTTCGCGACGAGGTCGGCAACCATTTTACGCTAGGGGAGGCCACGCGAGAGGATTTGAGCTCATTCGATGTCGTGCTGCTACGGCAGGACCCGCCGTTCGACCTTGCCTACATCACCTCGACGCATCTGCTGGAACGCATCCATCCGAAGACGCTGGTGGTGAACAACCCGGCCGGCGTGCGCAACGCGCCGGAGAAGTTGTTCGTAATGGATTTTCCGCAGCTGATGCCGCCGACCCTGATCTCGCGCGACCTCGACGAGATCAACGCTTTTCGTGAGCAGCATGGCGCAGTGGTGATGAAGCCGTTGCACGGCCATGGCGGTGCGGCAGTGTTTCGCATCATGCCGCAGGACATGAATTTCGGCTCGCTGTTCGACATGTTTTCCGTGACCTTCAGGGAGCCCTGGGTGATCCAGCGCTTCCTCCCCGAGGTCAAACATGGCGACAAACGCATCATTCTGGTCGACGGCGAATTCGCCGGCGCTGTCAACCGCGTGCCGGCCGCCGATGACCTGCGCTCCAACATGGTTCGCGGCGGGGCCGCGCAGGCGACCGAACTTTCGCCGCGCGAACGCGAAATCTGCGCGACGATCGGACCAGCCTTGCGTGAACGCGGGCTGCTGTTCGTCGGCATCGATGTGATCGACGGCAACCTGACCGAAATCAACGTGACGTCGCCAACCGGCATTCGTGCGATCGCGCGGCTCGGCGGTCCGGACATCGCCGCAAAGATCTGGGACGCTATCGAAGCCAAGCGAGGCGCGTAGCTACATCGGCGGGCGGGCGGTCGCCAATTATGATGAATAAAAGGTTGTTGGTTTTCGCTCGAACAATAACGCTCCGTTCACCATTCGAATGAATCCCTAAATACCTTTTTAGCAAATCCACCGCTCCTCAAGATCGCTTATACTTTTACTGCTTACTCCTGCGCAGGGACGAGCCGGGACTGTCATCTGATGCAGTTCAGGCATCCCGGCGTAAGAGTAGATAGTAAAGCGTATGAATATCGCCCGCATTGTCGTTCTGCTCATTGCACTCAGTGCCGGCGCCTTTGCGGCTTATCTGGCGAGCGGCAGCGGGCCGATAAACAAGCCAGCGCAGGTCGCGCCGGCCGCTCAACTGCAGACGGTCGACGTCCTCGTCGCCAAGTCCGATATCGGCCTCGGCCAGACCCTCAAGCCAGAAGACGTGCAGTGGCAGACCTGGCCGGCGACGGCCGCGAGCAACGCGTTCATTCGCCGCAACCAACAACCTAATGCCCCGGCTACGGTCGCGGGCTCGATCGTGCGTGTCCCTTTCATTGCGGGCGAGCCGATCCGCGAGCAGAAGCTGGTCAAGGCCAATGGATCAGGCTTCATGGCCGCCATCCTGCCTTCCGGCATGCGCGCCGTCTCGACGGAAATTTCTCCTGAAACCGCCGCCGGCGGCTTCATCCTGCCGAACGACCGCGTCGACGTCATCCTGTCGAGACACCAGAAGAATCCCGATCATGGCAGTTCGAGCGAACTCATCACCTCGGAAATCATTCTGAGCAACGTCCGCGTTCTCGCGATCGATCAGGCGCCAAAGGAGAAAGACGGCCAGAACGCCGTGATCGGCAGAACCGTCACGCTCGAACTCAAGCCGGAGCAGGCCGAAGCACTCGCCCGCGCTCGCCAGAGCGGCACGCTGTCGCTGGCACTGCGCAGCATCGCCGACGTCAACATGATCGAGAGCAGAGCAGACGACCAATCTCACCGGCGTCGCGACAGCATCAACGTCGTTCGTTACGGCGTCTCGACCTCCGAAACCTTACAGAAGTGATCAAGACACAGAAGTGGCAAGGGACGACCGTCATGCAGTGCAGGAAAAATCGGCCGATGATGCGGACCTTGATGGCCTGCATCCTGTCACTCCCCGCGGTCGCCGCGCTCTCGCTTGACCTCGTGCCGACGCTTGCTGCGGCGAGCGAGACTCATCCGATCACGATTGCCGCCAGCGGGCACGGCTCGCGCTTTCTGGCGCTCGGCATCGGCAAATCGGTGGTGGTCGACCTGCCACGGGACGTCAAGGATGTGCTGGTCGCCGATCCCAAGGTGGCCAATGCGGTCATCCATTCCTCGCAGCGCGCCTATATCATCGGCACGCAAGTCGGGCAGACCAATGTCGTGTTCTTCGATGCCGACGGGCAGCAGATCGCCGCCTATGACATTGCGGTCAAGCGCGACCTCAACGGGGTGCGCGAAGCATTGAAGGGAGCGATGCCGAATGCCGACATTCATGTCGAAGGCGTCGGCGACGGCGTGGTGCTGACCGGCACGGTTGCAAGCCCGGTCGAGGCGCAACAGGCCGGCGATGTCGCAGCGCGCCTGGTCGGAAGCGCAGACAAGGTCGTCAACTCGATCGTCGTCAGGGGCCGCGATCAGGTGATGCTGAAGGTCACGGTCGCCGAAGTTGCGCGCTCCGTCGTCAAGCAACTGGGCATCGATCTCAGCGCCAGCCTGAACTATGGCAATACGGTCGTCACCTTCAACAATTCAAACCCGTTCACCGCAAACGGGCAAGCGCTGGTCTCCGGCAACGCGCTGAGCGGCTCGTTCGGCTCGACGCCATCCGTCACCGCGACGTTGCGGGCGATGGAAAGTGCCGGCCTGATCCACACGCTGGCAGAGCCGAACCTGACTGCCATTTCGGGCGAGTCGGCGACATTCATCGCGGGTGGCGAGTTTCCGGTGCCGACCGGCGTGACCTGCCAGACGCTGGCATCGGGCGCAGTCGGGCAATGCGCGCCGTCGATCTCGTTCAAGAAATTCGGCATTTCCCTCAACTTCACACCGGTCGTGCTGACCGAAGGCCGCATCAGCCTTCGGGTGATGACCGAAGTATCCGAAGTATCGAACGACAACTCGATCAGCATCAGCGGCATTTCGGTGCCGTCGATCAAGACCCGGCGTGCCGAAACGACACTCGAGATTCCGTCGGGCGGCTCGATGGCGATGGCCGGCCTGATCCAGGACCAGACCAAGCAGGCCATCAATGGAATGCCCGGCGTCGATCAATTGCCGGTTCTGGGTCAGCTGTTCAGGAGCCAGGACTTCGTCCACAACCAGACCGAGCTGGTGGTTTTGGTAACCCCCTATATCGTTCGCGCGGTCTCGCAAAAGGAATTGGGTCGTCCCGATGACGGATTTGCGCCCGCTTCCGATTCGCAATCGGCACTCCTGGCCCGCATCAACCGCATTTACGGCGTGTCGGGCCGCATCGAGCAGGTTGCAGGCTACCCTTGCAACTTCGGCTTCATCACGGATTGAGACTGAACCGCCGCCAGCGCGCGACGAGGACGAACCATGATCAACAGAGCTCCGAACCATCGACGCCGGACCCTCAGCCTGCTCGGTGCGCTCTCCGGTCTTTCGGTAGCGCTCGGGGGATGCAACACGGTCCAGAACGACTTGGTCGCCAGCGTTCCCGAGGATTATCGCCAGCGTCACCCGATCGCCATTCAGGAGGCAGATCAGTCGACCGTGGTCTTTGTCGGGCATGGGCGCGGCGGCCTTTCCGCCTCGCAGCGCGCCGACGTCATCGGGCTTGCGCAAGCCTGGCGCCGCGAAGGCACCGGCGCGATTGTGGCCGACGTGCCCGTGGACACGCCAAATGCCGCGGCGGCCGCGGATGCCTTTCGCGAGATCCGATCGCTGCTGATGGCTGGCGGCGTGCCGTCGCGCGGCATCGTGGTGCACCACTATCGACCCGACGACCCGCGCCTGTTTGCGGCCATCCGACTGGACTATCCAAGGATCGCGGCTGTCGCTGGTCCGTGCGGATTGTGGCCGGAGGATGTCGGCCCGTCGATCGACGACCCGAGCTATTCCGAAAACAAATCCTATTACAATTTCGGCTGCGCCACCCAGCGCAACCTGGCTGCGATGATCGACAACCCCGCAGATCTCGTGCAGCCACGGCCCGAGACGCCGGCCTATACGGCGCGGCGAACCGAGGCCTTCGAGAAATATCGCAAGGGTACCACGACCACGACCGCCTATCCGGAATCCGATAAGGCCGAACTCAGCGATGCAGGCAAATGATCAGTCGCGCCCGCCAAGATGACGAACAGCCGGACGTTGCGCCAAGCGACAACGATTACATTGCGCCGGCGCCACGCATATCCGTGCAGAGCTTTTGCGAGACCGAGGCAACCGCGGCAGTAGCGCGAGCCGCGGCAGAAGACCGCCGGCTCGCCAAGGCCCATCTGTCGGTTCACATGGGCGGCATCACGGCAGCCATCGACGCCTATCACAAGGCGCCGACGCCCAATGTGATCGTGCTGGAAACCGATGGCCACAGCGACATCCTGGCCGGGCTCGACGAACTGGCGACCGTGTGCGATCCCGGCACGCGGGTCGTCGTGATCGGCCGCGCCAACGATGTCACGCCCTATCGCGAACTGGTACGCCGCGGCGTCAACGACTATGTCGTCGGTCCGGTCCAAGCGATCGACCTGGTGCGGTCGATTTGCAGCCTGTTCTCGGCCTCGGAAGCCATCACCGCCGGCAGGATCATTGCCGTCGTCGGCGCCAAGGGCGGCGTCGGCGCTTCCACCATCGCACACAATATTGCCTGGGCCATTGCGCGCGATCTTGCGATGGATTCCGTGGTCATCGATCTCGACCTCGCCTTCGGCACCGCCGGCCTCAACTACAACCAGGATCCAGTGCAGGGCATCGCCAATGCGGTGTTCTCGCCCGAACGTCTCGACACCGCCGTGGTTGACCGCCTGCTGGCGAAATGCAGCGAGCGGCTCAGCCTGCTGGCGGCGCCGGCCTCGCTCGAACGCGTCTATGATTTCGGCGCCGAGGCGTTCGATTCGATCTACGACACGCTGCGCATGACCATGCCCTGCATCGTGCTGGACATTCCGCACCAATGGGCGGGATGGACCAAGCGCGCGCTGGTCGGCGCGGATGACATCCTGATCGTCGCTGAGCCGGATCTGGCAAATTTGCGCAATGCCAAGAACATGCTGGCGATGTTGAAGTCGTTGCGGCCGAATGATCGCGAGCCGCTCTATTGTCTCAACCAGGTCGGTATGCCGAAGCGGCCGGAGATCAATGCCCGCAACTTTGCCAAGACGGTCGAGAGCCAGCCGATTGCCTCGATCTCCTTTGACTCGAAATTGTTCGGCACGGCGGCCAATAACGGCCAGATGATCGCGGAGGTTTCCCGCAACCATCGCACCGCCAAGGCCATGCTGCAGATCGCACGGCGATTGACCGGCCGCGGCGAGGTCAAGAAGCCGCAGCGTTCGTTGCTGGCGCCCATCATCAAGAAGCTGCAGGCGAGATGATTGCGCCGCGTTCGCGGCTATAGTCGTCACTCGTCGCGTGCTGCGGACGCTATGGGAATCCTGGCTTCCGCGTGTACGCTGCCGTTGCCGTCCTTGTCCTTTCGCGCCAGCAGCCGCCGCAGGTAAGTGACGTTCGCTGCCGCTTCTTCGGGCGTATGGCCGGCCTTCACGATGCTTTCGGCCTCGGCGATGCGGCCTTGCAGGCCAACCACGAAAGCGAGATTGATCCGCACCCGCGGATCGGCATCGGGATGGCTGTTGGCACGGCGCAATATTTCCTCGGCTTTGGGCAGGTCCTTTGAGAGGACATAGGAAAGTCCGAGATTGGACAACACCGACGGTTCGTCAGGCGCGATTCTCAATGCACTGTTGTAATATTGCCGGGCCTCGTCATACCGGCCGAGTTGATCGAGCACGGCACCTTGCGCCGACAGGATCCGCCAGTCGGGGTTGTCGGGGCTGTGGGCGCGACTGAGAACATCGAACGCCTGCTGGAAGTCGCCATTGTCCGCGAGCGCCCGCCCGTAGCCGGCAAGCAGTGCCTTATTGCCGGGACTGGCAATCGATGCCTTCTCCATCACGGCGACAGCCTGATCGCGCTGGCCTTCGGCGCGCAGCGCCTTGCTATACGCAAGCGCCGCCTCCACGTCCTTGGGATTGGCCCGAAAGCGCTCGCCCAGGGCTTCGACATCATGGTGCGGATCCGCCGTGCTGCTGCCCGTTTCGGCCTTATCGCCCAGCGACCCCGTGATGTCCGACATGCCGACGGTCTGGCAGCTGCAGAGCCCGAATATCAGGATCGCTGACGATGCCGTGGACGCGAGACGCCTCGCAAAGCGATTTCGTTCGAACAACTGCCGGCGCATGCATTTCGACCCGTGGTCAGCAACGCTCCAGAAGTGCTCACAGTAACCCTAAATTCCGGTTAAATATCGCGGACGGCGGTATCAAGGTGATCGCGACATCAATGCCGGTGCGGTGAGCGCCCTTTCAACATTCGCAGCCGAACGTGTGGACGGATGGCGAGGAATCGCCGCGCGGCGAAGCCTAATCGATGAATTCGGCGCCGAATTCGCAACCGATCCGCCATGCCAACCGGCACTGGCGCGCATGGCCCGTCGACAGGATAATGGTGAATTCAGAGGGAATTTCGGGGTACTCGGCCACGATCTTGACGCCGCCCTGCGACACGTCGGTGATCATGCAGTCACGCGGCAGCGAGCCGGTGCCGAATTGAATCTTGGCGACCCTTCGGCATTGTTGACGTTCGCTTCTGCGCCGATTCACCAACATTTCGGTCCCTCGTCCCCATTCGATAGCAGCTCATCCGCCATTCCTTCGATTTACAAAAGAACTGTTGGAATAACCCTAGCGGGGCAGTTCGCAATTGACCGGTTTTGTTCGGTTTCTTTTTACCAAATTGCCCTGACTTCTCTTAAATCGGCCCTGGAGCCTCTACAGGCGGCTCAAAAGATGGGTCGACGGGGGCAGAACAGTCGCGGGAGCCCGATCGATGGCGTTTTGAGCGGAGCGGCGATAGGTCGCGGAATGCAGTCGCGGGATGCAAAACTCCAGGGCCGGGCCCGTTCGATCAGAAGAACCGGGCGTCAGGCTGCGTTATTGGCGCTGTCGCCGCCGGTCACGTCATAGGTGGCACCAGACACCATGTAGGCCTCGTCGCTGGCGAGAAACACGACGGCAGGCGCGATCGCTTCCGGCTCGATCCACGGCACACCCAGCGGAGACTTGGCGCTGAGTTTCTGCTTCGCTTCCGCCTCCAGCCTGCCGATCGGCTCGGCATTGTTCAGATCATCGACGGCCTGGGCATAACGCTGCCGATGGCGCGTCAGCGGCGTGTCGATCAGGCCGGGGATCACGGCATTGACGGTGATGCCGTAGTGGCCGAGCTCCAGTGCGGCGGACTTCATCAGTCCGATGATCCCCCATTTCGACGCTGAATAGGCTGCGCCGAATTTGGTGCCATGCCGCCCTTGCGTCGACGAGGTCACGATGATGCGTCCGCCGCCGTTCTTGACCAGATGGGGCGCCACGGCGCGGATCGCGTTACAGGTGCCGGTGAGGTTGACGTCGATCTGGTCATGCCAGTCGGCATCTTCCATTTCCAGGATCGGCTTGAACGACTGGATGCCCGCATTGGCAAACAGGATGTCGATCTTGCCGAACGCCTGGACGGTCTTTTGCGCGGCATCCCGCAACGCCGGCAGATCGCGTTGATCGAGCCGATATGAGGCCCATTTGCCGCCGGCCGCCTCGATCAGGCGGCCGGTCTGGTCGAGTTCGTCCTTGGTCGCGGGCTCGACTTCCAGCGTGGTGCTGACCGGACCCGCGATATCGATTCCCATCACCGCGGCGCCTTCGCGCGCGAATGCCACTGCGGCTGCGCGCCCGATGCCACGGGCCGCGCCGGTGATGATTGCAACCTTGCCTTCCAGCCGTTTCGACATCGTTCTGATCTCCGTGATTTCGCCCGATGTGGGATGTGGCCAGGCTGCCCCTGAATCATGATCCGATAAACGGCCGTGCCGGCAATTCACTTTTGCCGGATCAGGAGAGCCGGCTGGTTCACCGTGCCGGTCACGAATGTTCGCTTAATGTTCTTGCGCGGTGCGGAGCTTTCCGCTACCCTCGATTGTGGAAGAGGGGCGGCATGGTCCAGCGGGTTTCCACCGTAGCGTTCGAGGGGATAGAGGCCCGCGCGGTCGACGTGCAGGTCCAGGTCGCACCGGGCCTGCCGGCGTTTACCATTGTCGGCCTGCCGGACAAGGCCGTTTCGGAGGCTCGCGAGCGGGTTCGCTCTGCCCTGATCGCTTCCGGGCTGGCGCTGCCGGCGCGCCGCATCACCGTCAACCTCGCCCCGGCCGATCTGCCCAAGGAAGGCAGCCATTATGATCTGCCGATCGCGCTCGGCCTGATGGCGGCGATCGGCGCGATTCCCGCCGATGCGCTCAACGGCTTTACCGTGCTTGGCGAGCTCGGCCTCGACGGATCGCTTGCACCGGTCGCAGGCGTGCTGCCGGCAGCGATCGGTGCCAATTCGCGCGAGGAAGGCCTGATCTGTCCGGCAGCGTGCGGCGCGGAAGCAGCCTGGGCAAGCCCGGACATCCAGATCATCGCAGCGAATTCGCTGATCCAGATCGCCAACCATTTTAAAGGCACGCAAATATTGTCGAGGCCGCAGCCGAAGATGCATGAACGCGAGACCGAGCTGCTCGATCTGCGCGACATCAAGGGCCAGGAGAGCGCCAAGCGCGCGCTCGAGATCGCTGCCGCCGGCGGCCATCACCTGTTGATGATCGGTTCGCCCGGTGCCGGAAAATCAATGCTGGCGGCGCGGCTGCCGTCGATCCTGCCGCCACTGGCGCCCGCCGAACTGCTGGAAGTGTCGATGATCGCTTCCGTCGCCGGCGAGATCGAGGGCGGGGCGCTGACCACGCGGCGGCCATTTCGCAGCCCCCATCATTCCGCGAGCATGGCAGCGCTGACCGGTGGCGGCGTCCGCGCCAGGCCCGGTGAGATTTCGCTGGCGCATCAGGGCGTGCTGTTTCTCGACGAATTGCCGGAGTTCGATCCGCGCGTGCTGGATTCGCTGCGCCAGCCGCTGGAGAATGGCGAGGTCGCCGTGTCGCGCGCCAACCACCGCGTCACCTATCCGGCGCGCTTCATGCTGGTTGCGGCAATGAACCCGTGCCGTTGCGGCCAGGCCTTCGAGCCCGGCTTTTCCTGCAAGCGCGGCCGGATCGAGCGCTGCACCTCGGACTATCAGGCGCGCATCTCCGGGCCGCTGATGGATCGCATCGACCTGCGCATCGAAGTGCCGGCGGTGAGCGCGGCAGATCTGATCCTGCCGCCACCTGCAGAAGGCTCGGCCGAAGTCGCCGCCCGCGTCGCGGCCGCGCGCGACGTCCAGCGCACGCGCTATGCCGCGGCAGGCCTGCCGCATATCCGTACCAATGCCGAGGCGCCGGCTTCCGTGCTGGAAGAGGTCGCGCAGCTCGATCCCCAGGGCACCAAGCTGTTGCGCGATGCCGCCGAAACCATGCGGCTTTCGGCACGCGGCTATCACCGCGTGCTGCGGGTCGCCCGCACCCTCGCCGACCTCGACGGCTCGGGCAAGATCGGCAAGCTGCACCTCGCCGAAGCCTTGTCCTACCGCGCACTTGCCGAGGATCTGCGCCGCGCCGCTTGAGACTCTTTCAGTCAGCCTTCCGTTCAATCGGCCTTCCCGGCGCGATCCGGCGCTGAACGCGTGAATCTCCACACGAAAAGCTGTCGCGCGAATGATTAGCGCCAGGCGTCAACCCGGCGGTAACGAGTTTTGTTTACGCTCCGCCAACCATAAGCCCGGAGCAGCGGGCTGGTCAGTGAGTTGCGTGCCATGTTGCGTCTCAAGGTTCTGGTATCGGTCGTCCCCTTGGTGGTCGCGGCCCTGCTCGCCGATTCCCAGCTGGTGACTGGCGCGCATCCCTGCATCGCCATCGGCAACGAATCACTGCAGATCGTAACCGCGCCCTGGCATGCCGACCTGCATGTCAGCTTCACCGACGATCCGGCCGCCGCCAACGTGCGGGTTCAAATCACCGACAACGCCGACGACGCCGATTTTGCTGTGGTCGATGACGTCGATGGGCCGGAGACCGACGCCTGCGCCGTGACGCCAGCGACGCAGTTCGTGGCGATTTCCGCCAAGGCCTCCCGTGCCGCGCCGATGATCTATCTCTCGCATGACGGCCCCGCCGATTACCGGATCTTCGTCAAATCGAGCACTTTCACGGCGCGAGAAGCCGCAGCCCTGATTGTGGGCGCGGCCAGCGCGCATCCGCACCTTGCCTCCGCCTCGCTTTGAGAGGCTGTTAACACTTGATCAACCCTGTTCCCATCACGGCATGTGAGAACGTCAGCCTTCAAACTGTTTGGAAGGTCGGCGGCGCACAGCATGTGCGGAGTCGACCAGGACGACGACCGCAGCAAATAACCGCAATGACACCAAAAACAAATTCGAGGCGGCGGCGATGAAACAAGGCCTACGAATCAAGTCGCGCATGCGGCGTCTGGCGCGGCGTTATCCCCGCATCGCCTTTGTGATCCGCTCGTTCACGATTTTCTCCGCCGCGTTCGGTGGCGCCTATGGCTTCATCGCCGGAAGCCGATCCGAACATTCCGGTTACGATCCCAATACGTTTGCGATCGGTGCAAGCTTTCTGTTCGCGATCGCCTGCCTCGCGCTCGCGACACTGAGTATGCGAATGCGCTTCATGCGCCGGAAGCTCCGGAAGGTGCTGCTGCACAACGAGGCGCTGGCGGACCGTAACTGGGAGCTGAAGGAAGCTGAAGAGCGAACCCGCAACCTGTTTGAATCCCAGGGCGACCTGATCGTGCTGCGTGATGCCGAAGGCCGCATCACCTTCGCCAACGAAGCCTATTGCGAACTGGCCGGCCAGCCGCGGGGCGCCCTGATCGGCAGCCGCTTCACGCTCACCGTCCTTGAACAGGGCGAAGTCGCCCTGAACGGCAATGGCACCCGGATCCACGATCAGAAGATCGCCACTCCGCTGGGGCCGCGATGGATCGCCTGGCGCGAGGGGCTGGTCCGCTCGGATGCCGGCCAGCCCGCCGAAACCCAGTATGTCGGCCGCGACGTTACCGATCGAACCGAAACCGAACGCGCGCTCAGCGAAGCCCGCGATCACGCCGACGCCGCCAACCGCGCCAAGTCGCGCTTCCTGGCGATGGCGAGCCACGAAATCCGCACGCCGCTGAACGGCATCATCGGCATGAGCGGCCTGCTCCTGGAAACTTCGCTCACCCCCGAACAGATCACTTACGCCAGAGCGGTGAAGAGCTCGGGCGAGGCCTTGCTGTCGCTGATCGAGGAACTCTTGGATTACTCCAAGATCGAAGCCGGCAAGATCGACCTTGAGCAGCGCCCGTTCGCGCTCGCTGCATTGATCGAGGACATTACCGAACTGCTGGCGCCGCGGGCGCAGGCCAAGCAGCTCGAGATCGCAGCCTATGTCGACGAACGGCTGCCCAGGGAAGTGATCGGCGACACCGCCCGCTTGCGCCAGGTGCTGCTCAACCTCGCCGGCAATGCGATCAAATTCACCTCGACCGGCGGCGTAGCGCTGATCGTAGAGCCGGGAATCTGGCCGGGCGAGATCAGCTTCCTGGTACGCGATACCGGCATCGGCATCGCCCCCGAGGCCCAGAAACGGATCTTCCGCGAATTCGAGCAGGCCGACGAACGCATCGCCCGCGACTATGGCGGCACCGGGCTCGGCCTCTCGATCAGCGAACGCATCGTCAGGCGCATGGGCGGCCGCATCACGCTGGAGAGCCAGCCAGGCGTCGGCTCGACCTTCGAAGTATCGGTGCCCCTTGTCGGCACCGGCAACGACACCGCCAAGACCTTCGTCGCACCGGACCTGACCGGACAGTCGGTGATGCTGGCAGCGCTCGAAACCATCGAGACCTCGCTGGTGGCGCGACGGCTGGAGCGCTGGGGCGGCCAGACCTGCATGGTCTCGGATCTCACGGTGGCCCAGGCGCTGCTGCCGGAACGCTCGTGGCACGCTGTTCTGGTCGATCTCGGCTTCGGGGACGCCGAGGTTACAGCCTTCGGGGACGCCGCACGCGCCCACTCGACGCACCGGCTGGTCATGCTGACGCCGACTGCCCGGCACGACTTCGAGCTTCCGCCGGCCTTTACCGGCTACCTGATCAAGCCATTGCGCGCCGCTTCGCTCGCGGTCCGGCTGACGGCCACGCCGGAAATCCCGGCGCCAAACCTTGCCGATGATCCCGAAATCGATGTGGCCGATCAAGCCGAGACGCCGGCGATCACGCCGTCGCGAGGCCTTTCGGTGCTGGTGGCGGAGGACAACGAGATCAATGCGCTGTTGATGCGCTCGCTATTGACGCGGCTTGGACACCACGTCGTGATCACCACCAATGGCGAGGCGGCGATCGAATCCTGGCTGTCGGCGAAATCCGCCGGCACCCCCTACGATCTCATCTTGATGGACATCCAGATGCCAGGCCTCGACGGCATCGAAGCCACCAAGCGCATTCGCGCTCACGAGGCTGCGCAGCCGGGCCAGCCGACGCCGATCCTTGCGCTGACGGCGAACACGCTGGTGGAAGACCGCTATGCCTGCTTTGAAGCCGGCATGAATGGTTTCCTGATCAAGCCGCTTGATCGCGACAAGCTCGCTGACGCCCTCGCCGGTCTTGCCGCCTCGCGTCATCTCGTGACGTGAGGCGATACATAAAGCATTATATATCCGCCTGAATCATTGGCCGTCATTGCGACTTTATCGCGCTTTAAAGGCGGCGCAGCGCGACCTGCTCCACCACATGGTCGGCGCCCTTGTTCAGGATCAGCGTTGCACGCGGCCGTGTCGGCAGGATGTTGTCCTCGAGATTGGCAAGGTTGGTCCGCTCCCAGATCGCGATCGCGGTTGCGGTGGCTTCTTCATCGGAAAGCGGGGCGTAGCGATGGAAATAGGACCGTGGATCGTGGAATGCGGTGTCACGCAGCGCCAGGAAGCGGCGCACATACCAGTCTCGCAGCACCGGTTCTTCGGCATCGATGTAAACCGAGAAATCGAAAAAATCCGAGACCACGGCGACGGCCTTGCCGTCACGCGGCAGCCGGCCGGTCTGCAGGACGTTGACGCCCTCGACGATCAGGATGTCGGGCTGATCGATCTCGATCCACTCATTTGGAACGATGTCGTAGGTCAGATGCGAATAGACCGGCGCACGCACGCGGCGGCGTCCCGCCTTGATATCGCTGAGGAAGCCGAGCAGAGTCGGCAGATCGTAGCTTTCCGGAAAGCCCTTTTTCTGCATCAGCCCCAGCCGTTCCAGCACGGCATTGGGAAACAGAAAGCCGTCGGTCGTCACCAGATCGACCTTCGGGCGCGGCGACCAGCGGGCCAGCATCGCCTGCAGCACGCGCGCGGTGGTCGACTTGCCGACCGCAACCGAGCCGGCGACGCCGATGATGTACGGCATCTTGCGATCCTGGATGCCGAGAAATCGCCGCTGCGCGTAGAACAAGCGCTGGGTGGCTTCGACATACATCGACAATAGTCGCGACAAGGGCAGATAGATCTCCTCGACCTCCTTGAGATCAAGCCGGTCATGCATCGAGGTCAGGGTCGCGATCTCGTCCGCTCCCAAAGTCATCGGCATGTCGTCGCGCAGCCGCGCCCACTGCTCGCGGGAGAATACCCGGTAGGGGTTATATTTCTGATCGGCGGCACGAATATCCATCAAAACACTCTTTATTTCACGGTCAGGCGCGATCTTTTCGGAAAGCCGGTGCCTTTGCGCTGAAGCCGCCTTCGATCCGCATTACGCCCTAGTCCCGCTTGCGCGCAGCCTTTTCCTCCAGTCCCGACATCCGCGTGCGTTGCGCCAGCGCGGCCTCGACCTCCTCAAGCCTGACACCGCGCGACTTCAACAGGACCAGGAAATGAAACAGCAGGTCCGCGCTTTCGGCGATCAGGTGCTCACGATCATCCTCGACCGCAGCGATAATGGTTTCCACCGCCTCTTCGCCAAGCTTCTTTGCGCAATGCGCCGGCCCCTTGTCGAGCAGCTTGCGGGTATAGGATGCCTCTCCTCCCGATGCCGCGCGGGCATCGACGATGGCGGCAAGGTCATGGATCGTGAAACGCGACATCAACTCAACTCATATGCGCCTTGACCAGCTCAGTCGGCGCCGGACCGCCCGACCTGTAGCACTTCTGTCATAAAGAGTCGTCAGGGATCGAGCCGCATCGGCAGCCCGGCGCGGGCCATGTGATCCTTGGCCTCACGGATGGTAAATTCCCCGAAATGGAAGATCGATGCCGCCAGTACCGCGGTCGCATGCCCCTCGCGGATGCCGTCGACGAGATGATCGAGACCGCCGACGCCCCCTGAGGCAATGACCGGGACCGAAACACTGTCGGCCACCGCCCGGGTCAGCGGAAGGTCGAAGCCCTGCCTCGTTCCGTCGCGATCCATCGAGGTCAGCAGAATTTCGCCGGCGCCGAGCGAGACCACTTCCTGGGCATATTCGATCGCATCGATGCCGGTCGAATTCCGTCCACCATGGGTGAAGATCTCCCAGCGGTCCGATCCGCCGGCGCGCGTGACCCGCTTGGCATCGATCGCGACCACGATGCACTGATCGCCGAATTTTTCGGCCGCTTCCTTGACAAATTCGCGGCGGCTGACCGCGGCGCTGTTGATCGATACCTTGTCGGCGCCGGACCGCAGCAACGTGCGGATGTCGTCGATGGTGCGGACGCCGCCGCCTACGGTCAGCGGCATGAAGCACGCCTCCGCCGTGCGGCGGACGACGTCGAGCATGATGCCGCGATTTTCATGGGTCGCCGTGATATCGAGAAAGCACAATTCGTCGGCACCGGCCGCGTCATAGGCAATCGCCGCTTCGACGGGGTCGCCGGCATCGCGCAGGTCGACGAAATTGACACCTTTGACGACCCGGCCGTCCTTGACATCGAGACAGGGGATCACGCGCACCTTGAACATCGCCGTCTCCTATGCCGCTGCACGCGCTTGACAGATCAGCGCCAGCGCGGCCGCCGGGTCGAGACGGCCGTCATAGAGCGCGCGGCCGGCGATGGCGCCGGCCAGCTTCTTGGCCCGCGGCGCCAGCAGCGCCCGTACATCCTCGATGGAGGCCAGGCCGCCCGAGGCGATCACCGGGATCGAAATGCGCTCTGCCAGTGCAATGGTCGCGTCGAGATTGAGCCCCTTCAACAGACCGTCGCGGGAAATGTCGGTGAAGATGATGGCGGCAACGCCGGCATCCTCAAAGCGCCGGGCGATGTCGAGCGCGGTCACTTCCGAAGTCTCGGCCCAACCCTGCACCGCGACCTTGCCGTCACGGGCATCGAGGCCCACCGCAACGCGGCCGGGAAATTTCCTGGCGGCACTTTTGACGAAGTCGGGATCACGGACCGCGGCGGTGCCGATGATGACGCGGGTAACGCCTTTGGAAAGCCAGGCCTCAACGGTGGCGAGGTCACGGATGCCGCCGCCGAGCTGCACCGGCATCGCGATCTCTTTCAGCATCGCTTCGACGGCCTGCGCATTGATCGGCTTGCCGGCAAAGGCGCCGTCGAGATCGACCACGTGCAGATATTCAAAGCCCTGCTCGGCGAACGAGCGCGCCTGCGCGGCGGGATCGAGGTTGAAGACAGTGGCACGGGCCATGTCGCCCTGCTCCAGGCGCACGCATTGGCCGTTCTTCAGATCGATGGCAGGAAAAAGAATCACGGCTTCCACTTCAGGAAATTCGAGATCAGCGCCAGTCCGAAACGCTGGCTCTTCTCAGGGTGAAACTGGGTGCCGACCGCGGTGTCCTTGGCCACGATCGCCGTCACCGGGCCACCGTAATCGGCGCGCGCCAGCACGTCCGCCTCGTCGACGGCGTTAAGATGATAGGAGTGCACGAAATAGGCATGGCGGCCGTTCGGACCGAGCGGCAGCCGCTCGAGCACCGGATGCTCGCGGAGCAGATCGAGCGTGTTCCATCCCATATGCGGGATCTTCAAATTTTCGTCGCGCGGCGCGATCTTCTCGACGTCGCCGGCAATCCAGTTGAAGCCGTCGGTCGTGACATGCTCCCTGCCGTGCGTCGCCATCAGCTGCATGCCGACGCAGATGCCGAAAAACGGCCGCGCCTTGTGGCGCACCGCTTCGGTCATGGCATCGATCATGCCGTCAAGCTCTTCGAGACCCCTGCGGCAATCCGCAAAGGCCCCGACGCCGGGCAGCACGATACGGTCGGCGCGATAGGCTGTATCGGGATCGCGGGTGACAATGATCTTCTGCGGCTCTTCCAGGCTCCGCGATGCCCGCTCGAAGGCTTTGGCGGCCGAATGCAGATTGCCGGAACCGTAATCGATGATGGCGACGCTCACCCCTATGCTCCTGGCTGCGGGAACAACCCGATGATGCCATTCTCGGTCGGCGGCCTGGAAAATGCCTGGCCCGGGACATTGCGCGTGGGCGGCGGCGCGCCGCGATCGACCGAGCCCTGATCGTTGACCAAGCCGCGTTGCTTGGCGGTCCAGCGATCGAAGAAGCGCCGTTCGGCAGTCTCCTCGTCATCGGCAACCACCACGTCAAGCTGACGGAAATTGCGCCGCGACAGCGTCCAGCGCTGCAGGCTGGCGCCTTCGAATCCCAGCAACAGGGCGATCAGGACTTCGGCGAAAAACATCGCTGTGCGTCCGGCATGAAGCCGAGCAATGATGAAATCAATCGCAGCGGTCGCCGCCAAATAACCGATCAGCGCCAGCCACAGCCGATGCCAGATCAGCCAGATCGGGCCCAGCAGCATCGCCCAGAAGTGGAAACCGTCGCGAACGAAGCTGAATTTGTCGGTCGCGGCGATGCTGGCATCGGTCGCCGCAGGCGCATGTACTGTGTAGACCGGCATCGTTACTCTCCGCCGAGAACAGTTGATTTAAGGCTCAGCCGCCGAGCTGACCCTTGGTGGACGGCACCTCGCCGGCCGCACGTGGGTCGATCGCAACCGCGGCACGCAGCGCCCTCGCCAGACCCTTGAAGCAGGACTCGGCGATATGATGGCTGTTCTCGCCATATAGGGTCTCGACATGCAAAGTCACGCCGGCGTTCATGGCAAAGGCGTTGAACCATTCGCGAACCAGCTCGGTATCGAACTCGCCGATCTTGTCGCGCGGGAATTCGACCCTGAACACCAGCACCGGCCGCCCGGAAATGTCGATCACGACCCGGGACAGCGTCTCGTCCATCGGCATATGGATCGAGGCATAGCGGGTGATCCCCGTCATGGGGCCGAGCGCCTGCTTCACGGCCTGGCCGAGGGCGATGCCGACATCTTCCGTGGTGTGATGGTAATCGACATGAAGGTCGCCGTCGGCCTTCACGGTGAGATCGATGCGGGAATGCCGGGCCAGGAGATCGAGCATATGGTCAAAAAAGCCAATGCCGGTCGAAACCTTGGACACGCCGGAACCATCGAGGTTGACGGCCACCTCGATGTCGGTCTCTTTGGTCTTGCGCTTGATGGTCGCTGTGCGCATGAAATGTGCTTTCCCGTGGCGAAACGCGGCCGTTTTAACAGGCCGATGTCGGCTTCGCTACTGCGGGATGACATCGCCGGGACCTAACTTCAGCCTATGGTGACCGGATTTCCGCGCGGGAACAGCGCGATTGTAACCCTGCCGGCCAATCCCTAGATCTGGCCGGTCACGAGGATATCCTAATGCAAGCATCACAGAATGAGCCTTCGGTCTGGCACGGCACCACCATCTTGACGGTTCGCAAGGGCGGCCGGGTGGTGATCGGCGGCGACGGCCAGGTCTCAATCGGCCAGACCGTGATCAAGTCCAACGCCAAAAAGGTGCGGAAGCTCGGCAAAGGTGACGTGATCGGCGGCTTTGCCGGCGCCACCGCCGACGCCTTCACCCTGTTCGAGCGGCTCGAAGGCAAGCTCGAGCAGTATCCGGGTCAACTCATGCGCGCCGCCGTCGAGCTCGCCAAGGATTGGCGCACCGACCGCTACTTGCGTCGCCTGGAGGCGATGATGATCGTGGCCGACAAGGACGTGTCGCTCGTCCTCACCGGAACCGGCGATGTGCTCGAGCCGGAAGGCGGGGTGATGGGCATCGGCTCCGGCGGCAACTACGCGTTAGCGGCCGCACGTGCTCTGATCGACACCGACATCGACGCCGAAACTATCGTCAAGAAGGCGATGGCGATCGCGGCCGACATCTGCATCTACACCAATCGCAACGTGACGATCGAGACGCTGAAAGGGGCCTGATGCATGGCCCCTGCGCTGTATCGCTTCCGTCCACTCATCCGCAGCGACCTGATCATGGTGCAGCGGTGGCTGGAAACGCCGCATGTCGCGCAATGGTGGGGCGATCCTGACGAGCAATACGCGCTCGTCAGCGGCGACCTGGATGAGCCGGCGATGGATCAGTACATCGTTGGTTTCGATGACGGTCCGTTCGGCTATCTGCAGTGTTACGAGCTGACCGCATGGAATACCGGTTTC
>DASZTN010000152.1:0-46112 GCA_035547995.1 Bradyrhizobium sp. | reverse complement strand
AGCCCCATGCCCACCCGCAAGCGAATCACCACGCCCAGCCGCAGCGGCCCGGCGGCAATGTCGAGCGCGCCGCGCTCGCGGCGATTGCCGCCGCAGTCGAGCCCACGGGGGCTGCCGCCCAGGCGCCGCTGCAGCCGGCGGCCTATGGCGACGTCATGGTGCGGCCGATCGCCCAGAAGCCTTCGCTGTTCCCGGATCCTGAGACTGCCAAGATCGATATGCGCGAGGCCCCGACACCGGAAACCTTCATCCCGCAGCCGGCCGAGCGCGCCCCGGTCCGGGCGCCGCGGATGCCGAAATTCGAGGAACTGCCGATGCCGGCGCAGGCTGAAATCCGGCAGGCCAAGGGCGAGCCGAAGGGCGGCGAGTTCGAGGAGGAACATCCGCAGAAGACCCGGCTGTCGCTGCTGCAGCGCCTTGCCAATGTCGGCCTCGGCCGTCGTGACGAGGAGGCGGAGCCGCCGGTCGCGGCACGGGTCTCCGGTCCTGCCATGCCGCAACTGCCGCCGATGCCGGAACGCCGGCCCCAGCGCAGCGTGGCCCAGCAGATCGCCGCCAATGAGCCGGTGTCGGAATATGCGCGGCGTCCTGCGCCGAAAGGATTGGACCCCCACGGCCGCCCGGCACCTGTTGCGCCGACGCCACAGGGCGACGATCATTTGGATATCCCGGCCTTCCTGCGGCGGCAGGCGACTTGAAATTGTTACAACGGAACTTGTGGAAAAGGGCCCCGGCTGTCTCAGCCGGGGCCCTTGCCTTATGCCCCAGCCGAACACGGTTTGGTTATCAAGGGCCTGATATTAAAGGATTAATCACTCATTTCATGGTAACTGGGCGGTTCGTCGGCGACGTTGAACCGAGGTCGAATTTGGTCAACCTTTGGCGCGAATACGGCAGAGGTTGGGTAACAATCCGTAAAAAAGCGTGAGTTGGCGCTGTTTAGGGCAATCACTATGGTCTGCCACGACTTGGGGATGCTGAAGTGAGTCGGCCCATACAATTGGGCCGGCCCCCTGCTTCAGCAAAGTCGGTAGTGGGCGGTCTTGGAATGAAATTGAACCGGCAGACAACGCTTCGGTCGCAAGCCACTGTGACAGGCGTCGGTGTTCATTCTGGTTTACCGGTGAGTTTGACCATCGGACCTGCACCCATTGATGCAGGCCTGGTTTTTGTGCGCACCGGCCTCGACGGCGCCGATCGCGAGGTTCCCGCCGTCGCCGATGCCGTCACCGCTACCGAATTCGCCACCGTGCTGGGCGACCGCGATGGTCCGCTGGTCTCGACCGCCGAGCATGTGCTGGCTGCGCTGCGCGGCATGGGCGTCGACAACGCCACCATCGAGATCGACGGCCCTGAAGTTCCGATCATGGATGGCAGCGCGGCGGCGTTCGTCGCCGCCATCGACCAGGCCGGTATTCTGACCCAATCGGCGTCGCGCCGCTTCCTTCAGGTGTTGAAACCGGTCCAGGCCACGGTCGGCGATTCCTTCGGCGAGTTGCGCCCCTATGCCGCCGGGTTCCGCGCCGAGATCGAGATCAGCTTCACCAATTCGGTAATCGGCCGGCAGAAATATGCGCTGGACCTCAGCCCGGAAACGTTCCGCCGCGAAGTTGCCCGGGCTCGCACCTTCGGCTTCATGAACGACGTGGCTCGGCTCAGGAATGCGGGCTTTTCGCTCGGCGCCTCCTTCGAGAACACGGTGGTGTTCGACGACGAGCGCCTGCTCAATCCCGAAGGCCTGCGTTACGCCGATGAATGCGCGCGCCACAAGGTGCTGGATGCCGTCGGTGACCTCACGCTCGCCGGCCTGCCGCTGCTGGGCGCCTATCGCTCGGTCCGTGGCGGTCACAAGCTTAACCATGCGGTGCTGACGGCGCTGCTGGCCGACCGCACCGCCTGGCGGGTGGTTGAATCCGACGCGGCAGCGCGCCGTCCCCGCGCTTACGCCGAAGCGGGAAGCGGAATGGTGGGCGGCATGGTCGCGCCGGCCTACGGGCCCGACGTTTCCTAGAATCATCCTTGGCGTCGAATCATTCTTGGCGTCTTCTTGGAAACGAGCGCTTCAGGCCCGGTTTCCGCAAGCTCCGGTTTCCACAGGTACCATGATTGGTCGCGATGCCTTCTGGCTGCCTTAATCCGGGCGAAATACCTGCGTACCCGGATGGCCACCGGATCTTTTTCGGTTACACAGGCCGGCGGCCCGCAAGGCAGGGGCACCGCGGGCAGGCAAGCATCGCGCTCATGAGTATGATTCATCGGCGTGCACACGGCACCGCAGCAAGGGCGTCAGGTCTTAATCCATGTCGGCACGGCGTATGACGCTTCAATCAGCCAAATCCCCTCGCTCGGACTTCCGGCGGCTTGGACAGCAATTGCGGCTGGCTGCAACCCTGGTCCTTCTTGCGATTCCCTTGAGCGGCTGCGGCACCGGCGCGCTGTGGGACAAGTTCTTCGCCAAGGACGACAAAACCTTCGACGACCAGCCGGCGGACAAGATCTACAATGAGGGTCTGTACGAACTGAACGAGAAGAAGGATGCCAAGGCGGCTTCGAAGAAGTTCGAGGAAGTCGACCGCGAGCATCCTTATTCGGACTGGGCGCGCAAGTCGCTCCTGATGTCGGCCTATGCCTATTACAGCGCAGGCGATTACGACAATTGCATCGGCGCGGCGACGCGCTATGTCACGCTGCATCCGGGCAGCCCGGACGCGGCCTATGCGGAATATCTGATCGCGGCATCGAACTATGATCAGATCCCGGATATTTCCCGCGACCAGGGGCGCACCGAAAAGGCCATCGCCGCGCTGGAAGAGGTGGTGCGCAAATATCCGACCTCGGAATATGCCATCAGCGCCAAGGCCAAGCTCGAAGGCGCGCGCGACCAGCTTGCCGGCAAGGAAATGAACATCGGCCGCTACTACCTGCAACGGCACGACTACACCGCGGCGATCAACCGCTTCAAGACCGTGGTCACCCAGTACCAGACCACGCGCCATGTCGAGGAAGCGCTGGAACGTCTCACCGAGGCCTATATGGCGATCGGCATCGTCAGCGAAGCGCAGACCGCGGCGGCCGTCCTCGGCCACAATTTCCCTGACAGCCGCTGGTACAAGGACGCCTACAAGCTGGTGAAATCGGGCGGCGTCGAGCCCAGCGAGAATCAGGGCTCCTGGATCAGCCGGGCCTTCAAGAAGGTCGGCCTCGGCTGATCATATCCCCGAATCACAGCCGGGCATTTCCGATTCGAAACGTTTTCTTTGAGCGAACAGGTCGCCCCTTCGCTTGAAAAGGCTATAGTGTGGCTTTAGTTCAGGGGGACTCTTCTCGGCCTTTCGGGCGGCACTGAAGAGAATTTCTCGAATCAAGGCCACACGAGCAGGAACTCATCGGGCATGCTGGCGCGTCTGTCGATCCGTGACATCGTCCTGATCGAACGGCTCGATATCGAATTTTCTCGCGGGCTCGCGGTGCTGACGGGTGAAACCGGAGCCGGCAAATCGATCCTGCTCGATGCCTTTGCGCTGGCGCTCGGCGGCCGCGGCGATGCCGGCCTGGTCCGGCACGGGGCCGAGCAGGGCCAGGTCACAGCCGTGTTCGACGTGCCCAGGGGACATCCGGCTTCCGCCATTCTCAGCGACAACGGTCTGGAAGACAGCGGCGAGATGATTCTGCGGCGGGTGCAACTCGCCGATGGCCGCACCCGCGCCTTCCTCAATGATCAGGCGATCAGCGTGCAGACGCTGAAGGCGGTCGGCGCCACCCTGGTCGAGATCCACGGCCAGCACGACGATCGTGCGCTGGTCGATGCCTCGACCCATCGCCGGCTGCTCGACGCCTTTTCGGGGCTGGAGAGGGATGTCGCGGCGCTGGAAAAGCTGTGGGAGGCGCGCCGCGCCGCCAACGCGGTGCTGGCGGAGCATCGTGCCGCCATGGAGCGCGCCGCCCGCGAGGCGGACTATCTGCGCCATGCTGCCGACGAGTTGAAAGCGCTGGCGCCGAAGGATGGCGAGGAGACCGCGCTGGCCGAGCGCCGCACCACGATGATGCAGGGCGAGAAGATCGCGGCCGATCTGCGCGAGGCGCAGGATGCCGTCGGCGGCAACCAGTCGCCGGTTGCAACGCTGTCCGCCGCGGTGCGCCGGTTGGAGCGCCGCGCCGCCAATTCGCCCGCGCTGGTCGAGCCGGCGGTGAAGGCGATCGATGCCGCCATCAACGCGCTGGAGGAGGCGGATCAGCATCTGGCCGCGGCGTTGATCGCAACCGATTTCGACCCGGCCGAACTCGAGCGCATCGAGGAGCGGCTGTTCGCGCTGCGTGCGGCTTCGCGCAAATATTCGACGCCGGTCGACAACCTCGCAGCGCTCGCCGCCAAATACCGCCAGGACGTCGCGCTGATCGACGCCGGCGCCGACCAGCTCAAGAAGCTGGAAGCCGCCGCCGCCGAAGCCGACGGACATTACCGTGCCGCCGCCGCCCGGCTTTCGGCTGTTCGCGCCAAGTCGGCCGAGAAGCTCAACCGGGCCGTCAATGCCGAGCTGGCGCCGCTCAAGCTCGAACGCGCCAGGTTCATGACCCAGGTCGAATCCGATCCGGCTTCGCCGGGCCCGCAGGGCTTCGATCGCGTCGAGTTCTGGGTGCAGACCAATCCCGGCACCAAGCCCGGGCCGCTGATGAAGGTGGCTTCCGGCGGCGAGCTGTCGCGTTTCCTGCTCGCGCTGAAAGTCGTTCTATCCGATCGTGGCTCGGCGCCGACTTTGGTGTTCGATGAAATCGACACCGGCGTCGGCGGCGCGGTCGCGGATGCGATCGGCGCGCGGCTGGCGCGGCTTGCGGACAAGGTGCAGGTGATGGCGGTGACCCATGCGCCGCAGGTCGCCGCGCGCGCCAACCAGCATCTGCTGATTTCGAAGGATGCACTCGACAAGGGCAAGCGTGTCGCCACCCGCGTCAATATGCTTGCCGCCGATCTGCGCCGCGAGGAAATTGCCCGCATGCTCGCCGGCGCCGAAATCACTGCGGAGGCAAGGGCCGCCGCGGAACGGCTGCTGAAGGCAGCGACGGCGTAGCCGTCTGCTCGCAGCATTCCGGGATGGTGCGTCAGCACCAGACCTCAGATGCGCAATTGCGCATCTGAGAATCTCGAGATTCCGGGTTCGATGCTTCGCATCGCCCCGGAATGACGGCGTTGGCGGAAACCAGGGCTTATGGCTTACTACGTTTACATCGTTGCGAGCAGAAAGGATGAGGCAATCTAGCTTGGGATAACCAACGATATCATTCGCAGAATTTATGAACACCGCACGAAGGCCGTCCCTGGCTTTACATCCAGGTACAATATCACACGGCTGGTTTGGTTCGAGGTCTACGACGATCCGATCTCCGCGATTTTCCGCGAGAAAGAACTCAAGAAATGGAAGCGGGTTTGGAAGGTTCAATTGATCGAAGCGCAGAATCCGGCTTGGGTCTATCTCTACGAGTCGATCTGTCGCTGAGTTCGTCATTCCGGGGCGCGCAGCGAACCCGGAATCTCGAGCTTCCCCGATGCGCAATTGCGCATCTGAGGTCTGGTCCTTCGGACCCTCCCGGAATGACAACCTAGAATTTTTGGCATGATAGCAAAATCGAAACCAAAGCCACTCCCAGATGTCGCAACGCTCACCAAGGCGCAGGCCAAGGTCGAGTGGAAACGGCTCGCGCTCGCGCTCGAGGAAAACGACCGGCGCTATTATCAGGAAGATGCGCCCACCATCTCCGATGCCGAGTATGACGCGCTGCGCCAGCGCTTCAACGCGATCGAGGCCAGGTTTCCGGAATTCGTCACGCCGGAATCGCCGTCACAAAAGATCGGCGCCGCGCCGTCGGGGCGTTTCAGGAAAGTCCGCCATGCGGTGCCGATGCTGTCGCTCGACAACGCTTTCGCCGAACAGGATGTGCGCGACTTCGTCGCCCGCATCGAGCGCTTCCTCAAATTGAGCGACGACAAGATCGCATTCAGCGCCGAACCGAAGATTGACGGGCTATCGATGTCGCTGCGCTATGAGGGCGGAGAGCTTGTCACCGCCGCAACCCGCGGCGACGGCGCCGAGGGCGAGGACGTCACCGCCAATATCCGCACGCTGGAAGACGTGCCGCAGAAGCTCAAGGGGCGCAACGTGCCCGAGATCTGCGAGGTGCGGGGCGAGGTCTACATGACCAAGGGGGCGTTCCTGGCACTGAACGAGCGGCAGAAGGCGGCTGGCGACACCGTCTTCGCCAATCCGCGCAATTCGGCCGCGGGCTCGCTGCGGCAGAAGGACCCCGGCATCACCGCCTCGCGGCCGCTCGGCTTCTTCGCCTATGCCTGGGGCGAGATGAGTGCGATGCCGGAGGCCACGCAAAGCGGCATGATCCACTGGTTCGAGCGTTGCGGTTTCAAGACCAATCCGCTGACAAGGCTCTGCCACGCGGTGGAGGAGCTGCTGGCCTTTCACCGCAAGATCGAGGAGCAGCGCGCCGAGCTCGACTACGATATCGATGGCGTCGTCTACAAGGTCGATCGCATCGATTGGCAGGAGCGGCTCGGCTTCGTCTCGCGTACGCCGCGCTGGGCGATCGCGCATAAATTCCCGGCCGAGCGCGCCATGACCGTGCTGAAGGACATCGAGATCCAGGTCGGCCGCACCGGCTCGTTCACGCCGGTCGGCAAGCTCGAGCCGGTCGGCGTCGGCGGCGTCATCGTGCAGAACGTGACGCTGCACAATGAGGATTACATCAAGGGCATCGGCGGCGATGGCGAACCCTTGCGCGAGGGCCGCGACATCCGGATCGGCGATACCGTGATCATCCAGCGCGCCGGCGACGTGATCCCGCAGGTGGTCGACGTCGTCATCGACAAGCGGCCGAGGAATGCTAAAGAATTTCATTTCCCGAAGAAATGCCCGTGCCCGCTGCATACCGCCGTGGTGCGCGAGGAAACCGCGACCGGCGAGGAAGGCGCCCGTGCCCGCTGCACCGGCGAGTTCGCCTGTCCGTTCCAGAAGATCGAGCATTTGAAATTGTTCGTCTCGCGCCGCGCCTTCGACATCGACGGCCTCGGCGAGAAGCAGCTGGAATTCTTTTTCGAGAAGGAATGGGTGAGGGAGCCCGCCGACATCTTCACGCTGGAGGCGCGCAACGCCAAGCTCAAGCTCGAACAGATCGAGGGCTATGGCGAGACCTCGGTGCGCAACCTGTTTGGCGCGATCGAGGCGCGGCGCCGGATTCCGCTGGAGCGTTTCATCTATGCGCTCGGCATGCGCCATGTCGGCGAGACCACCGCGCTGGCGCTGGCGCGCGGCTATGGTTCCTGGCAGGCGTTCCACGATGCCTGTCTCAAGGTCGCCAAGGGCGACGAGGAGGCGATCGCCGAGATGGATGCGCTCGACCAGATCGGCGATACCGTGATCAAGAGCATTGCGGCCTATTTCGGCGAGAGCCACAACCGCGGCATTGTCGAACGGCTGACGCGCGAGGTCACGATCCTCGATGCCGAAAAGCCGAAGAGCAATTCGCCCGTGGCCGGCAAGACGGTGGTCTTTACCGGTTCACTGGAAAAGATGACGCGCGACGAAGCCAAGGCGACCGCCGAACGGCTGGGGGCCAAGGCCGCGGGCTCGGTGTCGAAGAAGACCGATTACGTCGTCGCCGGTCCCGGCGCCGGCTCGAAGCTGGCGGAGGCCAAGAAGCACGGCGTCACCGTGCTGACCGAGGACGAATGGCTGAAGCTGATCGGGGAGTGAGGCTATCCGTCAGGACCGTCGTCATTCCGGGGCGATGCGAAGCATCGAATCCGGAATCTCGAAGTTCTTTGTCGCTCATCTCCAGATTCCGGGTTCACGTTTTTCAACGCGCCCCGGAATGACGAGCAAGGGCCTCATGCTCGCGGGTACAGCGCTACGCTACCCCAACGGCGCCGTCGCCGCATCGAGCCATGCCCTGGTGTCATCATCGACATGCGGACGCACCTCGCTGTTCACGCGGGCGTGGTAATCGTTGAGCCAGGCCAGTTCCTGCGCGCTGAGCATGCCGATATCGATCAGCCGGCGGTCGATCGGCGCCAAGGTCAGCGTCTCGAACGCATTCATCGGCTTCTCGGCGCCGGTTATATCGGCCGCGACCACCAGCTCCAGATTCTCGATCCGGATGCCGAACGCATCGGTCTTGTAGTAGCCGGGCTCATTCGACAGGATCATGCCGCGGCGCAGCGGCGTGGTGCCGAGCTTGGAGATCCGCGCCGGCCCTTCATGTACCGAGAGATAGCTGCCGACGCCGTGGCCGGTGCCGTGCTCGAAATCGACCCCGGCCTGCCACAGGAACTGCCGCGCCAGGGTATCGAGCTGCGCGCCGGTAGTGCCGTCGGGAAACACCGCGCGGGCGATCGCGATATGGCCGCGCAGCACGCGGGTGAAGCGGTCGCGCATTTCCGCGGTCGGCGTGCCGGTCGCGATGGTGCGGGTGACGTCGGTGGTGCCGTCTTCATATTGCGCGCCGGAATCGATCAGCAGGAGATCGCCTGATACGATCCGCCGGTTGCTTTTGCGGGTGACGCGATAATGCACGATGGCGCCGTTCGGGCCGGTGCCGGCGATGGTCGGGAACGACACATCCTTCAGCGCGCCGGTGTCGCGGCGGAAGGTCTCCAGCGCCTCGACGGCGTCGATTTCGGTGAGCGCGCCCGAGGGCGCTTCGCGATCGACCCAGGCGAGGAAGCGCGCCAGCGCCACGGCGTCGCGGCGATGCGCCTTGCGCGTGCCCTCGATCTCGGTTGCGTTCTTGCAGGCCTTGAGCAGGGCGACCGGGTCGCTGCCGCGCACCACCTTGCCGCCGGCGGCGTCGATCAGGCGGCTGAGGGCGTCGGCCGCCGTGGCGCTGTCGAGCGCAACCGAGGCGCCGCGCTGCGCCAGTGCGGTCAGCTCACCCGTCAATGCCTCCGGCTCGCGAACCTCGGCGCTATGTTCGAGATGATCGCGCGCGCTGTTGGAGAGCTTGCGGTGATCGATGAAGATCATCGGCCGTCCGTCCTTCGGCACCAGCGCGTAGGACAATGGCAGCGGCGTGTGCGAAACGTCAGCGCCGCGGATGTTGAAGGTCCAGGCCACCGCATGCGAATCCGACAGCACCAGCGCGTCGACGCCGAGCCTGCCGATCTCTTCCCGGAGTTGGGCGAGCTTGTCGCGCTCGCTCTCGCCGGAAAATTGCGGGCCGTGGATGGTAACGGGGCCGAGCGGCGGCGCCGGCCGCTCGGTCCACACGGAATCGACCGGATTGTTGTCGACCGCGACCAGTTCCGCGCCGGCCTTGGCGCAGGCCGCGGCCAGCCGTTCCGCCGCGGCCGAGGTGTGCAGCCAGGGGTCGAAGCCGACGCGGTCGCCGGCGGCAAGATGTTTGGTCAGCCAGCTTTCCGGCGGCGGATCGACCAGGGATTCGACGCTCCAGGCCTTGGGATCGACCTGCTTGGCGGCCTGCAGGGTGTAGCGGCCGTCGACGAACAAGGCGGCAAGATGCGTCAGCACGATTGCCATTCCGGCCGATCCGGTGAAACCGGTCAGCCAGGCCAGCCGCTCCTCGGACGGCGCGACATATTCGTTCTGCTGCTGGTCGGCGCGCGGAACCACGAATCCGGTGAGCTTGCGCCGCGCCAATTCCTCGCGGAACGCGGCGAGCCGCGCCGTCAGGGCAACGCCGCCTTCGGGTTCTTCGAATGTCTGGAAGTGAGCTTCGAACATGAGCTGGGTACCTTAGTCCTAAAGCACAAAAAGATCTTCATGGTGAGGAAGCACGCAAGTGCCGTCTCTGGACGATGCTTCGCATCGCCATAAGAACCATGAAGCCCGCCATCGGCCTCGTCCTTCGAGACGCGCTAGCGCGCTCCTCAGGATGAGGGGCAGGGCCGTCTGTGACGCAGCAAGATTAGAGCATGATCCGGAAAGTGGCACCGGTTTTCCAAAGAGATCACACTCAGACCAAGAGACGGGATCATAATACGATTAAACCTGATCGAGAGCGCGCCGATAGTCCGCAATGCGGACGTCGCGGAAGCCCGGCATAGCCAGTGCTCGAATTTTAGACACGACAGAATAATTCACGACGCTAAGATTGTGATGGGGCTGTCAGCGTATCTCAAATCAACGAAGGACCGGCCATGCCAGCTTTCACGTTTGAGAAGATTTCGCCGCCGGCTCGGCGCAAACCCGCTGCCCCAACCAAGAATGAGAAGCCGCGTGGCGCCGTGGTTCAGCTGCTGGACCGCTTTTCCGAGGTGCGCATCTGGCGCAGGTTGAATTCGGGCAAGCTCAACGCCGGCACGGCTGCCAGCGAACGCCGCGAGCCGCCGCAGGGCAAAGCTTAACCCGCCTTTTGCAGCAGCAGGCTGCTCCAGCCTTCGATCGTGAGATGACGCCGCGGCACCAGGTTGCGGGCCCGATAGGCGGCGATCACGCCGGCCGCCTGTGGCGTCAACAGGCCTGACAGGATCACCAGCGCGGAAGGCGCCAGATGCTGCGCCATCGGCGCCGCCAATTGCCGCAATGGATTGGCGAGAATGTTCGCCAGCACCAGGTCGAACGGCGCTCTTTGCGCGAATTGCGGCGCCGAGAAGCCGCTGGCGCAGATCGCGGTGACCAGCGAGCCGGTCTCGTTGAGGCGGGCATTCTCGCGCGCCACCCGCACCGAGGCCGGATCGATGTCGCTCGCCAGCACCGGCCCGTGCAGCGCCTTTGCCGCGGCGATCGCCAGCACGCCGGTGCCGGTGCCGAGATCGAGCACGCGGCGCGGCTGATACGCTTTCAGGACGTGATCGAGCAGCAGCAGGCAGCCGCGCGTGGTGCCGTGATGGCCGGTGCCGAACGCCAGCGCCGCCTCGATCTCGATGCCGATCTTGTTCGGCGGCACATGCGCGCGGTCGTGCTGGCCGTGCACGACGAACCGTCCCGCAGGTACCGGCACCAGATCTTCGAGGCTGGCCTTGACCCAATCCTTGGCCTCGACGGTGTCGAAACTGATCGCCTGCGCCACCTCGTCTCCCGCGGCGCCCGCCACCAGTTCACGGACCAGCGCCTGATCGGGCGCTTCGGCAAAATGCACGGTGACGTCCCAGCGCCCGCCGGGCTGCTCGAAGGCGGCAATCGCCGCCTGGCCTTCGAAGAAGATCTCGGTGAGGACGTCGACGACGCTTTTGGCCGCCTGCTCGTCGCCGATGGCAAAGCTGGCGCGATAGCTGCCGGGGGTCAGGTTAGGGTTCATCGGCGCTGCTTAGCACGGCGGATGGCCGGCGCGCGATAGATCGCGGCGTAATTCGCTGCCGTCGGCCAGCCCTGCGCAGAACCGCCCGTGGCGGGCGCAACCCTACTGGATGGTCGGCTGCGATTCCTTGACGTGCCACATCAGCGTCGGCGCGCCGTCCGACTCGAACTGCAGCTCGTAGGTCTTGCCGTCGCGGTCCGTGGCGGTGCAGGAGATGTTGGAAATCCGTCCGGTGACGAAGCTGCCGAGCTGCCGGCATTTTCCGTTCGAGGCTTCCACGGTGGCGACCGGCAGCCCGTCGGTATCGGTGGGGTTATGCTTCGACTTCAGCAGCATCCGGTCGATCGGCAGTTCGTAGGTCTCATTGTCCCGCCGGCCGTTATCGCCCGAGAAGGTGATGATGTGACGGTCGTCCCTGGGGTCGTCGAGCACGATGGTGAAATTCGCCCGGCCGAGCTCGGTCTGGTAGAACGACACCGCCTTGCAGCCGAATTCGCTTCCCCCGACCTTCAGCGTGCTGCATTTTCCAGACATCAGCGCAAAGGCAATGGTGTCCGGCTCCTGCTTCGGCCCGGCGATCGCCGGATCGGCAAGGCAGACGGCAGCGATGGCGAACAATCCCCGCAACAGGCGCATCACGGTGCTCTCATAGCGTTTTCGAGCGAAGTGGATACCGGTTCGCGTAAAGAAAACGCGTCAAAACACGAGTCTAAAGCCCGGTTCTGATTCAATCAGAACCAAAAGGGCTTTAGCACGAAATCAACGCCATCCAGAATTGGGAAATATGTCCGAAATTGGGGCGCGAACGGGCCAGGGGGGCGGGATGTCGGATTGACGGGACCGCGACGATCTCCACAGGGCTTGCACCGGATAGCCACAGGCTTGTCGACGTTCGCCGCAGCGCGTGTCCACATGCATCACCAGCCACTGTTCACATGAACGGGGTGCGCCTTTGCTGTGGGTTATCCGCAGGACCCCCACAGCCTTTTCCCGTCACCATCAACAGCCTTTCCACAACCCATCCACAAGCCTATCCCCGCCTTCTGAACAGCGATTTGTGGTCTCTCAAAATCACCTGCGCGGCGTTGTGGCCGGGGGCGCCGGTGACGCCGCCGCCAGGATGGGCACCGGAGCCGCAATGATAGAGGCCCTTGATCGGGCCACGGTAATCGGCATGGCCGAGCATCGGGCGGGCCGAGAACAGCTGGTTCAAGGTCAGCGCGCCGTGGAAGATGTCGCCGCCCAGAAGCCCGAATTCGCGCTCCAGGTCGAGCGGGGAGAGGATCTGCCGGCCGATCACGCTGTTCGCAAATCCCGGCGCATAGGCCTCGACCGTTGCGATCATGAGATCGGCGACTTCGCCGCGATGCGCGTCCCAGGATTTGCCGTCGGGCAATTGCGGCGCGACGTGCTGGCAGAACAGGCTCGCGACATGCTGGCCTGAAGGCGCCAGCGTGTCGTCCAGCGTCGAGGGGATCAGCATCTCGACCACCGGCTTGCGGCTCCAGCCGAAATAGCGCGCATCGTGATAGGCGCGGTCCATATAGGAAAGGCTGGGTGCAATGATGATGCCGGCGGTGAGATGATCGCCCGTGCCCGGCAGGGCGGTGAAGGAAGGCAGGGCGCTCAATGCCACGTTCATGCGAAACGTGCCGGAGCCGTTGCGCCAGTGGCTGATGCGCTCGACAAAGGCCGGCGGCAGCGCGTCCTTCGGCACCAGCTGCGTATAGAGCAGCTTCGGATTGACGCTGGAGACGACATGGCGGGCGCGGATGGTCTCGCCATTGTCGAGGATCGCTCCGGTGGCGCGATCGCGCTCGACGAGGATTTCGCGCACACCCGCATCAAGGCGGATCTCGGCGCCGCGCTCGCGTGCCGCCTTCGCCATCGCCTGCGTGATCGCGCCCATGCCGCCGATGGCGTGACCCCAGACGCCCTTCCTGCCGTTCACCTCGCCGAAGGCGTGGTGCAGCATCACATAGGCCGAGCCGGCGGCGTAGGGGCTGGCATAGTTGCCGACGATGGCATCGAAGCCGAACACCGCCTTGACCAGATCCTGCTCGAAGCGCTCGTCCAGCATCTCGCCGGCCGAACGCGTAAACAGATCGAGCAGGCTGCGCTGCTGCTCCAGCGTCAGCCGGCGCAGGATATTGACGCTGCCAAGCGCATTGATGGTCTCGCTGATAGCGCCGGCACCAAGACCCTCGACCAGGTTCGGCGGCGCGCGCAGCACGAACTGCCTGATGACGTCGGCGATCGCTTCCAGCTCTTTCGAAAATGCGCCGATCCGGCTGGCGTCGCGCTCGCTGAGCTTCGCGACCGAGGCCTGGGTGCGGCCTTCGCCGGTGAGGAGATAGCTGCCGTCGGGCGCGGGCAGGAAATTCTGCGCGCGACGCTCGACGATGCGCAAGCCGTGATCGGCAAGCTTCAGATCGGCGATGACTTTCGGATTGAGCAGGCTGACCGTATAGGCCGCGACCGAATTGCGAAATCCCGGATGGAACTCCTCGGTGACCGCGGCGCCGCCGACCACCTTGCGCCGCTCGACCACGGTCACGCGCAGGCCGGCGATTGCCAGATAGGCCGCGCAGGTGAGGCCGTTATGCCCTGCGCCGATAATGAGAACGTCGGTATCGGTCATATGTTTTCATTTATCCCGGTCGTCATTCCGGGGCGATGCGCAGCATCGAACTTTGGCGCGCAATTGCGCGCCATGGATCGCTGCTTCGCGTCGTCCGGAATGACGGTTCAAAACTCTCATCGTCGTCATACCAGTGTTTTCAAGCTTTTCTATCGAATAGGCGAGGGCGGTCACAACCATAAGTGATGCTTGTTGCGGCGCGCCCGCATTGCCCGTGCCGCGGCGATATGATCCGATGGCGTGGTCCGGATTCAACCGCCGGGCCGGGAACAAGCCGGAGTTCTCATGACATCGCTTGCCTCGCCTGCCGCCTCCGCCCAGCGCTCTTTGTCGCGAAACCGGCTTCTCCTGGTCATCTATACCGCGGCGATCTTCGTCAGCGCCCTGTTGCTGTTTTCGGTGCAGCCGCTGTTCACCAAGATGGTGCTGCCGCGGCTCGGCGGCTCGCCGGCGGTGTGGTCGGTGGCGATGGTGTTCTTCCAGTCGCTGCTGCTCGCGGGCTATGCCTATGCGCATTACCTGATGCGGCTGAAAAGCCGCCTCGTCCCGGTCGTGATACATCTGCTGCTGCTGCTCGCGGCGATCGCCACGCTGCCGCTGTCGATTGCCGCCGGCTGGGGCGTGCCGCCGTCGAGCGGCTATGCATTCTGGCTGCTTGGCCTGTTTGTGGTCTCGATCGGGCTGCCGTTCTTCGCGCTCGCCGCCAACAATCCGCTGCTGCAGGCCTGGTTCGTCCGCACCGGCCATCCGGACGCGCCTGATCCGTATTTCCTCTACGCTTCCTCGAATATCGGCAGCTTCCTGGCGCTGTTGTCCTATCCGGTGCTGCTGGAGCCGATATTCACACTGCATACGCAGAACCTGCTGTGGACCGGCGGCTATGGGCTCCTGATCGTCCTGATCGCGGGCTGCGGCGCGCTGCTATTGCGTTCGCCGGCCACAGCGGCGGTCAATGTGCTCGCTGTGGAGAGCGATGCGCCGGCGCCGGCCTGGGGGCAGCGCGCCCGCTGGATTTTCCTCGCCGCGGTGCCGTCGGGCCTTTTGATCGCGGTCACCGCGCATATTTCCACCGACGTCGCCGCGGCGCCGCTGATGTGGGTGCTGCCGCTGTCGCTGTACCTGTTGACCTGGGTGCTGGTGTTCCAGTCGCGTCCGCTGTTTCAGCACAAATGGATGCTGATGCTGCAGCCGCTGGCGATCATGGGCGACGTCATCCTGCTCGCGGTCGGCGGCGAGCAGAACCTGCTGATGACGCTGGGCGGGCACCTGTTGTGTTTCTTCATCATCGCCATGTCCTGTCACGGCGAACTGGCGCGCACGCGTCCGCCTGCGAAATACCTGACCGAGTTCTATGTGGCGCTGTCGTTCGGCGGCATGGTCGGCGGATTGTTCGCCGGCCTGGTCGCGCCGTTCACCTTCTCATGGGTCGCGGAATATCCGATCCTGCTGGCGCTCGCGGCGCTGTGCCGGCCGCCGGGCGACGGGCTGAACAGGCGCTGGGGTGTTCGGTACTGGGTGATCCTTGCCGTCATGGCCGTGGCGCTGGTCGCGCCGACCTACAGCACGGGCGAGCTGTTCGACTGGCTGGAGAACCAGCGGGTCTACCTGCCGAGCGCCGTTGCCGTTGCCGCGATGCTGCTCGTGGTCTTCGCCAGACTCGGGCGCTGGAAATATGCCGCCGCGACCGCTCTGGCGCTGGTGCTGACCCGCATCTATCCGCTGGATGAAGGGCGCGTCGACACCGTGCGCAGCTTCTTCGGCGTGCACAAGATCCTGGTGACGCCGGACGGCCAGTATCACGTGCTGATGCACGGCACCACGATCCACGGCGCGCAGAAATTCCTCAATGACGATGGCACGCCGGTCACCGGGCGGCCGGAGCCGATCTCCTATTATCACAGGGATGGCGGCATCGGCCGCGCGATATCCGCGGTCCGCGAGCGCAAGGGCGCGCCGCTGCGGGTCGCCGTGATCGGGCTCGGCGCCGGCACCCTGACCTGCGCGGCCGAGCCGGGCGAAGAGTGGAAGTTCTTCGAGATCGACCAGTCGATGGTCGATACCGCACGCGATCCGAAATATTTCACCTATGTGCAGAACTGTCAGCCCGACCTCAAGCCCGTGATGGGCGATGCGCGGCTGACTTTCGCTCGCGAGCCGGACGGCGTCTACGACCTGATCATCGTCGACGCCTATTCGTCGGATGCGATCCCGGTCCATCTCGCCACCAAGGAGGCGATGGCGATCTACAAGGCCAAGCTGGCGCCGCAGGGCGTGGTGGTGATGCACGTCTCCAACCGGCATCTGGAATTGGCCAGCGTCGTTGCCGGCATCGCCGACGCCAACGGCCTCAAGAGCTGGCACTATGACGAGGATTCCAACCGCGACAGCGAATACATTTTCCCGACCGACGTGGTGGTGTCGGCACGGCAGGAAGCCGATATCGGCAGGCTCGCCTCGTCCGATCTGTGGGAAGAGACCGCCGCCGATGACAATCAGCGGGTATGGACCGACGACTATTCCAACATCCTCGGCGCGGTCTACCGCCGGCTGCGCGAGGGCGAGTAGAGCAGCGGACGCCGTCAGGCGCTTCTTGCCTGCGGCGTCGGGATTTGCGGCTCGGAAACGCCATCCGCCGCGTCGTCATGGGTCAGATCGCGGAATTGATCGATCGCCGCCGGACGCCCGAGCAGATAGCCCTGTACCTCGTCGCAGGATTCATCGCGCAGGAATTGCAGTTCGGCATCGGTTTCGACGCCCTCGGCGAGCACCGGCAGGCCAAGTCCGCGGCCAAGCCCGAGCACGGCGCGGACGATGGTGGCGGCCTGGCCGTTGGAATTGACCGACTTGATGAAGGAGCCGTCGATCTTGATCTTGTCGAACGGAAAGGCGCGCAGGTTCGACAGCGACGAATAGCCGGTGCCGAAATCGTCCATGGCGATGCGGGCGCCGAGCGCCTTGACCTGCCGCAGCGTGGTCAGTGCCCGGTTGAAATCGCGCACCAGCGCGGTCTCGGTGATCTCGATCTCCAACCTCTTGGGAGAAAGGCCGGTCTCCAGCAGGGTCTGGTGCAGTTGCTGCACGAAATCCGGATTGTAGAGCTGCACCGCCGAGACGTTGACGGCAACCGTCAGCGGCTTCTCCCAGCTTGCCGCTTCGCGGCAGGCGTTGCGGATCACCCAGTCGCCGATCTCGAGAATCGCGCCGGTCTCTTCCGCGATCGGGATGAAGACGGCAGGCGAGATTTCGCCGCGCGTCCTGTGCCTCCAGCGCAGCAGTGCCTCGAAGCCGGTCATGGCCTGGCTGCGCACGCCGCGCTGCGGCTGATACACCAGGCGCAATTCGTTGCGCGAGATCGCGAGCCGCAGATCATGCTCGAGCATCCGCCGCTCGCGGACCGCAGCGCCCATGCTCGCTTCGTAGAAGCGGTAGGTGTTGCGGCCGTCGGTCTTGGCGCGATAGAGCGCGGTATCGGCATGGCTGAGCAGGGCTTCGCGGTCCATCGCGTCGCTCGGGCAGATCGCAATGCCGATGCTGGTCGAAATGCTGTTGGTCTCCGGCGTGTCGCCGCTCGGCGCGCGCAGCGCTTCCAGGATGGTCTCGGCGAGCCGGCCGGCCTCGGCCGGATTCCTGACACGCGGCATCAGGATGGCGAATTCATCGCCGCCGAGCCGCGCCATCATCTGGCCCTTGGCAAGCACCGCCGTGACGCGTGCGGCGACGCTCTGCAGCACCGCATCGCCGGCGGCGTGGCCAAAGAGATCGTTGACTTCCTTGAATCGGTCGAGGTCGAGGCACAGCACCACGAGGCTTTCGCCGGCGGCAAGGCTTGCGATTTCCTGGTCGATCCGCGCGTTGAAATAGCTGCGGTTGGGAAGCGACGTCAGTGCGTCGTGATGGGCGAGATAGTGAATGTGCTGTTCGGCCTCTTTCCGCGCCTGCAGATCGCGCACCGCGACGACATGATGCGGCCTGCCGGCGTAGATGATCGGCCGCAACAGCAGTTCGACCGGAGTCATCGAACCGTCGGCGTGGCGCAGACTGGTTTCGACGGCCTGGTTGGACTCTGCGAGCAGCCTGTTCCGCGCCGCCTTGTCCGGGAAACAGCTTTCAAGCCGGGCGTCCACCAGCGCAGAAGAGGCAACGCCGGCCAGTTTCGCAAAGCTGGTGTTGACCGAGACGATCCTGTCGCCCTCGCAAACCAGCAGCCCTTCCACCGAAGCATTGGCAAGGTCGCGCATGCGATCGGCTTCGAGCGCCGAGCGGCGCTCGTCGCGGATATCGAGCGAAATGGCTGCCAGCCCCAGGCCGATGATGGCGAAGCTGACGCCTGCAGCCGCCAGCGCCAGCCATCCGGCCGGAATCGTCGATTGCGGGACCACGACAGTTGGATCAGGGATGATGGAAACCGCAGCCATCGCCGTGAAGTGATGCGAGCAGATCGCAAGCGCCAGCAGTGCGGCGCCGCCGAGCTTCCATCTCTCTTCGCCGCCATGCAGTCCGACGGCAAGCGCAAGGGCACCGATGCCGGCACCGAGCACGATCGAGGAGACCACCAGCGTTGGATCCCATAACAGGACGCCGGCGACCTTGAATGCTGCCATGCCGAGATAGTGCATCGAGGCGATGCCGCCGCCGATGATCGTGCCGCCGATCCACGGTCCATGGCGCCAGTTCGGAATGATCGAAACCGCGAGTCCGGCGGCGGTAACGACAATGGCCACGATCAGCGACAGCAGCGTCAGCGGAACATTATAGCCGCTCGGGATGCCCGGCTCGAATGCCAGCATTGCCACGAAATGCGTGGCCCAGATGCCGAACCCGGTCGAAATGGCCGATACCGCCAGCCAGACCCGACGCATCCCGCCGGTCGATTTGCGCGCATGCCGCAGCAGGTTCATCGCGGCGAGGGAGGCGAGAATACAAACAAAAGCTGCGAGACCGACCAGCCTGAGATCGTGCGCTTCCGTGACGCACTTATAAACTTTCAACATCGCTAAACCGAATGGGCGGAGATACCGCGATAATCGCACAGCTAGGGACAACTAGGTAACAAGCCGTAAAGCGGGGAGCCTTGCGGGCCCCTGTGCAGGGCAGCAATGCGAAAGCGAAGCTTAACTGGTCGCTTGTGGTTACCCGGGCCTCAACTTAATCGGTGCACTATTCGCTAATTTTCTCAATCGTTAGCGATATGCGGGGCGGGGGCGGCCCGTGATCACCGCAAAGCGGCCCTTGATCGCGCCTGGAACTTACTGTCAAATCTCATGGCTCGGATTCACAAGGCGGTAAGGAGAGGGAAGATGTTCAAACGAGTGGTTCTGGCGACGGTGATTGCGGCCTTCGCCGCGGGCACGGCGATGGCGCAGGAAACCTGTGAGAGCAAGGCGGTCGGCAAGGATGGCAAGCCGCTGGCGGGCGCAGCGAAGACCTCGTTCATGAAGAAGTGCATGGCCGATCAATGCGCCACCAAGGCCGTTGGTTCGGATGGCAAGCCGCTCGCCGGCGCGGCCAAGGCCAGCTTCATGAAGAAGTGCGAAAAGGGAGCCTGAAGCTTTCGCGGGCTCTGATGGAAGAGAAGGGCGCCGTCGCTTCGTGCGCAGCCTTCTGGAGCATGATCCGATCAGACGGAATCGGATCACGCTCTCATCTCTTTGTTGGAGCATGATGTTTTCAGAAAACCGGTTTCCGCTTTTCCGGATCAGGCTTCAGAAGGCATTCAGAAATAAAAGCCTTCAGCCAATGACCTTCAGAAAATGACCTTCGGAAAATGAAAGGGGCGGTCTTGAGACCGCCCCCTTCAACTCTTCAACAAGCCGTTTTAAGCGGCGCAGCCGTCTCAATTGAAGAAGCCGCGCGGTTGATAATAGGGCCGCGGCTGATAAGCCTGCTGCGGCGGTGCGTATTGCGGGTTGTTGTAATAAGGCTGCTGCTGCGGATAGGCCTGCGCATCGTAGAGACGCCGCGTGCTGCGGGGCGCCGGATAGCGCGCGCCATCATCCGAGCCGTCTGCCGGATAGATGTAGCCGTCATCGGGACGCTGCGCATATTGGTTCGGCGCGTATTGGCCCGGCGCATATTGTTGATTTGGCGCATACTGGCTTTGTGCCTGGCGCGGTGACAGCATCATCGGCTGACCGGCGCTGGCGTCGGCCTGGCTGTCGTCGATGTCGCCGCGGGCGATCGCGGTCCGGTTGCGGCCGAGACGGGCCAGCGCAATCTGCGACGAGCCGGTCAGCGTCACCGTGGTATTGAGCACGCCTTCCTTTTCGACCAGATCGTACAGCGTTGCGGCGTGGGCGCGCGACAGCCGGACACAGCCATGGGACACCGGAATGCCGAGCTTGCTTTCCGATTCCGTGCCATGGATGGCGTGACCGATCTTGGTGAAGAAGATCGAGTGCGGCATCGGCGCATCGTCGAACTCCTTGGAGAAATGATCGGCTTCCATGCGGAAGGTGCGGAAGGTGCCGTTCGGTGTTTCGTGCGACGGATTGCCAGTGGAGACCGGCCAGTGATAACGCTCGACGCCATCGACGGCGACGGTCATCATCTGGTTGTTCTTGTCGACAGTGATTTCGACTTTGGCCTGAGCCGCGGTAGTGACCAGCATCAGGCCGGCGAGAGCGATGAGGAAGGAACGCATTTTTACCTTTGGCCTCCGGGACTGATTACAGCGTCGTGACTTCCAGCGCCGCTTGCACCGTCCCCGCATCAATATGCGTTGACCCAGGTGTTGGTTCCAGTGGCCTGTCCGCGCATCGTTAATTGGTCTGCAGGCGCAAGCAAGGCGCCGCGATGGCGCGGCTGGTTAATTTTTCGCGAGGTCGGCGTGTTTCGCCAGGCTGGCCTGTGTGACGCCGTCACTCGGTCATACCAGCGCAACTTTTGGGTCACACAAGCGTTACTGTGGTACGGCCGACAGGCCGCAAGCCACGTAAGGTTGGGCATTTCATAGCCACAGAGGGAATTCAGATGAACGCGAATATCAGGGCACTGGCGCGGCCGACCGGCTTCCGCCAGCGGGTCATTCTCGCAGCTGCGGCGCTGGCGCTTGCCTTGGCCGCGCTCCCGTCGATCGGACACGCCCAGGGCATCGTCGGCGGCGCCGAGCGAGGCTCACGAGAGGGCGGTCGCGCCGCCGGGCCGGTCGGTGCCGTCGTCGGCGGTGCGATCGGAGCGGGCGTTGGCGGGGCTGTGGGTGCCGTGAACGGCGTTCTCGGCATTCCCCATCACCGCTGGCATCACTGCCACGGCTTCCATGACCGTTACGGCCACTTCCACTGCTACCGGTAGGCAATTTCGAACGTCATCCAATTTTAGGCGTCATTCCGGGTTCGATGCTTTCGCATCGCCCGGAACGACGATCGCATGGATGTGATCGTCAGTTCTTCAGCCGGTAGCCGGTCTTGAAGATCCACCATACCGCGGCCAGGCAGGCGACGAGAAATGCCGCGGTCATGGCGATGCTGACGGAGACGCTGACATCGGCGATCTCGTAAAAGCTCCAGCGGAAGCCGCTGATCAGATAAACCACCGGATTGAGCAGCGTGATCGAGCGCCAGATCGGCGGCAGCATGTTGATCGAATAGAAGCTGCCGCCGAGGAAGGTCAGCGGCGTCACCACCAGTAGCGGGATCATCTGCAGCTTCTCGAAGCCGTCGGCCCAGATGCCGATGATGAAGCCGAACAGGCTGAAGGTCAGCGCCGTCAGCACCAGAAAGGTCAGCATGAACAGCGGATGGTGGATCTTCAGCGGCACGAACAGGGCGGCGGTCGCGAGGATGATCAGGCCGAGGATCACCGACTTGGTTGCGGCGGCCCCGACATAGCCGAGCACGATTTCGAAATAGGACACCGGTGCGGAGAGGATTTCATAGATGGTGCCGACGAACTTCGGAAAGTAGATGCCGAACGAGGCATTGGTGATGCTCTGCGTCAGCACCGACAGCATCACCAGGCCGGGTACGATGAAGGTGCCGTAGCTGACGCCTTCGACCTGGGTGATGCGCGAGCCGATCGCCGAGCCGAACACCACGAAATAGAGCGAGGTCGACACCACCGGCGAGACGATGCTTTGCAGCAGCGTGCGCCAGGTCCGCGCCATTTCGAACCGATAGATCGCGCCGACGGCACGGAAGTTCAAAGCGATGGAATTCATGGCGCGTTCACCAGTGCTGCGATTACCAGGTTCATACATGCTTGCGGCGCCTGCGATGGGAATTTCGAACCTGAGGGGACGCAGGCAGATCCGTGATTCGGCTGCGGCGAAATTGATGGGAATTTCAATTTCGCCGCACCAGGCTTACAAAGATGTCTTCCAGCGAGCTCTGGCTGGTTTCGAGGTCGTTGAAGCGGATGCCGGCATTGCGAAGGTCGCCGAGCAGGCTGGTGATGCCGGTGCGCTCGCCCTTGGTGTCGTAGTAATAGGTCAAATCGGTGCCGTCACCGGACAGTTCGAGATGATAGGCCGCAAGCGAGGCCGGCATGGTCTCGATCCTGTCCTGCAGATGCAGCGTGAGCTGCTTCCGGCCGAGCTTCTGCATCAGTTCGGCCTTTTCCTCGACCAGGATGATCTCGCCCTTGTTGATGACGCCGATCCTGTCGGCCATCTGCTCGGCTTCCTCGATGTAATGCGTGGTTAGGATGATGGTGACGCCCGAGGCCTGCAGCCTCCGCATCACTTCCCACATGCTTTTGCGCAACTCGACGTCGACGCCGGCGGTCGGCTCGTCGAGAAACAATATCCGTGGTTCGTGCGACAGCGCCTTGGCGATCATCACGCGGCGCTTCATGCCGCCGGAGAGCGTGACGATCTTGGAATCCTTCTTCTCCCACAGCGACAGGTCCTTGAGGATTTTTTCGATATGGGCCGGATTCCTCGGTTTGCCGAACAGGCCGCGGCTGAAGCTGACCGTCGCCCACACCGTCTCGAACGCGTCGGTATGCAGCTCCTGCGGCACCAGTCCGATCGCCGAGCGCGCCGCGCGATAGGAGCTGATGATGTCGTGCCCTTCGACCGTCACGCTGCCGGTGGAGGGATTGGCGATGCCGCAGATGATGCTGATCAGCGTGGTCTTGCCGGCGCCGTTGGGGCCGAGCAGCGCGAAAATCTCGCCGCGCTGAATGTCGAGATTGATGTCCTTCAGCGCCTTGAAGCCGGAGGCATAGGTCTTCGACAGGTTGGAAACGCAGATGATGGAGGACATGGCGGGCTAGATAGTCCGAATCGGAAATGCCGAAAAGGGGCGGCGGGAGGGCAGGCGGGCGGGTTCACGGCAGATAGGAAGGCTTGCCGCGCTGCGCAATCGCTGCGGAGCACGATCGCAATTTTATTCGCTCACCTGTTTTTCCCGGATGACGTGATCGCCTGCTGAATCCTGCCGGCGTTTTCCAGCAGAATGGCCGCCACTTCCTGCTCGCGGTCCGGATCGAGGCGGGCGCCGATCATGGAAACCGTCAGTGCCGCAGTCACGCCGGGAGCCTGGATCCAGGCCGCGAGCGATTTCGTGCCCGGCACGATGCCGCGCTCGCGGATGTAATATCCCGTCCGCCTCGCAATCGCGACCTGTCGGGATACTTCGCGCCCGCTCGTCTTATAGGATTCAAATCGCGGCTGATTGGCGCTGATGATCCGTTTGCTTTCGTCGACATCCAGCGATGCCAGCATGGCGACGCCGGCGGCGCTGACGCCGAGCGGCCGGCGCACGCCGACCTCGATCGACAGTACCTGGATCGGGAATGTGCCGATGCGCCGCGCCAGGCACAGCGTGTCGAGCCCGGTTCGCACCGTCAGGAACAAGGTGTCGCCGAGCGCGGCCGACACTTTGGTGAGATAGGGCTCGGCGGCAACCAGCAGCGGCGAACGCGACTGGCGGGCGAGCGCAAGCTCGCTGACCTGTCCGCCGATCGCATAGCGTTTGCTCCTCGGGTGCTGTTCGACGATGCCTTCCTCGATCAGCACATGCAAGATGCGGTGCACGGTGGGGCGCGTCAGGCCGGTCGCCTGCACCACGTCGGCGAGCAGTGCGCCGCTTTCGCGGCCTGCGGCAAGGATGCGCAGCACGCTCAGCGCGCGGCGGATACTCTGCGCGCCCTGTCTTTGTCCGCCTTGCCTCTGGCCGGATTGCTTCTGTCCGGATTGTCTTTGTCCGGACCGCCTGCCGCGAAGACGCGGGAACCTGCCCATGCCGCTTCCACCGAAAGAATGTCCACATTGTGGACGAAAAGAGCACATTGCGGTCGACATGGGAAGATGCAGGGCAGAATGATCGCCCGACGTTAAACGGGCCCGGCCACGATCCGCGGCATCGCATCAACAAACAAGATGGCTGGGCATGAACCCGGTGAACACGGTTGGGAGGAACACCGATGAAACTTATTATTGCTGCGTTGAGCGTGATGATGGCCGGCCTGCTCGCGGGGCCGGCGACAGCGGCGCCATGGCCGGACCACGCGGTTCGCTTGATTGTGCCTTATCCGCCCGGCGGAAACGTCGACACCGCTGCGCGCGTCATTGCCAACAAGCTTCAGGAACAGCTGAAGCAGCCTTTCGTGATCGAGAACAAGGCCGGCGCGGGCGGCCTGATCGCCGGCGAGATGTTCGCCAAGTCGACGCCCGACGGCTATACGCTCTTTGTCGGCGCCAATGGGCCGGTGCTGTTCGCGCCCGAGATCGAGAGACGCGACGCCTACAACTGGCGGCGGGATTTCATTCCGATCACCTGCATTTCGATGACGCCGCTGGTGCTGGAGGTTCATCCTTCGGTTCCGGCAAAAAGCCTCAAGGAATTTCTCGATCTGGTTCGCCGCGAACCTGGCAAGCTGACGATGGCATCGCCTGGCGCAGGAACCACCAACCATCTCCTCAGCGAACTCATTCAATCCACACTCGACGTGAAATGGCTGACGGTCCATTATCGCGGCAATGCGCCGGCGACCAACGACCTGATCGCCGGCCACGTGCAATTCGCCTTCGATCAGGTTTCGGTGGCGCTGCCTTTCGTCAAGAAAGGCATGATCCGGGCGCTGGCCATCACCTCCAGCCATCGCACGTCATGGCTTCCGGACGTGCCGACCTTTGCCGAGCTCGGCTACAAGGACATCGACGCCCAGACATTCACCGGCCTGTTCGCGCCGAAAGGTACGCCGCCCGATGTCGTGAACCGGATTCACGATGTCATGCTGACCGTCCTGCACGATCCGGAAGTGATCGAGAAGTTCAACGTGATCGGCGCCGAGACCGTGCCGATGAAGCCGGCCGAATTCACCGATTATCTGCAGCACGAGACCGACAAGTGGATCCCGATCGTGCGCAAGGCCGACATCAAGACCGACTGAAGATAGAGAAGGAAATCCGGGATAATCAGATGCGGATCGACCCTGCGCAACTTGGTGCCGAACAGGCCTATCGTCTTCTCACCGGCGTCGTGGTGCCGCGGCCGATCGCCTGGGTGACGAGCCTGTCGCACAGCGGCGTAATCAATCTGGCGCCGTTCAGCGCTTTTACCTTTGTGTCGCCGAAGCCGCCGATGCTCGCGATCAGCGTCGGCCGCAAGGCCGGCGTCTACAAGGACACTGCAACCAACATCCTGCACCGGGAGGAATATGTCATCCACATCGCCGACAGCGCGCTGATGGATGCGGTGCATGAGAGTTCGGCGGAGTTTCCGCCTGATGTCAGCGAAGTCGCCGAGCTTGATCTAAAGACCGTGCCGAGCGAGCTGATCGCGGTGCCGCGGCTGGCGGCCGCGCCGGTCGCGATGGAGTGCCGGTTTCGGCAATGCCTCGAATTCGGCGACACGCGCAGCCGGCTGATCGTCGGCGAAGTGCTGATGTTCCACGTCCGCGACGGTCTCGTAAACAATGGAAAGATCGAAACCGAAGCGCTCGATCCGATTGCCCGGATCGCAGGTCCCCGTTACGCCCGCCTCGGCGACATCGTCGTCTTGAAATCGGTGTTCCAGACCTCGAAATCGCCCACTTAAGAAGAAGATCGATGACCACGACCACACTCAACATCACAGCATCCGAATTATCGTCAACATCGAGCACCGGCGATTACACGCTAGGCCAGCGCGCCGCGATCGTGTTCTCCTGCATGTTCGGCTTCGCGCTTGATCTCTATGACGTCCTGATCATGCCGTTCCTGATGGGCTCGATCCAGAAGTCGCTGCAGGTGTCGTTGACCGAGGTTGCCAGCATCACCAGCCTGACGCTGATCGGCTCGGTGATCGGCGGCGCGCTGTTCGGCTGGATCGGCGATCGTCTCGGACGCCGGCAGGCGCTGCAGCTCACGCTCGGCGTGTTCGCGGTCGGCTCGATCGCCTCCGCCTTCGCGTGGAATTATCCGTCGCTGGCGATCCTGCGGTTCATTGCCGGCGTCGGTCTCGGCGGTGAGTGGGGTGCCGGCATGGTGCTGTTCAACGAGGCCTGGAACAAGGACCGGCGCGGCCTCGGCAGCGCCTTCATCCAGGGCAGCGCGGTACTGGCCGGAGCCGGCGCCTCGATCGTCGGCGTCTGGGCGACCACCTCGTTCAGCCTCGATTGGGGCTGGCGGATCGCGCTTCTGACCGGCGGCTCGCCGATCTTCCTGATGATCTTCATCCGCCTGTTCATGCCGGAGTCCAAGGCGTGGCTGCAGTTCGACCGCAGCCGCAAGACCGCGCTTTCGGACAAAGCCGGCCAGACGGCGAATACGCTCGCGAAAATGTTTCAGGGCCGGCTGTTGCCGTTGTCGATCATGTGCCTGTTCTGGATGATGGCCTACATGTTCTGCTACTACGGCATCGTCGTGTTCATGCCGACGCTGCTCCTGAAATCGCTGGCGACGCCGCCGGATGTCGTCCGCAATATCGCACTGATCCAGTCCTTCGTCGGCGGCTTTTCCTACATCTTCATGGGTCTGCTCAACGACCGGCTCGGCCGCCGCTATGGTGCGCTGCTGCCGGGCCTGTTCTGGGTGCTGACCGGGTTCGGCCTGTTCTTCCTCGCGCACGCGAAATATCCCGGCAATCTCGTCGGCTTTCCGATGTTCTGGGTCGCGCTGACGTTCACGATCGGCAATTCGGCGCTCGGCGTGGTCGGCACCTGGCTGTCGGAGTTGTATCCGATCGAGGTGCGCTCGACGGCGGTGTCCTTCATCTACATGGCCGGACGCGGGATCGGCAGCCTCGCGCCGGTGCTGGTGCCGATGACGGCGGCCTATTTCGGCGGCGAACTGGCGATCGGCATGCTGGTCGCCGCTGCCGCGGTCATCATTTTCCTTGCCATGACGCTGATGTTACCGGAAACGCATCGCCGCCGCTCCAATGGTCATGCGACGATCGATCCGGTCACCGGCTAGGGGCCGACGAGATAACCGAAAGGGAATTCCAACGATGCGTATCGTAAGTTATGTCGCGAAAGGCCAGCCATCCTACGGCGTTGCCGTGGCAGACGGCATCATCGATCTCAAGAAGCGCATCGGCGACAAGTTCGCCGATGTCCGATCGCTGATCGCGGCCGACGGACTGAATGCCGCCAAGGCGGCGATCGCCGCGCAGCGTCCTGATTATTCGATCGATCAGGTCGTTCTGCTTCCTCCGGTTCCCGATCCGGAAAAGCTCTGGTGCATCGGCGTGAATTACAAGGACCGCAACGCCGAGTACAAGGACAATTCGGATCTGCCGAAATATCCGAGCCTGTTCGTCCGCAATCCGTCCTCGGTCGTCGGCTCCGGCCAGCCGATCGAAAAGCCGCAGGTTTCCGATCAGCTCGACTATGAGGGCGAACTGGTGCTGGTGATCGGCAAGGAAGGACGGCACATCCCGCGCGAGCGTGCCTTCGAGCACATCTTCGGCATGACGCTGTGCAACGAGGGCAGCGTGCGCGACTGGCTGCATCACGGCAAGTTCAATGTCACGCAGGGCAAGAACTTCGATCGCTCCGGCAGCATCGGCCCCTGGATCGTCACGTCGGACGAGCTTGATCCGCGCGGCCCGCACGACATCCTCACCCGCGTCAATGGCGAGGTGCGCCAGCAGGATTCAACCGAGCGGCTGATGTTCCCGTTCGATTTCCTGCTCGCTTATCTCTCGACCTTCGCGACGCTGAAGCCCGGCGACATGATCGCGACGGGCACGCCGACCGGCGCCGGCGCCCGCTTCAATCCGCCGCGCTGGCTGAAAGTGGGTGACGTCGTCGAGGTCGAATCCTCAGGGATCGGCGTGCTTCGCAACGTGGTGGCCGCCGAGAAGGTATGAAGACATGCTGAACCAACAGACCATCGACGCGCTGGCCGAACGCCTCGACGAGGCCGAGCGCACCAAGACCCTGATCCGGATGTTCACGCGCGAATATCCGGATATGACGATCGACGATGCCTACGGCATCCAGCGCGCCTGGACCAGGCTGCAGCTGGGGCGCGGCCGCATCATCAAGGGACACAAGATCGGGCTGACCTCGAAGGCGATGCAGAACGCGGTCGGCATTGCCGAACCCGATTACGGCGTGCTGTTCCAGGACATGTTCTATCCCGACGGCGGCCCTGTTCCATACGGCCGCTTTCATGCGCCGCGCATCGAGGTCGAACTCGCCTTCATCCTGAAGACGCCGTTGAAGGGGCCGGACTGCACGCTGTTCGACGTGCTCAATGCCACCGATTACGTCACGCCGGCTCTGGAAATCCTGGAGACGCGGATGCACCGCCTCGATCCGGAGACCAAGGCGCCGCGCAAGGTGATGGATACGATCGCCGACAATGCCGCGAATGCAGCGCTGGTGGTCGGCGGCCGTCCGTTCCGGCCGCATGAGACCGATCTGCGCTGGGTCGGCGCGCTCCTGTTCAAGAACGGCCAGATCGAGGAGACCGGCATTGCCGCCGGCGTGCTCGGTCACCCGGCCAATGGCGTGGCATGGCTGGCGAACCGCCTTGCCGCGCAGGGCGAGCATCTGGCGAGCGGCGAGGTCGTGCTCGCCGGATCGTTCACCCGGCCGGTCGAGGTCGTCAGAGGCGACACCTTCCACGCCGATTACGGCACCTATGGCTCGATCTCGTGCCAGTTCATCTGAAGAAGCAAGCGCAGACTTAAGGAAAGCGCCTATGACACGACGTAGAAGCATCCATATCGGCGGGTTCAAGCACGCCAATCCCATTCCCAACGCCTGCCGCATCGGCAATCTCCTGATGTCCGGCGTCATCCTCGGCCGTGATCCCGATACCGGCGAGATGCCGGCGCGTATCGAGGATCAGTGCGCCAACATGTTCGCGCATATGAAGGCGACGGTCGAAGCCGGCGGTGGCACCACCGACGACATCATCAAGATGACGGTGTGGCTCAAGGATCGTACCCAGCGGGCGCCGGTCAATGCCGAATGGATCAAGATGTTTCCCGACGAGCATTCGCGCCCCGCGCGCCATGCCCTGCAGATGGACATGGAAGGTGGCGCGCTGGTGCAGTGCGACTTCACCGCCGTCATCGATTGAGTAAAGAGGAGAGGCTCGTGCCCAACTATCTTCCGTTCGATCCGAATCCGCGCCGTCCCTCGGTGCTGCCGCCGCCGAAGACCTGCGACAGCCAGTTTCACGTGCTGGGACCGCTCGACAAATATCCGGTCCGCCCCGGCGCGGCCTATCAGATGCCGAGTGCGACCTGGGAAGCGGCGCTGCGCATGCACCGCGCGCTCGGCATCGAGCGCGGCATCATCGTTCAGACCACCACCTATGGCGCCGATCATTCGGTCGTGCTCGACGGCCTTGCGGCGATGGGACCGAACTATCGCGGCTGCGCCAATGCGCTGGTGTTCGCCGAGGCCAATGACGCCTATCTCGCCAAGTTGCACGAGGCCGGCGTTCGCGGCGCGCGCTTCAGTTTTCGCCAGGAACTGGGCGCTGTGCTGTCGGATGCCGCGTTCGAACGCGCGATCGCGCGGATCCGCGAACTCGGCTGGTACGTGAAGATCCAGCCGGAAAAGGATGGCATCGTCTCCAGCGTTGCCAAATATGACAAGCTCGACGTGCCGGTCCTGATCGACCACATGGCGCGGCCGAATCCGCAAGCCGGCAAGGACGATCCCAACCTCAAGCTGATGCTGGAGTTGCTGTCACGGGGCAATTTCTGGGTGATGCTGTCGCTGGGCGAGAAGACCTCCAAGGTCGGGCCGCCCTGGAACGACGTGATCCCGATTGCGCGCGCCTATCTCGAAGCCGCTCCCGATCGCTGCGTCTGGGCCAGCGACTGGCCACATCCGGTCTCCGTGGTGCAGCCGCCCAACGATGCCGACCTGCTCGAGCTGCTCTACCGCTACGTTCCGGAAGAAGCGCTTCGGAAGAAAGTCCTGGTCAGCAATCCGGCAAAGCTGTTCGGATTCCCTGATTAGCCTTGCGGTCGCCAGATCCTCATGGTGAGGAGGCGCATGCGCCGTCTCGAACCATGAGGCCCCGACATTGGCTTCCCGGCCTCATCCTTCGAGACGCTTGCTGGCGCAAGCCCTCAAGGATGAGGGGCAAGCCGATCGACATGGGGGCTAGCGGAAATAATGCTGGACGATGTGCAGGTCGGATGGTGAGGCCGGCATCCCGTTCAGGCTGGCATCGATGACGCGGCGGCACGCTTCGACGGTGGCGAAATCCCCGAGATCGTTGGCGGCTTCGAGCGCGTTCCAGGCTGCATCGACCGGAACGTCCAGCTTCGGTTCGTTGAATGTGACAATGTTCATGGCGATATCCCCCGTTCCGGTTCGGCAATCTCACTGCACCAGCAGCGGCTGACGGTTGACGTCGGAATCGTAACCGACCGGGCTCTTGCGCGACTGATAGAACTCCAGAACGATCCGGGAGGTCTCGACCGTGAGCCGGTTGAACTCGCGCTCCGCGGCATTCAGTTCCTGCGCGGTCAGGCGGTTGTCCTTGGCGCCGAGGAACAGCAGCGACATCGTCGTCGACCAGGAAAAGTCGAGCGCCTTCGCCAGGATCAGCAGCGTCTCGCGGTTGCGGTCGAACAATGCGCGTTCGATCACGTCGCCCGGCAGTTCGCATAATAGCGAAAGCCCGATAGTGACCTCGTCGATGCGATGCAGGCGGGCATAGTCGAATATGCTGGCCTCTTTCAGATTGCCGAGCCGGTGCTGCGTCGTGACCACGCGCTTGGCGACATAATAACTTCGCGACGCCGGGCCGAATTTCGATTGCAGCTCGCCGGTGACGTCGGTGACCGAGGACTGGATCTGGTCGACCATGTCGGGACGCTCTTGCTCCAGCCGCTTCTTGACGTCGTCGGAGGCCTTGGCGATGAGCTGCTGGAACAATTGCCTCGGGATGTCCTGGCGCAGGCCCAGATTCTCGGCGAGGATGGAATCGCCCTCGGCGCGCTTGACCATGTGCAGGAAGCCGAAATCGGAGAAGCGCGCGCCGCTATTGTTTACGACGTTGTTAACCACCCCCGTATTGCCGCGCGTCACCAGCACATCGGTGACTGCCTCATCAAGCGATTGCCGCTCGGAGATGGCGAGCAGATGCTGCTGGCCCTTGTTGCTGGCATTGCTGACCAGGGTTTCGGTGTCGAGCTGCTCGGATTCCCGCAGCACTGGACCTGCGACCGCGATCTCATCGTCAAAGGCGAGCTTATGGATGACGTTGACGGGCGAGCGGTTGAAGCGGGCGAGGCGGCTGGAAAGTTCGGCGCGGGCGCTGATCTCGATCTCATCAGCAAGCCGTCCGATGATCTCGCCGAACGTCGATATCTCCTCGGCGCTATAGCGGCCGGCGATCAGCATGTCGGTCGCGTGCCACAATGCCCGGGTGCGGCTCTCGGCGGTTCCTCGCAAGATAGCGTCGTCGAGTTCCCTGAGATAGGATTTTACGTCGTCCATGGGGCAGGCCTTAATACGCAGCAGAATACGCGGGCGGCAGTCTTCTTCGGGGAAGATAGCGCACGGGAACAATTTTTCGGTAAACGCAGCTGGTGAGTATTTCTTTTCCGCAATCGATAAAATTCGAACGAGCTTCGCAGTCTTTTCGAATTCTTTACCTTGCGATCTTGTCAAACCGGAGCGGTCTTCGCCGGCTCACGCCCGCTCGACGAAGCTGTCGACCACCTTCTTCTCGCCGGCTTTTTCGAAGGCGATCGTCAGCTTGTTGCCATCGATCTTCACCACATGGCCGTAGCCGAATTTCTGGTGAAACACGCGATCCTGAAGCGAGAATTCCGAAATCGTGCCGGTTGATTTCGCCACCAGCTCGCCCTCGATCACCATTGGGCCACGCTGCCTGCGGGAAAAATCGCCGCGCGAGAACGTATCGCTGCGCGAGCCGGAAAACGGCGATTGATCTTCGTTGAAGCTGCCGCGCGCCTGGCCGCTGCTCCGCGTTCGATTGGCCTGCGCACGCTGCCAGCCCGGCGTCGTGTAGCTGGAGCCGAAGGATTCGATATTGTCAAAGCGCGATGGGCCGTAGCCGCCGGCACCGCCCCAGCCCGAGCCGCCCTTGGATTCCGTGATCTCGACATTATGCGCCGGCAATTCGTCGAGGAAACGCGACGGGATCGTGGTCGACCAGGTGCCGTGGATGCGGCGGTTGGTGGCGAAATAGAGCTTGGCGCGGCGCCGCGCGCGGGTCAGCCCGACATGGGCGAGCCGGCGTTCCTCTTCCAGCCCGGCGCGGCCCTGTTCGTCGAGCGTGCGCTGGCTCGGAAACAGGCCTTCCTCCCAGCCGGGCAGGAAGACGTTGTCGAATTCCAGGCCCTTGGCCGAATGCAGCGTCATCAGCGACACCGCTTCGTCGCCGGCGTCGCCGTCGCGGTCCATCACCAGCGAGATATGTTCGAGGAAGCCCTGCAGGTTCTCGAACTCCTCCATCGAGCGCACCAGCTCCTTGAGGTTTTCGAGTCTTCCCGCGGCGTCGGCCGAACGATCCTTCTGCCACATCTCGGTATAGCCGCTCTCGTCGAGCACGATTTCGGCAAGCTCGGTGTGCGGCATCACCTCGCGCGCGGCGCGCCAGCGGTCGAACTGTGCGATCAGCTCGCGCAAGGTGCCGCGCGCCTTCGGCTTCAGCTCGTCGGTCTCGACCACGGCGCGCGCGGCCTCGAATAGCGGGATACGGCGCTTGCGGGCGTGGTCATGCAGCAGCTGCACTGTGGCATCGCCGATGCCGCGCTTCGGCACATTGACGATGCGCTCGAAGGCGAGGTCGTCGGCGGGAGAATTGATGGTGCGCAGATAGGCGAGCGCGTCGCGGATTTCGGCGCGCTCATAGAAGCGCGGACCGCCGATCACCCGATAGGGCAGGCCGAGCGTGACGAAGCGGTCTTCGAATTCGCGCATCTGGAACGAGGCGCGCACCAGGATCGCGATCTCGTTGAGGTTCTCCCCGGCGCGCTGCAGATCCTCGATCTCCTCGCCGATCGCGCGCGCTTCTTCCTCCGAATCCCAGGCGCCGGTGACGGTGACCTTCTCGCCGTCGACATCCTCGGTGCGCAGCGTCTTGCCGAGCCGGCTTTCATTATGCGCGATCAGATGCGAGGCGGCGGCGAGGATATGGCCGGTCGAGCGGTAGTTGCGCTCGAGGCGGATGACCTTGGCGCCGGGAAAATCGTGCTCGAAGCGCAGGATGTTGTCGACCTCGGCGCCGCGCCAGCCATAGATCGACTGGTCGTCATCGCCGACGCAGCAGATGTTTTTGGGGGAAGCTGTCGATGTGATTTCGGGGCGCGCCGCGAGCGCCGGTCGTGTGGCCTCAAGCTCGTCATTCCGGAGCGCACCGTCAGGTGCGAATCCGGAATCTCCAAGTGAGTCCTCTTTATCTCTGGATTCCGGGTTCATGCCTTCGGCATGCCCCGGAATGACGGAGGTCGTCGCCGGCTTCGAAGACGGCGCCTGGGCCAGCAGCCGCAGCCACAGATATTGTGCGACGTTGGTGTCCTGATATTCGTCGACCAGGATGAACTTGAAGCGGCTCTGATATTGCCGCAGCACGTCCGGATGCTCGCGGAAGATCCGGATGTTTTCCAATAGCAGATCGCCGAAATCGGCGGCGTTGAGGATCTTCAGCCGTTCCTGATAGCTCGCATAGAGCTTGCCGCCCTTGCCATTGCCGAACACCGCGGCTTCTCCGGAGGGCACCTGCGAGGGCATCAGGCCGCGGTTCTTCCAGCCGTCGATCAGGCCGGCGAGCATGCGGGCCGGCCAGCGCTTCTCATCGATGTTCTCGGCCTGCAGCAATTGCTTCAGCAGCCGAATTTGGTCGTCGACATCGAGCACGGTGAAATTGGATTTGAGCTGCGCCAGCTCGGCATGGATGCGCAGGATGCGGCCGCCGATCGAATGGAAGGTGCCGAGCCAGGGCATGCCCTCGACCGCCTGGCCCAGCATCTGGCCGAGCCGCAGTTTCATCTCGCGCGCCGCCTTGTTGGTGAAGGTGACGGAGAGGATTTCGGAAGGCCGGGCGCGGCCCTGGCTGAGGATATGGGCGATCCGGCAGGTCAGCACGCGGGTCTTGCCGGTGCCGGCGCCGGCCAGCACCAGGACCGGACCATCCAGCGTTTCCACCGCCTCGCGCTGCTCCGGATTGAGGCCCGCCAGATAGGGCGGAGTTGCGGCCGCCCGCGCGCGTGCAGCGATGCCGCCGGAGGCGGGCTGGTGGTCAGGTACACTATGCGCGGTCAGTCTGTTCGGCTCGGTCATGCGAATCATTCACCCCCACGATGGCACCGCGGGGTCGGAAAGGGGAGCCTTCATAGCAGGGATTACAGCCTATATAGGGCCGCGGAGGGCCGTTTTACAGACTTATTCCGGCAGCGCAGCAGAAGCCTCCAGGCGTGGATTTCAGCCGCGATTTTCGTTCCTCGGGCGACCGATAATTTCCCTTCCCGCCGGACGGGAACTTCCGTTCCAGGGCGTCATTGTTTCCGGCAAGCAAGGCGCGCCTTCCGTCGCGCCAATTGAAAGCAGAATTGGACAGAGGGTTCTGACATGCTCGGCTGGGTCGTCACGTTTCTGGTCATCGCACTGATCGCCGGTATTCTCGGCTTCGGCGGTATCGCCGGTGCCTCGATCGAAATCGCCAAGATCATCTTCTTCATTGCGGTCGTGCTGTTTCTCGTCTCCGCCATCATTGGCCTGGCGCGAGGCCGCACCAGAGTCTAGCACCGCGTCCTCATCAGGAGGACTGCTTCGAGGGCATCGCCACCTTGCGGCCGATGCCCTCGGGACGTGTCACCGCGGCGTGAGCGCCCATGACGGCGGCGATACGGGCCTGGATATCGGGTGGAAACGGCGCAGCCTTGCGCTTTTGCATGTCGATATGGATCGTCATGTTTTCCGAGGTTGCCGAAATCCAGCCTTGTTCGGCATGGCGCAGCTCCTCAAAGGTGTGCAGCCGTTTTTCGTCGGCGGCGACGAGCAGGACAGAGACCTGCACGGGATCGCCGAGGTGGATTTCGCGCAAGTAGCGCACGTGGCATTCGGCGGTGAAGGTCGAGCCGTGGCGCTCTCTCATATAGGCCGGGCCGATCCCGAGCTTGAGCCACAATTCATCGATCGCGCGGTCGAACATCACGTTGTAATAGGCCATGTTGAGGTGGCCGTTGTAATCGATCCATTGCGGCTCGATCTGCATCACCGAGGACAGGAACGGCGCAGGCGGCAGCGGGTCGTCGGCAGCGGTCGTGCTCGTCATCGTCTTTCCCTGTCCCTCCGTCCCAAGAGCTTCCCCCGAGAGCGCTTCCCTCGAGAGCGCTTCCATTGAGCTATTGACCCGCTATACATCCTTTGCCACGGTCGTTTAAGTCCGGGAGGAAATTTAGGTGGCAATGACGATTACCAACAGCCCGAAGCGGCCGGAGCCGCAAGCCTTGGCAAGCGCGCTGGAAGCGCTGGCAGCCCGGTTCGGCAACCGGCTGATCACCTCGCAGGCGGTGCGCGAGCAGCACGCCCATACCACGACATGGCTCACGCCGCAGCCGCCGGACGCGGTGGTGATGGCTCAGGAGACCGCCGACATCCAGGACGTGGTGCGGATCTGCGCGCACAACCGTGTGCCGGTGATCGCGTTCGGCACCGGCACCTCGCTGGAGGGCCAGGTGAACGCGCCGGCCGGCGGCATCTGCATCGACCTGCGCGACATGAACAGGCTGCTGGAAGTGCACCCCGAGGATCTCGACTGCGTGATCCAGCCGGGCATCACCCGCAAGACGCTGAACGAGCAGTTGCGCGACCAGGGCGTGTTCTTCCCGATCGATCCGGGCGCCGATGCATCGCTTGGCGGCATGGCCTCGACCCGCGCCTCCGGCACCAACGCGGTGCGCTACGGCACCATGCGCGAGAATGTGCTGGCGCTGAAGGTGGTGCGCGGCGACGGCGAGATCATCAGGACCGGTACTCGCGCCAAGAAGTCTTCAGCCGGCTATGACCTGACGCATCTGTTCGTCGGCGCCGAAGGCACGCTCGGCATCATCTCCGAACTCACCATCAAGCTGCGCGGCATTCCCGAAACCATTGCGGCGGCGGCGTGTTCATTCGAGACCGTGCGCGGCGCCTGCCAGGCGACGATCCTGGCGATCCAGACCGGCATTCCCGTGGCGCGCATCGAGCTGCTCAATGCCGAACAGGTGAAAGCCTGCAATGCCTATTCGAAACTGTCGCTGCCGGAGACGCCGCTGCTGCTCTTGGAATTCCACGGCAGCGAGAACGAAGTCGCCGAGCAGTCGAAGAATTTTGCGGAGATCGCCGGGGAATGCGGCGGCGGCGATTTCACCTGGACGACGCGGCCAGAAGACCGCACCAGGCTATGGCAGGCCCGGCATGACGCCTATTGGTCGGTGAAGGCGCTGCGCCCCGGCGCCGGCGTGGTCGCGACCGACGTCTGCGTGCCGATCTCGCGGCTCGCCGATTGCGTCACCGAAACGGAAGAGGATCTTGCGCGGCTGCGGCTGCAATCGCCGATCGTCGGCCATGTCGGCGACGGCAATTTCCATTGCTCGCTGCTCTGCGACGTCGACGATCCCGACGAGATGGCACGCGGCGAGGATTTCATGCATCGCCTGGTCGAGCGCGCGCAGGCGATGGGCGGCACCTGCACCGGCGAGCACGGCATCGGGCAGGGCAAGCAGAAATATCTCGAGGCCGAGCTCGGCATCGAGGCGGTCGAGACGATGCGCACGCTGAAGCAGGCGCTCGATCCGCTCAACATCTTCAATCCCGGCAAGATCACGCCGGCGGCGTGAACGCTCGTTCGGGAAATCATCTCTTAAGAAAAAGCCGGGCTCCGACCTCGTCGGAGCCCGGCGTTTATTTAAAAGGTGGCGTGCGTTCAGCTATCAGCTTTGCAGCGTGGCATAATCGGTCTCCATCGACTGATTGCCAGTCGTTGGATCGGTGATGACGGTGTTGATGGTCATCTTGCCGGCGCCGGTGAGCTGCATCTGGGAATCGCCGATGCGGAACACGCCATTGGTATTGATGTAGACGCGTCCGGTCTGCAGGCCGCCATCGGCGGTCTGAAAGCGGACATTGGCGCGGTAGCCCTGGATATTGGAAATGGTGAGCGTGACCGCCTTGCCGTTGGAGTCCTTCGCGGTCCAGGTGCCCTGCCATTGCGTCGGATCGACATTGGCAAACTTCGAGCCGGGCGGGATCGAGACCTGGGTCGCGGGCTGATAGGCCGATTGCAGAATGCTGAAGATGTTGACTGATGACGTTGACATCGGCGGTCTCCGTGGGCCCGGATCAAGGGCGATGAGAACACCAGTCGCAGAACAAAATTAATCAGGGATTAACCCTGAGGAGACAGTTCGCCGCATCTCAGGCGCTGCGACGACGGGGGATTTGCGCGAAACGGAATCCGCCGCGGATCAGGTTCGGGCCACGCTTTCTGCCCGAAATGTCCGACAAAACGTCTTGACAGATCGCTCGGCTCAAGAAATGTTATGTTATAACATAACATAAATCGCCACATGACCAATCCCGGTTACCGACCCATTCCCCTCAAAAGGCTGTTCGATCTCCATGCAAAAACTGCCCGTCACCGTCTTGTCCGGCTTCCTCGGGGCTGGAAAGACAACTTTGTTGAATCACGTCCTGAACAACCGCCGCGGACTGAAGGTCGCGGTGATCGTCAACGACATGAGCGAGGTGAACATCGACGCCGATTTGGTCCGAGATGGTGGTGCGAATCTTTCCAGGACCGATGAAAAGCTTGTCGAGATGACCAATGGCTGCATCTGCTGCACGCTGCGCGATGATCTCTTGAGGGAAGTGCGTGCCCTCGCGGAGGGCGGCCGTTTCGATTACCTGATGATCGAATCGACCGGCATCTCCGAGCCGCTTCCGGTGGCGGCAACCTTCGATTTCCGCAGCGAAGAGGGCGAAAGTCTTTCCGATGTGGCGCGGCTCGACACCATGGTGACGGTGGTCGATGCGGTAAACCTGCTCAAGGACTATTCTTCAACCGAATTTCTCGAGGAGCGCGGGGAAGCGCTGGAGAACGACAAGCGGACGCTGGTGGACCTGCTGGTCGAACAGATCGAGTTCGCGGACGTCGTCGTCCTCAACAAGGTCGACGATGCCTCGCTGGCGCAGCGTGACGCTGCGCGGAAGATCATCCGCGCACTCAATCCGGAGGCCGACATTGTCGAGGCGAACCACGGCCGGGTAGCCTTCGATCGCGTGCTCGATACCGGCCGCTTCGACTTTGAAAAGGCTCAGCAGCATCCGCTCTGGTACAAGGAGCTCTACGGTTTTGCCGGGCATGTGCCGGAAACGGAAGAATACGGCGTAAAGAATTTCGTCTATCGCGCCCGTAGGCCTTTCGATCCGGCGAAGTTCGACAAATTCATCAAGGAGTCCTGGCCCGGCGTCATTCGCGCCAAGGGGCATTTCTGGCTCGCGACGCGGCCGCAATGGCTCGGTGAGATCAGTCAGGCCGGCTCGATCATCCGCACCCAGGCGCTTGGCTTCTGGTGGGCAAGCGTGCCGATCGAGCGCTGGCCCGATGATCCGTTCTGGCGGAAGAAGCTGCGTGAAAACTGGAACAGCGTCTATGGCGATCGTCGCCAGGAGATTGTGTTCATCGGCACCGGAATGGATGAAGCTTCGATACGTGCGCGCCTCGATGCCTGTCTGGTGCCGGGAAGGCCTGCGATGGACGTCGCCGAATGGGCAAAGCTGCCGGATCCATTTCCGCGATGGCGGCGCGCCGATGAGGCGACTTAGGAGAGTATATGCCGGCTGCAACCTTCAGGCAGGGGACGGCCGTCGCGCGATCAGATCGATCTCGATCCGGGCATCATAGGCAAGGCCGGTGACGCCGACGCAGGTGCGCGCCGGCAGGCGGCCTTCGGCGAAATAGGTCCGATAGGTTTCGTTCATCGCCGCATAGTCTTCCCTGAAATGAGTGAGATAGACGCGCGCCATCGTCACATGCTCGAAGCCGAGCTCAAGACCGTTCAGCACCTTGTTCAGGTTGGCCATCACGGCATGGGTCTGCGCCACGATGCCTTCGGGCAGAACGCCGGGCGCCTCGGGCGTATCCGGCATCTGCCCGGTGATGAAGACGAAGCCGTCGGTTTCGACCGCGTGGCTGAAGGGGGCGACCGGCTTCGGTCCGCCGGCGATCATGTGAAATTTCATCGGACTTTCTTTCAGTTCGCAAACAGGCGTTTGTTCAGGATTGCGTGCACACCCCAATTGCCGTCGACGACCTGGGTGACGCCGAAATCCACTGCCGCGGAGATCAGCGCGATCGCCTCGTCTTCGGAAAGGCCCCTTGTGTTCATCAGGAACCGCCGCACTTTCCGGAACGCATCCTTCATCGCAAGATCGAGCGAAGATTTCGCATAGACCTCGCTCTGTCCTTTCTCGCCGAATTCGGCAAGGTAATTGGGATGGCTGAAGCCGGTCAGCACCCAATCGGTCTCGGTTTCGATCAGGGGGTAGGTGAGGTCGGCAAAGGGGCGTCCGGCGAGATCGGCTTTCTTGTGCAGCACGATGTGAAAGGTGCCGGTCATCGAGCACTCGATCGCGGTGCCGCTCAATTCGCCGTCGCCTTGTGCGGCGTGGGGATCGCCGATCGACAGCAGCGCATCGGGCACCGATACCGGGAGATAGACCGCAGCGCCCTTGCCGAGCCGCCAATTGTCGAGATTGCCGCCGAAATAGGCCGGCGGCACCGAATCCACCAGTCCCGGCTCGCGCGGTGCGAGCCCGATGACGCCGAAATGCAGCCGCAGCGGAATCTTCACGCCGTCGAGCACGTGATGCCGCCGGCGTACCGTCTCGGGCGCGACGGGGATGCCGGGATAGTCATAGGTCTGGTGCAGCACGCCGAACGGATCACGCTGCGGCTGCCAGCGATAGGAATGGAGCGCCCGCGCGTGCGGCTCCTCGCCGGCGAAGATCTCGTAGATCGTCACCGCCTCGCGCGGCCGCGGCTCGGACAGAAACTCGTCATAGTGATAGCCCCACCAGGCTGCGACGCTGCTGCCGAACACCCGGCCCTCGAATTCGGGATTGCGGCTCGCCCGGGGGACGATGTCGAGGATGCGCACCTCCAGCACATCGCCCGGCTCGGCGCCCTTCACCGCGATCGGACCGGTGCAGATATGGACGCCGAACCCCTCGCCGGCACCGCGGCCATAGATCGAGGCGTCCATCGGGCCGGCGCCGCGGCGCTCGACGCCCTTGCCGTCGGCGGTCCAGCGAAACACGCTTTCGGCGCCGACATCGCCCTTGATCATGCGCTCCGGATCGTCGGAGGCGTGCTGGGTCAGGGTTTCCACCGTGATGGTATCGCCGGAGGCGATCTCGATCAGCGGCTTCAGCGCGCGGCTGAAAAATCCCCAATGCACATGCGCGGCATCGGCAGGCAGATGGTGATGCGAGGGCTTGTCGGTCTGCCGCAGCGGCGCTCCGACCGGCGCTGTTTCGATCGGCGCAGTGGTCGGCGCCAGGCGATGCGGCCGCAATTGCGTGATCGCTTCCTGCGGCCAGCCGCGGCGTTCGGCGCGCAGGCTTTGGCCCGAGGCGCGCTCGATCTCCTGCTGCCGGAACGTGCGCGGCGACAGGCCGAAGCGGTCGCGGAACGAGCGGCTGAAATGCGCAGCATCGCTGAAGCCGCAGGTGAAGGCGATGTCGGAAACCGAGCGGTGGGCTTCGGCAGGACTGGCAAGGTCGGCCCAGCAGCGCTGCAGCCGGCGCTCGCGCAGGTAGTGGGTGAAATTGTCGCCGGTGCTCTCGAACAGCTTTTGCAGATAGCGCTCGGAGATGCCTTCCATCTGTGCGATGCGCGCCGGCGTAAGATTGGGATCGCCGAGCCGGCGTTCGATCGCCTCGTAAATGCGGTGAAGCAGCGCCGGCTGCGTCGTGGTGCCGACGGCGTCTGCAACCGGCGATAATTTCTGCCGCGACAGGGTCAGCAGCATTTCAGCCAAGGTCAGCCGGATCGTGTTCCAATCATCCGACGACAACGACTCCAGGGCTTCGGATGCCGACTCCAGCGTATGGCGCAGCACATCGGCCAGTCCTCCGGGGGCGACGATAACGGCGTCGCGGCATTCGCTCAGGCTGATCTTGCGGCCGCCGAAACTCTCCGATGTCACCGACAGCACGATCGCCCGCAGGTCGCGGTGGAAGGTCACCTGCCAATCGGCCTGGCGCGGCAACAGCACGATCCGTCCGGCCGGAATGGTCTGCGGCGAACCGCCGCCCTTCAGCACCGCGCCGTCTTCCGCCGGCATCAGCGCGATCGGCAGGTCGGCCCGTCGCGGCAGCGGCGAGAATACCTGCGGACCGGCGGCAAAGCGCATCAGCCCGACGCCGTCCAGCGATGCCCGCGACAGCGCCATCGCGGGTTCGCCGTGCCGCGCGGCGAGCGGCGCCGATCGCAGTCCGAAGCCTGCCAGCACGTCCTGCCAGGCCTCGGTCCTGTCGTTTTCCGGATACGACTCGCTGGTAAAGGCGTGAATGCTCATGCTTCGGCCAACGCAAACCGGCTGATCCCGAAGCAACCGCCATGCCAAGATGGGGGCGTTCCCGGCCGCAGTGGGCATCGGCGAGGGAACCTGGCCCTGATTCAAGGATGCCGTCATTGCAAGCGACGCGAAGCAATCCCAGGCTGGGCATGCTGTCCTGGATCGCTTCGGAGCTCACGCTCCTCGTGATGACGCGCCTTACGTGCAAGTCTTATGTGCAAGTAAAAACGTTCTTGCGGATCGAGCCGTGCACGCCCCAATTGGCATCGACCACCTGGGTCACGCCGAAATCGGCCGCCACCGACATCAGCGCGATCGCCTCGTCCTCGCTCATCTTGTGCACCGTCATCAGGAAGCGCCGCAGCTTGCGGAACGCATCGCGCATCGCCTTGTCGAGGCTGGAATGGTTGACGATGTCGGTCTGGGCGTCTTTTCCCAATTCGGCGAGATAGTTCGGAAAGGTGAAGCCGTACATCGACCATTGCTGGTCGGTCTCCAGCATCGGGTGGGTCAGGCCTTCGAGCACGGTGCCGCCGAGATCGTTCTTCTTGTGCAGGATGAATTCGAAATCGCCGGTGAGCGAGGTTTCGATCGCGGTGCCGCCGAGCTCGCTGTCGCCCTGGGCCGCGTGCGGATCGCCGACCGAGAAGAAGCCGCCGGGAACCGCAACCGGATAATACATCCGCGCACCCTTGCCGATGCGCCAGTCGTCGATATTGCCGCCGGTATAGCCGGGCGGAATCGAGCTGACGAAATCGGATTCGGCGGGCGCCAGCCCCATGGTGCCGAAATGAAGCCGGGCCGGTACCCTGACATTGGCCAGGATGTTCTCGCGCTTACGGATCGATGTGTGGTCGACGCGGACGCCGGGATAATCGATGGTCGGGTGCACGATGCCGTCGGGGTCGGTCTGCGGTGTCCAGATGTAATTGTAGACGGCGCGCGCATAGGGCTCGCCCGAGGTGTCGAGCTCGAAGATGGTGACGACTTCGCGCGGCTTCGGCTCCTCGATCAGGTCGCGGTAGTGGAAGCCCCACGACGCGGCGGCGTTCGAGCCGAAACATTTTCCGGCGTGACAGGCATGGCAGCTCGGCCGCGGCCGGACATCGAGAATGCGCACTTCGATGATGTCGCCGGGCTCGGCATTCTCGATCGCCACCGGCCCGGTCAGGAGATGCACGCCGAGGCCCTCGCCGGAGCCGCGCTGGAACGGGCCTTCGATGGGCCCCGCACCGCGCCGCGCCACCGCCTTGTGTTCTTTGGTCCAGAGAAACACGCTTTCCGCGCCGGGATCGCCAGCGATCATGCGCTCATAGTCGTCATTGGCGTGGTGGGTGAGGGTTTCGATGGTGGCCCGGTCGCCGGATTTGAGCGTCAGCGCCGGCGCGACTTTCTTGCTGAAATAGCCCCAATGAACATTGGCGGGCGAAACCGGGAGCAGATGGTGTTTCATGGAAGTCCTCGGGATGCTGCCGCAAATTGCGGGCAAGTTGCGATAGGCAAAGGCATGAGAGGCAAGTGCATGCTGGCACCGGATCGGCTCATGCCGGCGCTGCCGATGGTTTTTCGGCTTCCATCACGCTGAGGAAGCGCGCCGTGACCGGATGGCGCGGATTGGTCAGGACCTCATGCGCCGGGCCTTCCTCGATGATGCAGCCGTCATTGAGGAACACCACGCGGTCGGCGACTTCGTCGGCGAAGCGCAATTGATGCGTCGAGATGATCATGGTGAGTCCGTCTTCGACGGCAAGGCGCCGGATCACTTCCAGCACTTCGTTGACCAGTTCCGGATCGAGCGCCGAAGTCGGCTCGTCCAGCAGAAGCACCGATGGATTAGGCGCAATCGCACGCGCGATCGCGACCCGCTGCTGCTGTCCGCCGGACAGGTGCCGCGGCAAGGCGTCGGCGCGGTGACCCAGGCCCACCCGCTCCAGCAATTCATGCGCGCGCTGCGCGGCGTCTGCGCGCGAGACGCCATGAACCCAGCGCAGGGGACCGGCGATATTCTCCAGCGCGCTGAGATGGCTGAACAGGTTGAACTGCTGGAACACCATGCCGACGCCGACGCTGGCACGCTCCATCGCGATCATCCGCGGCGACAGCGGCTTGTCATCGCCGCTGAAGCCCATCCTCCGCCCGGCGACCTTGACGATGCCGGCATCCCAGTTTTCGAGATGATTGATGCAGCGAAGCAGCGTGCTCTTGCCCGAGCCGCTGGGGCCGAGCAGGGCGATCACTTCGCCTGTCCGCACCGTCAGGCTGAGCCCGGCGAGCACTGCCTGCTTGCCATAGGCCTTATAGAGATCGTTGACCTCGACCGCGATGTCGTTGCGCGCCAGCGCCTCGGCGCGCTTGCCGCGGTCGGCCTTGCTGTTCTTCGTCTCCTTGGGCGCGGCATAGGGCAGGACATTGCCGGAGGCCGCGACAGAGGCGGCCGCCGCTTGCGGCGCTTCCGTCTCGGCCGGTTGCGGTACCAGCGCGGCGCGATACCAGGGCAGCAGGCGGATCAGGCGACTTTCCGTCGCCGGCCGGTCGAGGTCGAGCATCCATTCGGTGGCGAGCTGGATCAGGCTGACCGCGGTGGTGAGCACGAGATAGATCAGGCCGGAGGCGAAGAAGATCGAGAAGAAGTCGAAGGTCGAGGAGGCAAGCTGGGTGCTGCGCAGCGTCAGCTCCTGCACCGAGATCACGCTTGCCAGTGAGGAGTTCTTCAGCGCGCTGACGGTCTCGTTGCCGAACGCCGGGATCATCGTCCGGATCGCCTGCGGCGCGATGATCCGGCGCATCAGCAGCACCGGCGTCATGCCGAGCGCCTGCCCGGCCAGCACCTGGCCGCGGTCGACACCGAGAACGCCGGCGCGGAGCATCTCGGCAATGAATGGCGCCTCGTTGGCGGCAAGCGCAAGGCCGCCGGCCCCGACCGCGCTGAGCTTGAGGCCGATCTGCGGCAGCGCGTCATAAGCGAATACCATCTGCAGGATCAGCGGCGTGCCGCGGAAGATCACGGTGTAGCCGCGAGCGAATGCCGCCAGCGGCCAGAAGCGGCTGAGCTGCATCGCCGCCAGCGCGAGCCCCAGGATCAGCCCGCCGATCAGACCGAGGGCGGTGACGGCCAAAGTGAGCCACATACCCTCGATCAAATAAGGCAGGCTGAGATAGTGCAGGAACAGCGACATCAGTCGGCCGTCAGAAGATCCGGTTCCTTGAAGTTGTTGACGTCGAGGTCCCACTTCTTCAGCAGGGCCATGTGCGTGCCGTCCTTCTGAAGCAGGATCAATGCCGCCATCACCGCATCGCGGAATTCAGGCTTGTTCTTCGGCACGGCGATGCCGACCGAGTAGGGGATCGTCACCGCGATCGCCTTTTCGAGCTTGTCCGGATTGGCCTTCACCGCCTGGTCGACGGTATTGACGTCGTTGATATAGGTGTCGGCGCGGCCGGCGAGGATCGCCTGGATGCAGTTGGCGTTGTTGTCGTAAAGCTGCAGCGTCGGCTCCGGCTTGCCCGCTTCCTTGCATTTCGGCATCAGGTCCTGCACCAGCGGCACCTCGACGAATCCGGTGTTTTCGGCCGCTGCCGCCCCGCACAGCGACATGTTGATGCCGTTGATCTTCTTCGGATTGCCCTTGGCGACCAGGACGCCGTCGAACACTTTCGAATAGGTGATGAAGTCGGCCGCCTTGGCGCGTTCCTTGGTGGCGTAAATGTCGGAAATCACGATGTCGGCCTGGCCGCTCGACAGCGTCGTCAGCAGGGCCGCGAACACCACCGGCTTATAGGTCAGCTTGAAGCCGAGGCAGTCGCCGATCGCCTCGCCAAGATCGATATCGAAGCCGACATATTTGCTGGGGTCGTTGGGATCGATCGCTTCATAGCCGGGCGTATGAGGATTGATGGCGTTGACCAGGGTCTTGCCCTTCCACTGGGGATATTTCGCCTGCAATGCGGCGCAGCCGGCCGGCGTAGCCTCGGCCCTGCCGGTGATGCCAAGCGTGACCAGGCAGATCATGGCAATCGCGATTGCAGAAAGACGAACGGTCCAACCGCCTTCACGGCGCAAGCGGCGCAGATTTCCAAACCAATAGCTCGATGTCATCGCACGGGCTCCTCTGTTGCTGACGAGCAGGCACGCTCGGCCAGACTGATGGCATCGGACGGTAGGATGGCGATGAAGGAAAAGCTTGTCTGCAGGCGCACAAACCCTTGCCGCCGACGCTCCAGTTTTTGGGCATCGGCAGCGCGTTCTGTGGGCGTCATGCCCAAGGCCTGGTCAG
>DASZTN010000151.1:0-4283 GCA_035547995.1 Bradyrhizobium sp. | reverse complement strand
AAAGCCTCGAGCTGCGGCTGGACCTCGCCAATCTCCATCTGCAGCGCAACGAGCGCGCCAGGGCGCGCGCGCTGCTGTCGGAGGCGCTGCAATCCGCACCGGGACGGCCCGATGTCCTCACCGCGCTGGCCCGCATCCTGTTGCTGGACGGCGAATACCAAGAGGCCGCCGACATCTACCGCCGCGCGCTGGGACTACGTCCTGACGATGCGATGACGCGCACCAACCTCGCGACATGCCTTCTGGAAATGGGCCAGCGCGAGGCGGGAGAAGCAGCTTTGCGCACAGCCCTGCGCGGACAGCCGCAACTGCTCAGCCGCGCGATCTACGCCCTCGGCTATTCATCGCACGGCCGCTTCTTCTTCCGTCAAAGCGCGGCGGCGAAATTCCTGCAGCAATGACTAAGCCCTGAATTGCCGCCGGTAGTAGCCGGGCTGGCGATTGATCGCCTTGGTGAGGTCGTGCACACGCTGCGACTCTTCCGCCGTGAGGGTCGCCGTCTCCAGGCTCCAGCTTTCCCGCCTGATCGGCACGCATTGCGCAACCGGCGTTCCCTTCGGCAGCACGCCGCTGAAATTGACATCGTGCCAATGCGCGGCGAAGTGAATCCAGTTGTCGTGATAGCGATCGCAATCGACCAGGCCGCTCAGCGTCGTGAAAGGCAGATCGAAGCGGTTGAGCGGATGGGTGAACAGCAGCGAATAGCCCTCGGGCGCCTCGATGGTCCACAGATTGTGGAATTTGAGGATGAAGCGATCCGCCGCGTAGAGCGGCGAGCCGGTGGCCTGGCTGACATCGTGGAATCCGATCGGCGAGCGTGGAAAATCGAGCACGCCGCCCGGCAGGATGTCGTTGTCCCAGGTGATCTCGCCGTTCTCGATCCTGACATCGCAGATCAGCGGGATCAGGAATCCTGATGTCATGGCGTCGACGAACGGCGGACAGCGCTTGACCGTGTCCTCCTCGCGCATGTTGATCGCGTTGAACGCCTGCGTCGGCATCGCCTTGAGCCAGTCGGGCAGCCCCAGCGTCGCCGGAACCGGCGGCGGCAGCTTTCCCTCCAGCTCCGGCGGACAGCGGAATTTCAGGATCATCTTGGAATTATCGTCGGCCATGACTTGCGCCTGCTTCACCTTCATGCTGGCTCGCGCCTGATCTAGCATGCGGAGAACCTGAACAGAAGCAGACAGCGCGCTTCGGAAGGCGCTATCTGGATCTCGATGAAGCGGACCACCCGCCTTTCGCTCCGTCGCCGGGCAACGACCATGCCGAATTCCCGCGCGTGGTGCGCGAGACCGATCCCGAAGCGCTGCGCTATCTCGGCATCAGGATCTATGCACCAAGAAAATCTAGGCACCAAGAAAAAGTCTCGCCCGTTGTCGGCCGCCATATCCTGCTGCGGGCTTGGCACCTGGGATCGACCGCGCCCATGAGCGCAGTTAACCATCGTCAGCAGCCCTGACTTTTCGGCTTCAAAAAATTTTTGGCCGGCCCTTGAAACCAAATCCCACCTTTCTAATTCTGTGATCGCCACCGCGGGATGGTGGCGTCTCCGGGTGCCCTTGGGCTCGGGACCGAGACGGGCACCGGCGGTGTCCGGTGCCTCATATCCATCTTGCTCTTGAGGAGGATTTGGCTATGCGCACTTATGACCTCTCGCCTCTGTTCCGATCGACTATCGGTTTCGATCGGCTGTTCGGCCTTGTTGAAGCCGCGCAACACGCGGCCGAGGACAATTATCCCCCGTACAACATCGAGCGCCTCGGCGATGATCGCTATCAGATCACGCTCGCGCTCGCCGGCTTTGCCCCCAACGAGATCACGATCACCGCAGAGCAGAACGTGGTGACGGTCGAGGGCGAAAAGGCCGACAAGACCGAGCGCGATTATCTCTATCGCGGTATCTCCACCCGCTCGTTCAAGCGCCAGTTCAGCCTCGCCGATTATGTCCAGGTCCAGGGCGCGAGCTTCGACAACGGCCTGTTGAAGATCGCCCTGGTGCGCGAGCTGCCGGAGGCGATGAAGCCTCGCCGGATCGCCATCAACGGCGCCGGCCCGAAAGGCGTCAGCCAGATCGAGGCCAAAGCGGCCTGACCCTTTTACCGAGCATTATACCTGCCGCGCCTCTTCCCGCGCGGCAGTCCCTGAAACTCGTCCACCATTGGAGGCAACCATGCGGCCGACGACCGCCCACGACCAGAACGTTATTGATCTCGACGCCATTCTCCATCCCGGCACGAGGTTCGAGCATCCCGAGGATGTCCTCAACCACCCGGCGCTCTCGATCGCGGAGAAAAGAGCCATTCTCGCCTCGTGGGCGTCGGATGCCGCGGCGATAGCGTCCTGCCCGTCGCTGCGCTCGCCCGCCGGCCTGAAGGCGCCGGTGTCGATCGACGATATTCTTGAAGCGCTCCGCGCACTCGACGATGACCATTCCCCGCCTCCGCCCGGCGGCAAGCCCTACCGCCTGCGCTCGGCCGAACGGGCCTTGGCGGCATGACTGCGGAGAAACCAATCATGGAGCAGATCCCGCTGCCCAAGCACGTCACCGATCGGGTCGAGAAACGCTGGGCCGCCTCCCGGTTCTGCAAGAAAGACTGCAGCGACGCGGATATCAACGAGACCAGGCTGGCGCGCTTGCGCGCCCGCCGCAATGGCGCTCATCGCCACCGACGGCTGTCGAAAACCAGGCGGTCGGATTTTCCGCACTGAGCTGCCTGGCAAACGTCAGCGTATCTCGCTGACAAGACCCAATTGCCGGCTCGATCGTTCCTAGCCAGCGGTTCGGGGTCGTGGCCGACGTTGTGGCAGGAACAAAAGCAACTCGCCGGCCTGGTCGAAAAAAGGAGCACGACCAATGAGCCGATCCTCGATCGTCCTTGCGCTCGCAATCGCTCTTCCATCGGTGGCCTTTGCCGCCGGTGGTGGCGGCGGAGGTAGTGGTGGCGGAGGGGCGGCGGCGAGCACCGGCTCGCCTTCGACGGACAGTGCGCTGCGCGGGAACGGGACGACGATGCCGGGGCCCGACAGACCTACGGTCACCAAGGAGCAGGATAGCGACGCCAAAATAGACGAAGAAAACCGCAAGCTCGATCGAACCGTCAGCGGCATTTGCAAGGGATGCTGATGGCGGGCAAACGGATATCCGTGCTTCTAGTCTCGCTGGCGATAGCTTCGACGGCGATGGCACCGCCGGTGAGCGGCCGAACGCATCGCGCTCATCACCATCATAAGGCCCCGCCTCAGCGCACCGCTGCACCTTCCGTATCCCGGGGCGGCTCCTTGAGCAGCCCGCAAGGCCAGACCGATGCCGCCGACAAGGCGATCGACACCAAGATCAAAAGCATCTGCCGGGGATGCTAGCGCGGCATCCTGGCGATCTCTGCGCTAAACGGTCCGGCCCCGGATGACGCGCCAGAGTGCGATGATGATGCAAGCGCCGACAAATCCTGCGACCAGATAGCCGATCCAGCCGCCAAGGGCTACACCGAACAGGCCCAATAGCCAGTTGGCCAACGCAGCGCCAACGATGCCGAGAATGATGTTCATGAAAATGCCCGTGCCGGACTTCATGAACATCTCGGCAAACCATCCTGCCAAGCCACCGATAATGATTGCTGCTATCCAGCCGATCTCCGCGTCATGCATCTGCGCGCTCCCTCACTCGAATAACCGGACGGTGTCATGATTATCATAAGTCGACGGTAGCATCGTTACCATAAGTTATCGTGACGATCATCGCGTTCGATCAAAGCGCCCGAAGCGCTTCCGCTCCTCGTGCCGCTGACCCGCCAGCGCCCGTGCTGGTGCCGGCCAGGGCAAGCGCCAGCCGCATCTCGCCTACTGGCCCGAAGCGGCGCGCTCTTCGCGCACGAATGCTTCGAACGTCTTGGGCTTGGCGCCACCAAGGCTCTCGATGGTGTCCGTGACCTCGAACTCGGCGACCGGCGGACGCAGACCGGCGGTGCGGAAGAATCGCCACAATTGGGATAGGTGCTCGACGGCATGCGGGTTGCTGCCACGGGCAAGCGCCTCCCGGCGCCACACCTCGTCGGTGATTTCCTCGTAGCGACGGTCGCGACCGAGCACGCGGCCGAAGGTCGCGATGATGTCGCCAAGAGTGAGGACAGCCCCGATCACCGGATAGCTGGAGGGTGAAGGCAATGAGGGCTTGGTCAGCAGGCCGACGGCGACGCGCGCCACATCTTCAGCCGAGACCAGCGGGATGACGGTACTCTCGTCGCCCCAGGGCAGCCGGATCGGCCCGTTGGCCGAAAGGCTTG
>DASZTN010000150.1:0-63377 GCA_035547995.1 Bradyrhizobium sp. | reverse complement strand
AAAGCGAAAATCCGAGTCATTTTCTTCCTCGCGAAAAATCAGCTCTCAAGGTAAGTGAGGCCATAAAGGCTGCGATTTCGCAAGCAAAGAGCCTGTGAAACAGGCACTTTTCGCGTCGTCAGGTTAACCGTTGTATTGAGGCTTGGCAGCAATGCTCTGCGAACCCTTTGACTGATGGCGTCAGGAATGGTTGATCTCAAAACATCGATCTCGCGAACGGAGTGGAAACGATGAATGGTGCGGAAAGTCTGGTGCGGACGCTGGTGGCGGGCGGTGTTGACGTCTGCTTTACCAATCCGGGCACCTCGGAGATGCATTTCGTCGCCGCACTGGACCGGGTCCCGGGCATGCGCTGCGTGCTCGGCCTGTTCGAGGGCGTGGTGACCGGCGCTGCGGACGGTTATTTCCGCATGAAGGGCACGCCGGCCTCTACCCTGCTGCATCTCGGCCCCGGCCTCGCCAACGGACTTGCCAATCTGCACAACGCCAAGAAGGCGCATTCCGGCATCGTCAACATCGTCGGCCAGCACGCGACCTACCATATTGCTTACAACGCGCCGCTGACCTCCGATATCGAGGGCCTGGCGCGGCCGATGTCGGCCTGGGTCCGCACCTCGCCGGACGCCAAGTCGGTGGCAGCCGATGGCGCCGCCGCGATTGCCGCGGCGAAGAGCGCGCCGCCCCAGATCGCCACCCTGATCCTGCCCGCCGACACCGCCTGGAACGAGGCGGATGGTATCGCGGAAGTGCCCGCCGAGAGCCAGCGCCCAAGCTATTCGCCGCAGGCGGTCGAAGAGGCGGCCAAGGTGCTCAAGAGCAACGGCGCGGAGACCCTGATGCTGCTCATCGGCGATGGCCTGACCGAACAGGGGCTGGCGCTGGCCGAGCGGATTTCGGGCAAGACCGGCTGCAAAGTGATGGGCCAGACCTATCATCCGCGCATGGCGCGCGGCCGCGGCCGTTTCTCGATCGACCGGATTCCTTATGCGGTCGATCTGGCGCTGCCGATCCTGAAGAATTTCAAGCATATCGTGCTGGTCGAAGCGAACGAGCCGATCGCCTTCTTCGCCTATCCGAACAAGCCGAGCATCCTGAAGCCGGAGGGCTGCGAGGTCCATCGCATGACCTCATGGGGTGAGAATTCGGTCGCGGCGCTGGAGGCTTTGGCCAACACGCTCGGTGCCAAGCCGTCCGACGTCAAGCCGCAGAAGCTGATGGAGTTGGTGAAGCCGACCGGCAGCCTCAACCACGCCACGATCGCGCAGGCGATCGCCTATGCCATCCCGGAAAATGCCATCGTGGTCGATGAATCCATCACCACCGGCCGCGGTTTCTTCCCGCCGACGGCGGCGGCCGCGCCGCACGACTGGCTGCAGAATATGGGCGGCTCGATCGGCTTCTCGCCTCCGGTCGCGACCGGCGCGGCGGTGGCCTGCCCGGACCGCAAGGTGTTCTGCCTGGTCGGCGACGGCTCTTCGATGTACACGATCCAGGCGTTGTGGACGCAGGCGCGCGAGAATCTCAACGTCGTCACCGTCGTGTTCGCCAACCGCATCTACCAGATCCTGCGCGGCGAGTTCGACGGCGTCGGCGCCGGCGAACCCGGCCAGCGGGCGCAGGACATGCTGAAGCTGGACCGTCCGACCATCGATTTCGTTGCGCTGGCCAAGGGCATGGGCGTGCCGGGCCGCGCGGTCACCACCGCCGACGAGTTCAACCAGGCGCTCGCCGAGGCGGTCGCTGAGCCCGGACCGCGGCTGATCGAAGTGCAGATGTAAGGACGCCATTGAAGTGTCGCAGATCCCGGCCATCACGTCGCCTCAAGGGGAGGCGACATGCTGGCAGGGATGCAATCCGAACGGGACAACATTGCCGAACTGGACAAGGTTGTCGACGCGCTTGACGCGTTCTATGCACGCGAGGCGTTTCTGCTCGAGAAGGATGTCGGCGAGCGTGCCTTGACGCATCGTCTCGCGGTCCATCTCGAAAGCCGGTTTGGCGGCTGGGACGTCGATTGCGAGTACAACCGGCTCGGCGAGCGCCGGCTGCTGCTGCCAAAGGCATCGATCGTCTCGACCGACGATGATCTCGGCAAATCAGTCTTCCCTGACATTGTCGTTCACCGCCGGACTGTTCCGGAAAACCTGCTGGCGATCGAGGTCCGCAAGGCGATCAATCTGCAGCCGATCGAGCACGACCGGCACAAGCTGCGCGCCCTGACCGATCCGCATCCATGGTTTGCCTATCGGATCGGCCTGCTTCTGACGCTGGGAAGGAGCCGGCCCTCCTCGGCGGAAGTGTATGTCGGCGGCGAGGCCAGCCGCTCGTTATCCGATTGGTTCGCCGGCCGGCTTGGCAGCGCCGGCCATAAGGCATGATCCCGAAAATTGGGCCCAAGGTTTCCTCGGCAAGCACCGAACGCGTTTGCGCCGGGAGATCATGCTCAAATAAGGCGTGGCGTCCGACACAAATGGAAACGATAAAGGCCGCCCGCAGGCGGCCCCTTACCGATTGACACCGTCATCACTCAACCGATGTCATGATCATTTGGCGCTGCTGCTCTTCGCCTTGCTCGACTTCTTCGATTTCTTCTTGGTGGTCTTGGTCATCTTGCTGCTCGACGGCGTACCTTTGCTCATGGTGTCGCCGCTCTGGGCCGCGGGACCCGTGGTGCCGGGCGTCGTGCCTTGGGCAAAGGCGGCGGTCGAGGAGAGGAAGGCGAGGGCAGTGGCAGCAACGATCAGCTTACGCATGTCATAGGTCTCCCAAGTGTCCTGAGGTTTGTCCCTGAAGGTTTGTCCGGTTCCCGGCGCGCCTCAACGGAACAGGCGGCCTTGAGTTCCCGCGGTCTGATCAGTTGTCCGTGAACAAAGCGTGGCAATTGAGCGACACATGGAACTGGAAGGCAATTTTCGGGTTACAATGTGAAAAAATCAGGAGGCGGCCATGGATTACTGGAGAGGTTCAACGACCGAGGGATTTGACGTCATGCGCGGCGACACCGAGGACCACACCGCCTATGCGGTCGGTTGGACCATCAGCGGCCTGGCGACGCTCGGCGCCATCGTGGTGGTCTGGGTGTTCGGGATCTGAGGCGCCCGTCCTAGGCTCTTCCGGAGCCGCGGTTGACGTCGTTTCCCGCCGCCGCGGCGGGATTGGCGTGTGAGCGCGGTGTGCCGGGGTAAACCAAGCCTGTACGCAGCGCGGACGGCTTTTCATTCCGTTTAGCAAAAGCGCATCTCGTCCTGTATGCATGGCCGGCAATTCCGCCGGGTCTTCAGTTACCGCTTCGAAATAAATTGCTGATTGAACCGGCACGTCAATTGGGTTGCGTGAAGTTGTTGTGCGGCGATGTCGGTTACCGTTGAAAGGCGCAAGAGCAATCGCGTCGAGTTTTCCCGAGGCATCGACGTTCAGATGGTAGCGATCGACGGGACCTGGCGCCGGTCATGCGTGATGCTGGATGTCGCTGCGGGCGGCGCCAAACTGGCCATCGCCGGCAAGATCGAGGGGATCAGCCTCAAGGAATTCTTCCTGGTGCTTTCGACGACCGGTCACGCTTTTCGCCGCTGCCAATTGGCCTGGATTAATGGCGAGCGGCTCGGTGTCCGCTTCCTCGACACCCGATCCAAATCAAGAAAAGCGGCCTGAGGCCCGAGCGGCCTGCGAACGCTTCATTTTAAGGACGTGCCCTGCAATCAGAGTCGGTGATTCGATTCACTTCAACGCGGCGGGGCGGATGGTGGGCGCACAAGGGATCGAACCTTGGACCTCTCCCGTGTGAAGGGAACGCTCTCCCGCTGAGCTATGCGCCCGGGACATTCATCTGCCTGTCAGACGGCCTCAGGTTTGCCGCTGACCGGCGGATTTACGGGGGGCGGAGGCGGGGTGTCAAGCCAAACCCGAGCTCTTCTGAAAGAACATCACGCGCCCTGCTGGCGGGCCCGGGAGGCGTGGGATTGCAGCGCCCGGATACGCTCGGCCAGCGTGCCGCCTTCCGGCATGCCGCCATTGGCGGTCGCGCCATTGGCCGCTTTTGTCGATGCCGTATCGCCGCCCAGCATGGCCTCGATCGGCGAATTCGGTCCTTCCAGGGTCATCGCCAGCTTGGCGACCTCGGCGGCGATGTCGTTGATGCGTTCGCGAAGCAGGGCATTTTCCATCCGCTCGGTGGCCCAGGCGCTTTCGGTCTGCTGCTGAATCGCGTTGATGTCGCGCTGCAGCTTGGTGCGCTCGTCGCGGGCGGCGCGCAGTTGCTCCTCGAGCGCGGCCTTCTCGGCGCGCAGCTTTTCGAGCGCCGGCGCCTTGCCGCTGCCGGTGGCCGCGATCTCCTCGCGCAATTCCTTGATGGTGCGTTCGGCGGTGGCGTTGAGCTGGCGCAGCTGGTTGTTCTCGTAGTCGCGCTCGGCGAGCAGCTTGCCCTGCGTGGCAAGGCGGCCTTCGAGATCGGCGACGCGGCTGCCGAGCATCTCGGCTTCCTTGACCTGAACGAGGAGCTGGCGGTCGAGATCGGTGACGCGCTGGCTCAGGTTCTCGACCTTGCCGCGCGCCTCGGCAAGATCACGCGTCGCGCTCTCGGCCTCGGTGCGCTGTTGCGAAAGCCGCGCCTGTGTCGCGGCAAGATCCTTCCCGGCATCGCCGACGCGGTTCTTGAGGTCCTCGACCTGCGAGCGTAGCGCGATCAGCTCGACCTGGCGGGTATCGGCCGTCACCGAACGGTCGGATAGCTGGGTGGTGGTCTTGGAGAGCTCCTTTTGCTTGTCGGTCAGCGCCTGTTCGGCGCTGCGCAACGCCGTGGTCTTGACCGAGAATTCCTCTTCGGTCGCCCGCAATTGTTCCTTGATCGCCTTTTCGCGCGCTTCCAGTGCGAAAATCGTGGCGTTCTTTTCGCCGAGCTCGAGTTTCAGCCGGTTGATGGCATCGGTTTTCTTGCCGAGTTCGGCGAGCTGGCTGGTGGTCTTGCTCTTGAGCTGGTCGACGCTCATCTCGAGCCGCCGCGCCGACATCGCAAACTCGGCGCGCAGCTGATCCTTGTCGGCCTGGATTTCCGCCATCGACAGCGGCGTTGCCGCCTCGATCCGCCGCGTCGTCAGCCGCACCGCCCGGTTATGGACCAGGGGCAGGATCATCAGCCCGCACAGCATCGAGATCAGAAAACCGATCGCCAAATACATGATCGGCTCGACCATGAACGAAACTCCCCGCTCTGCGCAGCGAATCCTTGGATTTCAGCGTGGAAAACGCTTCGCTAATCACAATGCCATGGAGAGCCGGGTGAGCGCCAGCCAAATGCCGCGTTATCATGAATTTCGTTAGGGTATGACAAGCGCGCATCGGTTTCCCCGCGACGGAACGTGTTCGTCGCGGGAAGATCATGCTGAAAGAATATGAGATCCGGACCAGCTTCCGCAGGTTCGAAACCTTACAGCCGTTCAGAACGGGTTCCAGGTCGGCTGCGGCGTATATTTGAGATAGCCGATATTGGCGCCCAGCCGCAGGCCAAGGCCGGAACGGATCGGCACCAGCACGATGTTGTTGGCAGTCAGTGCCGTCATGCCGAAGCCGCCGATGATGTAGGCCGAGCCATCGATGCCGGCGAAGCGCTGGTAGATCGCGGTGGTGGACGGCAGATTATAGACCAGCGTCATGGTGCGCGCGCCATCGCCGCCCCAGTCGAAGCCCAGCGACGGCCCCTGCCAATAGACCCTGAGGTCGCCGGCATTCTTGGTGTAGAGCGTGCCTTCGCCATAGCGCAGCCCGGCGACGAAGGCGCCGCTGCCTTCCTCGCCCAGCACATAGCCGTTCGGCAGGCCCCATTGGCTCACCGCCCGTTCGATGATCTGGGCGAGACCACGCGATACGTTGCCGAAAAAGCGGTGACCGGCGGCAACCAGTTCGTCCGATTCGTAGGTGCCACCGGGTGGCGCCTGGCGCGGCGGCGGTGGAGGGGCTTCCCCGTATGGCTGCGCGAAAACCGGCGCGGTCCACACCATGGCGGCCAGCGCTGCCGCGGCGAGGCGAGAAGCGAAAGTCATGAAACTACCCCTGGTATCGAAATCATGGCCGCCGCTTAACCCGACGCCAACAAACACGGCTTTAGGCTGCGCCCATCGTCCCCCGACTCAAACGTTATCCGCATCAACTATGACGGCACCACGGCAGGAAAGAAAAGGCTGGCGCCCCGGAATTGCCTTGATCACGTTATCCGCAGGCCTGTTCATCGAGGCCTGCCTGCCGTTTGCAGTGCACGCCGCCGTCACCGAGCGGGTGGTAGTGAACAGATTCTCCGGCCTTGCCATCGACGGCTTTGATCCGGTGGCGTATTTCACCGACGGCAAGCCCGTGCTTGGCCGGGAGGAATTCGAAGCTTTCGAGGCCGGCGTGGTCTGGCGCTTCCATAACGAAGGCAACCGCGCTTCCTTCCTCGCCCATCCGGAGATCTACGGACCGCAATTCGGCGGTTACGATCCGGTCGATGTCGCACGCGGCATCGCAGTGGAAGGCAACCCGAATTTCTGGCTGGTGTCGGGACAGCGGCTGTATTTGTTCAACCGAGAGGAAACCCGCAACGATTTTGCGGCGGACGCGGCCAATATATTGAAACGGGCTAATCTGCGCTGGCCGGACGTCAGGGATGGCCTGGCGCAATAGCCGTCTCAACCCGCGGCGGCAGGATCGCCCCAGGCAATGAATTCCGGCACGATGAAATCCTTGCGGCCCTCGCCGAATCGCAGGTCCGCGCCGTCGCCGTCAGTGACCTTGCCGCCGGCGGCAGTGACGATGGCATGGCCGGCCGCGATATCCCATTCGCAGGTCGGCGCCAGGCGCGGATAGATGTCGACCGCGCCCTCCGCGAGGCGGCCGAATTTGACCGACGAGCCGAGTTTGAGCCTGACAGCGCCCGGCCGTCCCTCGATAAAGGCCTCGGTCCTGCTATCGTCATGCGAGCGGCTGACGGCGGCAATCCATGGCGTGCCCGATGGAGGGAAATGACGGGTGTGGACCGATTCGGCCGGGCCGGCGGAACAGCCCGCGACGGCTACTCGTTCGGCGCCCTGTCCGACCAGCCCGCGCCAGATCAGTCCGAGCGCCGGCGCGCCGATGATGCCGAGCAGCGGCGTGCCGGCGGTAACCAGCGCGATATTGACCGTGAATTCGTTGCGCCCGGCGACATATTCCCTGGTGCCGTCGAGCGGGTCGATCAGGAAGAAGCTGCCCCGATAGGGCGGCCGCGCCAACTGCACCCGTTCTTCCGAGATCGAGGGAACCTCGGGAATCAGCCGTGCCAGGCCGTCGCCGATGATCCGGTCGGCCGCGAGGTCCGCTTCCGTCACCGGAGAGCCGTCCTGCTTGCCTCTGACCTTCATGGTCCGGCGGTCGACTGCGAGGATGGCGGCGCCGGCCTTGATCACCAGATCGGTCAGGGGCTGCAGCAGCAGGGCCGCGGCATCGCGGTCGATTACAGGTCCTGACACAGATGCCTCATTCATGGCCGCCTCTTTAAGGTGCGGTCTGTCATACCGCGCCTGTCCGCGAGAAGAAACCGCGTGGTTGCCTCCGTCAGGTTGGCACCACCTGCATCCGCAGTGTATCAAGCCAATGGACAGGCGCGATTCGGCTTGGTGCGCGCCGTGCAGATATCCAGGAACATCTCATGTCTGGCACTTCGTCTCCCGTTCCCACCCCTGATTCCCTTGAACTTGCGGCATTGCTGTGCTCGCGGGTCTGCCACGATCTCATCAGTCCGGTCGGCGCGATCGTCAACGGGCTCGAAGTTCTCGATGACAATCCCAAGCCGGAAGATCGTGAGTTCGCGCTCGATCTGATCCGCAAGAGCGCCAAGACCGCATCCGCCCGCCTGCAGTTCTGCCGTCTGGCGTTCGGCGCGGCCGGTTCGTCGGGCGCACAGATCGATCTCGGCGATGCCCAGAACATGTCGCGGGGACATCTGGAAGACAGCAAGACCACGATCAGCTGGAATTTGCCGCGCCTGCTGTTACCGAAGAACCGGGTCAAGCTGCTCTTGAACATGCTGGTGATCGCACAGCAGACGATTCCGCGCGGCGGCACCATCACGGTCGATCCGATCGGCGAGGGCGAGACGATGGGCTTTCGGGTGGTAGCGAGCGGCTTGAACGCGCGCATCCCGCAGGCCGTCGCCGATCTCCTGAAGTCGACGCAGAGCTCGAGCATCGACGCCCATGCGGTGCAACCCTATTACACGCGGCTGCTGGCCCAGTCCTGCGGGCTGAACGTGACGCTGGCGGCGGAAGGCGATGCGATCGTCGCCACCGCTTCCTGAAAACGCAGGGTGTTTTCGAGCGAAGCCGGTCACTGACCTCGATAGCGGGACGGCTTCCCTTCATGTAAAGAATGCGCCAAGGCAAAAAGCCGGCGGTTTATGGTTAACCGCTGGTTTACAAAACTGCCGCCAGACCGGCTCGGGCGCTCTTATCTCTTTGTTGAGCGCGTTCTTTTCCCCTTACTCAACTAATATTAAACGCTTTGCATAGAAGCTGACCGAACTCCGAGGAGGCGTGTCGAAGTGGCGCGCGCGTGCGTAGGGTCGGTTTCATGGATGATTTGTTGCGGGAGTTTCTGACCGAGACCAGCGAGAGCCTGGACACGGTCGACAATCAACTGGTGCGGTTCGAGCAGGAACCGAACAATGCCAAGATTCTCGATAATATCTTTCGCCTGGTCCACACCATCAAGGGTACCTGCGGCTTCCTCGGATTGCCTCGCCTGGAATCGCTGGCGCATGCCGGCGAAACCCTGATGGGAAAATTCCGCGACGGCATGCCGGTGACGGGAGAAGCCGTCAGCCTGATCCTCGCCAGCATCGACCGCATCAAGGAATTGCTCGCCCAGCTCGAAGCGACCGAAGCCGAGCCGGAGGGCGACGATCAGGACCTGATCGTCAAGCTGCATGAGATGGCCGAGCACGGCACGCATGCCGAATCGGCATCAGCCGAACCTGCCGCGGCGGCTCCGCCGGCACCTGCCGCCAAGCCTGTGGCGCAGGGCACGCTCGTCGCCCAGACCCTGGAGCGCGAATTGCGTCCCGGCGAAGTCTCGCTCGACGAGCTCGAGCGGGCTTTCCGCGAGACCGAGATCGAAGTCGCGCCGCCGCTGGTGCCCACAGTGCCGGAGCCGAAAGAAGCGCTGAGCGCCGCCGCGCCGAAGAAGGAGCCGAAGCCGGCCGCCAAGAAGGCGTCCGCCGACGCCGAGATGCAGGAGGCCGACAAGGTCGCCAACCAGTCGATCCGCGTCAATGTGGATACGCTGGAACATCTGATGACCATGGTCTCGGAGCTGGTGCTGACCCGCAACCAGCTTCTGGAAATCTCGCGGCGCAACGAAGATACCGAATTCAAGGTGCCGCTGCAGCGGCTGTCGAACGTGACGGCCGAACTGCAGGAAGGCGTCATGAAGACGCGCATGCAGCCGATCGGCAACGCCTGGCAGAAGCTGCCGCGCATCGTCCGCGACCTGTCGGGCGAACTCGGCAAGCAGATCGAACTGGAGATGCACGGCGCCGACACCGAGCTCGACCGCCAGGTGCTCGACCTGATCAAGGATCCGCTCACCCATATGGTGCGCAACTCCGCCGATCACGGTCTGGAGACGCCGGCCGAGCGGCTCGCCGCCGGCAAGCCGGAGCAGGGCACGATCCGCCTCTCGGCGTTTCATGAAGGCGGTCACATCATCATCTGCATCGCCGACAACGGCCGCGGGCTCAACACCGAGCGGATCAAGGCCAAGGCGCTCTCCAACGGTCTCGTCACCGAGTCCGAACTGGAGAAGATGACCGAAGCCCAGATCCACAAATTCATCTTCGCGCCGGGCTTCTCGACCGCGGCGACCGTCACCAGCGTCTCCGGCCGCGGCGTCGGCATGGACGTGGTGCGCACCAATATCGACCAGATCGGCGGCACCATCGATATCAAGTCGGTGGCCGGCGAGGGCGCCGCCGTCACCATCAAGATTCCGCTGACGCTCGCCATCGTCTCGGCGCTGATCGTCGAGGCCGGCGGCGACCGCTTCGCGATCCCGCAATTGTCGGTGGTCGAGCTGGTACGGGCGCGGGCCAATTCCGAGCATCGCATCGAGCGCATCAAGGACACGGCGGTGCTGCGCCTGCGCAACAAGCTGTTGCCGCTGGTGCACCTGAAGAAACTGCTGATGATCGACGACGGCTCCTCCACCGATCCGGAGAACGGCTTCATCGTCGTCACCCAGGTCGGCAGCCAGACCTTCGGCATCGTGGTCGACGGCGTATTCCACACCGAGGAAATCGTGGTCAAGCCGATGTCGACCAAGCTGCGTCACATCGACATGTTCTCCGGCAACACCATTCTGGGTGACGGCGCGGTGATCATGATTATCGATCCCAACGGCGTTGCCAAGGCGCTCGGCACCTCGGTTGGCGCCAGTCACGAGATCGCCGACGAGAACGCGGCCTCGCGCGGCGTCGGCGCCGAGCAACTGACCTCGCTGCTGGTGTTCCGCGCCGGCTCGACCCAGCCGAAGGCGGTGCCGCTCAGCCTCGTCACCCGTCTGGAGGAGATCACGACCGACAAGATCGAGCTCTCCAACGGCCGTTACATGGTGCAATACCGTGACCAGCTGATGCCGCTGGTGCAGATGGCCGGTGTCAACGTCGCGACCTCGGGCTCGCAGCCGATCCTGGTGTTCGCCGATGACGGCCGCTCGATGGGCCTGGTGGTCGACGAAATCATCGATATCGTCGAGGAGCGGCTCAACATCGAGGTCGCCGGCAATCAGGAAGGCATTCTCGGCTCGGCCGTGATCAAGGGGCAGGCCACCGAAGTGATCGATGTCGGCTATTTCCTGCCGATGGCGTTTGCCGACTGGTTCTCGCGCAAGGAGATGCGGCCTTCGTCCTTGTCGCAATCGGTCCTGCTGGTCGACGACAGCGCGTTCTTCCGCAACATGCTGGCGCCGGTGCTGAAAGCGGCGGGCTACAAGGTGCGGGTGGCGCCCAGTGCGCAGGACGGCCTCGCTGCGCTGCGTTCGGGGCAGACTTTCGACGTGGTTCTGACCGACATCGAGATGCCCGACATGAACGGCTTCGAGTTCGCCGAGACCATCCGTGCCGATCACAATCTGAGTGGACTTCCGATCATCGCGCTGTCCTCGATGGTGTCGCCGGCGGCGATCGAGCGCGGCCGGCTTGCGGGCTTCCACGATTACGTCGCCAAGTTCGATCGTCCGGGCCTGATCGCGGCGCTGAAGGAACAAACCGCCGAGCTGGGCAAGGCGGCGTAAATGGAGGACAGCATGACCAAGACCGAAACCGTCCAGACCGCCGTTGCCGAATACGTCACCGCCGTGATCGGCGGGCAATTGTTCGGGCTGCCGATCTCGCGCGTACAGGACGTGTTCATGCCGGAACGGCTGACACGGGTGCCGCTGTCGCCGGGCGAAATCGCCGGTGTGCTCAATCTGCGCGGCCGCATCGTCACCGTCATCGACATGCGGGCCCGGCTCGGCCTGCCGAAGAATGACGACGGCAAGCCGCCGATGGCGGTCGGCGTCGACCTCCGTGGCGAGTCCTATGGTTTGCTGATCGATCAGATCGGCGAAGTGCTGACGCTGCCGGACGAAGGCCGCGAGGAAAATCCGGTCAATCTCGATCCGCGCATGGCCAAGCTTGCCGGAGGTGTGCATCGCCTCGACGGCCAGCTCATGGTGGTGCTCGATGTCGATCGTGTCCTCGAAATCGCGCCGGCGCAGATGGCAGCTTGAAACAACGACGAAGCGGACAGGCTCGCAAGATGGAAACGCCCTCGATTGGGCATTGAGGAAACAGAGGCCAAAAATGAAAACATGTTTGGTGGTCGATGACTCAAGCGTGATCCGCAAGGTGGCGAGGCGGATCCTGGAAGGGCTGGACTTCCATATCCTGGAAGCCGAGGACGGCGAAAAGGCGCTGGAGGCCTGCCGGCACGGATTGCCGGAGGCGATCCTGCTCGACTGGAACATGCCGGTGATGGACGGCTACGAATTCCTCGGCAATCTCCGCCGCATGCCCGGCGGCGACCGCCCCAAGGTGGTGTTCTGCACCACCGAAAACGACGTCGCCCATATCGCGCGCGCGCTTCATGCCGGCGCCAACGAATACATCATGAAGCCGTTCGACAAGGATATCGTCACGGCCAAGTTCCAGGAAGTCGGCCTGATCTGACTTCGCGCATTGTCCGGCGGCTGGATGGCCTTCGGCGTATCGTTGTGTTTTTGCCGCCTGGAGCATGATCGGGAAAAGTGGATCGCGGTTTTCCGAAAGATCATGCTCAAAAAAGAAAATAGAGCCGGATGACTAGTCGAATAAAAGTCATCACGCTTTAGTCACCGGTGCGTAATGAGTCTTGCGTTGAAAGCTTCTTCCACCCCGAATTCGACGCGGTCGACCCCGCCGCTGCGGGTGATGGTGGTGGACGATTCCGTCGTGATCAGGGGCCTGATCTCCCGCTGGATCGGGTCCGAGCCCGACATGGAGGTCGCAGCCTCGCTGCGGACCGGCCTCGACGCCGTCAATCAGCTTGAACGCATCAATCCCGATATCGCGGTGCTCGATATTGAAATGCCGGAGCTCGACGGCATTTCGGCGCTGCCCAAGCTGCTCGCCAAGAAGCGCAACCTGGTCATCATCATGGCCTCGACCCTGACGCGGCGCAACGCCGAGATCAGCTTCAAGGCGCTGTCGCTCGGCGCATCGGATTATATCCCCAAGCCCGAGAGCACCCGCGAATCCGGCGCCGCCGAAATCTTCCACCACGATCTGATTCAGAAGATCCGCTCGTTCGGCGCCAAGCTTCGCCGCGTCGCGCCGGCCGTGCATGTTTCGCCGCCATTGGCGCCGACATACGGCAAACCCCAGGAAGCTTCCCACGAAGCGCCGGCGGTGCGGCCGGTATCGGCTCCGGTCACGTCGCCGCAGGTGCTGCGCCGGGCGTTCAGTCCGCACCTGCCGCGGGTGCTGCTGGTGGGCTCGTCGACGGGCGGTCCGCAAGCGCTGATGGCGCTGGTTGCCGATCTCGGTCCGGTGATCGACCGTTTCCCGGTGCTGATCACGCAGCACATGCCGCCTACCTTCACGACGATTCTGGCCGAACATCTCGCCCGCGCCAGCCACCGGCCGGCGCATGAAGCGATCGATGGCGAGGTCATCAAGCCCGGCACCATCTATCTGGCGCCGGGCGGCCGCCACATGCGCGTCGTGCGGCGCGGCACTGATGCCGTGATCGCGCTCGATGACGGTCCGCCGGTCAATTTCTGCAGGCCTGCCGTCGATCCCCTGTTCATCTCGGCGATCGATGTCTGGCAGGACGGCATTCTGGCACTGGTGCTGACCGGCATGGGCTCGGACGGCATGCGCGGCGGCAAGGATATCGTCGCGGCGGGCGGCAGCGTGATCGCCCAGGACGAAGCGACCAGCGTGGTGTGGGGAATGCCCGGCGCCGCTGCACATGCCGGCATCTGTGCCGCCGTGCTGCCGCTCAACCAGATTGCACCGAAAGTAGTTCGGGTTTTTTCGGGAGACCGTTCGTGACTCCGGCAGATTACGAGTTCTTGCGCAGGCTCCTGAAGGACCGTTCGGGTCTCGACCTGTCCGCAGACAAGCAATATCTGGTCGAAAGCCGCCTGGTGCCGCTGGCGCGGCGAGCGGGCCTGCCCGGCCTTCCTGAACTGGTTCAACGATTGAAGAGCGGCGCTGAAACCCTGGCCACCGAAGTGGTCGAGGCGATGACCACCAACGAAACCTTCTTTTTCCGCGACAAGGTTCCGTTCGATCATCTGCGCCAGACCATCCTGCCCGATCTTTTGCAAGCGCGCGCCAACCGTCGTTCGCTGCGCATCTGGTGCGCGGCTTCCTCCACCGGGCAGGAGCCGTATTCGATCGCGATGTGCCTGAAGGAACTCGGCTCGACCTTGGCCGGCTGGCGCATCGAGATCCTCGCCACCGATCTGTCGCAGGGCGTTCTGGAAAAATCCAAGGCCGGCATCTTCAGCCAGTTCGAGGTGCAGCGCGGATTGCCGATCCAGCTTCTGGTCAAGAATTTCACCCAGATCGGCGAGCTGTGGCAGCTCAATGCCGACATCCGCAACATGGTGCAGCACCGGCAACTGAACCTGTTGCAGGACTTCTCGCATCTCGGCGTGTTCGACGTGATCTTCTGCCGCAACGTGCTGATCTATTTCGATCAGGAGACCAAGGCCAACATCTTCAGCCGGTTGGCCCGGGTGCTCGAGCCGGATGGCTATCTGCTGCTCGGTGCTGCGGAGACCGTTGTTGGATTGACCGAAGCGTTCAAGCCATGTCCGGAGCGGCGCGGGCTGTACCGCCCGGGCACCGCGCCGATGCCGCATGCCGTCACGGCGATGCCGCAGCTCTTGAGAGCGGTTGCGTCGGGCGGCCGCTGAGCCGATCGCATCTTCGCGTGATGCGGCAATAAGTGTGCAATGCGTCAATCGTCGCGTTCCGGAGCGGGCGATGCGGCGCATCGGCTGGCCGGCGTGACATCTTCGCGAAATAGATTGCGCCTCGCGCGACGAAGGCGTCTCAAAACAACAATCTAAAACATGCTGGAAGGTGCCCGGGCTCGGGGGCTTCATTCTGCCGACATCATTATTTGATGATCTGTCATCCAGATCACAGGTTCTTGCCAACAAATGTAATTTGCTTGGCTGTGAAGGCTATCGCTTCATCCAAAGCCCAAGGACTGTCCGATGCCAGCAGCCACAGTGGCCTTTTCCAATAATGATATTGCAGTCGTCGCCTGGACCTTCGATCGCCATCTCGATGGCTGCCTCGGTTTTGCAATTCATCAGATCGATGTTGATGCCGGCAACAAGGAAACCGTTCTGCCGGCGCTCGCACGTTTCAAGGAACAGGAGGGGACCGCGAGGCTGACCACGGCGCAGGCCCCGGTCCAGAAATTCTGGTGGAAGGATCTGTTCGCCAGGCGCGGCGGCACCTATCGATACCGCATCGTGCCGATGGGCGGCACGCCGGGCGGGATGCTGACGCCGCTTGCCGGCATCGAGCCGCTGCTGAGCAACGAGGTCACGCTGACGCCGAGCCGTCCGCCGTTTTCCGCCTATTTCAACCGCGGCATCACCGCGACCCAGGCGCTGAGCCGCACGCTGAACGATCATCCGAGCATTGCGGCGCTGGCACCTCATATCCTCGACCCAACCGATCCGATCCGGATCCGCTTGATGGGGCAGCTGCAGGAGGGCGTGACCTCGCTGCTCGCCCGCGCCGACAGGCGTGGTGGCATCATTCACGCCGCGCTCTATGAACTGAACGATCCCAACGGGCTGGAAAAACAGCTCCAGGACAATCCGAACAGCCGCAACGTCATCCTCGGCAACGAGCAAGCTCCCCATGATGACGACGCCGACGCCGCCAATCGCAAGGCGCTGAAGGCCTCCGGCGTCAATGTGATCGACCGCATCCTCGGCAAGGGCGACATCCCGCACAACAAATTCATGGCGCTGACCGAGAACGACACGCCGGTCGCGGTGCTGTCGGGTTCGACCAACTGGACCGCGACCGGGCTCTGCACCCAGACCAACAATGCGCTGGTGATCGAATCAAAGGACGTGGCGCAGCGCTATATTGATTACTGGAACGCGCTGAAGGCCGATTGCGATGCCGCCGCCGGCGACAAGAGCAAGCTGCAATCGAAGACCCTGCGCGACTTCGACCGCGACAACAATGCCGGTTCGATCTCCGCGCCGATCGATCTTGGCGGCGGCGTCACCATTGAGGTGATGTTCTCGCCCAACACGCCGCACAAGCTGTCGAAGCATCCGGACACGCCGGGCGACATGGCGCGCGTCTTTGAGTTGATGGATGGGGCCAGGCAGGCGATCCTGTTCCTGGCGTTCGATCCCGGCAACAACTCGATCCTCAATGAAGCCGGGAAGATGCTGGCGAAAAATCCCGATCTGTTCGTGCGCGGCGCGCTGACCAGCCCGCAGCGCGCGCTGCAGTTCTCGCAATCGCTGCATGCCGGCGGCAGCGCGGAGGCCATGCAAGGAGACGAAGCTGCATCGCACGAGCCGACCGTGACCGTGGTCGGCGAATCCGGCAAGCCGAAGAAGAAAGGCGCCGTCACCGCACCGATCGATTTCCGCGCTATACCCGCCGGCGCGGTGACAAAGGACGATGCCTTCGGCGCCTGGGAAGGCGAGCTGGCCAAATACGGCTTTGCCATCATCCATAGCAAGATCGTGGTGATCGATCCCTTCAGCGACGATTGCGTGGTGGTGACCGGCTCGCACAATCTCGGCTTCCGCGCCTCGCACAACAATGACGAGAACATGGTGATCATCCGCGGTCATCGCGGGCTCGCGGAAGCCTATGCCTGCCATGTGCTCGATCTCTATGACCACTACGCCTGGCGCTTCCTGCTCAAGCAGCATCCCGACATCTTCGGCCAGCCGCTCGAGGGCGACGACAAATGGCAGGAGCGCTACATCGAAGGACCCGACATCAAATCGCCGGAGCTGCGCTTCTGGCTTGCGGCGGCGGGCGCCGGCGTCGCATCGGCCTCGCACAAGCCGTCAGCAAGGCCGGCCGGGACGCCGGCGGTCACGGCCAGATCCGGCGATGCCGAGCCGGCCGCAAAGGCAAGCCGCGCTGGGAAGGCTGCCAAGAAGACCGTCAGGAAGGCTACCAAAGCCAGGAAATCCGCGAAAACTTCGAAGAAGGCTGCCGAGAAGACGATGAAAAGGATGACCAGGAAAGTCGCCAAAAAGAAAGCTGCCAAGAAGCGCGGCAACAGGCGAAAGCGCTGAAGCAGGCTCCGAGCTTCATCCCACAAACAAAAACCCCGCCATTCGCGGCGGGGTCCAGTCGGGAGGAGTGAGCCTCAAAGGCTCGCCGTAAAATCCCGTAAAATCAGGCGGGAATCCGCTCGTCGTGCTCGTGCGGCTCGCGCAGCACATAGCCGCGGCCCCACACCGTCTCGATGAAGTTGCGCCCTTCCGAGGCGTTGGCCAGCTTCTTGCGCAGCTTGCAGATGAAGACGTCGATGATCTTCAGCTCCGGCTCGTCCATGCCGCCATAGAGGTGGTTGAGGAACATTTCCTTGGTCAGCGTGGTGCCCTTACGAAGCGAGAGCAACTCCAGCATCTGGTATTCCTTGCCGGTCAGATGCACGCGCTGGCCGCCGACTTCCACCGTCTTGGTGTCGAGATTGACGACGAGGTCGCCGGTCTGGATCACCGACTGGGCATGGCCCTTGGAGCGACGCACGATGGCGTGGATGCGGGCGACCAGTTCGTCCTTGTGGAAGGGCTTGGTCATATAGTCGTCGGCGCCGACGCCGAGGCCCTTGACCTTGTCCTCGATGCCGGCGAGGCCGGAGAGGATCAGAATGGGTGTCTTGATCTTCGACACCCGCAGCTGCTTGAGCACGTCATAGCCCGACATATCGGGCAGGTTCAGGTCAAGCAGGATAATGTCGTAGTCGTACAGTTTACCGAGATCGACGCCTTCTTCGCCAAGATCAGTCGTGTAGACGTTGAAGCTCTCGGATTTGAGCATCAATTCGATCGACTGCGCGACGGCGCTGTCATCTTCTATCAGCAATACGCGCATGCCAGTCCCCTTTAGTCGCCGCCCCGGGCGTCAGGTCGGCCGCACTTGCGGCACTCAAAACGCCTTTGCACAACTGATTCGGATCCTGACAAGACATGGTTAACAAAATCTGATTCTGGTACGCAAGCTCTCACCGTGCAATTTTTTTCGAATCGCCCTAAGATATTGCGCAGAAGCAGCTTTTCCTATCCGTTCTCGTTCAAGTTCCGCATTAAGAGACGGGTCTAACCGACTCTCGCGACTCGCCCTTCTTCTGACGGACGAGCGTTCTCAGTCACCAAAGACAGTGACGCAATGATTAATGATGCGGGTAAACACGAAGTTAAGGGCAAATCTTCAAGGCGACGAAACTTAAGGTTTTCGCAATGAAGGCGCTCGCCCAGCAAATCAACGAGATCGATGGTATCAATATTTATGGCCGTGTTGTGGGCGTGCGCGGCCTGATGGTGGAAATCGCCGGTCCCATTCACGCGATGTCGGTTGGCTCCCGCATCGTGATCGAGACCGGCGGTGACCGTTTCATCCCCTGCGAGGTGATCGGCTTCTCCGGCAGCAATGCGGTGGTGATGCCGTTCGGCGGCCTGGACGGCGTGCGGCGCGGCTGCCGCGCGCTGATTGCCAACGCCGCCAACCAGGTGCGGCCCTCGCCGGCCTGGCTCGGGCGCGTCATCAATGCGATGGGAGAGCCGATCGACGGCAAGGGGCCGTTGCCGCAGGGCGGCTCGCCGATGCCATTTCGGAATTCGCCGCCGCCGGCGCATTCGCGTCAGCGGGTCGGCAAGCCGCTCGACCTCGGCGTCCGCTCGCTCAATACGTTCCTCACCTGCTGCCGGGGCCAGCGCATGGGCATCTTTGCCGGCTCCGGCGTCGGCAAGTCGGTGCTGCTGTCGATGCTGGCGCGCAACGTCGATGCCGACGTCACCGTGATCGGCCTGATCGGCGAGCGCGGCCGCGAGGTGCAGGAATTCCTGCAGGACGATCTCGGCGACAAGGGCCTGGCGCGCTCGGTCGTGGTGGTCGCGACCTCGGACGAGCCGGCCCTGATGCGGCGGCAAGCGGCTTACCTCACGCTCGCGATCGCCGAATATTTCCGCGACGAGAACAAGTCGGTGCTGTGCCTGATGGATTCTGTGACGCGCTTTGCCATGGCGCAGCGCGAGATCGGCCTGTCCGCAGGCGAGCCGCCGACCGCCAAGGGCTACACGCCGACCGTGTTCACCGAACTGCCGAAGCTGCTGGAGCGCGCCGGACCCGGCCTCGGCGTCGGCGCCATCACCGCGATCTTTACCGTGCTGGTGGACGGTGACGACCATAACGAGCCGATCGCGGATGCCGTGCGCGGCATCCTCGACGGCCATATCGTGATGCAGCGCTCGATCGCCGAGCGCGGCCGTTACCCGGCCATCAACATTCTTAAATCCGTCTCGCGCACCATGCCGAAATCGGCCGATCCGCAGTTCTGGCCGACCATCCAGCGGGCCCGCCGGGTGATGGCAACCTATGCCGACATGGAGGAACTGATCCGGCTCGGCGCCTATCGGGCCGGTTCCAGCCCCGAGGTCGACGAGGCGATCCGGCTGCACGAGCCGCTGGAAGCATTCCTGCGCCAGGGCAAGGACGAAAAGGTCTCCCTGATCGACGGTTATAAGCAACTAGAGAAAATCCTCGGGGCTTTGGAAACGGAACGCTAACTTTGTCGGGCCATCATCCCCGTCACATAGTTGATACGCCGGCGGGGCCCTCCCGGGGAGCCGGCTTTGTCCCGCGTTCTAAATCGGGACTTCTGGGGAGTATGAGTCGATGAAGTCACGTGAAACGCTGATCCGCCTGAAGAAATTTCAGGTCGACGAAAAGCGTCGGAGGGTCGCCCAGATCGAAGCCATGATCGCTGACTTTCAGCGCATGTCGGTCGAGCTCGAGCGCGAAATCCAGACCGAGCAGGAGCGCGCCGGGATCAACGATCCGACGCATTTCGCCTATCCGACCTATGCCAAGGCTGCAATCCAGCGGCGGGAAAATCTCACCCGCTCCGCCGACGAACTGCGCGTCCAGCTCGAAGAGGCCAAGGCGCTGCTGGCGGAGGCTTTCGAGGAGCTCAAGAAGGTCGAGCTGCTCGACGAACGCGATCAGGCCCGCGAACGCGCCGAGGAAAGCGCCCGCGAACAGGCCGATCTCGACAGCATCGGCCTGATGCGCTCGCGCATCGGTGCGGTGGCCTGAGCTTAGTTTTGGTCGCTCAGTCCTTTACATCATCAACCCAGGCAGGATGAGATTCGGTCAGCCGTCGCAATGGCAATTCGCCTCTTCGACAAGAGAAGAGATCACGACCGGATCGGTTCAACCAGAACTCATCCAATCACAAAACCCGGATCCGAACGGTCCGGGTTTTGTTTTGCTGTCCACAGGCTACCCGGCGGCGGCGTGGTGCATCAGATCGATGCAGGCTATGCTATTTTACGCTTTGAATATTGCAGGTGATACGGGGGCCACGAGGCCTTGCGAGTTCAGAGGGCATTGAATGGCGACGCCGGCTGAGTTGGTCGATTTGATCGCCGCCGTCGCGACGCGCAACGAAGCCGCGTTCGATCATCTCTATGCCGCCACGCACGCCAAACTTTTCGGCGTGGTGCTCCGTATTCTGCGCCGGCAGGATCTCGCCGAGCAGGTCATCGAGGAAGCTTACGTCAGGATCTGGAACGAGGCGGCGCGGTTTGATTCCACTGTGGCCTCTCCGATCACCTGGATGGCCTCGATTGCGCACAACCTCGCCATCGATGCGGCGAGGAAACGCAGCCAAAGCTCGATCGAGGAAGAGCCCGCAGCAATCGAACCGGCCGCCGAAAGTCCGGATCCGCTGGCGCGCCGGGAAATGACCGGGGAGCTGAAGCGCCTGCTCGAATGCATCGGACGGCTGGAGGCCGACCGGCAGAAACTGGTGCTGCTGGCTTATTACAACGGCTGGAGCCGCGACCAGCTCGCAGCGAAGTTCGAGACGCCGGTCGACACGGTGAAGACCTGGCTGCGCGAGAGCCTGATGGAGATCCGCCAATGTCTGGGACTCTGATGGCCGACAGCGAAGACCAGATCGCGCTCGCCGCGGAATATGCGCTCGGCACGCTCGAGACGAGCGAGCGGGCGCAGGTCGAGGCGATGATGTCGTCCGATGCGGCTTTCGCCGCGCTGGTGCAGGCGTGGGAGTTCAAGTTCGGCGCGCTGAACCAGATGGTCGGGCTGGTCGAGCCGCGCGCCGAGGTCTGGGAGCGGATCAGGGACGCGCTCGGCCATGCCCGCGCTTTCGGCGCAGCGCCGCAGGCTGCGCCGAGCAGGCCGCAGATGTCGCGCGAGCCGATGACCACCGAGGTCACCCGGCGCGTCGCTGACAATACCGCCGATGTGATTCGCCTGTTGGTACAACTGCGCCGCTGGCGCGCTCTCGCCCTCATCGCGAGCGCAGTCGCCATTGTGCTTGCCGCCATCTTCGTGGCTGGAATCTATCGTCCGGATCTGCTGCCCGCATCCCTTCGCCAGGCGCCGCAAGCAGCCGAAGCCGGTGCGCCTTCCGCAAAATAGGACGAATAACAATCGCGGCCCGGATGAACGATGCGACGCCCAGGAATCATGTCTCGATTTGGTCGCCGCTGCGCTCATGCCGCCTGCCTGCCACGTACTGCTCGAAGACGCGTCATTCCGGGCGCTCGCACGCCGGGCATACCCGGAATCCGTCTGAGCGCAGAAAAGATGGAGAAATGACGGAGCGATTGGCGTCTGCGGCTGATGACCGACGGATCATCCTGCAAGGCATTGCGAACGCCGGGGCGCCTTCAAAGCGAAGTCCGGCCGGCACGGCCGCCGACATCAGGATGCGGCCCCGGGCGTATCAGCCGATACGCCGGGGCCGCTTTGCCGCTACGGAGGAGGAGGCTTAGGCCGCGGCGGTCACGTTGAAGGCTTCATCCCCGATGAACTGATCCAGTCGTTGAGATGCGAAGCAGCATCGAGTTGCCTGGCCCGGCGGATAAGTTTTTCCCGTTGTATGCCGGGAGGAGTACCCTGGGCTTGCTTGCGCAGGCTCTTTGCCTCCTCGGCCAGACGATCTCCCAACGAGATGGTCTGCTTAAACCGGCGTCTTGTTTTCTTTTCCATCCTGATATGCACCTTGTTTGCAACCAGGAATAGACTGACTCCTCAACGAGGATGCCGCGCCCACTTAAGTTAAGCTGGCCGGATGTTTATTGCGAAGCTTTTATAACGCCGTCAAAGCAGCCTGCTTCGCCAAAGACCGGGGCGGTATCCGGCGATCGCAGGAAGATGATGAACTGCCTGCACAGGCGGCAGCGATAGATCCCGCCCTCGGCTTTCATTTCGTTTTTGCAGGCAGGACAGACAGGAGGCGAAGCTTCCGCTGTGGTGGATTTGTCGATCATGCAACCACCGGCAAGATGTGGCCTCAGCGCTGGGGAAGCTGAGGCCACTGTCCTTGGCTGCTCCCACGGCATGAGGGCACACGCGGGAAGCCTCGGCAGAGGAACACCAAATCCTGGTTCCGGCATTAACCTGCGACATTTCACTTGCTTTTGAACGCGGCGCAGTGCGCTGGAACGGTCGCTGCGCCTGCTTGTTGGGTCACGACAAGCAGCAAGGAGTGTTGTTATGAAGAGAATGTTGTTGGTGGGCGCGATCGCTCTTGTCACGGCGAGCGGAGCCGCCTTCGCACAATCAAGTCAAGGCCAGGCAGGTGCGCAGGCAGGCGTGAGCGGGAATGCGCCGAACGCTCCGGACTCGACCATGCCAAACTACGTGCGGCCCGGCGAAACCACTGGGATGGACAACGGCGTGGTAGAGCCGGATCGGGCGCCGGAGGCTCCCGTGATGAAAAGCCCATCCGATGGCGAGTCGACCCAGGGCAATGTCGGTCCCGGTACTATGACTCCGGAACCACGTTGATCGAGGCCGCGACTGCGGTCTCTTCCTATCGACCGATGTGCAAAGAAAGCCCCGGGCCCGCCGCGGCGCCGGGGCTTCGCTTGATCTGTCTCCATAATGATAATGTCTTGAGGCGAAAGCCTGTCCCGGACCTGATCCGGGATGGTACCGGTTCGCCCGAAGAAAACGCTTCGAAATAAACCTGAAGCCCGATTCTGATTCCATCAGAACCGAGAGGACCGCAGGCGCGGAAGCCACTTCGCCCGCAGGCGCGCTTCAAATTTCAAGCACCTCCTGGACCGTCTCGAAGACATCTTCTGCATTGCCCTCGATCTTCCCGTCAGCCCAGGCCTGGAACGCCCTGGCATAGACCAGCTTCTCAGCATCGGTATTGTCAGCCGGAATGACTTCACGCGTTGCTTCGCTGAAAAGCAGCGCGTTGACCTCGATGGCGATGGCAGTGATGATGTCGACGCGGTTTTCGTGTTCATTGAGAACATCGTTTGCAGCGCTCATGGCAACGTCCTTTCGCGCCCCTTGATTTGCAAGTCAGCGGCTGGAACGGAAAGTCTCGTCCAGCCGCGGCTTGATTTTTCGTATGCGGGTCCAGGTTCACGCCATCATCGGCGGACCTCCTCACTCAATTCTCGTAACTGTCGATCACCGCATCGGCGATCGCGCGCTTGGTGATGATCCCGACGACGTCGGTGACGCGAGGGCGGGAAGCGCTGCCGAAAACCAACGCGGCGCCGGCGCGATGGCGCTTCAACCTGGCAAATACGACGCTCAGAAGGTCCTGGTCGCGACAGATGACGAGCCGCTTTTCGGCGAAACGTTCGACCAGCAGATCGGGATTGATCTGAGATTCGACCCACAGACCTGAGCGCGGCGGAACGAGGCCGACAATTTTTCCGTTCCGCTCGACGACGATGGCGCGTGCATCATCGGTATCTTCCGCCCGCATGGCCTGCTTCAACGTCGTACCGGCTTTGGCCACAATGAAGCGACGCTCCATGATGTCCTGGGCCTGCCTGACGAGATAAAGATTGATATGCCGCTCCTTCGGAATGCGGTGTCCGCGGTGGCGCAGCTTGACCGTATAGATCGTCTCGCCGATGAGCGCGCGCCTGACGCCGGCTGCCAGGGCAACGGCAACGATGACAGGAATGATGATGGCGTAGTCACGGGTCATCTCGAACACCATGACGATCGCGGTCATGACGCCTCCCGTCCCCGCGCCGACGATGGCCGCCATGCCGATGATGGCCGCCGAGGAAGGAGACACTCCGGAATGCGGGAGAATCTGACTGGTCACGGCGGCGACAGCGGCGCCCAGGGTAGCTCCAAGATAAAGCGAGGGCGAAAAAATTCCGCCGGATGCGCCGCAGCCCAGGCTGATCGTCGTCGCCAGCAGCTTCAGTATGAACAGCAGCGCAAGCAGGCCGGGCGCCGTCATCTTGTGATCGAGGATCTGCTGGATGACCGAGTATCCGACGCCGTCGATATAGGAGTGTCCGAACAGGCGGCTGAGCGCCACCATCATCAGGCCGATGATGGTCATGCCGACGATGTTCTGGATATATTCATTGTCCGCAAGTTTCGGAAATCCGTCTTCCATGACGACGAGCAGGCGGATGAACGCCCATGCCGCCACGCCGCACAGCAGCCCGAGCAGGACAAAGGCTGCAGCTTCCTGCAGATTGAACGTCGCGACCATGGGGAATTGAACATCGGGCACCGCAAAGGCGGGACTGGGACCGATCAGAATCCGCCCGATTGTGGTCGCCGCGCCGGTCGCCACGACGACCGGCAGAAATGTCCGGTTCGAAACCTCCGGCAGGAGGATTTCAAGCGCAAACAGCACGCCTCCAAGCGGCGTGTTGAAAGTGGCCGCGATGCCGGCGCCGGCCCCTGCAGAGAGCAGCGTGATCTTCTGCTGGGTCGACAGTCCGATCAGCTGAGAGAAGGCCGAGCCGAGCGCCGAGCCGATCTGGATGATCGGGCCTTCCCGTCCGACCGCTGCGCCACTCCCGATCGACACCGCCGAGGCCAGCGCCTTGATCACGGCTACTGTTCCCCGGATATTGCCATGCGTGTAGAAAATCGCATCCATGACCTCGGGAACGCCATGGCCCTTCGCTTCCGGGGCAAAGCGCCTGACGAGGTATACGACGAGAAGGCCGCCGATAACCGGCGAGAGCACGACAAAGTCGCCAAAGTAGCTTACGCCCTCGCTCACATTGGCGTCGTAAAGGAAGCTCAGTTTGCCGTTGTAGGACAGATTGTGCACAAAGGCGATCAGCGCACGGAACACGACTGCGCCGAGCCCGGTAAATGCTCCGATCACCAGCGCAAGACCGCAAAGGGGCAGCAGACCGATTCTCCGTTGTCCGGAGAGGCGTTTCGGCTTAGTGCCCGTAATCGGCCCGCTTCTGTCGGAAGTCGATGTAACGGACATTTGGACTCGCGTGGAAACGAGGGTGATGTCGTAGCATGCAACTCATCTAACGAAACAATGGTTCCCAAAGATGGCTGGTTGTGGGCGCGCGCCGGTTTGATTTGCCTGACAGGCTGTTTCGCGACAGGTGTGTCCACCCTTTCTCGCAAAAATATTTTGCTTCGCTGCCAGCTAAAATCAGTTCTATGTCCTTGCCGTTCCGGCCCGATGGAGGGGCGCTTCGCGATCGTCACGAGTGTTGGGCACGGAATGCGGTGGACGCGATCGCGCGCAAAGACGAAGCGCGCTTACTCGCGGACGGCGAAGCCGTGTGGTACCAGTGCCGCCGATTTGAAGTTCCTGCAGAGTTCGCCGCGAGTCCGAGACAGGAACTTCAAATCGAAAGCGGCACCGGAATCTTGAATTTGCGAGTGCCCTTTTGCTTTCCGAAGTTCGTAAAAATGGGACCGCAGCAGGGACGAACTTCGGAAACCGGGCACTCGATGCCCCGACGCTGGCATTCAAGTCGGCGACAATGCTTGCGCATTGCGCTGGTGACGGTGACAACAAAGCCCGGTCACCGGGAGAGCCCGGAGTAAGCCGTTAAAACCATTGCGCAGGGAAGGCCGGATGAATCGTCTTCACCTGTGGTGACTACACTCGTGTGCTTTTTAACTGCACACGGGGCCGCGGGTGCGGCGGGCACCCGGCTTTCCCTGCGCCCTCCGTCAAGCGGGAGGAGGACGTTGCGGCATCAACCCGGGCGCTATCCGCGTCGCAGGAACGCGCAGATGCGTCGTCTGCTGGCGTTACACAACAAACAAGAGGCGTTTGTTGTGCACGGGATGACCAGCGACGAAGCCGCGATTCCGGATTGTTCGCGGAGTCTGTCATCGGGCGCGCGCGACCCGTTGGCTCGCAACGACGGCTTCGCTGTTTGAAAATTTGGATGTGGTGGGCGGAGAACATTGTCCGAGCTCCGCACACAAAAAGAAAACGCCCGTGGGGAGCGGGCGTTTTCGTTAGTCAACTTGGGGGTAGTTGGGGGTCTTCTCATTATCCACGTGGCCTTTGGGGGGCTGGTAAAGAACCACGTGAATTCCGTAAATTCGTAAAAACTCCTCAGCGGACGATATTGTCGTCCGAGCTGGTCAGCGTCATCACCTTGCCCGCCTTGATGATACGGGCGGTCTGCGCATAACCGTCATTGGTGCTGCGAGCGAAGATTCCGAAGCCTGCCACCGTGATACCTGCAACGAGCGCAACGACCACGATCTTCAGGTGGGTCGTGCGATCTGCGCTGTAGATCGAGTGGTTCATCGGAGCCTCCCTGCTGTCTCGCCGGTCTCGCGAATTGGTGTCCCACTCGCTCAGACAGGTTCAACAACCTCGGTGCTGCAAACGTGGTGATTCGCCTCTCCGTTCCCTATGGGTAATCACAAAGCGGTGATCAGACGTGAAGATACGCGATCGGGAGAGTGGGATTTTCTGCATATTTCTCGATATTTCAATTGGTTAAGGTCGCTATGGCATCATAATCGCCGAAACCGTCACCGAACGGAAGTTCCGGACAAATCGATTGCCTGTGGCGAAAAGGACGCGCCTGATTTGTTTCGATTTTCCCGTGGAACTAGACGCTGCCGACCGTCTTCAACCGCGCCCTGGGATGGATTTCGGCTTGCGACAGCACCGTCGTCTGGGCGCGGAAGCGTTCCACCAGCGAGCGCACGAACGGCCGGATCGAGGCCGAGGTGACGAGGACCGGCGCCTCGCCCTCGCGTGCGGCGCGTTCGAAGGCATCGCGCACGACCGTCATGAATTCCGACAGCTTGGAGGGCTGCATCGCCAGCGTGCGGTCGTCGCCGGTTCCGATCAGCGACTCGGCGAAGGCCTGCTCCCATTTGGCCGACAGCGCGATCAGCGGCAGGTAGCCGTTATGCGAGGTATTCTGGGCGCAGATCTGCCGCGCCAGGCGGGCGCGCACATGCTCGACAATGGTGGAGGGATTGCGCGAGAACGCCAGCGCATCGGCGATGCCTTCGAGGATGGTCGAGAGGTCGCGGATCGAGATGCGCTCGGCCAGCAGCAGTTGCAGCACCCGTTGGATGCCGGACACCGTGATCAGGCTCGGCACGATGTCCTTGACCAGTTCGCTCTGCTCCTTCGGCAGCTCCTTCAGGAGCTTCTGCACCTCGCCATAGGAGAGCAGATCCGACATGTTGTTCTTGAGCAGCTCGGTGAGATGGGTCGATAGCACGGTCGCGGCGTCGACCACCGTATAGCCCTTCAGCGAGGCTTCTTCCTTCAGGCTGGCGTCGACCCAGGTCGCCGGCAGGCCGAAGGTGGGCTCGGTGGTGTGGATGCCTGGCACCGCGACCTGGCCGCCGCCGGGATCCATGACCATGAACTGGTTCGGCCAGATCTTGCCGGTGCCGGCGTCCACTTCCTTGATCTTGATGATGTAGGTGTTGGCCTCCAGCTGGACGTTGTCGAGGATGCGAACCGACGGCATCACGAAGCCCATTTCGGTGGCGAGCGAACGGCGCAGCGCCTTGATCTGCTCCGTCAGCCGGTCGGTTCCGTCCGGGCCGTTGACCAGCGGCAGTAGCGCATAGCCGAGCTCGATCTTGAGATCGTCGATCTTCAGCGCGCTCGAGATCGGCTCTTCCGCCGCTGCGGCCCCGCCCGCGGCCGCTGCCGGCGCCGAGGCGGCATTGGCTTCGGCAGTCTTGGCGATGCGCTTCTGCTTCTGCGCCCACCAGGCCAGCGCACCGGCACCGCTGCCGAGCAACAGGAACGGAACCATCGGGATGCCCGGCAGGATCGACAGCACCAGCATCACGCCCGACGACATGCCGAGCGCCTGCGGATAACCGGAGAACTGCTTGATCAGCGCCTTGTCGGCGGCGCCGCTGACGCCGGCCTTCGACACCAGAAGGCCGGCGGCGGTGGAGACGATCAACGCCGGGATCTGGGTGACCAAGCCGTCGCCGACGGTCAGCACCGTGTAGGTCTGCGCCGCTTCCATGAAGCCGAGGCCCTGCTGGGCGACGCCGATGATGATGCCGCCGATGACGTTGATGAAGACCACCAGCAGGCCGGCGATGGCGTCGCCGCGGACGAATTTCGAGGCACCATCCATGGCGCCGAAGAAGCCGCTTTCGTCCTCCAGCGCCTTGCGGCGTTCCTTGGCGACTTTCTCGTCGATCAGGCCGGCCGACAGGTCGGCGTCGATCGCCATCTGCTTGCCGGGCATCGAATCGAGGTGGAAGCGCGCCGCGACTTCGGCGATGCGGCCTGAACCCTTGGTGATGACAACGAAATTGACGATGATCAGGATCGCGAACACGATAATTCCGATCACGAAATTACCGCCCATCACGAAGCTGCCGAACGCCTGGATGACGTGGCCGGCAGCGTCGGTGCCCTCGTGGCCGTGCGACAGGATCAGCCGGGTCGAGGCGAGGTTGAGCGACAGCCGCAGCATGGTCGAGATCAGGAGCACGGTCGGGAAGGAGGAGAATTCCAGCGGCGCCTGGATGAACAGCGAGGTCATCAGGATCAGGATCGACAGCGTGATCGAGATCGCCAGAAAGACGTCGAGGATCACCGAGGGCAGCGGCAGGATCAGCACCACCAATATGGTGAGAATGCCGAACGCCAGCGCGAGGTCGCCGCGCTTCAAGGTCTTGATGACGTCGTCGAGGCTGGGAAGTCCGATTTTCGGCGCCGTTGCGCCCGTGCCTGCCGTGACGTCAACCATGGCTGCGGTATCCCCCCGCGAATGGCGCCCGCCCGCGCCAAACGACTGCGCAGCGGCCAACAGGCCGCCGTTCCGAAAGTGAGGTACCGCACTGGCGTCCACGGGAACTCCCGTTTTACGCGGCTGACGACACTCGACTTCACTGGGCAATTTTTGCCCGGTGTATGGTTAGCAAAGGGTTAATGGCATCCTTTATTCTGCACTGCGGCGAATTCGCCCCGCCGGCGCATGCCCAATATCGCGCCATGGTGCTTGACGATAAGGCGCATGCCGACGAAGTTCGGCGTGCCGTGGAAATTTCTTCTCAGCACATCCGGGATACCCAGCTCTTCGTTCCCGATTCGCGCCGGGCGTGGGAGCGCCTGGTGGTGGCCGTGGTGATCGGCTCGCTCGGCAGCGTCGGCATGTGGTCGGTGGTGGCGGCGCTGCCGGAGGTGCAGGGCGCCTTCGAGGTATCGCGGGGGACGGCATCGCTGGCCTACACCCTCGTGATGCTCGGCTTTGGCTCCGGGGCGGTGCTGACCGGGAAGATCACCGATCGATATGGCATCGTCACCGCGATCGGGCTTGGCATCGGCATTCTCGGACTCGGTTATGTCGGCGCAGGGCTGTCATCGTCGATCTGGCAATTCATCCTGATGCACTTGGCCATCGGTCTCGGCGCGTCCGCAACCTTCGCTCCGCTGATGGCGGAAGCCTCGCACTGGTTCGAGCGATATCGGGGCGTTGCCGTCAGCATTGCTGCGAGTGGAAATTATGTCGGCGGCGCGATCTGGCCGCCGGTGGTGAACTGGGGGGTGCAGACCATCGGCTGGCGCCATACCCATATCGCGGTCGGCATTTTCACCGCGATCGCGATGATGCTCACGCTGGTGCTGCTGCGCCGGCTGATGGGCCCGGCAGCGCGGCGCGGCCGTGTCAACGCGCCGCCGCCGCGCCTCGATCTGCGGCTCAACATCAATGTACTCACCGCGATCCTGTCGCTCGCCAGCATTGCCTGCTGCGTCGCGATGGCGATGCCGCAGGTTCATATCGTCGCTTATTGCGGCGATCTCGGTTACGGCGTGGCGCGCGGCGCCGAGATGCTGTCGCTGATGCTCGGCTTCGGCATCGTCAGCCGGATCGGTTCGGGCTTCATCGCCGACCGGATCGGCGGCATCCGTACGCTGCTGCTCGGCTCGGTGGCACAGGGCCTTGCGCTACTGTTCTACCTGTTCTTCGACGGCCTGACCTCGCTCTATATCATCTCCGCGCTGTTCGGTCTGTTCCAGGGCGGCATCGTGCCGAGCTACGCCATCATCGTGCGCGAAGTGATGCCGGCGCATGAGGCCGCCACCCGCGTCGGCATCGTGATCTTTGCCTCGGTGATCGGGATGTCGTTCGGCGGCTGGATTTCCGGCGTGATCTTCGATGCCACCGGCTCCTATGGCGCGGCGTTCCTGAACGGGCTTGCCTGGAACGCTCTCAATGCGACGATCGCGGTGGCGTTGCTGCTGCGTGCCCGCGCCAGTTCGGTGAAGGCGGATGCTGCCTTCGCCACGCGCGTATGAGGCAAGGCCCGATTAACCTTCCGCCACCGCGTCGGCCCAGGGCTGAAAGATCTCGGTGGCGCCGCTGTTGCTTTCGCCTCGGCGAAGCACCACGCTGGGGCAGGCGAACTTCATCGGCAGGGTCTGGATGCGAGCTTCTTCGTAATCGAACCGCGCGCGCAGCTCGCTTTTCGCCTGTGACGGCAGGCGCGCATCCCCGATCACCACGGTGCCTTCGCTGGCGTCGATGCGCGGCTGGTGGATCGCCGCTTCGAGATCCATGCCATAGTCCATCACGAAGGAGAGGATCTGCATCACCGCCGGCATGATCCGCCGCCCGCCGGAGGCGCCGACGGCCAGCCGGCGGCCGTCGGCCGCTTGCGCCAGCACCGGCGTGTAATTGGTCAGGCAGCGCTTGCCGGGGAGGAGCGAATTCGGCGTGCCTGGCGTCGGATCGAACCACATGATGCCGTTGTTCATGGTGATGCCGGTCTGCGGCGTGACGAATTTGGAGCCGAAGGTCGATAATAATGTCTGCGTCACCGCGGCCATGTTGCCGTCGCGATCGACCACCGAGAAATGCGTGGTGCAGGATGGCGCCAGATATTCCGCGCCGAGCGCGCGGCGGCCGTCGGCATCGCCCATGTCCTTGAGCCGCTCGCGATAGGCCGCCTGCACCGCCAGCGCATAGGCGGCGTAAGCGGATGCACCAGGCGCGCCGCCCGTGGCCTGCAACCCCTCCTGCAACAGCCGCAAGGCATGCGCGAGCGTCGGACCTGCGGTGAGTTCGGGTGTCGCATAAACCTTGCCGTCGCGATAGGGAATTGCCAGCGGATCACGCAGATGAGCGCGGAAGGCGCTGAGATCTTCCACTGACAGCGCGCCGCCGCCAGCCTGCACATCGGCGGCGATGCTGCGCGCCAGATCGCCCTCATAGAAATCGCGCGGTCCGGCTTCTGCAAGCCGGGCCATTGCCGCCTTGAGCCGATCCTGCGGCATACGAACATCGGATTTGATGCTCCACTGCGCGCTAGGCGGCAGGCCATCCTTCAGATAGGCCGCAGCGCTTGCCGGATAGCGCCGCAGTTCGGCCGCGACGCTCGCGATCTCCAGCGTGGTCCACCAGTCCACCGCGAGGCCTTCGCCGGCGAGCGCGACGCTCGGCGCGAGCAATTCCTTCCACGGCATCCTGGCGTGGCGGCGATGCGCCTGCTCCATGCCGGCAACGACGCCGGGCACGGCGATCGAGCCCGGGCCGTGCAGGTTGCGGTCATCCTTCACGCGCGGCCATGGAAACAGATCGGAGACTGCGCCGTCGCCGGTGAGCGGGTAGTTCTCGGTACGGATGCTGAGCGGTGCGCGCATGCCGTAATCGATCACCTGATAGCTGTTCTCACGAGCGCGGTAGAGCACCATCGCGCCGCCGCCGCCGGCACCGCTCATCCACGGTTCGAGCACGCCGAGCGCAAAGGTGGTAGCGATTACCGCGTCGATGCAGTCGCCGCCGTCAGCCAATATCTGCGCGCCAATCTCGGCCGCCTTGCGCGATTGTGCGGCAACGATACCGCCTTTGGAGCTGATGGCGGGTTTGCGGATCTGCTGGGCGTGACTGAACCGGTCGGGCATGATGATCTTCGTGGTGTCGTGGAAGGCGTCTGGGGCGGGAATTCTGCTTCCAACATCCTGCGGCGCGAAACCGGAGGATGCAATCCTGCGCAGGGGAAATAGTTGGCCTCGCTTGAAACCGCCGGTGACGGAGGATCAATCAGAACGGCCTCGGCGTGCTGGAGTAAACGTCGAGGCCGCTCTCTACCCCTTAGCGCTCCGGGCCACGCCAGCGGCGTGAACACGACGTTGACGGGCGCGCTTTGTTCCTAACGACAGGGGACGGAGCGACCGGGCGCCAAATTGACGCTTGCTCCGTCCCGAGAAACTCGGTGCAAGACCGCTTGGCGCCTACATGGTCTTATGCGAGACGTTCTTCACGACCGTGTAGCATTGCAGCCCCTCGGTACCTCCTTCGCGGCCATAGCCGCTCTCCTTCACGCCCCCGAACGGCGTTTCGGCGACTGATGCGACGAAGTGATTGATGGAGAGATTGCCGGCTTCGACACCTTCGGCCAGCATGTCCACATTGCGGGCCGAGCGCGTGAACGCGTAGGCGGCAAGGCCGTAGGGCAACGAGTTGGCCTTCTCGATGGCTTCGTCGATCGTCTTCACCGGATTGACCAGCGCCAGCGGCCCGAACGGCTCTTCATACATCGCCCGCGCATCGTCAGGCACATCGGCAAGCACCGTCAGCGGAAAGAAGTAGCCGCGATTGCCGATCCGGTGTCCGCCGGCGAGCACGCGCGCACCCTTTGACTTGGCATCGGCGACCATCGTCTCCATCGTGTCGATCCGCCTCGAATTGGCCAGCGGTCCCATCTGATTGGACGGGTCCAGACCGTCGCCGACCTTGAGCTGGCTGGCCTTTTCCGCGAACGAATTGGCAAAGGATTCGTAGATCGATTCCTGCACGAAGAACCGCGTCGGCGCGACGCAAACCTGTCCGGCATTGCGCGACTTACCGTTGACGGAAGTGGCGGCCGTCGTTGCGGGATCGATATCGTCGCACACGATCACCGGCGCATGGCCGCCAAGCTCCATGATCGCTGGTTTCATGTGGCGGCCCGCCATCTCAGCCAGATGCTTTCCGACTGGAATCGAGCCGGTGAAGGTGATGAGCCGGATCCGTGATTGCGGAATCAGATATTCGGAAATCTCGGCCGGATTGCCGAACACCAGATTGAGCACGCCGGCGGGCAGACCGGCGTCATGGAAGGCGCGAACCAGTTGCACGGCGCCGGCCGGCGTTTCTTCCGACGCCTTCAGAATGATCGAGCAGCCGGAAGAAAGCGCGCCTGCGACCTTTCTCGCCGGCGAGCTCATCGGGAAATTCCACGGTGAAAACGCCGCGACCGGACCGATCGGCTGCCGCAGCACCGTGTGCCGCATGCCGGGCTCGCTCGGGATCACCCTGCCATAGAGCCGAAGCCCCTCGGTGGCGTCCCATTCGATGATGTCACATCCCCTGATGATTTCGAGCTTGGCCTGCTCGATCGGTTTTCCCTGCTCGAGCGTCATGGCGACCGCCATCTCGTCGACGCGCTCGCGGATAAGTGAAGCCGCCTTCAGGATGATCTGGGCACGCTTCGCCGGCGAGGTCTTGCGCCAGAGCGCAAATCCCTTTTCGGCAGCGGCAACCGCGTCGTCCAGATCCGCCCGCGTTGCCGTCGGGACCGTGCCCAGGACGCTCTCGTCAGCGGGATTGATCACGGGCTGGCCGTCGGCATGCTTCCAGCGGCCATCAATGTAAAGATCGATCTGAGGGTAGTTTGCCAATGTGATCTCCCTGGATGCTGTCGGTTGTTGGTGGCGCGGATGAACTCCAATCCGCAATGGGCGGGGAAAACCAGCGAACGCACCGTTATATCGGTCACCCAATAAGGACGTTCCGCCTGGCTGAAGTCAAATCATGGCAGCCCTTCATGACGCGCTGCTTTCAGCCGCGGCACATCTGCCAGCCATATTGCTGATGGAATGATCTCCCATGATCCTGTTTGTTCCGGCTGTCTCGGCAGCGTTCCAGTCATAGTAAGCTCATATGTCCTGTCCGTCATTCCCTTTGTGCCCTTTGTGCCCTTTGTGCCGGCCGGCCTGTCCTCCGCAGGCCAGCCGAGGCCGCTGGGTGAAGCGCAGGAATGAACGCCGGGCGCGGGTCGGCTAATTCGCAAGTATTTGCGCCATCGTCGAATGGCGGTCGGATGCCAGGGCTTCGCCAAGCTCGCGTTGCAGCTCATGCTGCATCGAGAAACATACGCTGAATCCGTCCGTCGTGCACAAGGTCACCATTCCGGTTTGCGGATCGGAGGATTGCTCGAGGGTCCATGACGCGAGCGGATAGGCGTATCTCAGCGAATGGTCGCCATAGCGTGAACGCAGGGCCCTGGTGATCAGGTCGGGCAGCGTCATGGCGAGTGCGCCGACCTGATTGAGCGACAGTCTGATTTGAGCCGGGGCACCCTTGGTGTCGGTAAAGCCAAGGACTACCGTGCTGCCGTCAGGCGCGACTTCGCAGGTCGTCAGTGTTTGAGGTTCGATTTCCATGCGGGCCTGGCTCTCATCGTTATATTCATATGAATATAAGGCTTCCCGGGAACCGCCGTCCAGTCCAGAGTTTTGTGAAAAAAGTCGCCTCCATCCGCCGCCGTTCTCGACCGGCCGGCGCTCATCCGAACATTACATTCGATAAAATCCCGGGCTATGGCGGCTTCCGCAGCCGAGCTAAGCACCCTCGAGCTTGCCGCCGCCGAACAATATCGGAATGTAGCGCGGCGCATCGATTGCCGTCATGAAGCGGTGCTTGGTCACGACCGGATCGAGTGCGATCGGAGGCTTGACGACGTCGAGATCCGGCTCGGTCGCCAGCACCAGGCATTCGGCGCTGTCGCGCGCCGTGCGGGTGCGCATCTTCTCTGTGAGCGCTTCGGGCCTGGCGATGTTTTCGGCGCGCGCAATGCCCGACGCGCGGGCGAGTTCCGCGAGGTCCAGGCTGGCGTTGGTCAGCGCCTGACCACCGGAGGCGGCATGCACCCCGTTCTGAATCAAGAGCACCGTCAGGTTGGCGGGATTGACGGCGCCGACCGTGACCAGCGCGCCCATATGCATCAGCAGCGCGCCGTCGCCCTCGACCACGATCACCGGACGTTTCGGCTGAGCGACCGAAAGGCCAAGCGCCAGCGGCAGTGCCAGCCCCATCGCGTCCTCCAAGTAAAAATTCTCGGGCGCATGGTGCAGCGCGGCCCATAGGTAGGAGGCATTGCCGAGCGACGTCACCACCAGCGCCTGCGGTGGCAGGCTATCGGCAAGCGCCTTGTAATAATCGGTCCTGCTCGGACGTGCAGCCTTCACCATTGGACGTCCTCCCGTGACAACAGAAGCGCAAATGGACAGGAGGCCTCTTCGGCAAAGGTCGCGGCCTGTTCGATCTGCGGACCGATCGGACGGTGACGGTCAACGCTGCTGTAACTGAGTCCGATGCCGCGAAGCACCGGCTCGGTCACGCGGCCCTTGGGCACATGATAAAAGACGGGATCGTCCGGGGTGCCGCGATAGGACACCAGCATCAGCAGCGGAAATTGATAGCGCTGCGCCAGCGAGACCATGCCGGCGCCCATGCTGAGCACGCCGGCATTTTGAACCAGAAGCGCAGTGCGAACGCCGCCGAGGCGGATGCCGCAGGCAATCGCCAGCGCCTCTTCTTCATGGGTTGCTCGCACCAGCCGCATCGACGGCTCCTGCTCGATGCGGACCAGCATCTCGCCGAGCCAGCCATCCGGCACCGAGACCACCGCGCCGAAACCAAGCCGTTTCAACGTGTTCAAGATTTCCGACGGCCGATGCACGTCCGGCTGTTCTGCACGCAACTTGGTCAAACGATGCCTCCCATTGTGGCAAGCGCATTGTGGCAAGCGGCTGAAGGTCGCAAAGCGAGCAACTGCAGCGATCGAACTCGTCGCATTCGCAAACGCAACAACAAAAGCTTTCCGTTCGGGCAATTCAAAAGTCTATCGAGCAAAGGTCCTATTGTCGATACGATCAACCTATTGTCGGCACCGGTTTGTTGGTGCAGGATTGCTTGCGCCGGGAAGCACAGTCTGGCGACGCCGTAAGCGCCGCAAGGGGATTTCATATGATTCGCTTTTGGCTTGCGCTCTTTGCTCTGCTCATCTGCGTGCCGGTCCAGGCTCAGGACAAACTCATTGTCAGCATCTGGGGCGGCAGTTGGCGCGATCTGGTCGCCGAGACAGTCGCCAAGAAATTCACCGCCGAGACCGGCGTTCCTGTCGATTTCATCACCGGCGGTACTATCGATCGGCTCAACAAGGAGAAATTGGCCAAGGGCAATCCCGAAAGCGACATCACCTTCACAACGTCGCATGTCGGCTGGCTCTATGCCAATGACGGACTGTTCGAGACGCTCGATCTTTCCAAGATCCCGAACGCCAAGAATCTCGCCGAGGAGGCGAGGATCAGCCCGTATCACCTCGGCGCTTGGGCCTATGTCTATACGATCGGCTATCGCTCCGACCTGATCAAGGACATGAAGTTCGAGAGCTGGAACGATCTCTGGAGCCCGGAGCTGAAAGGCAAGCTGGCGGCTCCGGATTTCGATCCGTCCCACATCATTGCCGTCGCCGCGCTGCTGTCGGGCGCGGACGCTGCGCATTGGGAGAAAGGGCAGGACAAGCTCAAGGCGCTGAAGCCGAATTTCAAGGCGTTCTACACCGACGATGCCAACAGCCAGCAATTGCTCGCAAGCGGCGAGACGCCGGTGCAGGTCGTCCTCTCCATGAACGCCTATTACATGATCGGGCAGGGCGTCCCGATCTCGCTTGTGATTCCGAAGGAAGGGGCGGTGCTCGGCATCGACACCGTCGCGATCATGAAGGGATCCAAGAAAGCGGATCTCGCCTACAAGTTCATCAACACGCTGTACGATCCGGAAATCCAGGCCGAGATCGCCAAGCTGAAGAAAGGCAGCCCCGCGGTTCTCAACGCCAAACTCGATCCCGATATCGCCAGGCTTCCCGGCGTCTTCACCACCGCCGCGCAATGGAAACAGCAGATCAATATCGATGCCAAGCTGCGTGCCGAGAAAACGGCCGAGTGGCGCAAATGGTTTGCAGAGAACATCATGAACTGATCCGGCGGCCGGCGCCCGTCCCATGGAACAGCGGCCTTTCCTTCGCACCTTCACGATACCGGCTGCGCTCTGCGCGCTCGGCCTTGCCGCCGCGATGGTCGCCGTGCTGCAATACAGCCTTCGTGCCTATGTGCCCGGCTCACTCGAGCCGGGCGGGTTCACGCTTCATAACTTCGCCGATCTGCTCAAGCCGCTCTATGCCCGCGTCTTCCTCGACACGGTCTGGATCTGCGCGCTGACGGCGGTTGCGACGCTGCTCGTCGGCTATCCGCTCGCCTATGCGCTGGTGCGGATCGAACATCCGCTCGCCAAGTCCGCGCTGCTCGTGGTCGTCATCACGCCACTGTTCCTGGGAGAGGTGGTGCGGACCTATTCCTGGATCATCGTGCTCGGCAATAACGGCTTTATCAATTCGGTGTTGCGCGGACTCGGCCTGATCGAGCAGCCGGCGCAGTTCATGTTCACGACCTTCGGCGTCGTGGTGGCGCTGGTGCATGTGACGCTGCCGGTGATGGTCATCATGCTTGCCGCGGGACTGTCGCATATCGACCGCGATTATCAGCGGGCGGCGGAGAGCCTCGGTGCCGGACCGATCCGTGTCTTCATGACGGTCACGCTGCCGCTGTCCATGCCGGGCGTGATCGCCGGCGTGACGACGGCGTTCGCCTGGACGTTCTCGGCTTTCGCGACGCCGCAGCTGATCGGCGGCGGCCGCGTCAACATGATCTCGAACCTGGTCTACCAGCTCGGCTTCGCCAGCTTCAATTTTCCATTCGCGGCAACCTTATGCGTCGCCGGCCTGGCGCTCACAATTGCGGTGCTCTCGATGCTGAGGCTCGCAGCCAGGCCATTCCTCGACATCGAGGCTCACTGATGACGCCGCGTTCGACCTATCAGCGGATGCTCGGCTGGGGCGGACAGCTCGTCGTCATCCTCATCCTGGGTTTCCTGATCCTGCCTGCTGCCGTCGTGACGATTGCCGCCTTCAATGACAAGGCGATCCTGTCGTTCCCGCCGCAGGCATGGTCGTGGCGCTGGTTCGCGCGGGCGCTTGCCTACGAGGATTTTCGGGAAGGATTTCACAATGGCCTGATCGTCACTGCCTGGGCCTCGGTGATTGCGCTGATCATCGGCGCGATGTTCGCCTTCGTGATCGATCGATACCATTTTCCGCTCAAACGGGTGATTGAGGGGGTGCTGGTATCGCCGCTGATCATTCCGCATTTCACGATCGGACTCGGCTTCCTCATCCTCGCCGCCCAGATTGGATGGAGCCGCGGCTTTACCGTGGTCGTGGTCTGCCATGTCGTTCTCGTGCTGCCGTTCGTGCTGCGCAGCGTCTACGTCTCGTTGCGCAATCTCGACCCCAGCTACGAACTTGCCGCCGCAAGCCTCGGCGCTACGCCGCTCCGCGTGCTGCTGACGATCACGCTTCCGCTGCTGCTGCCCGGCCTGGTGAGCGGCTGGCTGTTCGCCGCCATCCTGTCCTTCAACGAGTTCACGGCCTCGCTGTTCGTCACCTCGCAGCGGACGCAGACCCTGCCGGTGGTGATGTACAATTATGTGCGCGAGTTCGCCGATCCTTCGATGGCGGCGCTTTCCGTGATGTATATCGTCGGCACCGCTGCGTTGATCGCCTTTGCCAACAGCTTTCTCGGCCTCGGCAAGGTGCTCAACATCGAACAGGGCCATTGAAGGAGGAAACATGGCGCGCCCGGATTCGATGTCGGGACCTGATGAAGCGGCAGTGCGTTTCGATGCAGTCACCAAGCGGTTCGGCGAGGTGGTGGCGCTGAACGAGGTGTCGCTCGCGATCGGCCGCGGTGAATTCATGACCCTGCTTGGGCCGTCCGGATGCGGCAAGACCACGCTGCTCAAGCTTGCCGGAGGTTTTCTCGGCCCGGATCGCGGATCAATCGCGATCGGCGGCAAATGCGTCAATGAGGTGCCGACCTATAAGCGCGAGATCGGCATGATGTTTCAGAACTATGCGCTGTTTCCCCACATGAGCGTCGCCGAAAATGTCGCCTATGGCCTGAAGGCACGCCGGGTGCCACGCGAGGAGTGCCGCCAGCGTGTGGCTGAAGCATTGGCCTTGGTCAAGCTGAAGGGCATGGAGGACCGCAAGCCCCGGCAATTGTCCGGTGGACAGCAGCAGCGCGTGGCGCTGGCGCGGGCGCTCGTCATCAATCCCACGGTGCTCCTGCTCGACGAGCCGTTCTCCGCGCTCGACAAGAATCTGCGCGCCTCGATGCAGGTGGAACTGCGCGAGATCCAGCGCAAGCTGGGCCTGACCACGATCTTTGTCACCCACGACCAAAGCGAAGCCTTGAGTCTTTCAGACCGCATGGCGGTGATGTCGGACGGGCGGATCCGCCAGCTCGGCACGCCGGTCGAGGTCTATCGCCGGCCGAGCGACCGGTTCGTCGCCGGCTTCGTCGGCGACACCAACCGGTTGCGTGGCCGGCTTATCGGCGTTGCCAGGACGGACGCCTTGGTTGCTTTGGGGGCGGCACAGGTGAAGGCGTGCAGCGAAGCGCTATCCGGTGTGGCGGCTTCTGCACCCGTCGATCTGTTCGTGCGACCGGAACAGCTTCGCATTGTCGCGGCAGGCGAGCCCTGCGCGATGACAGGCACTGTCGTCGCACAGGTCTACCAGGGCGGTCATGTCGATCTTCAGATCGAGTGCAAGGCTGCCGGTCACGACCGTTTGCTGGTGCGCTCGGCCGGCGATCACGCGGTGATGCGCTGGCCGCTTGGAGCCGAGGTCGGAATTTCGATCGACGCTGACGGTTGCACGGCATTTCCGGCCGAATGAAGCGGCGCGCGGCCAGAACCGAGAAGCATGCGGTAAAATTATCGCCGTTTCCTTTATCGTTCCATGAGGCTCAATCGCCGCCCTGCCGGCAGCCGGCAAGGAAGAATGGAACGCTGCTCGCCACATGCGGGCCGATCTCCGCTTGCAGCGCCTCGACCCTGTGTTCGAACAGGGCCCGGAGCAGCATCGGCACCACGATGAGGTCGAGGAAGATGCGCGCTGTTGTTGCCAGACGCTCAGGGGTGAAGGCGGGCAGCGTCCCGAGTTCACTGGATTGCGCCATCTCGCCCAGAAATCGGGCCGCGGCCTCGGTACTGAGCTGGCGCGCCGCCCGGCTGACGGTGCTCGCCAGATCGGGGAAGCGTTGCACCTCGGCGACGGCCAGCCGCATCAGCGCCATTCTTTCATTTTCCAGAGTCCAGTGCAGCAGGGCAATTGCCGCGTGCGTAAGGCGCTCTTCGATCGTTCCTTCGCTCGGCGCCTCGGTATTGAACTGCGCGATCCGGGAGAGCACGTCGCGGGTCACCACGGCGGTGAAGAGGGCCCGCTTGTCGCCGAAGCGGGCATAGATCGTCGGCTTGCCGGCGCGGGCAGAAGCGGCGATCTCGTCCATGCTCGCACCCTCGAACCCACGCCCCAGAAATACCTTCCGGGCCGCTTCGAGGATGCGCTCATCGACCTCTCCCTCAAGCTCCTTCGGGGGCCGGCCACGGCGGACCACTTTGCGCCGCGAATTTTTGTTCCGTGCCGACGGCTCTCTCAAGTCGTTCATTTTTCGTGCCTTTTGCAGAATCCCCGTAAACGCTGCGTCCGGGACGTTGCCCGCAATCTACGCAGATCTGGCCCGCTTGTAAACAGAACGAAACCGTATCGTTCCTATTGACGGGGGTGACATCTCGGATTATCTGACAGCAAAGAAACGAAACCGTACCGTTTCTTTATGGCGACAGGAGCCGACGATGTTCGAAGACAGTGTGCTGGAAAGGGACGAGCCGTCGCTCGACCCGCTTGAGGGCCGTGATACCGTTCGGGCCTCCGCCGACGAAGCAGAGCTTCAATCCCGGGCGCGGGGCGTTACCGCGCGCGATTCCCCGGCTCAGGAAATCCCGGTCGCCCGGAGACCTGTATCGCCGGTTGAAGAAAACCGGCCGCAGCCAAGCAAGCGGCGCAGGGGCGGCGTGTTGCGCCGTCACCGCGTTATCTCCACGATCGGAGCGGTGCTGCTCGCTGCCATCCTGGGCAGCGGCTATCTGTATGTTGACTACGCCAGCCATTTCCAGTCGACCGACGACGCCTTCATCGCGGCGCGGCAATCCGCGATCGCCCCGAAAGTGTCGGGCTACATCACCGCAGTTCCCGTCACCGATAACCAGCATGTCGCTGCCGGCAGCGTGATCGCCCGGATCGATGACCGCGACTATCGCATCGCGCTCAATCAGGCCGAGGCGCAGGTCGCGGCCGCGCAAGCCAGCATCGAGAACATCGATGCGCAGCTCGGGGTGCAGGAGGCGCAGGTCACTGCCAACCAGGCCAAGGTGGACCAGGCGCAAGCCGGGCTGGTGTTCGCGCAGCAGCAGGCGGCGCGCTACCAGCATCTCGAGCAAACCGGCTACGGCACCGTTCAGAACGCCGAGCAATATACCTCGCAGCTGCACCAGCAGCAGGCTGCTCTGCAGAGCGCGCAAGCGACGCTGAATCTGGCGCAGCGCCAGCTCGGGGCGCTCAAGGCGCAACGCAAAAGCGCGGACGCCAACCTCGCGCAAGCGCAGGCGCAGCGCGACCAGGCCAAACTCAATCTTTCCTACACGACGGTGACGGCGGCGCAGCCGGGACGCATCGTCAACCTCGGCGCTGCCGTCGGCCAGTTCGCGCAGCCCGGCACCAGCCTCACCATGTTCGTGCCGGACCAGACCTGGGTAACGGCGAACTTCAAGGAGATCCAGCTCGACCGCATGCGGCCGGGACAGAAGGTGACGCTCCGGATCGACGCCTATCCGGACCGCGTAATCCATGGCCATGTCGACAGTGTCCAAGCCGGCTCCGGCACCGCGTTCTCGCTGCTGCCCGCCGAGAATGCCACCGGCAACTACGTCAAGATCGTCCAGCGCGTGCCGGTCAAGATCGTCATGGATGATCCGCCGAAAGATGTTGCGCTCGGGCCGGGCATGTCCGTGGTTCCGACGGTGCGGGTCGACGCAGCGCCGTCGCTGGCCGAGCGCCTGGGGAGGTTTCTGTGAGTGCCGCTGCGATCAAGACCGACGCTCCCGCCACTGCGCCCAGCGCAGTCGCCAGCCCGGTTGCCAATCCCTGGTTGATCGCGATCGTCGTCGCGCGCGCGAGCTTCATGGAAGTGCTAGACACCACCATCGCCAATGTGGCGCTACCCTACATCGCCGGCGGAATGGGGGTGAGTGAGGACGAAGCATCCTGGGTAGTCACCACCTATCTGGTCTCCAATGCCATCATTCTGACGGCCTCGAGCTTCCTCGCCCGTATGCTCGGCCGAAAAACCTTCTTTCTGATCTGTCTCGGACTGTTCACGCTGAGCTCGGTGCTATGCGGGTTTGCGCCGAATCTGGACGCGCTGCTACTGTTCCGCATCCTGCAGGGCCTCGGCGGTGGCGGCATGGTGCCGGTGGCTCAATCGATCCTGGCGGACTCATTCCCGCCGGCGAAGCGCGGCCAGGCCTTTGCGGTGTTCGGCGTCGCCGTGGTGGTGGCACCGGTGGTCGGGCCGACGCTCGGCGGCTGGCTGTCCGACAATCTCTCCTGGCAGTGGTGTTTCCTGATCAACGCGCCGGTCGGCGTGATGGCGATGGCGCTGATAGCAGCCGTCCTGCGCGAGCCTGCGCGTGCTGCCGGCGAAAGAATGCGGCAAGGAGGCGGATTCGACGTCGTCGGCTTCATGCTGGTCGCGACCTTCCTGGGTGCGCTCGAGGTCGTGCTCGACCGCGGCCTGGAGGATGACTGGTTCGCCTCGCCCTTCATCATCACCTTCGCGATGATCTGCGGCCTGGCTTTCGTGCTGATGATTCCCTGGGAGTTGACCCGCCGCACTCCGATGATCGACCTCAAGATGGTGGCGAGCCGCCAGTTCGGCGCCTGCTTCCTGGTGATGCTGGCGACCGGCGCCATTCTGCTCGCGACCACCCAGTTCCTGCCGCAACTGGTGCAGCAGGATTTCGGCTACACCGCCACCTGGGCCGGCCTCGTGCTCTCGCCGGGCGGCGTCGTGACGATGGCAATGATGTTCGTCGTCGGCCGTCTGGCGGCCAGGGTGCAGCCGAAATATCTGATCATCGCCGGCGCGATATTCATCGCCTTTTCCATGTACAGGATGACCAACGTCTATGCCGATCTCGGTTTCTGGTTCATGGCGCAGTCGCGCATGCTGCTCGGCGTCGGACTGCCGCTGATCTTCGTGCCGATCATGGCCGCGTCCTACGACGGAATCCCGCCAACGAAGACCGACCAGGCATCGGCCCTGATCAACGCCGCGCGCAATACCGGCGGCTCGATCGGCGTCTCCATCGTCTCAAACGTGCTGACGCATCGCGAGCAGTTTCACCAGAGCCGGCTGGTCGAGCACGTGACTCCGTCGAGCCCGCAATATCAGCATACGCTTCAACAGGTCACCGGGTTTTTCTCCAGCCATGGCAGCTCACTGGCGCAGGCGCATGATCAGGCCATCCAATGGATCGGAGCGCAGGTGCAGGCGCAGGCCTCGTTCCTTGCCTATACGGATGCGTTCTGGACGCTGATGCTGATCTCGCTCGCGGCGGTGCCGCTCGCGCTGACCTTACGCAAAGTCAAGCTGGGCGGTCCTGTCCCCGCCGGCCACTGAGGCGGATCGGTTCGGTGTCGATGATTGCGGCCTCCCGAAGACCATAAAGAAAACGACAAATAAATAAAAAAGGCCCCGCCGAAGCGGGGCCTTCTATTACCGAACCGCTAGTCGTCCCAATCGTGACCGCGAATTACGAGGTCGCGATCGCCATCATACCGGTGATGGTGGTACCATCCATGGTGCCAACCGCGGTCATGCTCGTAGAAGCGCACGCGGGGACCATCATACCGGTCGCCATAATAGCCGTGGTCGCCGCCGACATAGACGCCGACGCCGGCCGCATTGGCGAGGGTCGGAGCGCCGATCGCAAGCGTCGCTACCGCCGCAAGTGCGTAAGTGAGCTTTCTCATCTGTTCCTCCTCCTTCGCTTTCACCCAGCACCAACGACCGCCGGAAATGCAGGTTGCAGGAACCGACAGGAAACTTTCCTGAACAGACGTTCAGCGCTGTTCCGAAGGAGCTGGCAGCAGTAGACTGATACGGAATGCACGTTACCTGCGGTGCTCGCTGCGCATCGATCACCGCGTGACCAACGAAGCTGTAGCGCGGGATTCGGCTGGGTCTGAACGGTTTTCGGCGATCGACGCAGGCTGGTCGATGGGCTGCTGATCAGAATCCGGGCGGAGCATTTGCAACGTTCTCGACCTCGCCTGGTTTCTTGTAGATCGGCTCGGCGCTCGTCGCGCCAAAGAGATGTAAAGGATATCAGGAAAATAGAGCCAAACGTCGAGGTTCCCCATGGCTGAACACGACACCGAAGAGCTGGCGCCGACAAGTCACATCGCAGACGATGATCCACACTTCGTCATGCTGGACGACGTGAAGCCGCCGCAGAGGATCACGCAAGCTCGCGAACGGCTGCTGCTCTGCCGGCTATATGTGGGCCTTATCCGAAGCATTCATGACGACTATGGCGCGGGGTTTGTTGCCAACAGCGATAGCGCTACGCTGCGTACGATCGGGATCTACGTGTTTCTGCGGACCTTGATGTGCACGCCGGTTCGTACCAGCACGATCGCGCAGGCGCTGAAATTGCCCAAGACGACCGTGAACAGGCGTCTGCAGGAGATGATGAAGCACGGTTATGTCGAACGCGTCGGCAACGCGTATCGCGTGACCGACAAGGTCAATATCCCGGACCTGCAGGACAGGTTGCAGCGCCGCGTCGATATGATCTTGCATACCGCGAGCGAGTTGTCGAAATTGCGTGCCTCGGATTCTACCAGGGATGACCAAAGCACGATCGCGTTGGTCAGCTGATGGCATCCCGGCGCAGCTTCAAATCACCCGGCTCGGCACAGGGGGGCTGTTCGCCTGCTTTTCGCCGACGAGATCACCCGCCTGCACGACTTTTTGCGCTTCCGCCTGTGGGCTTCTGCGGCCGAGCTTGCGGACGATGGTATAGAACGCCGGCGTGAACAGCAGGCCGAACGCCGTCACGCCCAGCATGCCGGAGAACACCGCCGTGCCCAGCGATTGCCGCATCTCCGAGCCTGCGCCGGTCGCCACCACAAGCGGTGCGACGCCAAAGATGAAAGCCAGCGAGGTCATCAGGATCGGACGCAGCCGCGTGCGCGCCGCGGTGACCGCGGCTTCGGCCGGAGTGGCGCCGCTCTCCTCGGTCTGCCGCGCGAATTCCACGATCAGGATCGCATTCTTGGCAGCAAGGCCGACCAGCACGACGAAGCCGATTTGCGCCAGTACGTCGATCGGCATGCCGCGCATCAACAGCCCGGTGACGGAGGCGAGCAGACACATCGGCACGATCATCACCACCGCGAGCGGCAGATTCCAGCTCTCATACTGAGCCGCGAGCACCAGGAATACGAACAGGGCGGCAGCGCCGAATACCAGCAGCGAGGACGTTCCCGGCAGTTGCTGTTGGAATGCGAGCTCGGTCCATTCGAAGCCGATGCCGCGCGGCAGCACCTGATGGGCGAGTTCCTCCATCCGGTGCAGCGCAGTACCGGTTGCAACGCCCGGGGCTGCGACGCCCATCACTTCGGCGGCGGGAAACAGATCATAGCGCGGCACGCGGTACGGCGCGTTTTCCGATTTCAGCCGCGCCACGGTGCCGATCGGCACCATCTCGCCGGATATGTTGCGCGCCTTCAGCCGGGCAATGTCCTGCGGGTCCTGGCGGAAGCGGCCATCGGCCTGTGCGATCACCTCGTAGGTGCGGCCAAGATAGTTGAAGTCGTTGACATATTGCGAGCCGAGATAAAGTTGCAGCGTGTTGAAGACGTCGGTCGGCGTCAGTCCCACTTTCTCGGCCTTCTCGCGATCGATGTCGGCATAGATCGAGGGCGAGCGCGTGCCGAACAGCGTGAACACGCCGGCGAAGTCCGGGTCCTTGTTGGCCGCCGCGACGAGGGTCTGCGCCGCTTTCGACAGCGCTTCGGATCCGAGACCGGCGCGATCCTGCAGCATCATCTTGAAGCCGCCGGCATTGCCGATGCCCTGTACCGGCGGCGGCGGGATCGTCAGCACATTGGCCTCCTGGATCACCGAAAGGCGCTTGCGCAGGTCGGCCAGCACGCTGGCCGCGGTCACGCCCTTGACCTCGTGATTGTACAGCGAAGGCAGGCCGGAGAAGATGGTCCCGGCATTGGAGGCGATGGTGAAGGTGGTCGCGTCGAGCCCTGCGAACGGCGCCACATGTTCGACGCCCGGCGTCGACATGATGATGTCGATCGCCTTCTTGACCACGGCTTCGGTCCGATCGAGCGTCGCGCCCGGCGGCAACTGCACGACCGTGATGAGATAGCCCTGGTCCTGCTCGGGAATGAAGCCGGTGGGCGCGCGGGCGAACTGGAATCCGGCGATGCCGATCAGCGCCAGATAGACCACCAGCACGACGCCGCTGATCTGCACCAGCCGCCGCGTCAGCCGGCCGTAGCTCGTCGACAACCAGTTGAATCCGAAATTGAAGCGGTCGAATCCCGCCTGCACCAGCCGCGCGATCCACGGACGGCGCGTCGCGTGGCCGGTCTCATGGGCCTTGAACAGCACGCCGCAAAGAGCGGGGCTCAGCGTCAGCGAGACGAAGCAGGAGATCAGGGTCGAGGCGGCGATGGTCACCGCGAACTGCCGGAAGAACTGGCCGGTGATGCCGGACAGGAAAGCCGATGGCACGAACACCGCACATAGCGTCAGCGCGATCGAGATCAGCGCGCCGCCGACCTCGTTCATGGTGACATGGGCGGCTTCCTTGGGAGACATGCCCCGCTCGAGATTGCGCTCGACATTCTCCACCACGACGATGGCGTCGTCGACGACGATGCCGACCGCCAGCACGAGCCCGAACAGCGACAGGTTGTTCAGGGAAATGCCGAGAACATAAAGGAAGGTAAAGGTGCCAACCAGCGAGACCGGAATCGCGATCACAGGAATGATGGCGGCGCGCCAGCTCTGCAGGAACAGGAATACAACGCCCACCACCAGAAGGATCGCGACGAAGATCGTCTTGATCACCTCGTCGACCGATTTGCCGACGAAGATGGTGGGATCGTAGATGACCTTGTATTCGAGACCGGGCGGGAAGTCCTTGCCCAGCTTTTGCATTGCATCGAGCACTTCGTGATCGACGGCGAGCGAATTGGCGCCCGGTTGGGCAAAGATCAGGAGCGGCAGGCCCGGCTGCCGGTCCATGAAGGCGGTCGAGCCATAATCGGAGGCACCGATCTCGACCCGGCCAACGTCGCGCAGCCGGGTCACACGGCCTTCGCTGTCCGATTTCAGCACGATCGAGGCGAACTCCTCCGGCGTGGAGAGCCGGCCGAGCGCCTGGACGTTGAGCTGATAGGCCTGCTTTGAAGCAACCGGCGGCTGGTTCAGAATGCCTGCCGAGACCTGCACATTCTGGGCGCGCAGCGCGTCGAGCACTTCACTCGCATTCAGGTTATGCGCGGCGACCTTGTCGGGATCGAGCCAGATACGCATGGCGTATTCGCGCCCGCCCTGCATCTGCACGTCGCCGACGCCCGGCAGCCGCGCCAGCACGTCCTTCACATGCAAGGTGGCGTAGTTCGAGATGTAGAGCAGGTCGCGGGAGGAATCCGGTGAATAAAGGTGGACGGCGAGCAGGATGTTGGGCGTCGACTTTCTCACCTGAACGCCGAGCCGCTGCACGTCCTCGGGCAGACGGGGCAGGGCGTCCTGCACGCGGTTCTGCGTCAGCATCTGCGCCACGTTGAGATCGGTGCCGATCCGGAACGTCACGGTAATGGTGAGCTTGCCGTCGCCGGTTGCCTGGCTGTTCATGTAGATCATGTTCTCGACGCCGTTGATCTCCTGCTCCAGCGGCGTGGCGACGGTCCGCGAAACTACGTCCGCGGATGCGCCCGGATAGCTGGTGGTGATCTGGACGGTGGGCGGCACGATCTCCGGATATTGAGCAATGGGCAGGATCGCGAGCGCGCCGAGGCCGATCAGCGTCACGAAGACGCTGAGGACGGTGGCGAAGATCGGCCTGTCGATGAAGCTGTGGGTCATGGAAAGCTCCTGCTTCGGCGCAGATGGTTTGTTCGAGAGAGACCTTGAGGTTTCAACCGTGGCCGTCGGCCGCCATGTCGTAATGGATGGCGCCATCCTGCGGCGTGACCTTGGCGCCGGGAACGGCGCGCACCAGGCCGTCGATGATGACGCGGTCGCTCGGCTCCAGGCCGGATTGGATGACCCTTAATCCACCGCGCAGATCACCCGTCGTGACGATCTTGGGCTTCACGGTCGCGTCCGTGCCGACCGTCATCACCAGATGCTGCGACTGGTCGAGCACGACCGCGGAGTCCGGCAGCAGATAGACCGGCGCCGGCGGCGCGATCGCGACCCGAAGCCGGGCGAACTGGCCCGGCGCCAGGAACAGGTCCGGGTTCGGCACCGTGGCCCGTGCGTGAATGGTGCCGCTGGAGCGATCGAGCGCATTGTCGATGAAGTCCAGCGTTCCCTCGCGGGGAAAGCCGTTCTCGTCGCTGAGGCCGATCATGACCTTGCTGGCGAGCGGACCGCCGACGCGGGCGCGTTCGCGCGAAAAGGTCAGGAAATCGGATTCGCTCATGTCGAAGTCGAGATGGAGCGGATCGAGCGACACCAGTGTCGCGAGCAGCGTGGTCGGACTGGTGCCGGCGCGGCTGCCCGCGACCAGGCTGCCGATCGAAACCTGGCGCGCGCCGATGCGCCCGGTGAACGGCGCCCGCACCCGGCAATATTCGAGGTCGAGCTCGGCATCCCGCACCCGCGCCTTGGCGTCCTCGACCGCGGCCTGCGAGGCATCCTGGTCGTTGGTGCGCTGGTCGACCGTCTCCTGGGTTGCGAACTCGTTGCGCTTGAGCGATTGCGCCCGCGAAAGCTGGTTGTTGGCGAGCACCACGCGGGCGGTGGCGGTCTGCAGCGCCGCCTTGGCCTGTTCGAGCTTGATCTCGTAAGGGCGCGGATCGATCACGAAGAGCAGGTCGCCCTTGTGAACGATCTGGCCGTCCTTGAAATGGATCTCGGTCAGCGTTCCGCCGACCTGCGCGCGCAGTTCGACCCGGTCGACCGCCGAGAACTGGCCGAGGAAACTGAGCCTCGTATCGACCGCGCGCTGCAGCGGCTGGCTGACTGTCACCAGCGGGGCGGGAGTTGCCAGCGCCACCGCCTGGCTTCCCTTGCGAGGGCCAAAGGCGAAATAGACCACGGAAAGACCGATGATCGCCGCGACACCGACCGCGACTGTTCTCCACGTCCGCCGGCGCGGCTTTGCCGGCTCATCAAGCGGCTCTCTTTCAAGCTTTGCGCGATCTGTAATCTGATCCATGACGCTGTCCATCAATCCTTGCCATGCGGTTTGAAATTCGGCGCTCGCGCCCGGCAACGAAGGCGTCCGCCGCTCCAACGTGTCGAAATCGGGGTGCCAGGCGTTCGCCATTTCCGAAGCGGAAAAGTCCCGGTTGAGGTTGATATTTGGAGCAGGAGCTCCAATATAGTGGGGCGGGATATAAACTCGGGGAGGCACGGTTCAAGGATTTTTGGAGCGATGACATCAAAAATAATCAAGGGAAGGGGAACAGACATCAAGGAAAGCAAACGCGGCCGTGGCCGGCCGACGGTGTTTGATCGCGACCTTGCGCTGAGCAAGGCGATGACGCTGTTCTGGGAGCGCGGCTATGAAGGCACGTCGTTCGACGATCTGATTGCTGCGATGGGGATCAGTGCGTCGAGCTTCTACAATTCGTTCGGCAGCAAGGAAGCGCTCTATTGCGAGGCCACGAACTCCTATCTCGACTGGGCAGGCAAATGGTTCTTCGCCATTCTCCATGACCCCGAGATCGACACCAAGACGGCCTTTGCGCGGCTATTCGAGGCGACCGCCGAGGAGTTCACGCGCCGCGGCCACCCGCCCGGCTGCATGATCTCGCTTGCAGGCACGCATTGCGCGCCGGGAATGAGGAATATCCGCGAGATGATGGCCGAGCATCGCGCCTTTTCAGAGAGCGCGATGGCGGAACGCATTCGCAAGGGCCTCGCCGATGGCGATATCCCCGCAGATACCGATTGCGACATGCTGGCTGCCTATTACAGCGCGGTGGCGCGCGGACTTGCCGTTCAGGCGCGCGACGGCGCTTCCCGCGAGAAGCTTTCAGAAATCAGCCGGCTGGCAATGCGCGCCTGGCCGGAGGCGAAAAGGGACGAACAGCGGCCGGCCGCCGCTGATCTGCCGGGTGATCGCTGACCGGCAGCGCGTTTGGGATCAGTGTCTTGCTGCCTGACATTATCGCGTTGCATTCTATGGCTTATGTAAGTGTCGGTGCCGGGAAGCCCCTCCGTCGCAGCTGCAGACGGCGTCGTCCTGCCGTCGAGCCGCGTTACCGTTCAGGAGCAAGATATGAACGCGCCGCCAAATCTCGATTCCGTCACCGCGCCTTCCGATGGCGACGTCGCGCACTGGCTGACAAACGACACGCGCGATGAACGCTTCCTTGACGATATTTTCGCTGAAATGTGCGTCCGGCTCCAGCAAGCCGGCATTCCCGTCAAGCGGGCCTCGCTTCACATCATGATCCACCATCCGCAATGGCTTGGCGCTCGAATCGTCTGGGCCGACAAGATGCAGGAGGCAGAGATCATGAGGTTCGATTACGATGTCAGAGGGCGATCCGAATATATCGGCAGTCCCGGCAACGAAATTCATGACGGCGCTGCTGTGGTGCGCGAGAATCTCGAACGCGATCCCGCCTTAGGCCGCAAGCACGCCGTTTATGATGAAATGCGGGCGAAGGGCCTGACCGACTATGTGGCGTGGCCATTGTACCATACGCTCGGCAAGCGGCATTTCGTGACCTTTGCAACCGACCGGCCGGGAGGTTTCGAGGATGGGCATATCGCTGACCTGTTGAAGCTGTTGCCGGTACTGGCGCTCGTCAGCGAAATCCGCGTCAAGAATCGGCTGGCCCGAACCCTGCTCGAAACTTATGTCGGACCCCATGCCGGCGAGCTCATTCTGGCCGGCGCCACCAGGCGAGGAAGCGGAACGACGGTACGCGCGGCGATCATGATCTGTGATCTGCGTGATTTCACCCGAATCTCGGATAACTGGCCGCGCGATGACGTCATCGATCTTCTGAACGACTATTTCGATGCGATGTCGGAGCCGATTGTGCGGCATGGCGGCGAAATACTGAAATTCATCGGCGATGGCCTGCTCGCTATTTTCCCGCTCAGCGAGCCTTCGGCCTGTGCAAATCTGCTTCGTGCCGTGGCCGAAGCCCGTCAGGCCATGGTCGCCCTGAACCAAAGGAACGGCGAGATCGGTCGCGAGCCGATGAATTACGGTATCGGCGTCCATGTCGGAGACGTCATGTACGGCAATATCGGGTCCCGTACCCGGCTCGACTTCACCGTCATCGGTCCTGCGGTCAACATGGCTTCGCGTCTCGAAAACCTCACCAAGCAATTGGGTAAGCCGGTGCTGCTGTCCCGCGCTTTCGCCGACTTCATCAAATCCGATTTCGATCTCGAACGGGTCGGCGAATATCCGGTGCGCGGCTTTAGCGAACCCGTCGAGCTGTTTGCCTATCACGGCTGAATTTACCGGTGGGCAGCGGGATTCCGGCTTTCGTTCGTCAGTCAGGGCAATCAGCCGTCAAAACGTCTCGGTAATCTTGCTCAGGCGAGGGGGCCGATCTGGGTCAAATCCGCAGGCGCGCGCTGCCTGCTCGATCATCCGATAGGCTGGAACGAGCATGGTGATCGGATCGGTGGCGGGGTCATCCTCGGCCAGCCAGGGCAGTGAGCCATGCGGCCCGCCGCATAGATGTAGAGCGATCTCTTGCTCGCGCAATTCTCCTGCGAGCGCGTCCACGGTGGCCGCCGTTTCATCCATGAGGCGCATCATGACAACCGGCGTGCGCGACGATAATGCAGCTCTCGGCCCATGCTGCAGCTCGGCGGCGCTCAGACCAATGGAAGGCAGGCGCAGGATTTCCGAAAGTTTGAGCGCGATCTCCCGCGCCGAGCCTAGGCCCAGGCCCCGCGATGCTACAAACACGGCTGACGCCTTGGCGAGATCATCGGTAATCTCGGACCAGTCCAGCGCCAGTGCGCGGTGCAGGCGCTCGGGCAGCCTGTCGAGGGCTGACCGCAGCGCACGATCTTCCGCCAACTCGGCAACAAGTCCGGCGGCAGCGGCCATCGAGCCGATCACGGTCTTGGTCGCTGCTATGGAGTGCTCTTGGCCGGCTTCGATCGGAACGACGAACTCCGCCTCGTAGGCCACCGGCGACGACGTCGCATTGACGATGGCGATGGTACGTGCGCCGGCGGCGCGCGCCGACTTGGTCGCTGCGACAAGATCCGGGCTGCGCCCGGATTGCGAGATCACGATGAACAGCGCATCACGCAGCATCAAGGGCGTGCGAAATGCCGTGATCACCGAAGGAGCGCTGGCTGAAACCGGAAGGCGAAGCCGCGTCTCGACGAGATATCTGAGGAAGACCCCGGCATGCCCGGAGCTGCCTCGGCCGCATACGACGCACAGGGGAGCGGAGCCGATCCCAATTCGTCCTGCGATGTCGTGCGTGGGGAGGCGGTTACGAATAATCTTGGCGACAACATCCGCGCTTTCCCCGATCTCGTTCGCCATCGCGGATGTCGTCACGGCTCGACCGATCCGCGATGCTTGTGCGTCGCGGCGACCTTGGGATGCCGGTCACCATCCTTGGCGAGCTCGGCAAATACGTGGCGAAGGTTGCCGTCACAGTTTTTCAGAACGGTCTCGGCGTCGACCCTGTCGACACCCAGCGCCAGAAGGACTGCCGTCTTGATGTCTCCCTCGGCCTGCTCAAGCGACCGCGCCGCGTGCGACGGATCACAGTGCGCGATTTGCGACACCATGGCCTCTGCGCGTCGCTTCAGCTTGGCGTTGGTCGGCTGCATGTTCACCATCATGCCGCGATACACCCGGCCAAGGCGCAGCATGATCCCCGAGGAGATCAGGTTGAGCACGACCTTCTGCGCGGTGCCCGCCTTCATCCGCGTAGAGCCGGCGATCAGCTCGCGGCCGGTCTCGATCAAGATCGGAAACTTTGCCGATTCCAACAGTGCGGTGCTTGGATTATTCGCGACACCGATCGTCACTGCACCAAAAAAGCCTGCCCGTTGCAGCGCCGCGACCGTAAATGGCGTTGTCCCGCTGGCGGCAACGGCGATTACCACGTCGTTCGGAGTAAGCCGTGCCGCATTGATCTGCGTGATCGCAGCATCGACATCGTCTTCCGCCCCCTCGATGCTGGCGACGAATGCGTTGTCTCCGCCGGCGACGATAAAGCGGACGCGCTCGTTGGGCCAGGCGAATGTCGGCGTCAGCTCGGCGCCGTCCTGGACCGCCACGCGGCCCGAGGTGCCGGCGCCGACATATACAATGCGTCCGCGATCGCCCAGCGCCGCCTTGGCCGCCTCGGTCGCCGCGGTGATGGCGGGAAGCGCATGGCCGATCGCCGAAACTGCCGCAAGCTGGCCTTCCCACATGGCTTCCATCGCTGACGTCAGCGACCATGCATCAAGGTCGGCAAAGCGGGGATCGACCTCTTCGGTGGCCATATAATTAATCCATGCGCCGTCAAACGCGGAACTTTGAAGCCTGTTCATGGTCGGTTTTTCTCTTGGGCAGGTCAATCCGCCCTCGCGCCACCAGTAACGCGCCGGCCGCCCCATCGGCGTCCGGGCGCCTCAGGCGGGCGCGCAGATCGGGCGTCAGCCAGGGTGTAATGGCATCCGCGAGCCCGCCCACCAGCGAGAGCCGGTCAATTCCTTTCGCCAGGAAAAGATCGAGCAGATCGCCAATGGCATCGGCCGCGCGTTCGACAATGCGACGGCCGATCGGATCGCCCTGATTGGCGTGCCGCATGACGATCGGCGCGAACGCAGCGTAATCTGTGGCCCTGGCTTCTTCGGACCAGGCCACCGCCTGATAAGGATCATGATCGAATGCGCCCAGCACGTCTGAAAGCAACGGGGTCAGCTCGCTGCGACGGTCCGCGGCCCGCAGCGCCAGTCGAACGACCTGCAGGCCGATGTCGGCACCACTGCCTTCGTCCGAGACGGGAAAGCCGTAACCGGCAAGACGGATTTCGCGGCCGTCGATCAGGCCGACACCCACCGAGCCTGTGCCGGCCACCACGATGGCCCCGTCCGCGCCGCTATGGGCGCCGAGACAGGCCGCCAGGCCGTCGCTGATGAATGTGACGGACGCAAAGGGATGCGCAATTTCGTTGAGGGCCGCTTCCGCGCCCCGGCGACCAAGACCGGCAAGGCCAATTCCGGCGTGCATCCGCGCGAAATCCTCCCGCGTCAGTCCGGCCTGGGCGGCTGCCGCTTCAGTGGCCTCCATGATGGACCGCCAGGCCTTCTCGAAGCCGATCCGCGTCGTGGCAGGCCCCGAGCTCGCTTCACCGAGCACCCTGCCGTTTTCATCCTCGATCCGGGCGCGGCAGCGGGTTCCGCCCCCATCAATGCCGAGATACGTGGTACCTCTTGTTTCCATCGGAAGTTAACGCGAAGATTTCGTTCCGGGTCCTGTCGAGGTCCCTCAGTGTACATATGAAGCCTTATGCGGGACTCTCCTCACGAGTCCGTGACTGCCATCCGCGGATGAAAACTGATGGGTCAAGCTGGGTCTTCCGTCGCTCTCACGATTGCCGCGCACCACATCTTTGATGGCACCGAAATGCGCGGCGCGGGCTCAGTGAGGATCTCGCAGGGGCGGATCGAAAGCGTCACCTTCGGCAACGCAGGGGCGCGCCCCTCAATCCACCTTCCCGCAGACGCGATCCTTGCACCCGGATTCGTCGATATCCAGGTGAACGGAGGCGGGGGCGTTCTTCTCAACGACCAGCCGACGGAGGCTGGCGTTCGGCGCATTGTCGAGGCGCACCGCAATGGAGGAACCACGGGCTGCCTGCCCACCCTCATCACCGATTGCGGCGATGTCATTGAGCGATTGGCTGCAGCCGCCCAGGCCTGTCTGAAAATTCCCGGAGTGCTCGGCTTTCACCTGGAAGGGCCGGCCATCAACAGGTCTCGCAAGGGCATTCATCCGGAAGCCGAAATCCGCGTGCCCGATCGGCGCGATCTCGCCGCCGTCAAGAGCTTTGGAGATTGCGGCCGCTCCATCGTCACCTTGGCTCCGGAATGCGTGCCGGCGTCCATGATCGATGAATTGATCGGCGCCGGATTGCGTATCGCAGCCGGTCACAGTGAGGCCACCGCAGCCGAAATCGGGCAGGCGGTCGATCGCGGTATCTCCGGGGTGACCCATCTGTTCAATGCCATGTCGCAGTTGAACGCCCGTGAGCCAGGCTTGGTGGGGGCCGCGCTCGAGGACGATCGGCTGTTTGCAGGGATCATCTGCGATGGCATCCACGTTGACCGCGCCGGTTTGCGCATTGCCTTCCGCTGCAAGGGGCGCGACCGATTGATGCTGGTCACCGATGCGATGCCATTGGTGGGCACGAACGACCGGCAGTTCATGCTGCAGGGAAGGCAGGTCAGGTTGCACGACAATCGTCTGACCGGCCCCGACGGCACGCTCGCGGGCGCCCACCTCACCATGATCGAAGCGGTGCGTAACGCTGTCGCGTTCCTCGAAATCTCCCTTGTCGATGGTCTCATCATGGCCTCCCGCACCCCCGCCGCATTTTTGGGCCTGGAGTCCGAGCTCGGACGGATCGCTCCTGGATACCGTGCCGACCTTGTCGCCTTCAATCCGAACTTTGAAGTCGTCGGCACATGGATCGGTGGTGTCGGTTCGACTGGCGAGGCTTCTCAGCGAGGTTAGATGCGCAATCGCCCTATCATCGTACAAAAATACGGCGGTGTCTGCCTTGAAACCCCGGCGAAGATACGCGCGGTTGCGCGCAGTCTTGCCGACCTGCATGGCAGCGGTCATCGCGTCGTGGCGATCGTCTCCGCCATGGGCAAGACCACCGACCAATTGATCCAGATGGCTTATCAGGTCAGTCCGACCCCCAATCGGCGTGAACTCGACATGCTGCTCACGACCGGTGAGCGCATCAGCATGTCGCTGATGAGCATGGCGCTTGCCGATCTCGGCGTGCCCGCGATCAGCTTCACCGGCAGTCAGGCTGGCGTGATGACCGACGCCTCCCATTCCTCCGCACGCATTCTGGATGTCCGCCCCATTCGCGTGCATGAGGAGCTTGATCGCGGGCGCGTGGTGGTGCTGGCAGGATTTCAAGGCGTGAACCCGGCGACCAGGGAAATCACCACGCTCGGCCGCGGCGGCAGCGACACCACGGCAGTCGCGATGGCCGCAGCGCTGAAAGCCGAGCACTGTGAAATCATCAAAGATGTCGACGGAATCTGTTCGGCCGATCCGCGCATCGTGCCGGATGCAAGACCCCTGCGGCAAGTGGACTTCGCGTCTCTGTCCGAAATGTGCTTCTGGGGCGCAAAGATCCTGCATTTCCGCAGCGTAGAGCTGGCGGAAAGTCAGAATGTGCCCCTCCTTCTCAAGCGGTGGGGCGGCGCTGAGCACAGCACGCAAGTGATGAAAGAGGTTGCAGGCATGGAAAACGGAAAGGTTCTGGCCATCAACTCGATAGCGCGCATTGAGTATGTGGAAATCGATTCCACTGATCTCAGCCACGGCTTCGAGAAATTCGCGCAGCATCTCAAGCGCAACAGCCTGTTTTGGCCGCAACTCCTTGCCTCGAGCTTTACCGCAGGAAAAACCAGCATGACCGTAGCCTGCGATTCCGAATGGCTCGATGCGCTGTTGCGCACGCTGGAGCAAAGCAGTGACCTGCGCAGGCAGCGCGAGGCTTCAAGCTCGGTCAGTCTCACTTGCTTCGGCGGCATTTCGTCCGAAATGCCGGTCAGGTCGTTGCAGATCCTCGGAGATCACGGGATTGTCCCCGACAAATATGTGCTGTCGCCGCATTCGATCAGTCTGTTTGTCCCTATGGAGAGCCGGGAGACCGCGGTGAGAGCGTTACACGCGCTTGTCGGGCAAACATAGGATCGGGACGCGCAGGGGGCGCTTCCCTGCGTTGTTCGCATGCTCCAGCGGAGAAGTTCGATCAATGCTCCGATAGACGGCTGGAATTCGCCGATGACCGCTGATAGGCCATCGATGATGCAAGCCCCCGCTGCGCCGCCGGGCCTCTTCTCGCGATGAAGTAGCCGAATCCACGGTACGGACAGGAAAGACCATGGCCGGAGCAGGTGCGCAGCGGTGGTTTGCGGAGCACTGAAGTCGGCAACGGGCAGGAAATGACGGCGTTTCCGGTGCGGTCACCCACCACTGGCGAAATGAAATCCGATAAGGGATTGATTTACTGGTGGGCCCGGCAGGACTCGAACCTGCAACCAGACCGTTATGAGCGGGAGGATAACGATCAGCTTTGTTCATTTTACTGTGTTTTCGTGTGAGTTAGATTGCGTTCGTTGCGTTCCGGTCAGGTCGTTTCTGGTGCGAAACCGGTGCGGCGAATGTTGAGCTCAAACTGAGATAGGGGATTTCTGCTAAGCTGACGTCTGCGGCCTACGAACAGGGATCGGCGACCAAATTCAGCTTTCGCAGGCTTCAGATAGTGAGATTTGACATCTTTTCTGCCAACTTCAGCAGATGGGTTCCAGATCTTCGCGCAGGTGAGAAAAAGACTGCCCGCTCTTCTTTTGTGCTCAAGTTAAAGCTGGCTATATGATGATCGTTGGCCTCAACTTGGCCGGAGCAGAGTTTGTAGGGTAATTCATCGAAGCCGATTTCAGCTATTACTGCCGAGAAATCTTTGGCGTAGCAGTCCTTAAGCACCTTCATGTTCGTAGAAGGAAAGCTGTCCTTGAACTTCTCGTTAAAGGACGGCCGAAAATAGCGAATGAACGCCGCTTCAAAGAGGCTCACTCGTTCCTTCTCATCGGTACCGAAGAGCTTATCCAGTCCAGCTTTGATCCGTTCCCCGCTCCGACTTCTTTCTTCGGCCTTGGGGTTAAACAAATTGGTCCCCCTCTGCGATGTGAGGCCGCTTGCCAGGCGGCGCTCACATTGATCACGACGCTATACCGCACAACCTTCCCAAGTACCCATCGATAGACTTCCTGAATCTGATCCGGCTTGATGATTTCCACCTCGGCGCTGATATTGCGGGCTGCGCAGTAGTCGATAACCTGCTGCGTCTCCGCGACACCGCCAACCACGGAGCCGACGAAGCTCTTCCGGCCGAACGCGTTCTCTCTGCCGTCGAGGCCTGAGACGCTCTGCAGCGCTCCGACGTTGACGAGCGTACCGTCAAGCTTCAGCAGATCCATGAACTGCTGAAAGGGATAGTTTCTCCGGCACCGTCGAGATGATGAGGTCGAAGCGATCGGCCAGCCGCTTTATCGCCGTTCCACGGCACGGCCTCGCGCGCCCATCCACTTCGCGTCGGCGATCTTTCCCTGCGTGGTGGTAAACACCATGACCTCGGCCCCGCACGCGACACCCGTCCGCCATTTCCTCCCGCGTCATCAGGGAAAGGTCGCCGTTACGGAGGCTATGTAAGCTGATTATTCAATTTTCGCTATTCGATAAGCCCGCTGATGGATATAGCCTCAACCCAAAGATAGGTCTGTGAGGATTGGTGCGCTTCCTGCTGCTCTGGGCTTCCCATCCTTCGAGTCATTGGTTGTTCTGCTTTCGGCTATGGGCCACTGGGCCGATTCAAAACGTCGGTCCGGGCGGCCGTTCGATGCTCTGCATTTCGTGACATATTTGTATAAGAGGCGTTGTGTATCAAAGGCGTTGCGGTGGAGCCAAATCCGACGAGATTAAATGTGTGTGAATCCGAACTCTGGAGCAAAAGCCTATCAGTCCCGGGACATTCGACGGAACCGCTACAGGTCCTTTCTTTTTTGTGGCGCTGTTCTGGTCTTTAGCTCGATCTCGGAATTCGACCGGGCAGTGAGTGCGGAAATGCACGCGGACGCTGCCGAGCGGCCGTCCATGATCACCTTTGATATTCCTGCGCAACCGCTTCCGTCCGCGCTCGAGCTCTTCAGTATCGCAGCCGGCCGCGAGGTTGTCTACGACGGAGCATTGGCGAGTGGCCGTCGGTCCGCGGAGCTGAAGGGAACGTATTCAGTCGAGAGCGCCATGCTAATTCTGCTCGACGGTACCGATCTTTTGCCTCGCTACCTGGGTGATGGCATCGTATTGCATCAGCGGAAAGCAGCGTCGACAGATCAACCGGCCGGCCAGAATATGGCGCCGCAGGGTGATATGATGAGTTACTACGGCCGTGTTCAGGCAAGTTTGAGACTTGCGTTCTGCGCCAATGATCGGACGAAGCGAGGCGGCTATCGGGTCGCTATGAATTTCTGGATTTCTCCCTCGGGAAAGGTGACACGTTCGGAACGGCTGGGATCGACGGGCGACCCCAACCTTGACACCAGCATCGACCAAACGATGCATGGGCTCTCCATCGGCTTTCCCCCGCCGGCCGGTTTCGCCCAGCCCGTCACTTTGGTGATTGCGCCCCAGCCAGCGCGCATGGCACGGGATTGCCAAATGGTCCAGGCTCAGCCGTCTTCGCTACGAGGCGGTCCATGACGAACGTCGCCGCGCTCAAGCAATTCTTGCTGCTCTGCTACGACGATCTCAAGGTGCGACTTACGCAGCGCCTGGGTTCGGCGGAGCTCGCCGCTGATGCACTCCAGGACACATGGCTGCGGCTTGATCGGGACGACGCGATAGCTCCGGTCCAACGGGCCGACGCTTATCTCTTTCGCGTTGCCGTCAACATCGCCCGTGATCACCTGCGCTCCGAAGGTCGGCGCCTCTCGACCGGCGAGATCGCGGTCCTGCTCAATATTGCTGACGACGCACCGGGACCATTGCAGACTCTGGAGGATCGCTCCGACCTGGCGGCGCTGAAGAAGATCATGACCGAACTGCCGCCGCGGCAGCGTTCGATCCTGGTAGCTGCCCGGCTAGAGGGATTGTCACGCCAACAGATTGCCGATTGCTACGGAATCTCTGTTCGCATGGTGCAACGGGAATTACAGGAGGCGCAAGATTATTGCGCGGCACGCTTGCGGAGGTTTGGCAGAAACAGGTTCAGCTTAGGGCGCCGGGAAACGTCTCTAGGTGGGGCCTCAGGCGAGGCCGTCCTGACTGAGCGGGCGCAAGAGCCATCGCCGCCGGATGACGAGACGTGACCATGGGCGGCCAGAACAGGAAAGCTGAACTCCTGGAGCAGGAAGCCCACCGGTGGATCACGATGCTGATCTCCGGTGAGGCAACGGCTCACGATGCGGAAGCGTTGAAGCGCTGGTGTACTCAAAGCCCGAGCCACGCCTCGGCCTTTGCGGACGCAACCCGGCGATGGAAAGATTTCGGTCTTGCCGGAAGTGACTGGCTGGAAGGACAGGTCACATATCGTCAGGTGCTTGCCCGTCGCCGCATGAACCGTCGGGCGATTGTCGGAGGCGCGGGAGCACTCGCGGCGGCGGCAGCCAGCTATGCAATCGTCTCGCCGCCGTTCGGCCTGTGGCCATCGCTTGAGGAATGGAGAGCGGACTATCGGACGGTGACAGGCGAGCAGCGGAAAATTGTCCTTGCTGGCGACGTCTCCGTACAGATGAACACGCAGTCAAGTATCGCTTTTCACAGTGCCAATGACGCTTATGGGCTGAAATTGATTGCGGGAGAGGCATCGTTTCTCGCATCATCGCAGATGCAGAAACCGCTGGTGGTATTCGCAGCCGATGGTCGCACGCTTGCCAGCCGGGCACGCTTTGATGTGCGCAATTTGCAATCAGACGTCTGCGTCACGTGCCTGGAAGGCGAGGTCCGGGTCGAACAGGGGACCGAAGCCACAATCGTCGGCGCGAATCGCCAGGTCCGCTATGGCAAGGACGGGCTTGCGCCGCCGGTCACAATCGACCCTGTTCAGGCCGCAGCCTGGCAAAACGGGGTGCTGATTTTCCGGCTGACGCCGCTAACCGATGTAATCGCTGAGATCAACCGTTATCGGCCGGGCAAGGTTATCCTGATCAATGCATCGCTGGCCCGCCGAACGCTGAGCGGCCGCTTCCACATTCAGAACATGGATGAGGTGCTTGTTTGGGTTGAACAGGCACTCGACGCTAGATCGCGATCGCTGCCGGGCGGAATTGTGCTCTTGGGTTGATCTCTCAGGTGATCTCTTGGCTCGATTGCGCGGCTGGCGACACAAAAGTTTCACAAAGATTCTTGTTCAGGTCTGGCATCGCGGCTTCGTCTAGGGATAACGCGTTCGGTCACGCGCGCTGAGCGGCATGATCGACGTGGGATAATGTCCAATCCGGCCGAAAAGACGATCCATGTCCAATTCCCATGCCTCGCTCTACCAGTTTCGCAGTGCATTGCTTGCCGGCGTCAGCGCGTTCGCGATGCTGGCTTACGCGGTGCCGGCGGACGCGCGGTGCATCGGGTTTTGTGGCGGGGGCGGGACGAGTGCGGTGAGCGCCGCGGCAAGCGCGACGATCGTATCGGCGCAGCAGGCCGCACAAGCGACCCAGCAATCGATGAATTCGCTGAGCCGGGCAACGCAGGCCGTGCAAGCGATGATGGCTGCGCAAAGCGCGGCCCACAATCTGGCGCAGAGCGCAGGCGGCGGCGTGCCGAACGGGCTGGCGCCGGGTGGCCTGGTGCCCGATAGCGGTCTTGCCGGCAATGGCGTCGCCAATCCTGTTTCCACCTGGATCGGCGCGAATACGCCGACGCAGACATCGAGTGGCAACCAAACTCTCGTTACCGTGCAGCAGACCCAGCAGAAAGCGATCCTGAACTGGTCGAGCTTTAACGTTGGTACCAATACACAGCTCTATCTCAATCAAAGCGCCGGCAATTCCTCCTCCGGCAACAATTGGGTCGCTCTCAACCGCGTTAGCGATCCCACAGGGGTGCCGAGCCAGATCCTCGGTCAGATCAAGGCCGAGGGTTCGGTCTATCTGATCAACCAGAACGGCATCATTTTCGGCGGTACGAGCCAGATCAATGTCGGCTCGCTGATCGCCTCGTCGCTGAACCTCTTCAGCAACACATTTGGCGATGCCAATACGCCCGGCACCACGGTCTACCGCTTCCTCAATGGCGGCATCGGCGATCTCAATCCGTCCAATTTTTCGACCGACTCGATCCTGCTGACCACGAACAATCCGGGCGCAGGCAATGTCACCATCGAACCCGGCGCTTCGATCAATCTCGGGACCAGCGGCCTTGCCGTCATCGCCGCGCCCAACGTCACCAATGGCGGCGTGATCACGGCGCCGAGCGGGCAGGTGGCGCTTGTCGCGGGGATCGGCGTGTCCTACGACTACAACAAGAGCGATTTCAATCCCAGCACCAGCTCCATTCCGGGCGGCACCAACGACAATTCGACGACCAATCTCGTCTTCGCCAACGCCGGCCAGTTGATATCCAATGGGATCGACATCACGCCGGTCGGCAGCCTCATCAACACGGGTGTGGTGTACGCTCCGCGTGGCAACGTCACCTTGCTCGGTGGGGCGATCCAGCAGAACGGCGTGGCGATCGCCACCACCAGCGTGGCGCAACCCGGCTCGATCGTCATTACCAGCCAGTACGAGTTCGGCGGCAATTCCTACACCGGGGGGGTCAGTTTCGGACCGCAGGCGGTGACGTCGGTGCTGCCCGATAATAACGGCGTCACGCTATCGAGCGATCCGACATCGCTGGCGCCGTTCCAGACCCCGTCACTGACGGAAGTCCTGCCGACGCAGGGGCCGGGGCTGATCGCGATCATGGGGCAGGCGATCGACTTCCAGGGCGGGACGCTGGTCTATGCGCCCGGGCAGATGATCCGGGCCACTACCGCCATAGTCACGGATTCGCGCGCAAGCGCACCGGCGATCGCCGATGCTGGCCGCATCCTGCTCGAAAGCGGGGCAATCCTCGACGTCTCCGGCATTCCCGACACCGTGCTGCCGGCTGCCTACAATCTTCTGACCGTCAAGCTTGGCGGCAACGAGCTCGCGGATTCGCCGCTGCAGCAGAACGGTTTCCTTTATGGCCAGAGCGTTACCGTCGACATGCGACTCACCGGGACCAACAGCGAAACCGGCGAGAGCTGGGTCGGCACGCCGCTCGCCAATCTCGCGAGCTATCTCAATCTCGAGCAGCAATCGATCGGCCAGCTT
>DASZTN010000149.1:0-7097 GCA_035547995.1 Bradyrhizobium sp. | reverse complement strand
TTCATGCATATCTCCAACGCGGCGCAAAAGGCCTGGATTCAGGAACGCATCGAGGGGCCGGACAAGGAAATCTCCTTCACCCCCGAAGGCCGCCGCGCGATCCTCAACAAGCTGGTCGAGGCCGAGGGCTTCGAGAAATTCTGCGACGTCAAGTTCACCGGCACCAAGCGCTTCGGCCTCGACGGCGGCGAGGCGCTGATCCCGGCGCTGGAACAGATCATCAAGCGCGGCGGCAATCTCGGCGTGAAGGAAATCGTGGTGGGCATGCCGCATCGCGGCCGCCTCAACGTGCTGACCCAGGTGATGGGCAAGCCGCACCGTGCGCTGTTCCATGAATTCAAGGGCGGCTCCGCCAATCCCGACGCCGTCGAAGGCTCGGGCGACGTCAAATACCACCTCGGCGCTTCCTCCGACCGCGAGTTCGACGGCAACAAGATCCACCTTTCGCTGACCGCCAATCCCTCGCATCTGGAGATCGTCGATCCCGTGGTGATGGGCAAGGTCCGCGCCAAGCAGGACCAGCACGGCGACCCGCCGGATCAGCGCATCTCGGTGCTGCCGCTGCTGATGCATGGCGACGCCGCGTTCGCCGGCCAGGGCGTGGTCGCCGAATGCTTCAGCCTGTCGGACCTGAAGGGCTATCGCACCGGCGGCTCGCTGCACTTCATCGTCAACAACCAGATCGGCTTCACCACCTATCCGCGCTATTCGCGCTCTTCGCCCTATCCGTCCGATGTAGCGAAGATGATCGATGCGCCGATTTTCCACGTGAATGGCGACGACCCGGAAGCCGTGGTGTTCGCGGCCAAGGTCGCGATCGAGTTCCGGCAGAAATTCCATAAGCCGGTCGTGATCGACATGTTCTGCTACCGCAGGCATGGCCACAACGAAGGCGACGAGCCGGGATTCACCCAGCCTGTCATGTACAGGAAGATCGCCTCACACCCGACCACGCTGGAGATCTATGCCAAGCGCCTGGTTGCCGACGGGGTGATGACCGAAGGCGAGATCGAGAAGGCCAAGGCGGATTGGCGCGCGCGGCTCGATGCCGAGCTCGAGGCTGCTGCCGGCTACAAGCCCAACAAGGCGGACTGGCTCGACGGCAAATGGGCCGGATTGAAATACGCCAATGAGGAAGAAGATGCGCGCCGCGGTGTCACCGGCGTCGACATCGCCGTGCTCAAGGACCTCGGCCGCAAGATCACCAAGGTGCCCGACGGCTTCCGCGTTCATCGCACCATCCAGCGCTTCCTGGAAAACCGCGCGAAGGCGATCGAAAACGGCGTCGGCATCGACTGGGCGACCGGCGAGGCGCTGGCATTCTGCTCGCTGCTGCAGGAAGGCCATCATGTCCGCCTGTCGGGCCAGGACTCCGAGCGCGGCACCTTCTCGCAGCGCCATTCGGTGCTGATCGATCAGGAAGACGAAAGCCGCTACACGCCGTTCAATCATCTCGGCAGCGGTCAGGGCCACTACGAGGTCATCAACTCGCTGCTGTCGGAAGAGGCCGTGCTTGGCTTCGAATACGGCTATTCGCTGGCCGAGCCGAACGTGCTGGGACTCTGGGAAGCCCAGTTCGGTGACTTTGCCAATGGCGCCCAGGTCGTGTTCGACCAGTTCATCTCGTCGGGCGAGCGCAAATGGCTGCGCATGTCCGGCCTCGTCTGCCTGCTGCCGCACGGCTATGAGGGCCAGGGACCGGAGCATTCCTCGGCGCGGCTCGAGCGCTATCTGCAGATGTGCGCCGAAGACAACATGCAGGTGGTCTATCCGACAACGCCGGCGAACTATTTCCACGTGCTGCGGCGCCAGCTGCACCGCGAGATCCGCAAGCCGCTGATCGTGATGACGCCGAAGTCGCTGCTCCGGCACAAGCGTGCGGTTTCCAAGCTCGAGGAGCTGGCCAAGGGCGCCACCTTCCACCGCATCCTCTACGATGACGCGCAGATGCAGGCGGATGAGAAGATCAAGCTGGTGGCGGATACCAAGATCCGCCGCGTCGTCTTGTGTTCGGGCAAGGTCTATTACGATCTTTACGAGGAACGCGAGAAGCGCGGCATCGATGACATCTACCTGCTGCGCATCGAGCAGCTTTATCCGGTGCCGCTCAAGGCGCTGGTGCAGGAGCTTGGACGGTTCAAGGGCGCCGAGATCGTCTGGTGCCAGGAGGAGCCGCGCAACATGGGCGCCTGGCACTTCATTGAGCCGTATCTGGAGTGGGTGCTGAACCAGATCAACGCCGCCAACAAGCGTCCGCGCTATGCGGGCCGTTCGGCGTCGGCCGCAACGGCCACCGGTCTGATGTCGAAGCACCTGGCGCAGCTCAAGGCACTGCTCGACGAGGCGCTGAGCTAGGATTTCCAATATGCGATGTCCCGCTAAAGCGGGCCATCCAGTGATCCGCGCTGCCTGTTCTGATTTCTAGTTGCGGATTGCTGCTCCTCTGCCTTCGCGGAGGATGACGGGCAAGATTTGTGACCGCAGAGGTTATCAAGGAAAACAAGATCATGACTGAAATTCGCGTTCCGACGCTCGGTGAATCCGTGACCGAGGCCACCATCGGCCGCTGGTTCAAGAAGGCTGGTGATGCCGTTGCCGTCGACGATCCCCTGGTCGAGCTCGAGACCGACAAGGTGACGATCGAAGTGCCGGCGCCGTCGGCGGGAACGCTTGGCGAGATCATCGCCAAGGACGGCGAGACCGTCGCGGTCGGCGCGCTGCTCGGACAGATCAATGACGGTGCAGCCCCCGCCAAGCCTGCTCCGGCTGCCGCGCCCGCCAAGGCCGCCGCGCCGCCTCCTCCGCCGCCGGCTGCAGCACCTGCTGCCGCCCCGGCTGCGAAGGCACCGCCGGCCGATGCGCCGCTGGCGCCGTCGGTCCGCAGGCTTTCGGCCGAGAGCGGCATCGATGCATCCACCGTTCCCGGTTCCGGCAAGGACGGCCGCGTCACCAAGGGCGACATGCTGGCCGCGATCGAGCGGGCGGCATCGGCGCCGACGCCGGTGAATCAGCCCGCGGCTGCCGTGCAGGTCCGGGCGCCGTCGCCGGCCGATGATGCCGCGCGCGAAGAGCGCGTGAAGATGACCCGGCTGCGCCAGACCATCGCCCGCCGCCTCAAGGACGTTCAGAACACAGCGGCGATGCTGACGACCTTCAACGAGGTCGACATGACCAACGTCATGGCGCTACGCGCGCAATACAAGGATGTGTTCGAGAAGAAGCACGGCACCAAGCTCGGCTTCATGGGCTTCTTCACCAAGGCCTGTGTGCAGGCGCTGAAGGACATCCCGGCGGCCAATGCCGAGATCGACGGCAGCGACCTGATCTACAAGAATTATTATCACATCGGCATCGCCGTCGGCACCGACAAGGGGCTGGTGGTGCCGGTGGTGCGTGACTGCGACCACAAGTCGATCGCGGAGATCGAAAAGTCGATCGCCGATTTCGGCCGCCGCGCCCGCGACGGCCAGCTCAAGATCGAGGAGATGCAGGGCGGCACCTTCACCATCACCAATGGCGGCATCTACGGTTCGCTGATGTCGACGCCGATCCTGAACGCGCCGCAATCCGGCATCCTTGGCATGCACAAGATCCAGGAGCGCCCGGTCGCGATCGGCGGCAAGGTCGAGATCCGGCCGATGATGTACCTGGCGCTGTCCTATGATCACCGCGTCATCGACGGCAAGGAAGCGGTGACCTTCCTGGTGCGGGTCAAGGAGAGCCTGGAAGATCCGGCGCGGCTGGTGCTGGATCTCTGATCCAGCGCCGTCCTGGGCGGCGCCGCGACAGTCGACGACGATACCCGTGAAAGGTGGGGGCGATCTTGACCGACAAAGTTGTTGTGATCACCGGCGGTAGCCGCGGCATTGGCCGCGCCACCGCGCTTGCCGCCGCCCGCCGCGGCTTCCGCGTCGTGGTCGGCTACGCCACCAACAAGGCCGCGGCCGATGAGGTCGTGGCACAGATCAGTGCCAGCAACGGCAAGGCGATCGCGGTCAAATGCGACGTCGCCAGCGAAGCCGACATCCTGGCGCTGTTCAAGGCGGCGGATGCATTCGGCACGCTCGGTGCGCTCGTCAACAATGCCGGCATCGTCGGCAAGACCTCGCGCCTCGAGGACATCTCGGCCGAGCGCATCACCCATATGATGGCGGTCAACGTCAGCGGCAGCCTGCTCTGCGCCCGCGAAGCCGTCAGGCGCCTATCGACCAAGCGCGGCGGCCAGGGCGGCGTGATCGTCAACCTGTCGTCGGCCGCAGCGAGATTGGGCGGCGCCAATTCCTATATCGATTATGCGGCTTCCAAGGGCGCAATCGATTCCTTCACGCTGGGTCTCGGCTACGAGGTGGCGGCGGAAGGGATCCGCGTTGCCGCAATCCGGCCCGGCCTGATCGACACCGAGATTCATGCCAGCGGCGGCGAGCCCGATCGCGCTCAGCGCCTGGCCGGCAACGTGCCGATGAAACGGGTCGGCACCGCGGACGAAGTCGCCAACGCCATCGTCTGGCTGATGTCGGACGAGGCTTCCTACGTCACCAGCGCCATTCTCGATGTGTCCGGCGGGCGCTGACGCATTTTCTCACGCTTAGCTACAGGACTTCATCATGGCCACCTACGATCTCGTTGTCATCGGTACCGGACCGGGCGGATATGTCTGCGCCATTCGCGCAGCGCAGCTCGGCATGAAGGTCGCGGTGGTCGAGAAGAGCGCAACACTCGGCGGGACCTGCCTCAACGTCGGATGCATGCCGTCAAAAGCGCTGTTGTACGCCTCCGAAATGTTCGAGGAGGCCGGACACTCCTTCGCCAAGATGGGCGTCGGCGTATCGGCGCCGAAGCTCGATCTGCCGGCGATGATGAATTTCAAGCAGCAGGGCATCGACGGCAACGTCAAGGGCGTCGAATTCCTGATGAAGAAGAACAAGATCGACGTCATCCACGGCGTCGGCAAGATCCTCGGCGCCGGCAAGGTCGAGGTCACCGGCGGCGACGGCAAGGCGCAGACGGTCGAGACCAGGAACATCGTCATCGCCACCGGCTCGGATGTCGCGCGGCTGAAGGGCATCGAGATCGACGAGAAGCGCATCGTGTCGTCGACCGGCGCGCTGTCGCTGGAGAAGGTGCCTTCGAGCCTGCTGATCATTGGCGCCGGTGTGATCGGGCTCGAACTCGGCTCGGTCTGGCATCGGCTCGGCGCACAGGTCACCGTGGTCGAATTCCTTGACCGTATCCTGCCGGGCATGGATGGCGAGGTCGCCAAGCAGTTTCAGCGCATCCTGGAAAAGCAGGGCTTTGCTTTCAAGCTCGGCACCAAGGTCACCGGCGTCGATACGTCAGGCAAGACGCTGGTTGCGAAGATCGAGCCGGCCGCCGGCGGCGCTGCTGAATCGCTGGAAGCCGACGTCGTACTGGTCTGCATCGGCCGCGTGCCCTACACCGAAGGCCTTGGCCTCAAGGAAGCCGGGGTCGTTCTCGATGCGCGTGGCCGGGTGCAGACCGATGCGCATTTCTCCACCAATGTGAAGGGCATCTACGCCATCGGCGATGTCATCGCCGGCCCGATGCTGGCGCACAAGGCCGAGGATGAAGGAGTTGCCTGTGCTGAGATCATTGCCGGCAAGGCCGGCCATGTGAATTACGACGTGATCCCTGGTGTGGTGTACACCACGCCGGAAGTGTCGGCGGTCGGCAAGACCGAGGAAGAGCTGAAGCAGGCCGGCGTCGAATATACGGTCGGCAAGTTTCCATTTACCGCGAATGGCCGCTCCAAGGTCTATCAGACCACGGAAGGTTTCGTGAAAGTTCTCGCAGATGCGAAAACCGATCGCGTGCTCGGGGTACATATCGTCGGCCGCGAAGCCGGCGAGATGATCCACGAGGCCGCCGTGCTGATGGAATTCGGCGGCGCCGCCGAGGATCTCGCGCGCACCTGTCATGCCCATCCGACCCGTTCGGAAGCGATCAAGGAAGCTGCGCTTGCGGTTGCCAAGCGCGCCATCCATATGTGATCCGATAGCCCGGCTGTCGCCTGGCCGAGATAACATCGTCGATGCGCCGCCTGCTCCAGCCATTATGGGTTCTGCTTGCGATCATCTTCCTGATCGAGGCGTGGCTGTGGGATCACCTCGAACCGATCGTCGCCTGGTGCGTGGCGACGATTCCGCTGCGGGCGCTCAAGCAATGGGTCGCCGAGCGCGTCCACCGGCTGTCGCCGGCGACGACACTGATCGTGTTCATCGTGCCGGTCGTTCTGCTGTTTCCGCTGAAGCTGATCGGCTTTTGGCTGCTCACCCGCAAGCACTGGATGGGTGCAGCCGCCGTCATCCTGTTTGGGAAATTTCTCGGCGTTGGCGTGACCGCCTTCCTGTTCGACGTCACGCGGCCGAAGCTCCTGCAGATGCAATGGTTCGTGCGACTCTACAGGTTCATCCTGGCGCTACGGACAAAGGCCAACGAGCTGGTTGATCCGATCAAGCAGCGGATCCGGGAGATCATCCTGGGCAGCGCCGGCGGCGGATGGTCGTCGCGGATGCTGCGGCTGATCTTGCGCTTTCGCAAGACCGTACGCGCAGCGCGATAATTGCTCGGTCGGATGATCTTCTTGCCCAACGAGGCTATTCGCGCCTTCGTTGCAAGCGATCCTTAGAGCGTTTTCTTCATCTTTGCCGCGAGACCTTCAAGAGAACTTCTGAACAAAACCACACTAGAATCATAGTCTTCTAGTGTCCTTTCGAATCCGAAGTTCGCTTCCTTTAATCGCCGCAGAGATTGCGAACTTCGGATTCAGGACACTAGCCAATTCGTCATCCCGGGCCGCGCGACAGCGCGAACCCGGAATCCATTATGCCGCAGGTTGTTTGGATGAATGGATTCCGGGCCTGCGCCTATCGGCGCATCCCGGAATGAGGCAGTGGATGGATTGTTTCGCTTGCGCTCGCCATGACGGCAATGGAATTGGCGAGTTCAGGGCAGATTCAACAGATGCGGCGCGAAGAGGCCGAGCGCGGTGAAGCCGATGCCGGCCAGCGTCAACAGGCCGGAAATCCAGGCCAGCGCGATCATGCCGGTGATGATGGTGGCTGAAGCCAGCACGATGC
>DASZTN010000148.1:0-15546 GCA_035547995.1 Bradyrhizobium sp. | reverse complement strand
AAACCCGTAGTTTTGCGGAAGTTACGTGACACACCCTTGTTTCATTTGCATTTGGAAGCGACCGCTAACCTTATTTTAAAAGCGGCTTCGTATAAAACGTGAGCAGTCCAAAGCCCACGGCCTGCACAGAAGTTCCTCCCCTTGAGGTCATGAATGTCCACTGCAGCTAGAGCCTACGCGCGCACGGCACAAGTATCTTCGTCCCCTCGTGAAATCGAAGCTCAGACCCTGCTGATGGCGGCGCGAAAGCTGGTTGAAGTTCAGCAGGACTGGAAGGGCCCGGGCGACAAGCGGATGCAGGCCGCTCTGATGTTCAATCGTCGGCTCTGGACGATCTTCATGAGTGCCGCAGAGAGTAACGACAATCCGCAGCCGATCGAAGTCCGGCAGAACATCGTGAACATCGCGGCGTTCGTGATGCAGCGAACCCTCGAGCTGCAGACCAATCCGACTCCGGAGAAGATGCAGTCGCTGATCGACATCAACTCGAATATTGCAGCCGGCTTGGCGGGCAGGGGCTAACGCCCCGATCGTGCGGAGTCAGCTCGGATCTGCTGTGGCGATGCATGGCCCGGGTCATATCCCGGACCGACGAAGCTCACGCCTTGAGGTCGGTGGAAAGCGGTCGCGTCGACTGGCCCTTGCTCAGATCGAGCGCGTGGAAATAGGCGCGGCGGCGCAGCGTGGCATCGTCAGGATATTGCTCCACCACCTGGCCGTTATTGCCGTCCACGACCTGATAGACGATCGAGGCCGCGGACTGATCGTAAAATGCCTGATGTGAAATGAATTCGTTCGCCGTCTGCGCATCGTTGCGCGTATCCGAGGCGGGGTCTGCCGCGGTAACGGCCTGGCTGGCGGGAAGGTCAGTCGAGACCGCATTGCTGGTCGCCTCGCTGACAGGCTGACTCACACCGACTGCAGCCGGCGCCCCGACCGGCTTGATGCTGAAATCCGTACTCATGGCAGCCTCCTGGCTCCATTCGAGTCAAATCCTACCCCCTTCCGAAAGCAATATGACAAACACCTCTCAACGCGAGGTTAGAGAATGCGCTGAATATTATTCTGATATCAACGCGCAAATTTTATGAAATGTGTCGGGATCGACCGGGCCTGATCCGCAGTTTGCGACTGGCACACAGCCCGGCCGGCATGTATCCGCTCTCGCATTCGAGAGCATAAACGCGATGGTCTTAGAGCGAGCGGCTGACGGAGAACGGCGCGATATTGCGTGGTCCCGGCGCGGCGCGTCGGCCGGCCGCGGTATAGGTGCTGGGCATGGTGCGGCGCTGCATCTCCACATTGACGCCGCGCACGATGTTTTCGGAAACCGCATGGGCAGTCGCCAGCACCGTGAGGTTGACCTTCAGCATCGAACGAAACACGTCGTGGTGGCGGTGCAATGCGGTCAGAAGCTCCGGCGCCGATTGCTGCAGATATTTGTGGCTGGCCTTGAGCAGCGTCAGCACCTGAACGTAACGGCGCGACAGCTCGGTTTTCTGCGGCTCGGATGCCATCGCCTCGCGGATCTTGCCGGCTCTCACCAGCTCGGTTTCGCGCTCGATCACGCCGAGCAGCGTGGTCATCACCTCCATCAGGCTTTCGGCGAGCTGGCGTGCCTCAGCCGGCGTAGTGGCGGAGGGAATCGGCGTTTGCGCCGGCTGCCGTTGCATGTGCTGCTGCATGTCTGTTTTCCTCGGATACGGTTAGCTGCTGCTGCCGGTGCGCGCCTGCTGCAGGATCAGGGTGCGGAATATTTCGTGTGAAATGCCGATCCCGCCGGCCTTGGCAAAGGATTTCGAATATTCATCGGTCAGCATCCCACGCCACACGCCGGTGCCGGGCGTGCTGCCGAACGGGCCGTCGCCCTTCAGGCCGGCGGTCATTTCCGAGAACATCGAATTGATGAACATCGCCTCGAAATTGGTCGCGATCGTCTTGGTTTTGGCCTGGGCCTGCGGCGACACCTTGGTCAGGGCTTTCGCCAGATCGTAGTCGGGATGGCCGGCATAGTTCGGAATCTTGCCGACGGAGACGGCGACCTGGCTGGAAAAGCTGCTGTTCGAGGCGATCTGCATCACATCACCTCGATATCGGCTTCGATTGCGCCCGCGGCCTTGATCGCCTGCAGGATGCCGATCAGGTCGCGCGGGCCGATGCCAAGGCCGTTGAGGCCGTCGACAAGCTGCTGCAGCGATACACCGCTCTTCATCACGGCCAGCTTCCGGCCGTCCTCGGTGACGCCGACGCGCGAGTTCGGCGTGACCACGGTTCGTCCGCGCGACAGTGGATTGGGCTGGCTGACCTGCGGGCTTTCCGAGATGGTGACCGTGAGATTGCCCTGCGCCACTGCGACCGTGGCGACGCGCACGTCGCGTCCCATCACGATGATCCCGGAGCGCTCGTCGATGACGATCCTGGCCGGCAGGTCCGGCTCGACCTGAAGCTGCTCGATCTCGGTGAGGAAGGCGACGACGTTGCCCTTGAACTCCGGCGGAATCGACAGCTCCACCGTTGCCGGATCGATCGGCTCGGCGGTCTTGACGCCGAGATAGTCGTTGACCGCCGCGGCGATGCGCTTTGCCGTGGTGAAGTCGGCGTTGCGCAGCGCCAGCCTCACATTGGGCAGGCGGTTGAGCGCAAAATCGATCTCGCGCTCGATGATGGCGCCGTTGGCGATGCGGCCGACCGTCGGCACGCCGCGGACGATCTTGGCTGCTTCGCCCTCGGCCTGGAAGCCGTTGATCGCGACCGAGCCCTGCGCCACCGCGTAGACGTTGCCGTCGGCGCCGAGCAGCGGGGTCACCAGCAGGGTGCCTCCTTGCAGATTCTTGGCATCGCCGAGCGAGGACACGGTGACGTCCATCCGCGTGCCCTGGGTGCCGAATGGCGGCAGGTTCGCCGTCACCATGACCGCGGCGACGTTGCCGGTGCGCATGGCGGCGTTAGCGGCGATCTTGACGCCCATGCGTTCGAGCATGGCCTGCAGCGATTGCTTGGTGAAAGGCGCGTTGTTGAGGGTGTCGCCGGTGCCGGCGAGTCCGACGACGAGGCCATAGCCGACCAGCTGATTCTGCCGGACGCCTTCGATATTGGCGAGATCCTTGATCCTCGATATCGCGCGCGCCGGGGCCACTGGCAACGCCAGCGCAAACGCCAGCGATGCGGCGCAAGCCACCCAAAATAATTTCGCCGAAACGCTAGGCATCCTCTGCTCCCCGCTGAGGTCTTGACGCTTGGACCTTGCGCGACACTCCCATGACGGCCGGTCCGGCATTAACTATGCGAGCGCCGTGCCACCGCGTCCTTGCAGGGCAATGATTTGATTTTACTGGATAAATCTCCGAACCCCGGTCACGCCCTGTTAGCCCTTGCCGCGGCGAAACTGCCTCTGGCGGCAGATTTTGCCGGGTCGTTTACGCATCGTTAACCATGACGGGGTGAAGCTTGACGCGCATAGCGGGATTCCATCATGCGCATTTATGGACCGAACGGCACGACACTCGGCTCCCCGGCTTCCTCCACCCGGCGAACCGGCTCGAGCAGCTTTTCACTGCCGGAGGAAACCGCCTCGGCTTCCGAAAGCCGGGCGACGAGCGCACCCAGGGCGGCAGCCAATATCGATGCGCTGCTGGCGCTGCAGGAGATCGAGGATCCGACCGAAAAGCGCAAGCGCTCGGTGCAGCGGGGCAGGGGCGCGCTCGACGTGCTCGATGACCTCAAGCTCAGCCTGCTCTCCGGCAATCTCAAGGCCTCCATGGTAAGCAGGCTGCGCGATGCCGCCGCCGATCTCAAATTGTCTTCAGGCGATCCGGGTCTGGATGCGGTGCTGTCCGAGATCGAGCTGCGGGTTGAAGTCGAACTCGCCAAGGCGGGGCAGGCCTGAATTCCGGGGCAGGTCGAGTGGTCGTAACCGCAAATGAATCGGAAATTGGCCGCTTTCGGCCACCGGCGCCGCCAGCCCGCTGGGCTAAACCACCTGCCCGCTCTGGTAGCGGATCCGCATTTTCGCCTGGTATACAAATCCTGCGGACAAAGACGCGGCTTTTCCATCCTGTTCCGGCGGTAAATCGAGCCGGATACGATATTTCGAACCGGGAACTTTCCTATCCTGGACCGGACCGGTCACCGGTTTGCCGCGGCCGGAGAGGCGGGCTTTTTGCGGCTGGGGTCAGCAGCCAGATCGAGCCCCGCCCCGAAATCCGCTAGCGCGTTACCGTTGGCCGGAAGCCGGGCGAGCAAACCGGAGCCGCCGTCCCACTTCTCCGTTAAGTCCTTTGGGGACGGCGTTTTTTTCCAAAGCGCCGATATTGTCTGTCACATGGCGCCGCTATATAAGGCGCGCGCGGAAGGACCCTTTCCCACCGCCTCGTGAGATAGATGGGCTGGCCTTGGAAAAGTTGAAAAACTACCGACCCTCCGAAAAAGAGCCTTTCATGAACGAGCGCCAGCGCGAATATTTTCGCGCCAAGTTGCTGGCGTGGAAGGACGAGATCCTGCGGGAATCCCGCATCACCCTGCAGCAATTGCAGGAAGAGAACGTCAATCATCCCGATCTTGCCGATCGTGCCTCGTCGGAGACCGACCGCGCCATCGAGCTGCGGGCGCGCGATCGCCAGCGCAAGCTGATCTCCAAGATCGACGCGGCGCTGCAGCGAATCGAAGACAATACTTACGGCTATTGCGAAGAGACCGGTGAGCCGATCTCGCTGAAGCGGCTCGAGGCCCGGCCAATCGCCACGCTTTCCGTGGAAGCACAGGAGCGGCACGAGAAGCGCGAGAAAGTATATCGCGACGAGTGATCGTCGCGCCGTGAGTGTTGCGGCCGGTACGTGTCATGCCGCTTCCGAAGGAACGAGTCGGAAGCGCCTGAAGAACGGGGGGTCCCAGGGACGCTATTATGAGGTGGATTCACGCACCTCTCCGGGGTCGCCGAACCATCGCGACGCCACCTGAGAAACTTCCTCGTGGTCGTGGACGGCATCACCGACCCAGACGACGAAGCCATCGGGGCGCAAGAGCACAGCGCTCAAACCCAGCCGATCCTTGGCGTCACTTGCGACATACGTGATCCGGCCGCTCCAGCGGCTTGCAAGCGCCCGCAGGGATGCACAAGCCTCAAAGTCCAGCAATACGCCTCTACCCGTCCTGAGCAGTTCGCCGAGCTTCTTCCCGTCGACCAACTCGAAATCGGGAGCACTGCGGCCCAGCAGTGGGTGACTGCCGCCGACATCGTAGCGGAGGGAAACACCCCACACGCGCCCGGCGAAATATGTCGCGCCGTCGCGCGTGCCGATGAGATCGCGGATGATGGCTTCGAGCGCGCGCGAACTCCGGGTCGGCCGCATGAGCGCGACCTGCGCGCGCGACCAGTCAAGAATCTGCGCTCCCACCGGATGCCGCTCGCTCGAATAGCTGTCGAGTAGACCAACGGGCGCCTCGCCACGGACGGCAGCAGCAAGCTTCCATCCAAGGTTCATCGCGTCGCCAAATCCGAGGTTGAGACCCTGGCCGCCCAGAGGGGAATGGATATGCGCGGCATCGCCCGCAAGGAACACCCGTCCATTGCGGTAAGCCGTCGCCTGATAGGCGCGATCCGTCCAGGTCGTGGCAAGCTTGAGCGCGGTTAAGGTGACGTCGGTGCCGGAGACACGCCGCAATACCGTCTGCACGTGCTCAAGCGTGATCGGCTGGGTTCGGTGGAAGGCGCCGCCGTCGAAATCAGCCATCGCGACCGTCCCCGGCTGCGCGTAAGTGTACATGCCCGCCGGCGTGTAATGGCGGCCTGGGCGAAGTTTATCCGGATCGGTCATTCCGACTTCAACGGAATAGCCGGTGAACTCGGGATCGGTGCCGACGAACTCAAAGCCGCCAGCCTTGCGCACCGTGCTGCGGCCGCCGTCACATCCAACGAGCCAGCCTGCGCGAAAAGTCTCACCCCCGGCGCGAATGGTCACTTCTTCATCCGACTGGCCGACATCCTCGACACTGATGCCGCGCCTGATCTCGGCCCCCATCGCGCTTGCCCGGGCGGCCAACACGGACTCGATGTGCTCCATATCGACTGCGATGGTGGCTTCGGCCGGACTTGGCAGGCGATACGGCCATTTCGAGCTGTCGATATCGTCATGGAAAAACTGAATGCCGGCGAAATGGCCGGCCGGTCGGCGCGGCTGTTGCATCCAATGCGGGGCGGGCACAGCGCTGCCCCCTGGGCCATCCTTTGCGCGCTGCGGCGCCGCGATGTCGTTCAACAGCCCGCGACGGTAGAACGCTTCGATGGTGGGCACGGAAAGGCCGCGCATGCCGAATGGAAGCCGCTTGAAGGGGGAGTGCGGGTCCTCGGCTTGCTCCAGCACCAACACCGATAGATTTACGAGACGGAGCTCGCAGGCGAGAAACAAGCCGACGGGGCCGCCCCCGGCAATCACGACATCATACATCGAAACACAAACCCTCATTGCTGTCGTCAGCGGGTTTCGGGCCGCCACCGGGGCATATTGGTCCTGCCGGAAGATTCCGGACCAAATCTCCTTGAGGCATGTCGCCGACCTGACTATAAATTCGCACTGAGTGCGATTTATTATCGCACTCAGTGTAATTTTGCAAGTGGCCGCTGACAAAGTAGGTTTGCATGAAAGGCGCGTCGGAAAGGCAGGAGGGCGTGAGGGAGCGCAAGCGCCGCGAGACGTATGAGCGGATCATCGAAAAGGGTTTGCGATTGTTCGTGAAGAATGGCTACGAAGGCACCACGCTCGACGCCATCGCGGAAGCAGCCGGCATCTCGCGCCGAACCTTCTTCTATTATTTCAAATCCAAGGAGGATGTACTGCTGGCCGCGCACGATAGCGGTTTCCGGCAAGCGCTAAGGCCTGCGATGCTCGACGAGTCCCCTGATCAGGCTCCTCTTGATGCCGTCCAAAAGTGCCTGATCAAGCTCGCTTCACGCTACGAGACGAAGGAGTCCGTCGTCTTCGACCGCCTGATGGACTCGACCGCAGCGCTTCGCGCGCGGAAGGAAGCCGTCTTCGTCGAAACGGAGCAGATCCTGTGGGACGCGATGTGCGAGCTCTGGCCGGCGCCGGCACGACGGGACGGGCTTCGGCTGGTCGCGATGGTGGCGATGGGTACGCTGCGTCTGGCCCTGGACAAGTGGAAACAGGACGACGCGGCCCACCCACTGGCCCATTACCTCCGCCAGGCTTTCACTCTCCTGGCGAAACAGTTCTGAAGATTCGATCGTCGGCATCGATCTTCGCTCAATCGATGGCGCATTTCTTGTAATGCTCGGACCAACTCAATAGTGCTCTGAACACCGGCAGAAGCCCCCAGGCCGCATCCGTGAGTTCGTAGTCGACGCGCAACTGCTTGCCGGGGAAGGCGGTGCGCACCACCAAGCCGTCGTGCTCGAGCTCGCGCAGTTGAGCCGTGAGCATGTGTTGGGTGACGCCGCCGAGCGAACGGCGCAACTCGCCGAACCGTTTTGCGCCGTCCATCAGCGCAAAAAGAATTTCCAGCTTCCATTTTCCGGCGATGGCGCGAACCGCCTTCTGGAACTGAGCGAGCATCTTGGGATCGGGTGAGCAGCCGGTACAGGCGGCTGCGTCGAAATAGGGGCTGGTTCTGTTTTCCATGCCGATCGGTCCATCTGAAGTCGTCGTCATGATATCCGCGATACGAGTGTCGGGCATCTTTCTTTCCGGCCTTGATGAGCGCCACGAGTTCCTCCGACGCATCGTCGGCAAACAGAATATCCCGGGTCGCCATCGATTGTTTGATTAGGGGCGCCCGAAGTTCTTGAACCGTTGTTCGAGGCCGCACCGCTTCAGGGCAAGCTGGCCGCTGTCCTCGTGAAGATCGAGACTGCCGCCCTGCGTCCGTGCTTCCGGTCCGGCATCCCGCTCGTAGACGCGCACGTCGACGCCTGCGGTTTGAAGCAGCCGTGCCGGTGTCAGGCCCGCCGGACCTGCGCCGATGATCACGACGGCCCTGCCATGAAGAAGGTGACGTCGAGGCAGATGTAAGTTGGTCGGCTGGGCAAGTTCGCGCATGGCCTGATTGCTCGTACAAGTCAACGATCGTTGACATATGGGCGGTCGTTCCATACAAGTCAACGATCGTTGACTTGTATGGCATGCCATGAATCGAACCGATCCAGTTGCGACGCCGGCCGGGCGGAGGTCGGCAAAATCATTGCCGCAGCGGGACGCCGATGCGACCCGATCCCGCATTCTGGAGGCTGCGAAAAAGCATTTCTCGCAGAACAGCTATGAAGGCGTCGGGGTGAGGGAGATTGCTGCGGACGCCGCCGTCGATCCGGCCTTGATCAGCCGCTATTTCGGCTCGAAGGAAGGGCTGTTTCGCGAAATCGCCGGACAAGCCTTTGGCGCTGGTAAGTTTCTCGCGGATGGAATCGAGGAGCTTCCCGCGCGTGTCATTCGGATTCTGACCGGTGAGGTCGATTTGGGGGATTGGCGCGGCGGTTATGATCCGCTTCGCTTCTTGCTGTCGTCGATCGGCAGTCCGACGGCAGGCCCGATCCTTGCGAAGTATCTCGAACGCGACTTTCTGGCGCCACTGTCATCATCACTCGGCGGTCGCAACAGGCGCGAACGCGCCGCGATTCTCGCCGGTCAGATCATTGGCTTTGCCGTGATGCGGATCGTGCTGTCGATCTCCGGCAGCGATCCGGCTGAGAAAGCGGCATCGCGGCGTGTGCTCGCGGAAGCTCTCGCAACCTGCATCGCGCCGGATCGTGAGCCGAACGGCAAATCGAGATCGCGGAAGCCGGCCGGTTGAGACCGGTACGGTTCTCCGTACCGGTCTCGAATTCCATTCTACTTGCCGTCTTCAGGATAATGCCCCAGATGCGGCTTCAATATCTCCATGGCTAACGAAGGGGCAGTCATATGAGTACGGTTCTGGTGACAGGCGGATCGGGTTTCATCGGCGCGCATACCATCCTGCAACTGCTCGCCGCCGGGCATCGGGTGCGAACGACGGTCCGCAAGCTTGATCGGCGCAAGGATGTGCTGGCGATGCTGCGCCAAGGGCGTGCCTCATCGGCCGAGGATGTCGCGTTCTTCACGGCCGACCTTGAATCCGATGCCGGCTGGAAGGAGGCGGTCGCAGGATGCGACTACGTCCTGCACGTCGCTTCGCCGCTGCCGACGTTGGTGCCGCGCGATGAGAATGACCTCATCACTCCCGCGCGCGAGGGCACGCTACGGGTGCTGCGCGCCGCGCGCGATGCGGGCGTCCGGCGCGTCGTCGTCACCTCGTCATTCGCGGCGATCGGCTATGGCCATCAGCCGCGGTCGAGGCCGTTCGATGAAACGGACTGGACCAATCTCGATGGCGCCGACGTGCAGCCCTATATCAAGTCGAAGGCACTGGCGGAGCGCGCGGCCTGGGACTTCATCGCGAGGGAAGGCGGCGGCCTCGAACTTTCCGTGGTCAATCCCGTCGCCGTATTCGGTCCGGTGTTGGGTGCGGACTATTCAGGCTCGATCGCGATCATCAGGCTGCTGATGGAAGGCGCCATGCCGGCGGCGCCGAAAATCTATTTCGGCCTGGTCGATGTGCGCGACGTCGCCGATCTGCATCTGCGCGCCATGACCAGCCCAGCCGCCAGGGGCGAACGCTTCCTCGCGGTCGCAGGCGAGACCATGTCGCTGCACCAGATCGCTCGGGTGCTGCGAAGTACACTGGGCAGCTCGGCTGCGCGGGTGCCGCGGTTCGAGGCGCCCAACTGGCTGGTGCGGCTGGCCGCGATCGGCATACCGCAGCTTCGCGATGCCTTGCCGCAACTCGGCCGGATCAGGCGCTCGTCGAACCGCAAGGCAGTCGAGACGCTCGGCTGGACGCCGCGGTCCAACGACGAAATCATCATCGCGACGGCGGACAGCCTGTTGAAGCTTGGCCTTGTCAAATCAAAGGGATCGGCCTGACGCTTCGAACCTCCCGCGCTTGTCAAAGCAAGGCCGCAGTGGTCAATTGTCGGCCGTTCGCAACTGGATGGGGAGCAGCAGCCGATGGACAGCGTGCTCGCGGCCGCACAGGTCATCGCTACCGCCCGCCGCAATCATGCGCCGCTGCGCGCATTATCGCCTGATATCGCCCCAAAGGATCAAGCGGCGGGCTATCGCATTCAGCGCGCGGTTCACGACCTGCTGCTGCCTCAGTGCGGCGCCCTGGTCGGCTACAAGATCGGCTGCACCAGCGCGGTGATGCAGCAATATCTCGGCATTCCCCATCCCTGCGGCGGCGGCGTATTTGCCAATGGCGTGCATGACAGCGGAGCTTCGCTGCGGCATCGTGATTTCGTTCGTGTCGGCGTCGAATGCGAGATTGCGGTCCGGCTCGGCAGCGATCTGCCGCCCTCGCGGGCGCCGTTCATCGCGGAGACGGTCGCGAAAGCCATTGAGGCCTATCATGCCGCCATCGAGATCGTCGATGAACGCTATGTCGACTGGCAGACGCTCGGCGCGCCGACGCTGATCGCAGATGATTTCTATGCGGCGGGCTGTGTGCTCGGAAAACCGGTGGCGCGCTTCGCCGCACCCGATCTGCTCGGGCTGGTCGGCCGCGCAATCGTCAACGGCACCGAAGTCAGCCGCGGCACCGGCGCCGACGTGCTCGGTCATCCGCACAATCCGCTTGTTTGGCTTGCCAATCATCTGGCCGAAGAAGGCAAGGGCCTGCGTGCCGGCCAGATCGTGCTGACCGGCAGTCTCGTCAAGACGCTGTGGCTCAACGCAGGCGACCGGGTGACGATGGACCTGTCGCAACTCGGCACGGTGGACGCTGCGTTTTCCTGAGCCGCTTCGGTCTGGCCGGACTGAACCTGCGAAGGCTACAACATGGTGGCTCTTTGTTTCCCGACACGTATGGCGGGGCAGCGGCCAATGTCGGGCAACACAGCGCTTAAGCGTTGATTAACCATGATCCGGCTAGTTTTTCGAAGGCGGTTCCAGGCGGGTCTGCCGTGATCAATTTATCCGACAGGCGGTGCTCGCATGGTTCTAGGTGATCCGGTCCCCTGGTTCAGTGCGCCGGTGATGACCGGCGGTTCGTTCGATCTGCATGTCAGCGCCGGCCGCTGGGTGGTGCTGAGCTTTTTGGGCGCTCCCGGAAATCCGCGCGCGATTGCCGAGATCAATGAACTGGCGCGCGAGAGCGCGGCGTTCAGCGAGGATCACGCCATCATCGGCTGTGTATTCACCGGCCAGCCTGACGACCTCGCGACGTTCGCCGCCATCAGCAGCAGCAAGCTGTTCTTCCTGCGGGACGATGATGGCGTCATCAGCCGGATGTTCGGTGCCGCGGAGATGCCGCGCACCATCGTGCTCGATCCGATGCTGCGCTCGATCGCCGACATTCCGTGGGATATTCCGCAAGGGCATGCCGAAACCGTTCGCGGCGTGCTGCGCAGCCTTCCCGACGTCGACGCCTCGGCCGGCGTGCCGCTATTTGCGCCGGCGCTGACCATACCGCGCGTCTTCAGCTTCGAACTGTGCGATTTCCTGGTGCAGTTTTACGAGCAGCAGGGGGGAGTCGATTCCGGCTTTCAGTATGACATCGACGGCAAGACCACGACGCTCGCCAACTGGCAGCTCAAGCGCCGTAAGGATGTTCCCGTCATCGTGCCGGAGGTCCGCGAGTTGATCCGCACCCAGGTGGTGCGTCGCGTGGTGCCGCAGATCGAACGTTATTTCCAGTTCGAGGCGACGCGGATGGATCGCTACATCATCGCCTGCTACGACAGCGAGGTCGGCGGCCATTTCTTCCGCCACCGCGACAACGTCAATGCTGGCGCGCAGCACCGGCGTTTCGCGCTCTCGATCAATCTCAACAACAATTTTGAAGGCGGCGATCTGATCTTTCCGGAATTCGGCCGCAAGACCTATCGGCCGTCCGAAGGCGGCGCATTGGTATTTTCCTGCGGTGCGCTGCATCAGGTGACGCCGATGACGAAGGGCCGCCGCTATGCCTTCCTGGCATTCCTCTATGGCGAGGAAGACGTCAGGAAGCGCGAAGCCAATAATTCGAGGCTGCACGACACCGAGCAGCAATATGTCTCCGGCCGCGACAAGCTGTTCCCTGAGATGCCGCAGGACCCGCTGGTGTTTTCGAACGAAGCGGAGACCGGTGCGCGTGACGAAAATGCGTCAAAGCAGCCTGCCGCTGCCGTCGCCTGAGCGCCGGCTTCAATCCAGCTCGGTCTGACGTGGCCGTCGACTATTGACTTTCCGAAGTCGGCGCCGTCGAGCCGGCGGAATTCTCGGGCGAGCCCAATCCAGAGCCGGGGGAGCCGATCGGCTTGCCATTCAGGGCGGTGCCAACCCTCCCGACCTGGCCAATGGTGCCGTCCGCGTTAAGGCCCGTTGAGGGATTTCCGCCTGGGGCCATGCCGACTGTGACGGCGGTGTCGGCAGTCCCGCCACTGGTTGCCGGTGTGCCCGTTAGGGTACCGCCGGTTGGCGCCGCGCCCGGCACGATGCCGCCCGTGGCTGCCGTATCTGCCGCCGTACCGCCGGTCGGCGCGGCGCCTGGTACGAGACCACCAGTCGCTGCGGTATCTGCCGCAGTGCCGCCGGTCGCGGCAGAAGTTGAGCCGGTACCGCCAGTTGCTCCGGCTGCCGCCGCCGTGCCGCCGGTCCCGGCGCCGGCACCCCCGCTGCCTGCGGCTTGCGCCACGGCGGGCGTGGTTGCGGCTAGAGCGACAATCAACCATGCTAACCGTTGAGAGGTCATGTTCCGCTCCACTTGTGTGGAAGGGATAATTCGCATGGACGCGCCGCGGTTCCGAAGGCGCCTTTCGCAGCCGCCGAAGCTAAACCGGTTTTGATAGCGCGATGAAGCTGCGATGGGCCGCGTTAAGAAAACTCGTCAAAGCAAAAGTCTAGAGTATGATCCGCAAATGTGAAATGGCTTTCCAAAAGATCGCGCTCGAACAAGAATTTAAGGCCCGGAATTAATCAGGTTCACGCCTCAGCTCTGAAAAAGGCGGTCTTTTGTCTGGGGAAATTGCTGTTCGAAAAGCGTTCATTTGCAGGGACGTTTTTACATCAGCCATATCAACTGCAGATCAATCTGCTCATAGGGGCGCAGGCGCGCCAAGGCGCTCTCCGGCCAGGAAACTGGTCAACGGTTTGATCGCGTTACGCTCGACAAAGAAATAGATCAGCCACGACACAGTGATGAGCGCGGCGGGTACCAAGATCGTCTCGGCATAAACGGGTGCGCCTCCGGGATAGAGGAGGGCAAGTATCATCGCTCCAACGTCCTGGTGGATAAGATAGAGCGGATAACTGATGAGTCCGACTAGGGACAGCGGCAACAGCAACGGCGCCAGTTTTGCCGGAACATGCAGCCTTGAAGCAAGGTAGACTCCGAGAGTCCCGCCCCAAAGCGTGATCGTCCTGGAGAGGACAATAGGCACCGACGGCTGTGGAAAATGAAAGTAGAGATGATACAGATCGACGGCAATCGCCACGACAAAACCGATCGTCGCTTCGCGGGCACGGCCCTCGGCCAAGGCTGCGACGCTGGCGCCGGCGATGAAGAAAGGCAAAAAGTCGTTCGGCGTTGCGTCGGCGATGCTGGTGGTGAGCGTCCGAAACACGACAAGCACGCATAAAATGGGTATCAGATGTTCGCGAAGGCCAATCAGCATGATTGCTGCGCAGAGAAAATAGAATTGGAATTCGACGAGCAGCGACCAATAGGCCCCATCAGGGAATCCGCTGTCGACCCGGAAAAAACTCAGGGTGGGTAAAAGGATGATCGAATACGCGTACTGCCACCATGGCAGGAGCCGATTCGGTTCCGTCAACCACGGAGCGATGTGCTTAAAGGCGGTGGTAATGAACCCGCAGACGATCAGTGCCGGCAGAAGACGTCCCAAGCGCTTGGCGTAGAAGTGCCAAGCGGATTTCGATCCCTCCATGCTGATCGAAATACAATAGCCGCTGATAATGAAAAACAGCAGTACACCGTAGGTTCCGAGATGGAAGATCGACAACTTATAAAAATGATATTCGACGACCCAAAGAACCGCAACGCCTCTTAGGCAGTCGATAGCAACTGATCTATTGGAAGCATGCATGAGGTCCGGACCTTATCGGCGCAACTTCGTCGCGTAAAGACATCCCTTCGGCGGTGCGTTGCTGGATATCCACAACCCGAAGAAAGCTCATTCCTCGGCCGGGGACCTGCCGTGGCTGCCAATGAAGCTAAAGGCTTTTTGATGAGAGGCCGAAATAGTTGCGGCCTCCGTCAGGGGAGCTAACGGAGGCCGCGTAGAACATCTCACCTGCGCCTAGGTTCGCGAATGAGATGTGGGAGCTCTTTGACTCATTTCCTTTTGAGCATGATCTTTTCGGAAAACCGGTGCTCGCTTTTCCGGATCATGCTCTAGAACGGCAGCAGCACGTCCATCACCTGCTGGCCGTAGCGTTGCTGCTGGACGTCGGTGATCTGGCCCTGGCCGCCATAGGCGATGCGTGCCTCCGCGATCTTGCTGGAATCGATGGTGTTGTCGCTCTGGATATCCTCGGGCCGAACGATGCCGGCGACGATCAGCTCGCGTTTTTCGAAGTTGACGCGGACCTCCTGCTTGCCTTCGACCACCATGTTGCCGTTCGGCAGGATCTGGGTGACCACGGCGGCGATGTTGGTGGTTAGGCTTTCCTGACGCTGGATCGTGCCCTTGCCGTCGCTGGTCGAGGTGGCATCCGCGGTCAGGAGGCGACCGGGGAGCGCGGTGCTTCCCGTGAGCAGGTTCGAGCCCAGAAAGCTGGTGATGCCGGAATCTTCGGTGACGGTCCGGCTGCGCTGGGTCTCGTTGGCGAAATTGGCCTGGTCGGTGATGTTGACGGTGACAGTCAGGAGGTCGCCGACCTGATGGGCGCGCTGATCCTTGAAGAACGAGCGCGAGCCGTTCCGCCACAGCGAGTTGGCGTTATAGGAAACCGCCTCCGGCTTCGGCATCGGCATCTGCACCGGCTTGTAGCCGGCCTGCGCGGTCGGGTTTTCGATCGCGGACAGCTTCGGCTGCTCTCCGATTTGCGAAAGACGATCGATCGACGAACAGCCGCCTGCAAAGCTGACGATGGTCAGCATGCTGCTCGTAAGCGCGATACGGCGGACACTTGAGACCTGCATGACCTTACTCGGCGTTGAGAGCAACTGGCGAACTGCGGCTGTCGGCGACTGAAACCGGTGCAGTGTCAGCCGATCCGACGGTGGTGGGCACATCTGGAACGATGATACGGGGCGTCGCGGCTGCGACCCGGACCTGCGCCGGTCCGATCACGACGCCGCTGATGGTGCGGTTGGATTGCAGGTTGAGCACGCTGACCATGTCGCCTTCCGCGCCGTTGTCGAGGGCCTTGCCACGAATGGTCAGGTAAAGGCCGTCGGCCTGGTAGATCAGGGTGACGTTGCTGTCGCGCTGCACCAAGTCGGGCTTGGTGAGGTCGGTGACCCGCAGCGCCTGGCCGGCGCGGAGCGGCCGCCGCATCTGCATGCCGATGGCGGTGG
>DASZTN010000147.1:0-19520 GCA_035547995.1 Bradyrhizobium sp. | reverse complement strand
CGAGCGCACGCTGATCATCGCCGACAAGGGCGCTTACGTCAGCTATCTCGAGGGCTGCACCGCGCCGCAGCGCGATGAGAACCAGCTGCATGCCGCGGTGGTCGAACTGGTCGCGCTCGACGATGCCGAGATCAAATATTCGACGGTGCAGAACTGGTATCCGGGCAATTCCGAAGGCAAGGGCGGCATCTATAATTTCGTCACCAAGCGCGGCGACTGCCGCGGCGCCAGGTCGAAGATTTCCTGGACCCAGGTCGAAACGGGATCGGCAATCACCTGGAAATATCCGAGCTGCATCCTGCGCGGCGATAATTCGCGCGGCGAGTTCTACTCGATCGCGATCTCCAACGGTTTCCAGCAGGTCGATTCCGGCACCAAGATGCTTCATCTCGGGAAAAACACCACGAGCCGGATCATCTCCAAGGGCATCGCGGCGGGGCGTTCGCAGAACACCTATCGCGGCCTCGTCACCGCGCATCGCAAGGCGACGGGGGCGCGCAACTTCACCGCCTGCGATTCGCTCCTGATCGGCGATGAGTGCGGTGCGCATACCGTGCCGTACGTCGAAGCCAAGAACTCCTCGGCGCTGTTCGAGCACGAGGCGACCACCTCGAAGATTTCCGAGGACGTGCTGTTCTATTGCATCCAGCGCGGGCTCAGCCAGGAGGAAGCCGTCGGCCTCGTGGTCAATGGCTTCGTCAGGGACGTGCTGCAGCAGCTGCCGATGGAATTTGCCGTCGAGGCGCAGAAGTTGATCTCGATCTCGCTCGAAGGGAGCGTGGGCTGATGGCCATCAAACACATGACGGGGGGAGGCTTGCGATGACGACACTCCTGAAGATTCGAGGACTTCATGCCGAAATCGACGGTCGCAAGATCCTCAACGGCCTCGACCTCGATGTGAACAGCGGGGAGGTCCACGCCATCATGGGTCCAAACGGCGCTGGCAAGTCGACGCTGTCCTATGTACTCGCAGGTAAGCCGGGTTATGAGGTCACTGCGGGCGAGATCCTGTTCAAGGGCGAGGATTTGCTCGCCATGGAGCCCGACCAGCGCGCTGCCAAAGGTGTTTTCCTCGCGTTCCAGTATCCGCTGGAAATTCCGGGCGTGGCGACGCTGACTTTTCTGCGCGCGGCGCTGAATGCGCAGCGCAAGACGCGAGGTGAAGAGGAATTGCCTTCGCCAGATGTGCTGAAGCGGGTCCGCGCGATTGCCAAGGAACTCGGTATCGATCCCGAGATGCTGCGCCGTCCCGTCAATGTCGGCTTTTCCGGCGGCGAGAAGAAGCGCAACGAGACACTGCAGATGGCACTGCTCGAGCCTTCGCTCTGCGTTCTCGACGAAACCGATTCCGGTCTCGACATCGATGCGCTGAAGGTCGTTGCCAATGGCGTCAATCGGCTGCGTTCTCCCGGCCGCGGCATGGTCGTCATTACGCACTACCAGCGGCTCCTGGACTACATCGTGCCTGACGTTGTTCACGTGCTTTCGGCGGGCCGCATCGTCAGGTCTGGCGGCAAGGAGCTGGCGCTGGAATTGGAATCGACGGGCTATGCCCAATACCAGGGCGAGGCGGCCTGACAACCATGAACGCTGAACTTCGCCCAATCAGGACCAAGGCCGAACTGGGTTTGGCCGATGTGTTCGCCGCCGCCTGCCAGGACCTTCCGGGAGGGGCCGAGGTCAGGAACCTCCGCTCGGCGGCATTCGGTCGTTTCGCGGCGAACGGTCTGCCACATTCCCGGATCGAGGCGTGGAAGTACACAGATCTGCGCCGTTTCATGCAGGAGGCCAAGCCGCTTGCCGGATTGCCCGATGCGGCCGCCAGGGAGCGCGCCCGCAATGCGGGAGGGCTGCTGGCAGGATCCGGCTTCCGGCGTCTTGTGATTGTCGATGGATTCTTTGTGCCGGAGCTGTCCGATCTCAGCGATCTCGAGCCGGGGCTCACGGTCCGCTCGATGGCGGAGGCGCTGATGTCGGAGCACGCGCCGCTGTCGCACGGTCTCGGCGCCTCGGTTCCCCTCGACGATCCTGCGCTCGGATTGAACACCGCCTTTGCCTCCGGCGGCGTCATCATCGGCATCGGGCCGAATGCGATCGTTGAACGTCCGCTCCACCTCGTCTTCGCTGCGACAAGCACCACTGCGTCGGCGATGGTCACACGGTCGCTGCTGACGATCGGTGCCGGTGCCCGCGTCACGGTGGTCGAGAGCCACGAGGGGCCTGACGGGGTGGACTACCAGATCAACAGCGTGCTGCAGATGGTGATCGGGGATGGCGCGGAGGTGGACCACATCAAGATCACCCGGGAGGGAAATGCCGCGCTGCATGTCGCCACGCTGCTCGCCAATATCGGCGCGCGGGTGACCCTGCGGGACACGGGGTTCGTCATCGGCGGCGCGATGGTGCGCAATCAGCTGTTTGTCCGGCTCGCCGGCGAAGGGACTTCGGCGAGCATATCAGGCGCCAGTCTCCTGGCAGGCCGGCAGCATGCAGACACCACGCTCGTGATCGACCATGTAGCTTCGGGCAGCCAGAGCCGCGAGGTTTTCAAATCGGTCGTCGACGAGGAGGCGCGTGCCGTGTTTCAGGGGCGGATCACGGTGCAGCCGAAGGCCCAGAAGACCGATGCGAAGATGATGTCGCGGGGGTTGCTGCTGTCTGATGATGCCGAGATCGATTGCAAGCCGGAGCTTGAGATCTTCGCCGACGATGTCCAATGCGGGCATGGATCCACCGCGGGCAGGCTCGACGATCAGCTCAAATTCTACCTGATGGCCCGCGGTATCCCTGCCAGGCAGGCGGAGGCGCTGCTGATCCAGGCCTTTGTCGGTGAAGTCGTCGATGCCGTGACGCAGGACTTTGTCCGCGACGCGCTGCTGGACGCGACGATCAGCTGGCTTGGGGAGCGTAGATGATCCCATGCACCCTGCGCTCACCAATGGAAGCTATGACGTAGGTCGCATCCGCGATGACTTTCCGATCCTGTCGATGCGTGTGCACGGCAAGAATCTGGTCTATCTCGACAACGCCGCCTCCGCACAGAAGCCGAAGGCCGTGCTCGACCGCATGATGCGGGCCTATACCAGCGAATACGGCAATGTTCATCGCGGACTGCACTATCTCGCCAATGCCGCCACGGAAGCCTATGAAGGGGCACGCGACAAGGTTGCCAACTTCCTGAACGCGGCACGCAGCGACGAGATCGTCTTTACGCGCAGCGCTACCGAAGCCATCAATCTCGTGGCGCAGAGCTTCGGACGCGAGCACATCGCCGCCGGCGACGAGATCGTGCTCTCGATCATGGAGCATCACGCCAACATCGTGCCCTGGCATTTCCTCAGGGAACGCCATGGTGCCGTGATCAGATGGGCCCCGGTCGACGACGACGGCAACTTCCTGCTCGACGAATTCGAGAAACTGCTGACGCCGCGAACCAGGATGGTCGCGGTCACGCAAATGTCGAACGTCCTCGGCACCGTCGTTCCCGTGAAGGACGTCATCCGTATCGCCCATGCCCGCCAAATCCCGGTGCTGGTCGACGGTTCGCAGGCCTGCGTCCATCTGGATGTCGACGTGCGTGACCTCGACTGCGATTTCTACGTGATTACCGGACACAAGCTGTACGGCCCGACCGGGATCGGTGCGCTCTACGGCAAACACGAGCTTCTGGCCGCGATGCCGCCGTTCAATGGCGGCGGCGAGATGATCCGCGAAGTCTCGCGCGATGCCGTCACCTATGGCGATCCGCCGCACCGGTTCGAGGCGGGAACGCCGCCGATCGTCCAGGCGATCGGGCTTGGAGCTGCCATCGACTATATCGGTTCGATCGGCAAGGCGCGGATCCGCAAACATGAGACCGCGCTGCTCGTCTACGCCCAGGAAAAGCTCGGCGCGATCAACTCGCTGCGGATCATCGGGACGGCAGCCGACAAGGGCGCCATCGTGTCTTTCGAGATGAAGAGTGCGCATGCGCACGATTTCGCCACCGTTCTGGATCGTTCCGGCATTGCGGTACGGGCGGGTACGCACTGCGCCATGCCGCTGCTCGAGCGTTTCGGCGTGGCGGCCACCTGCAGGGCGTCCTTTGCGCTCTACAACACCTTTGAAGAAGTCGATGCATTGGCGGGAGCGCTGGTCAGGGCACGGGAGCTTTTCTCATGAATACCTCTGCCGCCGCCAAGCCCGAGGTCATCGGCCGGATCGTGCACCACGCCCATCTGCGCCGGACCGCGCAGCGCGCACGTTCGGGCCGTCTCCGCGGATTCAAGGCAGGCGTAAGGGTCCGCGCCGTCAGCCTGGTGAAGAACGACGGGACCTATCCGCACATGGACATTGGCGAAACGCTGGTGCAGCCGGGTGATGCCGGAATCGTGCGCGAGAGCTGGTGCTTTCTCGGTGAGTTCTACTACACGGTCGAGTTCGTCGCGCGCGCAGTCGTTGTCATCATGCGCGATTGCGAGATGGTGCGGATCGCACACAGGAATCGCGCGCCGGCGTGAGCGCGGATGATGGTCAGGAAGTTCCGGCCAGCGTCGCCTGCGCGTCCGCGCGCATCCGGCCGACCATCGAGCGGAATCCATTCGAGCGTTGCGGTGTGAGGTGCTCACGCAGGCCAAGCTCCTCGAACAGCGCGATCGGATCGGCCGCGATGATCTCATGGGCGGCACGGCCCGACAGCATCGCAATCAGGATCGCAACCAGCCCGCGAACGATGTGCGCGTCGCTGTCGCCGCGGAAAGCGAGTACGGGCTCGCCGGCCCGGTGTTCGACCGTTGTCGCAAGCCAGACCTGGGCGGTGCAGCCCTGTACCTTGTTCGCATCGTTGCGCGCTTCCTCGGGCAATGGCGCCAGCGCGCGGCCGAGTTCGATGACGTAACGATAGCGCTCGTCCCACTCCTCGAGCAGGGAAAAGTTCTCGACGATGTCGGCAATCTCGGAAGCCTTCGTCAAAAGCGATGTGTCCATGGTTTGACCTCGGTTGGCGTAAAATCCCTCAAGCAAGGTCCATACCGCAATCCGGCGACGGCGAAGCGAGGCAGATCATCGCCCAAGATGCGCTTTCCGCATTGTTTTGTTTCGAACAGGAACAATTCCAAACGTCTCGTGGTGCATCCTCATGTCGGGTTTGCAACAACGCCCGTAAATGACGCTATCCATTTCCAAACACGAATGTTTTTACGACGACCGCGCGCTGGCACAGTGGTTGCAAACCTGTTGGTGAGAGGCGCGGTTGCTTACTCTTTTGGGGAAGGCATCTGCTCCGCGGGAGACGTCGCCCGTCATCGCAAACCGGAAAGATCGAGGATACCAACATGAGTCTCGCCACGACGCAGAGTGTCGCAGAAATCAAGGCTCGCAACAAAGAGCTGATCGAGGAAGTCCTCAAGGTCTATCCGGAGAAGACCGCAAAACGGCGCGCCAAGCACCTGAACGTGCATGAGGCCGGCAAGTCGGATTGCGGCGTCAAGTCCAACCTGAAATCCATACCCGGCGTGATGACGATCCGCGGCTGCGCCTATGCCGGCTCCAAGGGCGTGGTCTGGGGCCCGATCAAGGACATGATCCATATCAGCCATGGCCCGGTCGGCTGTGGCCAGTATTCCTGGGCCGCGCGCCGCAACTACTACATCGGCACGACCGGCATCGATACCTTCGTGACCATGCAGTTCACCTCCGACTTCCAGGAAAAGGATATCGTGTTCGGCGGCGACAAGAAGCTCGCCAAGATCATCGACGAGATCCAGGAGCTGTTCCCGCTCAACAACGGCATCACCATCCAGTCGGAGTGTCCGATCGGCCTGATCGGCGACGACATCGAGGCGGTGTCGAAGTCGAAATCCAAGGAATACGAGGGCAAGACCATCGTGCCGGTGCGCTGCGAAGGTTTCCGCGGCGTATCGCAGTCGCTCGGCCACCATATCGCCAACGACGCGGTGCGCGACTGGGTGTTCGACAAGATCACGCCGGACAGCAAGCCGCGGTTCGAATCGACGCCTTATGATGTCGCGATCATCGGCGATTACAATATCGGCGGTGACGCCTGGTCGTCGCGAATCCTGCTCGAAGAGATGGGACTGCGCGTGATCGCGCAGTGGTCGGGCGACGGCTCGCTGGCCGAGCTCGAAGCGACGCCGAAGGCCAAGCTCAACGTCCTGCATTGCTACCGTTCGATGAACTACATCTCGCGTCATATGGAGGAGAAGTTCGGCATTCCCTGGTGCGAATACAATTTCTTCGGGCCCAGCAAGATCGCCGAATCACTGCGCAAGATCGCCGGCTTCTTCGACGACAAGATCAAGGAAGGTGCCGAGCGGGTGATCGCGAAGTACCAGCCGTTGATGGATGCGGTGATCGCGAAATACCGGCCGCGGCTGGAGGGCAAGACCGTCATGCTGTTCGTCGGCGGCCTGCGCCCACGCCACGTGATCGGCGCCTACGAGGACCTCGGCATGGAAGTCGTCGGCACCGGCTACGAGTTCGGCCATAACGACGACTATCAGCGCACCGCCCAGCACTACGTCAAGGACGGCACGCTGATCTACGATGACGTTACCGGCTACGAATTCGAGCGTTTCGTCGAAAAGATCCAGCCAGACCTGGTCGGCTCGGGCATCAAGGAAAAATACGTGTTCCAGAAGATGGGTGTGCCGTTCCGGCAGATGCACTCCTGGGACTATTCCGGCCCGTATCACGGCTATGACGGGTTTGCGATCTTCGCGCGCGACATGGACATGGCCATCAACTCTCCGATCTGGAGAAAGACCAAGGCGCCCTGGAAGAGCGTCCCGAAGTCGACATTGCTGGCCGCAGAATAACCGGACGCAGGCTCTCCCCGGCATGGAGGGAGGCCTGCCGTCGATCACGAGATTCGAAAGGGTAGAACCATGGCACAGAATGCAGAGCACGTGCTCGATCATTTCGAGCTGTTCCGCGGTCCGGAATACCAGCAGATGCTGGCCAACAAGAAGAGGATGTTCGAGAACCCGCGCGATCCGGCGGAAGTCGAACGCATCAGGGAATGGGCCAAGACACCGGAATATCGCGAGAAGAATTTCGCGCGTGAAGCACTGACAGTGAACCCGGCAAAGGCGTGCCAGCCGCTGGGCGCGGTGTTCGTTTCGGTCGGGTTCGAGGGAACGCTGCCCTTCGTGCACGGCTCGCAGGGCTGCGTTGCCTATTATCGCAGCCATCTATCGCGGCACTTCAAGGAGCCGAGTTCCTGCGTATCGTCATCGATGACGGAGGACGCGGCCGTGTTCGGCGGGTTGAACAACATGATCGACGGGCTTGCCAATACCTATAACATGTACAAGCCCAAGATGATCGCGGTCTCCACCACCTGCATGGCGGAGGTGATCGGCGACGACCTCAACGCCTTCATCAAAACGGCAAAGGAGAAAGGCTCGGTGCCGGCGGAGTTCGACGTGCCGTTCGCCCATACGCCAGCCTTCGTCGGCAGCCACGTCACCGGTTACGACAACGCCTTGAAGGGCATCCTGGAGCATTTCTGGGACGGCAAGGCCGGCACAGCTCCGAAGCTTGAGCGGCAACCGAATGAAAAGATCAATTTCATCGGCGGCTTCGACGGCTACACCGTCGGCAACATCCGTGAGATCAAGCGCATCTTCGAGCTGATGGGGATCGAGTACACGATCCTCGCCGACAACAGCAGCGTGTTCGATACGCCGACCGACGGCGAATTCCGCATGTATGACGGCGGCACGACGCTGGAGGAGGCCGCCAACGCAGTCCATGCCAAGGCGACCATTTCGATGCAGCAATGGTGCACCGAGAAGACGCTGCCCCTGATCGAGGCGCATGGCCAGGAAGTCGTTGCCTTTAATCACCCGGTCGGCGTGTCGGCGACCGACGAATTCCTGATGACGCTGTCGCGCATCACCGGCAAGGATATCCCGGAAGAACTGGCGCTGGAACGAGGTCGCCTGGTCGATGCGATGGCCGACTCCAGCGCCCATATCCATGGCAAGAAGTTCGCGATCTACGGCGATCCCGACCTCTGCTATGGGCTCGCCGCGTTCCTGCTCGAGCTCGGCGCCGAGCCGACCCATGTGCTGGCCACCAACGGCAGCAAGGCCTGGGCGGAGAAGATGGAGGCGCTGTTTGCGAGTTCGCCGTTCGGCCAGAACTGCCACGTCTATCCCGGCAAGGATCTCTGGCACATGCGCTCGCTGCTGTTCACCGAGCCGGTCGATTTCCTGATCGGAAACACCTACGGCAAGTATCTGGAGCGCGACACCGGCACGCCGCTGATCCGGATCGGCTTCCCGATCTTCGACCGCCATCACCACCACCGCTATCCGGTATGGGGCTATCAGGGCGGCATGAACGTGCTGGTCAAGATCCTCGACAAGATCTTCGACGAGATCGACAAGAACACCAACGTTCCCGCCAAGACCGATTACAGCTTCGACATTATCCGCTGATGAGGAGTTGGGGAATCATCGCCGGCGTTGCCGGCGATGATGGGAATGGCTGAAGCCCGGCATGATCTCGGTTGAGAGGAGAGACAGATGAGTTCGCTCAGCGCCACGATCCAGGAAGTCTTCAACGAGCCGGGCTGCGCCAAGAACGCGAACAAATCGGAGGCCGAGCGCAAGAAAGGCTGCACCAAGCAGCTGCAGCCGGGTGGCGCTGCGGGCGGCTGCGCCTTCGATGGCGCCAAGATCGCGCTGCAGCCTTTCACCGATGTCGCGCATCTGGTTCATGGACCGATCGCGTGCGAAGGCAATTCTTGGGACAATCGCGGTGCCGCGTCCTCGGGCTCGAACATCTGGCGTACCGGCTTCACCACTGACATCAACGAAACCGACATCGTGTTCGGCGGCGAGAAGCGTCTCTACAAGGCGGTCAGAGAGATCATCGAAAAGTACAATCCGCCGGCGATCTTCGTCTACCAGACCTGCGTCCCCGCCATGATCGGCGATGACATCAACGCGGTCTGCAAGGCGGCGTCGAAGAAGTTCAACAAGCCGATCATTCCCGTCAACGCTCCGGGCTTCGTCGGCTCGAAGAATCTCGGCAACAAGCTCGCGGGCGAAGCACTGCTTGAGCATGTGATCGGCACCGAAGAGCCCGAATACACCACGCCCTACGACATCAACCTGATCGGCGAATACAACCTGTCGGGCGAGCTCTGGCAGGTCAAGCCGCTGCTGGACGAGCTCGGCATCCGCATCCTGTCCTGCATTTCCGGCGACGGAAAATATCGGGAGGTGGCGTCCTCGCACCGGGCGCGTGCGGCAATGATGGTGTGCTCCAAGGCGATGATCAACGTCGCGCGCAAGATGGAAGAGCGCTACGGCATCCCGTTCTTCGAAGGCTCGTTCTACGGCATCCAGGATTCCAGCGACTCGCTGCGCGAGATCGCGCGGCTCCTGATCGAGCGCGGCGCCCCCGCCGATCTGATGGAGCGCACCGAAGCGGTGATCGCGCGCGAGGAGGCGCGCGCCTGGGCCGCGATCGAGCCTTTCAAGCCCCGCTTCAAGGGCAAGAAGGTTCTGCTGATCACCGGCGGCGTCAAGTCATGGTCGGTGGTAGCGGCGCTGCAGGAAGCGGGTCTTGAGCTCGTCGGCACCAGCGTCAAGAAATCCACCAAGGAGGACAAGGATCGCATCAAGGAGCTGATGGGCCAGGACGCCCATATGATCGAGGACATGACGCCGCGCGAAATGTACAAGATGCTGAAGGACGCCAAGGCGGACATCATGCTCTCGGGCGGCAAGTCGCAATTCGTCGCGCTCAAGGCGGCGATGCCCTGGCTCGACATCAACCAGGAACGCTGCCACGCCTATATGGGCTATGTCGGCATGGTCAAGCTGGTCAAGGAGATCGACAAGGCGCTGTTCAATCCGATGTGGGAGCAGCTGCGCCGTCCGGCCCCGTGGGACGAGGCCGGACACAGCTGGCAGGCCAAGGCGATCGCGCAGATGGATGCGGAGGCGGCTGAGCTTGCCGCCGACCCTGTCCGTGCGGAGCAGACCCGCCGCGCGAAGAAGATCTGCAATTGCAGGATTGTCGATCTCGGCACCATCGAGGACGCGATCCGTTCGCACGGGCTGACAACCGTCGACGGCGTCAAAGAGCACACCAAGGCTTCTGGCGGCTGCGGTGCCTGCAAGGTCCGGATCGAGGATATCCTGGCAGCAATGCCGGAGGCGGCCGCGCCGGCTTCCATGCTGCAGGCGGCGGAATAGGCGGCGTCATGGCGATCGTCACGACTCCGAAAAAGGCTTGCGCGGTCAATCCGCTGAAGATGAGCCAGCCGATCGGCGGCGCCTTCGCGTTCATGGGCCTGCGCGGGTCGATGCCGCTGCTGCATGGGTCGCAGGGCTGCACGTCATTCGGACTGACGCTGTTCGTGCGACATTTCAAGGAAGCAGTGCCGCTGCAGACCACCGCGATGAGCGAAGTCGCGACTGTGCTCGGCGGCTATGAGAATGTCGAGCAGGCGATCCTCAACATCCATAAGCGCACCAAGCCCGAAATCATCGGCATCTGTTCGACCGGCGTGACCGAGACCAAGGGCGACGATGTCGAAGCCTATATCAGGCTGGTGCGCCAGAAGCATCCAGAGCTCGAGCGGTTCCCGCTGGTCTATGTCTCGACTCCGGACTTCAAGGACGCATTCCAGGACGGCTGGGAGAAGACGGTTGCGCGCATGGTCGAGGTCCTGGTGGAGACGCCGGATGCTGAAGCGGCGCGAGACCCGGTGCGGGTCAATGTTCTGCCGGGATGTCATCTCACGCCGGGCGATCTCGATGAGCTGCGCACCATCCTGGAAGATTTCGGCCTGAAGCCGTCGTTCCTTCCCGATCTGGCGGGCTCGCTCGACGGACACATTCCCGATGAGTTCGTGCCGACGACGATCGGCGGCATCGGTGTGGATGAGGTCCGGACGATGGGGCAGGCCGCCTGGACTATCGCCATCGGCGCGCAGATGCGGCGCGCGGCGGAGGCGATGCAGGAAAAGACTGGCATGCCCTTCCGCGTGTTCGAGCGGCTTTGCGGTCTTATTCCCAATGACGAGTTCATGGCCTTCCTGAGCGATATCAGCGGCCGTCCGGTGCCGCTCAAATATCGGCGGCAGCGGGGCCAGCTCGCAGATGCGATGCTGGACGCGCACTTCCACATCGGCGGTCGCAAGCTTGCGATCGGCGCCGAGCCAGACCTGCTGTTCGACCTCTCCGGCGTGCTGCATGAGATGGGCGCGCATGTCACAGTGGCGGTAACCACCACGCAATCGCCGGTGCTGGAGCGGATCAGGACCGAAGAAGTCCTGATCAGCGATCTGGAGGACCTGGAAGAGCTGGCGAAGGCACGCAACTGCGATCTCCTGATCACCCATTCGCATGGCCGGCAGGCGGCGGCGCGGCTGAAAATCCCGTTTTACCGGGCGGGGTTTCCGATGTTCGACCGGCTCGGTGCCGGCCATCAGCTCCTGGTCGGATACCGCGGCACGCGCGATTTGATCTTCGACATCGCCAATCTCGTGATCACCGATCGCGAGGAAAATCACCAGCCAAATCCGGACTCGTGGCGCGCGTCCTGGCAGGCCACTGACGCCGGCCTGCAGATCGCTCCGCCGCAGCTGCACTGACGCGCGACAACAGAAAGGCCGATCCCATGAAAGTCGCATTCGCAACCCAGGATCTGAAGCGCGTCGACGCCCATTTCGGTTGGGCCAAGAACATCGCCATCTACGATATCGGCCCGGAGGGACACAAATTCCTCGAGGCGATCCAGTTCGACGGCGACCTCAAGGAAGATGGCAACGAGGACAAGCTCGCGCCCAAGATCGAGGCGATCAAGGATTGCGCCATTCTCTATGTGGCTGCGATCGGCGGATCTGGCGCCGCCCGCGTCGTGGCCAACAACATCCATCCGATGAAAGTCAACCAGCCCGAGGACATCCTGAGCCTGGTGGAAAAGCTCGAAGGCGTGCTGAAGGGGACGCCGCCGCCCTGGCTGCGCAAGGCGCTGGCCAAGGACCGGGAGCGCGAGCTGGATTTCGAGGAATGAGGACGAGATGACCGAAGTCGCAGAAGAAGCCGCAGAAGCAGTTCAATCGGAATCCGCAGCCGAGCTGCCGTTCGTCAAGGAACTGGTCAAGATATGGCGGGCGCAAGACACCCATGGCGCCTGGGAGGGCAAGAGCGATACCGATCTGATCGAGCCCTACATTCTGGACAAGGAGAAGCGCCGTGCGCTGCCGATCGTCGGCGATCCCGACCCTGATACGATCTGGCGGCTCGAGCTGTTCTTCAACGCGGTCGCGCTATCGATCGAGAAGGCGACGGGGGTGATGATCTCGCCGATGCTGAAGATGCACCATGAGGGCTTTGGCCGCATGGTCCTGATCGGCGGCCGTCTGATCGTCGTCAACAAGCAGCTGCGCGACGTGCATCGCTTCGGCTTCGACAATTTCACCAAGCTTGCGGCGGAAGGCGACAAATACGTCAATGGCGGAATCGAGATGATCCAAAAATTCCCTGATGTCGCGAACTATTGAGCCAGACAATATCGAGGCAGTCCCATGAGCGATCTCGAAACCCTGAAAGCGGAAATCAAGAAGCTGTCCGCCAAGGCGATCCAGGCCAAGATGAATCTGCACGACCTTTCCGAGGAGCTTCCGGTCAATTGGACCTCGATCATGGACGTTGCCCAGAAGGCACATGATGCGTTCGCGGAGCTCGAACGCAAGCGCGGGGACCTCAAGGCGCTCGAGAAGGCTTGAGAGGACGCATCATCATGTCATTTGCGACACGCGACGGGCGCGATTGGAAGCCGGATTATCTGATCTCGATCGATCCGAAGAAATGCATCGGCTGCGGCCGCTGCTACAAGGTCTGCGGCCGCGATGTCATGACGCTGAAGGGCATCGGCGAGGACGGTGATCTCGTCGACCTCGATGACGACGAGGACGACGAGATCGAGAAGAAAGTGATGGTGATGAACGACGAGGGCGCCTGTATCGGTTGCGGCGCCTGCGCCCGCGTGTGCCCGACCAATTGCCAGACCCATGCGCCGGCGGCCGCGGAGGCGGCCTGAGAGGCGAGCGGCCGCATACACGAGCAAGATGCAGGTCACAAGATTTGGGGGCGGCGAGGTGATCAGGCTGCGCCGCTTCGTCCTGCCGTGCTGAGACTGGTCGCAACACGAGCTGTCGAGGGCTGCCGCGCCGGTGCGCTATTCGATGCCCTGCTCGCGGGCCTTCCACATCGCGGCGATCCGGAACCGTTCGTTGATGGCGGCCGGACTTGCCAGGATTTCGGCCTCGGCTTCCTTGAAGGCGCCGATCACGATGTCGGCTTCCTCGCGCGTCAGCGTAACGCGGCCGGCCATATGGGTCGCTTCCGGCACTGCCGTCCAAATCGCGCGCCGGTTCGGATGCTGTTTCACCTCGATCAGCTCGAAAGCTTCCAGCTTTCCGTCCAGGCAGATCGCAAGCCCGACCACTTCGAGCTTGCGGCCATCCTGCGTGGTCTTGACCAGTGTTGCCATGGCTGACTCCCGTGCCTTCACGGAACCATCGGCATGGCAAAGCTCGGCCGTGGATGGCTGTCGTAATATTCCGGCTTTTCCGGCCAGCCGCCTTCGGCAATGAACTTGAAGGTCGTGACCTTCACCGGCGCGCCGTGCGAACAGGACACTTCCGCGAACTTGACCTCGCGGTTGCCGGGACCCGCCGAGAAATCCGCAACCACTGTGCCGTCGGCCTTGCAGGCGCGGGCGAAGCCGGGCGTGCCGACGCTGGTCGCCAGCACCGGATTGGCGGCGAAATTCGGCTTTTCGAGATTTTCGCTGGCGGGGCCGAAAGCGGGCGTTGCAAAGGTGAAGGTCGCAAGGACCCCGCTGCGATCCACCGCGCGGTCGGCGGTGATTGGGCGGGCGACCGAGTAGACGGTCAGGGTGCCCCCATCGAGCAGGGCCTTGAGTTCATCCGGCAAGCAACCGGCAAATTCCGCTGCGACATTCATGCGATTCTCCATGCAAATGCGTTTTGAGGAGAAGAGATCAAATTCTGTGCCAGCGGCGAAAGATCCGGCTTGAAGCGTCAATACGCTGGCATTTGGGGGAATCCCGCGGATTTACGCAGGGCGGCGGTCGATCGTGGTCGGGCTTGTAACGTCCGCGTCGGATTTCGCACAAGGCGGCCGGTCGCCGGGTTGCGCGATTCTTGCAATGGCGCTTGTCGGCGATATGGATGACCAAGCGAGGACGGGATGCAGCCGAATACCGCTTATGCGATCTGTGGTTTCAACGACATTCCCAGCCGGCGGGCAATGGGCTTTCACCTGATGATCGTGGATGAGGACGGCGCGCGGCGGCCATGGCCGATCGTCGTGGTGCGGTGGGGCAGCCAGGTCTTCGGTTATCTCAACCGGTGCCCGCACAACGGCGTCAATCTCGATTGGGAGCGCAACCAGTTCCTCGATCCCAATGGCCTGCGGCTGATGTGCGGCAAGCACGGCTCGACCTTCGAGATCGGTACCGGCAATTGCGTGGACGGTCCCTGCGAGGGCGGCGCGCTGATCCCGGTCGCACTGACCGTGCTTGACGGCGACATCTGCGTCACTGGCGTGACCCTGGTCGAGGAGGACGAGGTTCTGCCTGACGAGACCTGAAAGCCGAGACGATCAGATCATACCGGGCGATTTTCGTTCCGGTTCTTGACCGGCTCCATGCGCGCAAGACCCTCTTCGTAGCTGATCTCCTCGAAGTTGGCGGCGAGCGATGTGGCGGCGTCGAGAACGCGATCGAGCTTTCCGGCGGTGTCGAGCTTCTTGATGTCGTTCCTGTCCACTCCGACCAGGTCCATCATCTCCTTCCATACCGTCGATTCATCGCAGGGGAGGATATTGAAGGTCACATTGCCGATCTTCGTCCGGTATTTCCTTAGCAGATCGATATTGTTGCAGAACATGAAGTAGCTGCCCTCCGGGCTCAGCGCTCCGTCCAGCACGTCAGCGACGTCGGAAAGATAGGCGAAGGAGTGCAGATAGCCGGCGAGAACCGGGATGGTCTTTTCACCCTCCTGCGCAACAGTGAGGACCTGCTCGATCGAATAGTCCGGCGGGCGTTTCTCATCCGCCACCTGGCTCTGGAATTTCAGCGCGATGTCGCCGCGAAATCCGAAGCGGCCGGGCTTTGTGGTGTCGCCCTTGAGCACGGCATTGAGAAGCCGCCCCTCCTTATCGAGCCGGCCGAGCGCGGTGTTTTCGATTGCGGTCATGGAAGCTCCTCGCTTTGCGTCAATGGCCGGAGATGTCTGGCCGGCGTCACCTGATGCAAATTGTCTGCCGGGAGCATCGGCACGCCGAATAGCGCAGGAATGTAGGATCAGCGCCGCGATCCGCCACGTTTGGACTGCGCGGCCTGTCGGGAATCCGACAAGCGTCGCAAAGGCAACAGGCGTGCTTTGAAAACAATAGCGATATCAATCGAATGCCGGCTGGCATGCGACTTGCCAACTCATTGCTCAAGGGCTCAGGCACATGGAAGGTGAGCAATGATCAATCTGACTGACAGCGCCGTGAATGCGGTCAAGAGCGCGATCGCCACGTCAGGACAGCAGGCCGGAGGCTTGCGCATCATGGTCGAAGCCGGCGGCTGCGCGGGCTTCAAATACATGATGGGCCTCGCCGAGGAAGCGAAGCCGGACGACACCGTCATCGAGCGCGATGGGGTGAGGGTGTTCGTCGACAACAAGAGTCACGAGCATCTCGCCGGTACCACTATCGACTTCGTGGTCGCGCTCGAAGGCTCGGGTTTCACCTTCGATAATCCGAACGCCAAGTCGAGCTGCTCCTGCGGCAAGTCCTTCAGCTAGACGGAACGAAACATCATGCTGGCTGAATCCGGACAACTGCCATTGTTCCCGCGCGCCGAGACCGAGCGGGAGCGGATCGTCAAGGAAGTGATCGAGGAGATCAGGCCCAACCTGAAGCGCGACGGCGGCGACTGCCAATTGATCGAGATCGACGGCAACAAGATCATGGTCAAGCTCACCGGCGCCTGCGTGTTCTGCAAGCTTGCGAGCGCAACGCTGGAAGGCATCCAGGCGCGACTGATCGAAAAGCTCGGCGAATTCGTCCGCCTCGTTCCGGTGGCAGGCCCGGCGAACGCGCGGCACTGAGAGGGGATTTTCGTGCAGCCGATCTATCTCGACAACAATGCCACGACGCGGACCGATCCTGCCGTCGTCGCGGCGATGTTGCCGTTCTTCACCGAGCAGTTCGGCAATGCCTCGTCGGCGCATGCGTTCGGCAGCGAGGTCGCGGCCGCGGTAAAGCAGGCGCGCCGGCAGTTGCAGACGCTGCTCGGCGCGGCCTTCGATCACGAAATCATCTTTACCTCGGGCGGTACCGAATCCAACAATACCGCGATCCTGTCCGCGCTCGCGGTCCAGGAGGGGCGCGACGAGGTCGTCACGACCAGCGTCGAGCACCCCGCGATCCTGTCGCTGGTCGAGCCGCTCGCCGCCCGTGGCGTAAGGATCCATCTGATCCCGGTCGACTCGCGTGGCCGGCTTGACATTGAGGCCTATCGGCGGGCGCTTGGGCCGCGTACCGCCGTGGCGTCGGTGATGTGGGCCAACAACGAGACCGGAACGATCTTTCCGGTCGAGTTCCTGGCCCGGATGGCGCGCAGCGCCGGTGCGCTGTTCCATACCGATGCGGTTCAAGCCGTCGGCAAGGTGCCGATCGACCTGAAGGACAGCGAGATCGACATGCTGTCGCTCTCGGGGCACAAATTGCATGGGCCCAAGGGGGTCGGGGCGCTGTATCTGCGCAAGGGCACCAAGTTCAGGCCGCTGATCTGCGGAGGACCGCAGGAGCGAAAGCGGCGCGGCGGCACCGAGAACGTTCCTGGCATCGTCGGTCTTGGCAAGGCGGCAGAGCTTGCCGCCGGCAATGTCGAACAGGAGCGCGGTCGCATCGCAGCGCTGCGCGACCGCCTGGAGCAGCAGGTCCTGGGCGAGATCGGCAATTGCCTGCTGCTCGGTGATGCCGGAAACCGGCTGCCGAACACCTCGAATATCGCCTTCGAGCATCTCGAAGGCGAGGCCATCCTGCATCATCTCGACCGCGCAGGCATCGCCGCGTCGCTCGGCTCGGCATGCAGTTCGGGCTCGATGGAGCCGTCCCACGTGCTGCGCGCCATGAACGTGCCGGTCTCGGCGCTGCGCGGCGCCATCCGCTTCTCGCTCTCGCGAGAAAATACCGCCGAGCAGATCGATCGCGTCGCACGCGTATTGTCCGAGATTGTCGCCGGTCAGCGGGCAATGTCACTTTCACCGCAAAGCTGCGGTGCCGTTTCGTCCCGATCCACGGAGTTGATCTCATGAAAGTCATGATTCGCCGCTCTCCAGAGGCCGGGCTGTCGATCTATGTACCGAAGAAGGACCTCGAGGAGCCGATCGTGGAATCCGAACACGAGACGCTGTGGGGCGGCTGGATTAGAATCGCAAATGGCTGGGTGCTCGATCTGCCCGACATGGCCAGCGACACCGCGCTGCCGATCACGATCAACGCCAGGAAGCGCGGCGAAGACGGTGACGAGCGATGAACGCCCCGGTCCCTCAGATCGATTTTGCCAAGCCGGCCGATGCGGAATCGATGCTTGCCGACATCGCCGGGCGGCTGCGCTCGGGCGGCATCGTGCCCTATCTCGGGCCTGGTGTTGCCGAAATGGCCAAGCCGGACGTCCCGATGACTCCGGAGGCGCTGGCGGCCTTTTTCGGCACCAAGGTCGCGCTGCCGCGCCGGGCCAGGGGCAATGCCTGGGCGTCGGCGCAACACATCGAAAGCAACAAGCACCGCGCGACCGTGACTGCGCTGATGGCGCAGGCGTTCGGCCCGCCGGTCGCGCCGACGCCGCTGCACCGCCATCTCGCGTCGCTGCCGCTGCCGCTGATCGTCGATACCTGGTATGACGGCGCGATGCGCACGGCGCTTGCCGGGCGCAGCGACTGGGGCGAAGTCCAGGGCATCACGCGCGCCGGGATCGGCGAAGACCGCTGGTATCGCTTCTATGATGCCGCCGGCCAGGAGGTCGAACGCGCGCTGGCACCGTCCTGGACCACTATCCTCTACAAGCCGCATGGCAGCATCGCGCCGGCCAGGAACTTCCTGATCTCGGACGCCGACTATGTCGAGGTCCTCACCGAGATCGACATTCAGACGCCCATTCCGGACATCGTCAAGGAAAGGCGAACCGGCCGCAGCTTCCTGTTCATCGGCTGTCGTTTCCACGACCAGTTGTTGCGGACCTATGCGCGGCAGGTCACCAAGCGCTCCAGCGACGCGCATTACGCGCTCGTGGAGCCGGAAGCGCTGTCGAAGAACGAGTTGCGCTTCCTGGTCGGCCAGGGCCTGACGCCGCTGGCGATTCCGCTGCCGCGCGCGATCGAGATCGTGCTCGCCGCCTGACCTCATTCCCGCAATCGTGGTTTATCGGTTTCATCACGCGCCGCCCGCGCACAACGGCGCTTGCGTGCGGGCGCGATGTCGGGGTCGCGACGCCTGTCAGATTTGCAACATCGCAAAAGCGGCGTGTCGCGTGCGCGACAGTGTTTTAGATCGCTTCTAACTCATTGATGCAAGAGCAGGAATATCGCGCGCCGAGGCCATGGCATGCGGGTTGCTATTACCTCTTCTGAAGATCGGTCCCAGAGGGAGAATGAGAGATGGATGCGCTTGCACAGGAAGGAAGCTCTGCCGGAAACGCCGTCGAGATCGGCGAGATCATGCAGGCGATGGCCGAGCACAAGGGCTGCGGCACGTCCGGCGGCAGCGGCAAGGCGAGCTGCGGATCAGGCGCGGGGCAGGGCGATCTTCCGACCGAGATCTGGGAAAAGGTCAAGAACCATCCCTGCTACAGCGAAGAGGCGCACCATCACTATGCGCGCATGCATGTCGCTGTCGCGCCCGCCTGCAACATCCAGTGCAACTACTGCAATCGCAAATATGATTGCGCCAATGAATCGCGCCCCGGCGTGGTCAGCGAGAAGCTGACCCCGGAACAGGCGGCCAAGAAGGTGCTGGCGGTTGCCTCCACCATCCCGCAGATGACGGTGCTGGGCATCGCAGGGCCCGGCGATCCGCTCGCCAATCCGGAAAAGACCTTCAAGACCTTCGAGCTGATCTATAAGGCCGCGCCCGACATCAAGCTCTGCCTGTCCACCAACGGACTGGCACTGCCGGATCACGTCGACACCATCGCGAAGTACAACGTCGACCATGTGACCATCACGGTCAACATGGTCGATCCAGAGATCGGCGCGAAGATCTATCCGTGGATCTTCTACAAGCACAAGCGCTACACCGGCTATGATGCGGCGAAGATCCTGACCGAGCGTCAGATGCAGGGGCTCGAGATGCTCACCGAGCGCGGCATTCTCTGCAAGGTCAACTCGGTAATGATCCCGGGGATCAACGACAAGCATCTGGTCGAGGTCAACCGCGCGGTGAAGTCGCGCGGCGCTTTCCTGCACAA
>DASZTN010000146.1:0-29269 GCA_035547995.1 Bradyrhizobium sp. | reverse complement strand
GCTTTGTCGCTTGCGGCCGGTGAACTGCCGACCGCCGCCATGCCGATCGCATTCAGACGCGTTGCTACGCCCGGCAGCATAGCCACGCCCCTGCCAAGTTCGGTCATGAAACCTTGGGCCGAATTCATCAGGGCTTCGAATTCGGCGCCTTCGTCGACCAGGCGTCCGATCAGGCCTTCAAGCCGCTCGTTGCCGGCTTCGATCTGCCGCAGCGCGTACAGGATCGACGGCTCGAGCTTGGCCAGTTGCGCTGGATCGCCGTGGACGCGAAGCGCCCGGAGATCGTGCGCCAGCTTTTCGATATCGTCGAGAATCGGTCTCAAGCGGCTGGCTCCGCCGGCAACCTGATCCGCCGATGCCTTGAGCTCATTGGCGATCACCACAAAGGCGTTGCCCTTGTTGCCGAGGTGACCGGCCTTGAGACTCGCATTCATCCCGATCAGGGTGATATCGACGATGGCTTCGGAAAGCCCGGTGATGGCGTCACGAAATTTGCCGAGCGTATCTTCCACCAGCGTCAGCGCATCATCGACTGACTTGCCCGCGCTCTCGCAGGTCGCAATCAAGCTCGAGGCCTGCGCCAGGATCTGCCTGATCCTGGTCAGGAACGAGGAGGAATCCCCGCTCTGGCCGCCATAAAGCGAGCGTCCCTGACCGACCACGCCGACGGCATCGCCCAGGATCGCTGCGAGCGAACGCGCGATCTGTCCGATATCGTTCTCCAGCTCGCGCTGGGCGTCCCCGAGCTGCATCGCCTGGAGCCGGCAGATGAAGGCCGCATCATTTCCCGCCGTATCGCCGGCTGCCGGCACGATGCCGGGCGTAGCGCCGCCGGCAAGCCTGAGGCCGTAACAGACGTGCTCCAGCCGCTGGCGCGTGCTGTCCCCCGCCTGCAGCGAAACGATCGCGCGGCCAACCGCCTCGGCTATTTTCTTCGTGCTCAAGCCTGCAAGATCGGTGAGTTGCACGCTCTTGTCGCGCTGCTCCCGCATCCCTGCATAGGCCGAGATCAGATCGCCGCCGGCCGAAAGCAATTGGTCGCGGTAGCGTCGATCGAAATCCCTCTGCCGGTTCAGAGCGGTCTCGATCGCTCTGGAAAGCAAATCCTGGTCGCGCGCACTGGCCTCCAGCGACTGCTTCACCGCTTGCGCGAGCTCGTGGGCCTCCTGCGTGAAGGCAAGGAAATTTTCCCGATCATCCGCCAGCGAAGCGGCTTCGATCCGGGCGCTGCGCGCGACGATCGAGATCATCTGGATATGTTTGAACAGCGGCTCGAGCTGGTCGGAAGCTTCCGTCGCGGCCTTGCCGAGGCGGCCCAGCAGCGCACTTTCCGCCGGCAGCGCATCGGCCAGTCCGTTCAATCGCCCGGCAATGTCGTGGATGGCCTGCGAGGCGCCTTCGATTTGGGCTCCGGACAATTCGCCTGACAGCGCGGTCAGGGCCAGGTTCAGCTCCTGAAAGATCGCGTGGCCGCGCCCAAGCCGGCCGCCGGCCTGGGCAAAGGTCTCCTCGATCCGCGACGATACGTCCTCGATCGAGGCGATCGCCGCAGTGACCGTATCCGCCTCCGCGTACGTCGACATCGCCATCAACCCGCCAACGCGGGCTGTCCCGCCTGATACCAGAGCATGATCTCGCGCGGGATCTGGCTGAGCGAGACGACCTTCTCGACCGCGCCGCAGGCGATCGCCTCTTTCGGCATGCCGAACACGACGCAGCTTTCCTCGTCCTGCGCGCGCGTCGCAGACCCCAGCTTGCGCATCTCCAGAAGTCCGCGGGCGCCGTCGTCGCCCATGCCGGTCATGATGATGCCGAGCGCATTGCGGCCGGCATATTGCGCGGCCGAGCGGAACAACACGTCTGCCGAGGGCCGGTGTCGCGACACCGGCGGGCCGTCCTTGATCGCGATGTGATAGCGCAGGCCGGTCCGCTGCAGCAGCATGTGACGCGCGCCGGGCGCGATATAGGCACAACCCGCTTGTACCGGCTCGCCGTCTTCCGCTTCCTTTACATGAATCTGGCAGACGCCGTTCAGGCGTTTCGCAAATGCTGCGGTAAATCCCTGCGGCATGTGCTGCACGATCAGGATGCCGGGGCAACTCGGCGGCAACACCTCCAGCACGTCGTTCAGTGCTTCGGTGCCGCCGGTCGATACGCCGATGCAGACGATGCGCTCGGTCGTGGGCCGGGAACGGCCCTCGACGGGCGGCGGGATAATGGCATCGGCGGTAAGCTTTTTCTCCACCGACGAGCGTCGTTGCAGGCGCGGCCGCACTCTGGCACGGGCGGCCGACTTGACCGCCTCGCGCAGCCTGGCGGAACATTCGATCAGCGCCTGGCGGGTATCGATACGCGGCTTCGAAACAATTTCGACCGCGCCGGCCTCGAACGCTTCGAACATCAGGCCGGAGCCTTCCTCCGTCAGCGACGAGCAGATGATGACCGGTATCGGGTGTTGCGCCATGATCTTGCGCAAAAAGGTGATCCCGTCCATGCGCGGCATCTCGATGTCGAGAAGGATCACATCCGGCAGTTCGCTCTGCAGGCGGCGGGCCGCCGCATACGGATCCGAAGCGGTCGCCATGACCTCGATATCGGGATCTTCGCTCAGGATGGTCGTGAGAATTTGGCGCACCGACGCAGAATCGTCCACGATCAGCACGCGAACTTTTTGCCTGGGCATCTTGGTGCGCTCCATTTCCTCTAGACCCTGAAGACGGTCGGCTGAACCTGCTTCAGGCCAGGCACGACGCTGTGGATCATCGATTCCGAGTGTCCCACCATCAAATAGCCTCCGGGCCGCAGGTGGGAGCATAATTGCTCCACGACCTTGCGCTGGGTCTCGCGTTCAAAATAGATCAGCACGTTGCGGCAGAAGATGATGTCGACGTCACGGTCGACCGGATAGTTCGAATCCATCAGGTTCATCCGCATGAAATTGGTCAGCCGGCGCAACTCCGGCACCACGCGCACCTCGTCGCTGGAACGGTCCCGCGACGACAGGAAATAGCGTCTGACGAAATCGGCAGGCACCGGCGCCAGGACGTCGCGGGTGTAGATCGCCGTCTTCGCCAGCCGCAGCACCGCCGTCGAGATATCCGTTCCCAGAATGCGAAACCGGAATCGAGACCCGGACCTCGTCATGTCGTCGAGAACCATGGCCGTGGTGTAGGCTTCCATTCCCGTCGAGCAGGCCGAGCTCCATATTTTGAGCTCGTTGCGGCCACGCGACCTCAGGAGTTCGGGAACGGCGACCTCGCGCATGAAGCTGAAATGGGACGGCTCGCGAAAGAAATCGGTCTTGTTGGTGGTAACGACATCGATCAGATGTGTGAGTTCGCTGTCGAAATGCGCGTCCTCGAACAAATTCTCGACATACTCGTTGAGGCCGGAATAATTCAGCGCCCGGACACGTTTATGCAGCCGCCCCTCGAGCATCAACCGCTTGCCGGCCGGCAGCTTGATGCCGACCTGCCCTTCGATCAATCTGGCGATGGTCTTGAAATGACGATCCGACAGATGTAGCGCGCTGCCCGGCATCGCTGACGTCACGACGCTCACGCTGCAACGGGCGCGTCGGTCTGCGTCTCCTGGCCCGACGGCATTCCCTCATGGGCCATCAGGCGCGCGAGATCGAAGATGATGACGAACTTGTCGCCCCGGCGGCCGATCCCCGCGATGTAATCGGATTGCCAGCGGCCACCTACCGAAGGCACCGGCTCCATCGTGCTCTCGTCGATATCCGTGACCTCATAGACGCAATCCGCCACGAAGCCGACGCCGACGATGCGGTCATCGATCGGCACGTCGAGGATGATGATCCGGGTGGCGTCGGTCGCCGGCACGCTCGGCAGATCCAGCTTCAGCCGCAGATCGACGATCGGATAGCCGCTGCCGCGCACGTCGATCATCCCGAGCAGGAAGTGCGGCGCGTGCGGCAGGCGCGAGATCGGCCGCATGTCCAGAATCTCGCGGACATTGCGGATGCCGATGCCGAACGTCTCGCCGGCCAGACCAAGCGTCAGGTATTGCGCCGTTTCGGCCATATTGCTTTCCCTAAAGCTTCAAGGAGCCTTGAAGACGGCGCAGCCCGGGTGAGGGCTGCGCCACCTCATGCCCTGCGTTGAAAATCAGCGTCGCGCTCGTCCTCGGCGTCATCCATGGCGAATGCAAACCCGCCGCCATTTACCGATTTGGAGGCCCGTGCCGGCTTGGCAGCGACCGGCTTCTTTCCGCCGCGATCGGCCGACGCCATGCTCGCGGCCTTGGCCTTGAGCTGGCTGACGGCGCGGTCGATCGGCGCAGCCGCGTCGACCTTGGTCTTTGCCGCGGCTTCGTCGATCCGGAAATAGGCGATGGTCGCCTGCAGCTGCTCGGCCTGCGAGGCAAGTTCTTCCGAAGTCGAGGAGACCTGTTCCGACGCGCTGGCGTTCTGCTGGCCGACCTTGTCGAGTTGCTGGATCGCCTGATTGATCTGGGACGAACCGACATCCTGCTCGCGGCAAGCTGCCGTGATCTCTTCCACGAGTTCGGCGGTCTTCTTGATATCAGGCACCAGCTTGGCGAGCATGGCGCCCGCGTCCTGTGCGACCTTCACCGTCTCACCCGACAGGGTGCCGATCTCGGCGGCGGCGGCCTGGCTGCGTTCGGCCAGTTTGCGGACCTCGGAAGCAACCACCGCAAAGCCCTTGCCATGCTCGCCCGCACGCGCCGCTTCCACCGCGGCGTTCAGTGCCAGCAGGTCGGTCTGGCGCGCGATTTCCTGGACGATGGTGATCTTCTCGGCGATGGTCTGCATCGCTTCGACCGCACGGCCGACCGCCGCGCCGCTGGCTTCGGCATCCTTGGCCGACTGGCCGGCGATCTTCTCGGTCTGATTGGCGTTTTCGGCGTTCTGCTTCACATTCGCCGCCATCTCTTCCATCGAGGAAGAAGCTTCCTCCGCCGAGGAGGCCTGCTCGGTCGCGCCCTGCGAAAGTTGCTCGGCACTGGCGGAAAGCTCCTGGCTGCCGGCGGAGACGTTGTGCGCCGCCGTCAACGCTTCGGCGACGATCTGGCGGAGCTTTTCGACCATCCGCTCCAGCGCCATGCCGAGCGTGTCCTTGTCCGACAGCCGCTTGGCTTCGACGGTAAGGTTGCCGTGCGCGATTTCGTTGGCGATCGCAGCGGTGGCATTGAGATTCTGGGTCATTGCATTGAGCGACTTGACGAGATCGCCGATCTCGTCATCACTCGAAACGTCGATCTTCTGACTGAGATCGCCGACCGCAACCGCGTCGGCGAGGCCGACCGCCCGGCCGAGTGCGCGGCTGATATTGAGCGCGATCCAGGTGGCGGATACGACCGCGATCAGCAATGCGCCGATGATGACGCTGATCATCAGGATCTTGGCAAAACTGGCTTCGCGCGCGCTGTCATCGGCGACCTCGGCCATCTGCTGCTCGTTTTTCTTGACGTACTGCTCCATCGCGTCGAGGCCTTCATCAAAAGCCTTGCGACCTTCGCCGGTCGCGATCGCCGTCGCCTTGACGTTGCCGCCTTCCGCGGCGAGGTCGGCCGATTTTTCCGCAGCCTTGCTCAGACGATCATATTCGGTATTCAGCGCATTGACGGCGCCGCCGACCTGCAGGGTTGCGAGCTTTCCAAGATCAGCCTTGACGGCAGTCAGCCTTTGCTGCGCCTCTTTCACATCGGCATCGACATCCTGGAGGTTCGAGCTCGTATAGGCCGAAATGATCGCACGCGACAGCCGCGCCGCATCGAGCTTGGCTGTCAGCAATGCCGTGACCGCGCGCTGGCTGTCGGAGGCATCCTTGTTCAACTCCGCAACGATCGAATCGAGCGTCGCATCAAGCTCCTTGGCGGCCGGCTGGCCTTCGCCGTGCCAGATTTCCGCAGCCTTGTTGTTCGAGTTCAGCAGCGCCAGCTTGCTGGCCTGATCTTCCAGGTCATTCATGTGCTTGAGCGGGCCGCTTGCCTGATCGAGCACTTGCTTTCCGGTCTCGGAGGCACTGGCATAGAGATCCTGGCGCATCTTGAACACCTTGGCTCGGCCGGCCATCATCGCGTTGTAATTATCCTGCGTGTCCTTGTCCGTGACCGCAGTTATCATTCGCGTCTCTGATCGCTCCTCCCGCTGGATCATGTCCATGATGTCGCCGGCCATCTTCAGCCGCGTGGCCTGAGCGACCGTACGTTCTTCCGCCTCGCTCAGCGACGACAGCTTGCTATACGCAATCGCACCGGTAACCATCGAGAGCACGATGACAGCGCCAAAGGCGCTGGCCAGCTTTGCCTTGACCGTGAACCTCATATTTCAGCCCCTTTTTCCCCAATCGCCATCGGCCCGCTCTGCCAGCAGGCCGAGTCGTCCCCTTAGCGTTGAAAATCCGCGTCGCGGTCGTCGCCACCATCTTTCATGTCGAAGGCAAATCCGCCGCCACTGCTTGCGACCTTGAGGCTGCGGCGCGGCGCGGGCTTCACTGCCGGCGCCTTGCGGGCGCTGCGCTCTGCTGCGGCCATGCTGGCGGCCTTGGCCTTGAGCTGGTTGACGGCACGGTCGATCGGGGCCGGTGCGTCAGGATGTGCCTCGGCAGCGTGATCGATACGGAAGAAGGAAATCGTCGACTGCAACTGCTCGGCCTGCGAGGCGAGCTCTTCGGAGGTCGAGGAGACCTGCTCGGAAGCACTGGCGTTCTGCTGGCCGACCTTGTCGAGTTGCTGGATCGCCTGGTTGATCTGCGCCGAGCCGACATCCTGCTCGCGGCAGGCCGCCGTGATCTCGACGACCAGTTCCGCGGTCTTCTTGATGTCCGGCACCAGCTTCGACAGCATGGCGCCGGCTTCCTGCGCCACCTTGACGGTCTCGGTCGATAGCGTGCCGATCTCGGCAGCCGCGGCCTGGCTGCGCTCGGCGAGCTTGCGCACTTCGGAGGCGACCACCGCAAAACCCTTGCCGTGCTCGCCGGCGCGCGCCGCCTCGACCGCCGCATTCAGCGCCAGCAGGTCGGTCTGACGTGCGATCTCCTGCACGATGGTGATCTTCTCGGCAATGGTCTGCATTGCCCCGACCGCGCGGCCGACCGCCGCGCCGCTGGCTTCGGCATCCTTCGCCGACTGGCCGGCGATCTTCTCGGTCTGGTTGGCGTTCTCGGCGTTCTGCTTCACATTCGCCGCCATCTCCTCCATCGAGGAAGAGGCTTCCTCGGCCGAAGAAGCCTGCTCGGTCGCCCCCTGCGAAAGCTGCTCGGCGCTGGCGGACAGCTCCTGGCTGCCGGCGGAGACGTTTTGCGCCGCCGTCAACGCTTCGGCGACGATCTGGCGGAGCTTCTCGACCATCACGTTGAGCGACTTGATGAGGTCGCCGATCTCGTCATTGCTCGACACGTCGATGATCCGGCTGAGATCTCCGCTTGCCACCGCACCGGCGAGGCCGACAGCGCGGCCAAGCGCGCGGCTGATGCTGAACGAAATCCAGACCGCCGCCACCACCGCAACCACGAGCGAGCTCAGGATCAGGACCAGCAACAGGAATTCGGCGCGACTGCCCTCTTCATTGGCCCGCTCGGCCTGATCGGCCATGCCCTTCTTTGCATACTCGGCATAGGCATTCGCGGCTTCGGTGGCGCCGCGGACAAGATCACGCCCCTCTTTCATCGAGCGCTCCGCCGCTGCCGCCTTGTCGGTCTTTGCGAGCTTCAGCGTGTCGTCCTCGTAGGCATTCGCCTTGGCGTAAGCCGCCGAGAAACTGTCCAGCAGCTTGCGGCCTTCCTCGCTTGCTTTGGCGTAGATCTCCTCGCGGGCCTTCATCGTCGTTTCCCGGTCGCGGACGATTTCCGCCGTGTACTGTTCGGCCTCGGCTCCCGAAGTGAGGAGATAGCTGTTCTCGGCGCGGACCTGCTGCAGGATGTCCTTTTCGAGCTCGGTTGCCTTGTCCATCCGGCCGGCACGCGCCACGATCGACTCGGTCGTGGCAATGGTGGCGCTCAGCCGCATATAGGCGACACCACCCGCGATCGCTGATAGCACGATGACCACGCCGAAAGCGCAGGCGAGTTTTGCTTTGACGGTAAACCTCATGTCAGCCCCTTCGTCTCAACCGAGACGCCTTCAATTCAGGATGCGTTCCATATTCGGAACGATGACGAACTCTTCACGCCACTTGGTGATGAAACGAATGAACTCCGGCTTCCAATGCATGCCGACACGCGGCGTCTGCTGCACATTGGTGCGCGAGATCTCGGTGACCTCATAGACCTTGTCCGCGGTCACGCCGACCAGAACCGGCTCGTTGTCGATGTCGATCTCGATGACGACGATGCGGGTATCGGCCGAATCCTCGGTCATCGGCATGCCGAAGCGGATCCGCAGATCCGCCAGCGGGATCACGTTGCCACGCACATTGATGACGCTCGGCACAAATGATTTGGCCCCGGCTACTTTCGTGGCCGGGACCGGATCGATGATCTCGCGAACCAGGCCGGCATCGAGCGCGAATTTCTCGTCACCGAGGCCGATCATGACCACCTGGATCGAGTTGTCCTGGCCAGCCGCGACGTCTTGCTGCTGAGCGCTCATTACGCGGCCTCGTTCATTTGCTTTTCGGAATGGGCCTGGGCCAGCGCGACCAGCTGCACCACATCCAGGATCAGCGCCGCCGTGCCGTCGCCGAGAATGGTTGCGCCGGAGAAGATGGTGACGTCCGAGTGCAGCTTGGACAGCGACTTGATGACGGTTTGGTGGTTACCGATGATCTGGTCGGCCACCAGACCGACGCGAGTCTCGCCAGTAGAGATGATGATGGTCTTTTGATGCGCTTCCGGCGCGCCCGGCACCTGCAGGATTTCGCGCAGCCGCAGGAACGGCACGAGATTGCCGCGCACGTTGAGGAAATTGCGTCCGCGCGAGCGCTGGTCGTCGGCGGTCAGTTCAACGCATTCCTCCACCGCCGACAGCGGAATGATATAGCGGCCCTCACCGACACGGATCAGGAGTCCTTCGATGATCGCGAGCGTCAGCGGCAGCCGCAGGGTCACGGTCGTTCCCAGCCCGGGCCTGGTCGAAAGGTCGATCGATCCGCGCATGTTCTCGATGGTGCGCTTGACCACGTCCATGCCGACGCCACGCCCGGACAGGGCCGAAATCGTCTGCGCGGTCGAGAAGCCGGGATGAAACAGGAACTGATGGATCTCGTGGTCGGAAAGTGCAGTACCAGGAGCGATCAGGCCCTGCTCTTCGGCCTTGGCGCGAATCCGTGCGGTGTTGAGACCGCCGCCATTGTCACGCACGGTCACCAGGACCTGCGCGCCGGAATGGACGGCGTGCAGCTCGATCCGGCCTTGCTCGATTTTGCCGGCCGCCGCCCGTGTCGCGCTGTCCTCGATGCCGTGGTCGATCGCGTTGCGGATCAGATGCACCAGCGGGTCGGCCAGGCACTCGATCATGGTCTTGTCGAGCTCGGTATCTTCGCCCGAGGTCACGAACTCGACGGGCTTGGCCAGATCGCGCGAGAGGTCGTGAACCAGGCGGCGAAAACGCCCGAACAGCGAACCGATCGGAACCATGCGCGCGCCCATTGTGGTGTCGCGCAGGCTCGCGGCCAGCCGTTCTATCTCCTCCGCAATCATCTTGATCGAAAGATCGGAGCCGTTGGCCGCCAACTGGCTGAGCCGCGCCTGGGCAATCACGAGTTCGCCGACCCGGTCCATCAGCTCGTCCAGGCGTTCGGCCTGCACCCGAACCGTGGCAATGCCGCGCTCCTCGCTGCGTTTCGGCTCGTCGCGCCGCTGCTCGGTGCGCGTTGCCGGCGGCTTGGTCACCGGCTCCGGCTCTGCGACGGGCATGGGCGCGGAAGGCGCCGCTTCAGCCACCGTCTCCTGCAACAGGGAAACGGAAGCCGGAAACTCGACATGCGCCAGCGGCGCAATGGTGAGCTTCATCTCGTCCAGGACGAACATGAAAACGTCGTCGATTGCCGCCTTGTCGCAATCGCTGGAAAGCGTCACATCCCATTTCAGGTAGCAGTCTTCCGGCTCGAGCTCGTCGAGCAGCGGGACGTCGTCGGTAATGGGAACGGCGAAACAAGGCCCGAGCTTGCAGAGATCGTCGAGCAGATCAAGCGGATTGGAGCCGTTGCGGAGGATGCGGGAATCAAATTCCAGATGCAGCTGCCAGCCGGCGGAACGTTTCTCCGCAATCACCGGCGCTTCCGCCTTCGGCGCCATCTCGATCGCCTGTGCGGCCGGCGCAACGAACTGCTTCAAATCGTCCAGGATCGCATCGCCAATGATGGAGTCGGTGCTGTCGGGTGTCTCGATCAGGGCACGAATGTAGTCCTTGGCGGCGAGCGCCACCGAGATCAATTCCTGGGTCGGCTTGATTTCGCCCTTGCGGACCAGTTCGAACGCAGTCTCGAACTCGTGGGTGAAGGCGGCGACCTTGTCGAAGCCGAACATCGCGCCGGACCCCTTGATGGTATGCAGCGCGCGGAAGGCGGAATCGACCAGCTCCCGGTCGTCCGGACGCAGACAGAGATCCAGCAGGGCCGCTTCCAGCGTTTCGAACAGCTCGCTCGCTTCCTGACGAAAGACCTCGGTCGGGTCCATCGTCGTCATGACCGCACCAGCTTGCTGACTACGGCGAGCAGTTGCTCGGGCTTGAACGGCTTGGTGATCCAGCCGGTGGCGCCGGCACTCTTGGCTTCCTGTTTGACAGCGTCGTTGGATTCGGTGGTGAGGAAGACGATCGGAAGCCCGGTAAGCTGCGGCAGCTTGCGCAAGGCCCGGATCAATTCCAGACCGTTCATGTTCGGCATATTGAGGTCGGTGATGACCAGATCGGGCCGGCTCGATTGCGCTTTCGCCAGGCCCTGCGCGCCGTCACCGGCCTCGATGACATTGTGGCCGGCCGGTTCAAGGGTCACCTTGACCATCTGGCGGATACTGGGGGAGTCGTCGACCGTCAGGACCGTGGCCATCACGCGCCCTCTTTCTTGTCATTGAACGGATGATCGGTCATCGCCTCGTTGAGGAAACCCGCGCGGCGAAGCGTGTTGCGGAAGGACTGGGAAAAGGCGGTCAACACCACGCGGCGCCCCTGCGCCTGACCCGTCTTGGCGGCGGAAAGCAGCAGCTGGATCGACGTCACGTCGGCCTTGGCGACGCCGGAGCAATCGATCTCAAGCGATTCCTGGTGACTGAAGGCTTCACGGATCAGGTCATAAACGCTGCGAATCGCCGCGATGCTGCAATCCACCGGGAGTCGCAGCGAGCCCTTGGAATCCATTTGCGAGCCTTCCAACCGGGATTCTGACCAACTTCATCCCGATCGGACGAATTCCAGCGCGAATCCATTGCGGCTGAAATGTGTCCGGAAAGGCATGTCTAAAATGTTAACCAACCTATCCGTAAAAATACGGAGTAAGTGGATACCGCGCCTGTATAACCACCTCGACCGACACGAATCGCCAGCGGCAGCCATCATCGGTATTTGCCGCCTTAGGTTCGGATTAACCTGCGGCAGGATAGCCTTTGACGGTTTTGTGATACCGCCACCTGCTCCGCGAAAGTCCAATGCTCACGCAAGCGCTCCTCGTCGATGACAGCCGATCGGTTCTCAACTTTCTCAAGCGGCTGATCGAGGCCGACGGCAAAGTGCAGGCGATGGCGTTCACCGATCCCGTGCAGGCCATGGCCGCGGCGACCGAGCACGAATATGACATCGTGCTGGTCGACTACGAAATGCCCGGGATGGACGGCATCACTTTCATTCGAAAGCTGCGCTCGCTTCCGAATTTCGCCGATATCCCGATCGTGATGATCACGTCGATCGAGACCGACGAAGTCCGGATGAAGGCGCTGGAGGCGGGCGCCACCGATTTCCTTTCGAAGCGCCCGCAGGCCCTGGAAATCAGCGTTCGGCTGCGCAATCTGGTGAGGCTCGGCCTTGCGGTGCGCAAATTGAACGATCGTGCCGCCGACCTCGCCAGCGAAGTCGCCAGTGCCACGCGAAAGCTTCAGGAGCGCGAAGAAGAAATCATCCTGCGGCTGGCGCTTGCGGTGGAATATCGCGACAACGACACCGGAGAACACACGCTTCGGGTCGCCAAATATAGCCGCATCATAGCAGAAACGCTCGGGCTGCCGCCGCGTCTATGCCGCGACATCTATCTTGCGGCCCCGCTTCACGATGTCGGCAAGGTTGCCATTCCCGACAGCGTTCTCCTCAAGCCGGGGCGGTTGAACGAGGAAGAGATCGCGATCATCCGCACCCACGCGGAGATCGGCAGCCGCATCCTGGCCGATAGTTCATGCGAACTGATCCAGATCGGCGCGACGATTGCCGCCGCTCACCACGAGCGATGGGACGGCTCCGGCTATCCGAGGGGCCTCAAGGGCGCCGAAATTCCCATCGCCGCCCGGGTGGTCGCGGTGGCCGACGTGTTCGACGCGCTGACAACGCGGCGGCCCTATAAGGAGGCGATGCCGCTGGCAGCAGCCCGGCAATATCTCCAAGACAAGAAGGGCCACGAATTCGACCCCGCCTGCGTGGATGCCTTCCTGTCGCGCTGGGATGAGGTCGCCGCAATCGCAAGGCCAATGAGCGCACCGGCAGCGGCGCAAGCAAAGATTGCCGCGCCGTCGTTGGCGGCCATCGAACAGCCGGCAGATTGCCGCGAGGGCAAGCTGACCGCGCCGGCTTGACGGTCAAGCTCATGGGTCTTTGACTTGGTCCCTGAGCCGCGGCCCGATGACGTAAACGAGTCCGCACATCCCGCGCCAGCGGCAGCCCGGCGAAAATTCGACTCCTCCGCTGCAGCCATGAAGTGGCGCAGGTAGCGGATGTCCATCTCATAATTTATCTTTGGAGGCGGAGAGCCTCATCACCAGCAGATTGGTCCCGACGACCAGGGCCGCGCCAACCAGCGTCGCGAGCAAGCGGTCGAGAAGCAGACCGCTGTCAGGCGCATGCCCGGCATCAATGATGAGGACGATGAGCGGCGTCACCACCGCCGAATAAGCAAGATAGTTTCTGATCCGTAGCAAGGGACGGGCGCCAGCGAGGATGCCAACGACCACGGCGAGCGCCCAGGATGGCAATCCCCAGCGCAGCGTCAACGTGGCCACGGCGACGCCAATCGCCGTACCGAGCGCCCTCTGCGTCATCTTCACGGGCACAGGCTCGACCTGCCGCTGAGTGAGAATTGCTACTGTCAGGCCGATCCAGTGAAGGTGATGGTCGGGCCAGCAAAGATCAATTGCCGCGGCAACGGCTATGCCCGTCACCAGCCGAATCGGGTAGCTCCAGCCTGCGAAGCTCGCCAGGGAGCGCCGCCACCGCGCATATTTCTGACGAAGAGCGGGGATCGGTTGCGATTCCGACGCAGAGACATTCATGCCCCGGTGCCATCGCACGACAGCGCCCAGGGCGAAACTGAGCGCCGACGTCCAGATCGCACCGCTAGCGACCAGTGTCAGAAAACCGGCAGCTTCCTTCGCCCCGAGAGCCTTCGTCGGCGTTGCCGTGGCGCTGACGATCATCAGGAACAGGATGAAACGGGTCGTCGCGACGGCCATGGCTCGGCTGATCCCGCCAACCGTTGCGGCGATGCCCACCAGCAGAACCAGTGCGGCGTCCGTAAGCCATCCATGGCCCGCACAGAGCACGGCCAAAGGAGCGGCGAGAATGGCAGGAGCCAAGGCCTTGGCCCTGCCGCGGAGGTAAGCCGGAAATCCGCCGGCTATCTCGACATGGCTGACGGCGAGGCCGCCCATGGCCGCCGCCAGTCCCGGAGCGGGATCTCCGCTGCCGCTGATCCCTGCAAGCAGCACTGGTACTGCCATCCCCAGTGCCGCAGCGACAATCTCCGCCGCTTCGATTTCCCGCTCGGCGGACCAGCGGCATACTTCGGACAAGTGCGCCCGGACGTGCGACACGAATTTTTGCCTTTCAGCAGGCTGGCCAGTCGGAGAATAATACGCTATGCGTAGTATATGCGAACTGATCGTCGCGAGAAAGCCCTGTCGATCCTGAAAGCCGTGCTGGCGCTTGGCCGTCGGCTTAGGGCAGAGCGTCCAGACGGTGCGGTGACGCTATCCGCTCTCAGCATCCTCGGGACGCTCAATCGGCTTGGCCCTATTCCGGCGACGCGCCTCGCGGTCGAGGAGCGCCTGCAACCGCAGTCGCTGACCCGTCTGGTCGGCGCCTTGGAACGTGATGGGCTGATTGAACGGCAACGAAGCGTGGTGGACCGCCGCGCCCTCGTAATCGGGCTGACGGAGAAAGGCAGATCGGCCTTGGCCGAAGATCTGAATGCACGGCAGCGATGGTTGCAGAATGCAATGGCAATGGCGCTGACAGACGAGGAGCGCGCCGGCCTGACGGACGCCGCTCAATCCATGCTGAAACTCGCGTTTCATGAAAAAGATTCAACCAAATGACGGTCTGCACGCGCGGCTGGATCGACCACGCCATCTTCTGGCACATCTATCCGCTGGGCTTTGTCGGTGCAGAACGCTCCGCGATCCCGGCTGACGAGGTTCATCACCGGCTCGACCATATCATTGACTGGCTGGACTACGCCGTCCAGGTCGGAGCATCGGGCCTGCTGCTTGGACCGGTCTTCGCATCGTCGACACATGGCTACGATACGATCGACTATTTCAGGATTGATCCCCGCCTTGGCGATGAGGCAGATTTCGACAGGTTGATCGCTGAAGGACGACGGCGCGGTCTGCATGTCGTGCTCGATGGTGTTTTCAATCATGTCGGTCGCGACTTTCCCGTCTTTCTCGCCGCTCTGGCGAACGGAGCCGATTCCTCGGAAGCCGCATGGTTCTGCCGACACAACAGCGAAGCGACCTCAGAAGACCGGACATTCGCCACCTTCGAGGGACATCCGGGGCTGATCGCCCTCAACCATGACAATCCCGACGTATCCAACCATGTAGTCCGCGTGATGAACCATTGGCTGGATCGGGGTATCTCAGGGTGGCGGCTCGATGCGGCTTATGCCGTTCCGCGCGGATTTTGGGCCGCCGTCGTGCCGCAGGTGAAGAGTCGCCACCCGCACGCCTACATTTTCGGCGAGGTCATTCACGGTGACTATGCTGCGTTTGTTCGCGAGTCCAACGTTGATGCCGTCACGCAGTATGAGCTTTGGAAGGCGATATGGAGCGCCCTCAACGATCGCAATCTTTTCGAGTTGGCATGGGCGCTCGACCGCCACAACAGATACCTTGAATGGTTTGCGCCGCTTACTTTCGTCGGCAATCATGACGTGACCAGGCTGGCGAGCAGGCTCGACGACAAACGACACATTCCCCATGCGTTGGCTGTCCTGCTCACCGTAGGGGGAACGCCGTGTATCTATGCCGGCGACGAACAGGCGTTTCGCGGTATCAAGGAGCATCGTGCCGGTGGCGATGATGCCATCCGCACGGCGTTTCCGACGACCGCCGAGGATCTGCCTTCGAGCGGATGGAGCATCTACCGCCTCCATCAACAACTGATCGGATTGCGCCGTCGTCATTCATGGCTGGTGCGTGCCCGCAGCCGCATGGCTCACCTCACGAACCGGCACATGGTCATGAATGTGGAGGCTGACGGGAACGGCCTTGCCGTTATGCTTAACCTTGATGATCGCGAAGCCATGCTGGCAGCGCCGCGCGCCTCAGGCCTGCTGGCTGGGACCGCTTCCATCAGCGATGCCGGCACATCGTCCGCATATGCCGAAGTGCCCGCTCATGGCTGGGCCGTGCTCTCCTTATCGGAGAGTGGATAGCACATTCCGTAGTCGATTAAGCCGGTTGAGGAAACTATGGCTGTCGGTCTCGCTCAAATGCGCCCGAGTTTCATCACCCGAACTGCATAAAATCGCTGCGAACTTCCCTGCCGCCAATGCAAACGCCGTCCGGGTCACAGACCAGGACGGCGTTTGATTTACGTTGGTTGCGGGGATAGGATTTGAACCTATGACCTTCAGGTTATGAGCCTGACGAGCTACCGGGCTGCTCCACCCCGCGATAAACCTTTGCGCCCTTCCCGAAGAGCCGGAGCCGAAACGAACCGCGAACGCCCGAGGGCGCCGATTGATCCCGTCCGGAGGCTTCCTGAGAAGGCAACCCGGGCAAACGCCCTTGGGTTGGGCGCTATGTATCAACGCAAGGCGGCTTTGGAAAGGGCTGAAAAGCCATTTTCCGGGATTTTGTGACGTCCATACTACAAGAAATCGCACCGGAACGACCGGGCCTGCCGAAAGTTCCGCCAAGAGCCGGGCATCAGGTGCAATGAGCTATCGGAAATGTCATGGCCGAAGCCTCGCCGAGACCACCTCGAATTCTCGTTTTGACTTTCTTCACGCCAATCGGTGTCCATTCGGATCAGGTCCGGGACGGGCCTTCGTTCGAAAACGCCATGGATCCCGTCGAAATTCAGGTCAGCAAAAACCCACCGTCGACCGTAACGACGCTGCCGGTCATGTAGCGGGAGGCGTTCGAGGCCAGCAGCAGAATCGCGCCGTCGAGGTCGGACTCGGCGCCGATCCGACGCTGCGGAATCCGTTTGACGAGCTTCTCACCGGCCGGAGTCGACCAGAAGGCGTGATTGAAATCGGTATCGATATAGCCCGGCGCCAGCGCATTGACGCGGATGCGGCTTGCGGCAAGCTCGAGCGCCATCACCTTGGTCGCTTGTACCAGGCCGGCTTTGGAGATCGCATAGGGTGATACAAGTTTCATCACGCCGAAGCCGAGCACGGACGCGATATTGACGATATTCCCCTCCTGCTGTCGTGCCATCATCCGCCGCGCCACTTCGGTCGCGGTGAAATAGGCGCCCTTGAGGTTGGCGTTGATTACGGCATCGAAATCGGCCTCGGTCTGGTCGACCGCGAGCTTCTCCACTGCGATGCCGGCATTGTTGATGAGCACGCTGATCGGCCCGAGTGCGGCTTCGGCGCGGTCGATCGCCCGGGCGACCGAGGCGGCATCGGTGACATCCATTTCCACCGCAGCAGCGCGGCCGCCTTTCCCCCGGATTTCCTCTTCCAGGCTCTTCAGCTTGGCGGTCTGCCGCGCCGCCAGCGCCACTGCAGCGCCCCGTGCAGACAATAGCCGCGCAAACTGCCGTCCCAACCCCTGAGAGGCACCGGTGATCAGGATAATTTCCCGGCTGAGGTCGAATAGGTCTGGCATGGAGAACCTCCCAAGGCTACGAACAGAACGACTGGGCGATCTTGATGATCGCAGGCTTTTGGGATTCCCTTATCACAGCCGCCGAGCTTGGCTACAGTAAGGGAACCATCCGACGTAACGGGAGTGAGACAGTGGATCTTGGGATTAAGGGCCGCCGCGCCATCGTCTGCGCATCGAGCAAGGGATTGGGACGCGCCTGCGCGATGGCGCTTGCCGATGAGGGCGTGCATGTCACGTTGACGGCACGCGGGGCCGAGGCCTTGAAGAAAACGGCCGATGAAATCCGGAAGAAAAACCCCGGCGTGACCGTGACCGAAATCGTCGGCGATATCACTACGCCGGCCGGCCGCGACGCGGTGCTGAAGGCCTGTCCCGAGCCGGATATTCTCATCAACAATGCCGGCGGCCCGCCGCCCGGCGATTTCCGCAACTGGACCCGCGACGACTGGATCAAGGCGATCGATGCCAACATGCTGACCCCGATCGAATTGATCAAGGCCACCGTGGACGGCATGATGGCGCGCAAGTTCGGCCGCATCGTCAACATCACCTCCGCCGCGGTGAAGGCGCCGATCGAAATCCTCGGCCTCTCCAATGGCGCGCGCGCCGGCCTCACCGGCTTTGTCGCCGGCCTGTCGCGCAAGACGGTGATCAACAATGTCACCATCAATGGCCTGTTGCCCGGCCCCTTCGCCACCGACCGGCTGTTCGGCACGGCAAAAGCGGAAGCCGAGAAGCGCGGCACCACGATCGAACAGGTGATGGCTGATCGCGCCAAGCAGAACCCGGCCGGGCGCTTCGGCCAACCGGACGAGTTTGGTGAAGCCTGCGCCTTCCTGTGCAGTGCAAAAGCCGGCTTCATCACCGGACAGAACATTCTGCTCGACGGCGGCGCCTTCCCCGGCACGCTGTAAACGCAGTTCCCTCGACACGACAATCGACCGTCCGGCGATCGCTGGATCACCGGATGGTCGAGAGTCCTTTCGGCTCTGATGGAATCAGAATCGGGCTCCAGCTTTTGGTCTGACGCGTTTCCTTCACGCGAACCGTTACCCCTCCCGGATCAAGTCCGGGACAGGCTCTCGCTGGAAAGCGCGGTAACCCGTGATATCCCGCAGCAGACGCCGGCCACCTACTGGATCGGCGTGGTCCGCTCCCCGGACCAGGACAGGCCGAATTCGTCGAGGCCGTCGGCCAGAAAATCGCCCAGCATCGGCTCACCCAGCAGATACTCCGCAGCGCCGCTGTCGATTTCTTCTGCCGCATCGCGGCGCAGATCCTTCCATTCGTCAATCGTGCCGTCGCCGCGGCCGAGCTGCATCAAGGCGATCAGATCAAGCTGCTCGTCCATGGTGAGCGCGTTGATGAAGCCCGTGATCTCGCGCACGACGGGGTCACGGCCATTGTCATCGAGCACGTCGATCATCTCGTCATCGGCGCCGTTCGATCCGGAATCGGGATCGGAAGCCCCTTCCTTGACGTCGAATTCCCGCGCCTTCTCGATCAAAAAGCCGACTTTTTCGGGCGAAATGGTGAGTTCTGGCATCGTTCGCTCCTTCCATGGGCAGGCCCATAACGCGGGACGCCGGAAGATGATCCATTGCACCGCCTTACGGAAACCCGCATTTTCAGGGGCTGTGGCGTTTTCGAGCGAAAGCCTGTCCCGGACCCGGTCCGGCCGGGAAGCCGGTTCGCGTAAGGAAAACGCGTCAAAACAAGAATCTAAAACCCGGTTCTGATTCAATCAGAGCCGCAAGAGCGAATAAGCGCCGGAGAAGTGCCAATGCAGTGGAAGGTCGGCAGGATCAGGATCACCAAGATCGTCGAATTGGAGACCACCGGCAGCACGCGTTTCATCCTGCCGCTTGCGACCCATGAGGAAATCCAGAAGCTGCCCTGGCTCATTCCGCATTTCGCGACTGAGGAAGGCCGGCTGAAAATGTCGATCCATTCACTGGTGGTGGAGACGCCCTTGCGCCGCATCATCGTCGACACCGGGCTTGGCAACGACAAGGTGGGCCGCAAGATGCCGACCTGGAATAACCGTCAGGGTCCTTTCCTCAATGCGCTCACCGCAGCGGGCTTTCCTCCTGATAGCATCGACACCGTGCTGTGCACCCATCTGCATGTCGATCACGTCGGCTGGAATACGAAGCTGGTCGATGGCAGATGGGTGCCGACCTTCGCCAATGCACGGTATTTGTTCGGCAGTACCGAATTCGACTATTGGCGCGCCCACCAGGAGGAGCCCGACAAGGCCGCAGTGTTTAACGATTCCGTGAAGCCGATCGTCGATGCCGGCAAGGCCGATCTGGTCACCAGCGACGCCAGGATCTGCGACGAGATCACCTTGATGCCGACGCCCGGTCACAGCCCGGGGCATCTGAGCCTGCATATCAAATCGGATGGCGAGGAGGCGCTGCTCACTGGCGACGTCGCCCACCACCCCTGCCAGATGGCTCATCTGGACTGGTCGTCGACCGCGGATTCCGATCCCGTTCAGGCGGCCGCGACGCGGCGCGAATTGTTCGGCCGCTTTGCCGACACCCCGGCGCTGGTGATCGGCGGCCATTTCGATGCCGGTCATATCAAGCGCGATGACGATGCCTTCAAATTTATCGCACGCCAACCTGGAAATGGCCGCTAGCAGTTGAATTTCCCCCCATGCTGTTCCATGAAGCAGGGCAAGTAAGGGCAACCCAAAACCCTCAAAGGGAGTGATTGAAAATGAAGCTCGTTCGTTATGGCGCGTTGGGTGCGGAAAAGCCCGGCCTGATCGATAAATCCGGCCAGTTGCGCGACCTCTCGGCCCATGTGAAGGACCTCGACGGCGAGGCCTATTCGCCGGCTTCGCTCGCCAAGCTCGCCGCCCTCGATCCTTCCAAGCTTCCCGCCGTCGACGGCAAGCCGCGGCTCGGCGCGCCGGTCACCGGCATTTCCAAATTCGTCGCCATCGGTCTCAATTACGTCGACCATGCCAAGGAAACCGGCAATCCGATTCCGCCGGAGCCGATCTTCTTCCTGAAGGCCAACACCAGCCTGTGCGGTCCGAACGACGCCGTCGAAAAACCGCGCGGCTCGACCAAGCTCGATTGGGAAGTCGAGATCGCCGCCATCATCGGCACCCGTGCCAAATACGTCTCGGAGGCAGACGCGCTCAATCACGTCGCGGGCTACACCATCTGCAACGACGTATCCGAACGCAACTTCCAGATGGAGCGTGGCGGCACCTGGACCAAGGGCAAGTCGCACGACACGTTCGGACCGGTCGGTCCTTGGCTGGTGACCAAGGACGAGATTCCGGATGTGCAGAAGCTGTCGATGTGGCTCGACGTCAACGGCAAGCGCTGCCAGACCGGATCGACCTCGACCATGATCTTCTCGATCGCCAAATGCATTTCCTACGTCTCGCAATTCCTGACACTGCTGCCCGGCGACATCATCACCACCGGCACCCCGCCCGGCGTTGGTGTCGGCATGAAGCCGCCGAAATTCCTCAATGTCGGCGACGTCGTTACCCTCGGCATTGAAGGTCTCGGCGAGCAGCGCCAGGAAATCATCGAAGCGCACAGCTAGGTCCAGCTTCAGTCACTCTCATGGCCGGGCTGGCCCCGGCCATGAATGGGCTCCATACGCCCTCAGCCTTTGCTGGTGCAGATGCCGGAACCAACGCCGTTCAATGGCGTAAAAGTCCTCAAGGGAGCGCTCACGTGAAACTCACCTACTCGCCGGCTTCGCCCTTTGCCCGCAAGGTCCGCATCGCCGCGATCGAGCTCGGCCTGATCGACCAGATCGAATTCATGCCGACCACCGTCGTGCCAGGGCAACCCAACGACGCCTATTCGAAGATCTATCCGCTCAAGAAACTGCCGGTGCTGATCCTAGACAACGGCGATGTCGTTACCGATTCCTATGTGATCGTCGAATATCTCGACGAGCTTGCAGGCGGCGGAAAGCTGATTCCGGCGGCCGGTCCGATCAAATGGAAGGTCAAGAGCGACCATTCCCTGCTGCAGGGCATGCTGGATTCGATGCTGCTGTGCCGTTACGAAAACCTGGTGCGGCCGGAGCCGCTGCGCTGGCAGGCCTGGTCGGACGATCACTGGCACCGCGCCTGGTTGGGCCTCGCCCACTTCGAAGGCCAGCCGGACATGCTGTCGCGTCCGTTCGACATCTCCCAGATCGCGCTGACCTGTGCACTGGGCTACGCCGATTTCCGCTTCCCCGATTGCGGTTGGCGCAAGGCTTATCCGAAGCTCGATGCCTTTCATCAGCGGATGCTGGAGCGTCCTTCAGTGAAGATCTCGCTGCCGCCGCCGGGATAGCTTGCGATGGCTTGATGATGTTTTGACGGTTGCTTTCGGCAGAGCCCGATCTCCTTGCTCGAATGCACCCGCGAACCTGGGAGGCTTCCATGGCTCTCAAATTCAGCGTTGGCGATCTCACCATTCATCGCATCATCGAGCAGGAAACCACCTTCATGCCGGCGCTCGAGATGCTGCCGGACCTGACGGCGGAATTGCTGGCCGAGAACAAGGGCTGGCTGGAAAAGACCGGTGCGATCGACGACAGCGGCGTGTTCATGCTGTGCTTCCAGTCCTACATCGTCGAGACGCCGCATCACACCATTCTGGTCGACAGCTGCATCGGCAACGACAAGCCGCGGCCGACACGGCCGAAATGGCATCTCAAGACCGACGACGACTATATGCGCGCATTGGCGACGGCGGGTTTTTCCGTCGGCGATATCGATTTCGTGATGTGCACGCATCTGCATCCCGATCATGTCGGCTGGAATACGCGGATGGAAGGAGGCCGCTGGGTGCCGACATTCCCGAATGCGCGCTATGTGTTCGGCAGGCCTGAATTCGATCACTGGACCGAGCAGAATGCCAGAGCGGAAGTGCCAGCCTTTGCCGACAGCGTGCTGCCCGTCGTCGACGCCGGCAAGGCGGAGATCGTGCACAACGACTACGGGATCGGCGATCACGTCCGGCTCCTGCCAACGCCCGGCCACACGCCGGGACATGTCGCTTTCACCCTGGGCCGCGGTAGGGACGAAGCGGTGATCAGCGGCGACCTGATGCACACACCGCTGCAGACGCGTTATCCGGAACTCTCGGCAAGATTCGATGCCGATCCGAAACAGGCGGCGATGAGCCGTCGCCTCTTTCTGGAACGCTATTGCGACGCCGCCACGCTGTGCTGCACCGCACATTTTCCCTCGCCCTCAGCCGGCCGGATTCGCCGGCGAGGCAATGGATTTTCCTGCGAGATGGTCAGCTAGGGCGGAAGAACTTCCCTCACCACGGGAGGGTCGGGTAATCGGGCAACCACAGCCGCCAATGTTGGTGGAGACAGGATCCCTTCGCGGGCTTGCGCTTGCAATGCAAATCGCCCCCTCCTCCAGCTAAGAAGCCAGCGTCTCAATCGAACAGGCTCGGCGTGTAATTGACGATCGCGCCTTCGATCTCCAACATCTTGAGCTTGGTGACGACGCCGCCATTGGCGGAGAATCCGCCGGGCTTGTCGCCGGCCGCAAGCACCCGGTGGCAGGGAACCACGATCGGACAGGGATTGCGCCCGAGCGCCTGGCCGACGTCACGCGACAGTTCGACGCCGCCGAGCCGTTTGGCAATGTCGCCATAGGTCATTGTCTTGCCGGGCGGAATGCTGCGCGCGATGTCGTAAACATTGCGGTGGAAGTCCGGAACATCATCGAGGTCGAGCACGACGCCAGACAGATCCTTCGGTTCACCCGCCATCAATTCGGTCATGCCGTCGATCGCGCTCTGCACCTCGGCAGGCGGCGCCACCTCGGCAATATCGCCATAGCGCTGATGGAGCCTGCCGCGGGTCTTTTCCTCGTTGCCCATCGGCAGTTGCACGGCATGGATGCCACGATCGCCCCAGACGACGCCGCAGCGACCGATCGCAGTGTCAAAGAGCGTGAAACGATATGGGGTCATGGCTCGTTCAACCGTTTGCTGGTCTTGCAGAATCTAGGTACGAAAGCGGTTGCGGTCCACCCGATTTCCGGGGCAATTTTCCGCGTTCCACATCCTCCATTTCCCGGTCCTGCTTCCATGCAAACACTCGACATCAACGGATACGACATGACCTATCTCGATGTCGGCCATGGACCGCCGCTGGTTTGCGTACATGGCTCGCTGTGCGATTTCAGGATCTGGTCGTGCGTGCTTGGGCCGCTGTCGAGGCAGCATCGCGTCATTGCCGTCAGCCTGAGACACTTCTTCCCGGAACACTGGGATGGAATTGGCGACACCTATTCGATCGCCCAGCATGTCGATGACGTCATCATCTTCATTGAAAAGCTCGGTCTTGCGCTCGGCTTTGGGCCGGTCGACCTGATGGGCCATTCGCGCGGCGGCCACGTCTCGTTCCGCGTCGCGCAGCGGCGGCCCGACCTGCTGCGCAAGCTGATCCTGGCCGAACCGGGCGGCGAGCTCGATGCCACGCTTGATCCGGCGTTCAAGCCCGGCCCTTCACCGCTTGCCGCACGGATTGCGGCCTCCGCCGAGATCATCGCCCAAGGCGACATCGACGGAGGGCTTGCACTCTTTATCGATGCGCTGGAAGGCCCCGGCGCCTGGAAGCGGATGCCGGCGGCGCCGAAGCAGCTGTTGCGCGACAACGCGACCACGCTGATCGGGCAGACGCGCGATCGGCGTCCGCCTTTTTCCAAGGCCGATGCCTGTTCGATCAAGGTGCCGACGCTGTTCATCGGCGGCGCCAATACCAGGGGCACGCTGCCGCAGGTGCTGCGCGCGCTCGCGGCACATGTCCCGGATTCCAGGATCGAGATGATCCCGGGCGCGACGCATCCGATGTTCGAGCAGGCGCCGCAACGATATTGCGAAATCGTACTGGAGTTTCTGGCAGGCCGCTGAGGTTCCCGATGCAGACACTTCGCGTCAACGGATATGACATGGCCTATCTCGAGGTCGGCGCCGGCCATCCATTGGTTTGCCTGCACGGTACGCTGGGCGATTTCCGCACCTGGTCTCCCGTCATCGGGCCATTGTCGAAAAAGCACCGCGTCCTCGCAGTCTCGTTGCGGCACTTCTTTCCCGAACATTGGGATGGCGCCGGCAATTACCGCATGGCGCAGCATGTCGCCGACGTCATTGCTTTCATCGAGCAGATCAATCCGAAGCCGATTGACCTGATGGGCCACTCGCGCGGCGCTCACATCGCCTTTCGCGTCGCACAGCAGCGGCCGGAATTGCTGCGCAGGCTGGTGCTCGCCGAGCCCGGCGGCGATCTTGATGGCTCGCTTGATCCATCGCCGCTATCGGTCGCGGGGCGGGTCACCACCGCAGCCGAATTGATCAAGGCCGGCAACATCGACGACGGGCTGAGGCATTTCGTCGACGGCATCGATGGTGACGGCGCCTGGGCGCGCCTGCCCGCCGCGGCCAAGCAGCAGATGCGCGATAATGCCACAACCCTGATCGGCCAGGTCAATGAAGGCCGCAAGCCCTATAGCAAGGCGGACGCGCAGTCGATCCGGACTCCGACCCTGTTCATCGGCGGCGCCGCTACGGAAGGCAACCTTGCCGCCAACCACCGCGCGCTGGCGCCACATCTCGCCGGCTCCAGGACGGCGATGATTGCCGATGCCCGTCACTGGATGTTCGATCACGCGCCGCAGGAATATTGCGCGCTCGTGACCGAATTCCTTGCCGGCTGAATTCTTCGCTCTCGCCGCGCGAGAGGAAACGCACGCGAGGAAAAGAGAGCGCGCGTGGCGGTCGCCCTAGACCTTCCAGGCACCGGCGGGCTGGCGCACGGCGACGTTCAGCCTGTTCCAGACATTGATGCTGGCGATCGCCAGAATGAGCGAGGCGAGCTCCATCTCGTCGAACTGTTTGTCGGCTGCGTTCCAGACGTCATCCGGCACGGGATCCGAACGATCGCTGAGCCGTGTCAGCGCTTCCGTCAGCGCCAGTGCGGCGCGCTCGGCATCGCTGAAATAAGGTGCTTCACGCCAGGCTGCCACCGAGAATAACCTTTCATCGGTCTCGCCGGCCTTCTTCGCCAGCCGGGGGTGCATATCGACGCAGGCACTGCAGCCGTTGATTTGACTGGCGCGCAGGTGCACCAGTTCGAGCAGCTTTTCCGACAGGCCCTGCCGAGGCAACGCGCTTAGCGTCTGCAGCGTCTTCAAGGCATCAGGAACGACCATTGCGGGATGGTTCATGCGGGCTTGCAGCATTTTTCGAGTCTCCATCGGTTAGGGGCCGGGCAATCGACCATTCAGGCCCGGTTCTCGACGCACAGGCCGATCTGTTGTCACATCGGCCGCATCTCGTTCGTCATGCACCTGACGAAACAGCGCGACGGAATGTGACGGATGGAACCAAAAAATTTTTGGGCCGAACGATTTGAAGCCGACCGGCCGCGGCTGCGAGCCGTCGCCTACCGGATGCTGGGGTCCTCCAGCGAGGTCGAGGATGCGGTCCAGGAGACTTGGCTGCGCCTCAATCGATCCGATGCGGAGGGCATCGAGAACCTCAGCGGATGGCTGACGACCGTGGTCGCCCGCGTCTGCCTCGACATGCTGCGCGCACGCAAGTCTCGTCGGGAGGAGCCGATCGGCCCGCTGACGCCGCAGCCCATGGTCGAGGATGAGCGATCGCGTGACGCCGAGATGGCGGATTCCGTCGGCGCAGCACTGCTGGTGATATTGGAGACTCTGGCGCCTGCGGAACGGCTCGCCTTTGTTCTGCATGACATGTTCGCAGTGCCCTTTGAGGAGATCGCACCGATTGTCGGCCGCACGCCGGCTGCGGCGCGACAATTGGCAAGCCGCGCCCGCCGGCGCGTCCAGGGGGCACGGCCCAGCACCAATGCCGATTTGGGCCGCCAGCAGAAGATCGTCGAGGCATTCCTGACGGCCTCGCGGAGCGGCGATTTCGAAGGACTGCTCGCAGTGCTCGATCCCGATGTCGTGTTGCGCGCCGACGAGGCGGTGGTGCGCCTGGGGTCGCAGCCGGAGATTCGCGGGGCAGCGGCAGTGGCAACAGCCTTCAAGGGCCGCGGCCAGGCTGCGAAACCGGCGCTCGCCGATGGTGCCCCCGCGATCGCCGTTATCCTGGATGGCGAACTCCGCATCGTGCTGAGGCTAACCTTCAAAGATCACAGGATCGCCGGCGTCGACGCCGTGGCCGCCCCCGAGCGGCTTCGGGCCCTCGATCTCAGGATTCTCGCGAAATGACCTGTTGGTCTCCTCCCGGCGGTTCGGCTTGACCGGCCGTGTCATGGTGCTAGCCTTTCGAATACGGAATTCCGTATTCCAAATGGGACCGCGAGCATGATTCCGTTGGAACCGTCCCCGAACCTGATCGATCAGGTCTACGGGCGGATATTGGAAGCAATCATCGACCGCACGCTGCTGCCGGGACAGCGCATCCGGCAGAACGAACTGGCGGACAGGCTGGGCGTCTCCCGCCAGCCGGTCAGCCACGCGCTGCATCTGCTGTACCGCCAGGGCATGGTGACCGAGAGCGGACGGCGCGGCTTCGAGGTCACGCTGCTCGATCCCATCCGTATCCGCCAGCTCTATGAGGTCCGTGGTGCCATCGATGCGCTGGCGGCGCGGCTGGCCGCCGAACGCAGTAGGCTCGATCCAGGCCGGCGCGCCGATCTTGAGGCTGCGCTGCAGGCCGGGCGCACGATCGATCCCGACACGCCGCTGGCACAACTGATCGCACTTGATGTCGATTTTCACAGCGCGATCTACCGCCTCTCCGGCAATCCGGCGATCGAGGAGATGATTGCGCCGCAATGGCCGCATATGCGCCGCTCGATGGCAACGGTGCTGGTCGAGCTGGATTATCGTGCCAGCGCCTGGGCCGAACATGAGAACGTCGCAACGGATATTCTGGCCGGCAACGCCAGGGCGGCGGAAAGTGCGGCGCTGAAGCATGCGCTGGGCGCCGGAGAGATGACGGAAGCGAGGTTGAGGAGGATCGACCGAGCAGCCTGACGGCCGGATCTCCGCGGCCTTTATCGACGAGCACACACAAAGACGTGCCGGTCATTGGGAAAACAGAACAAGACAGGGAAACAAAACCAAAGGAGGAAGCGCGATGAACCTGACACCCGAACAAATCGACCATTTCAACCGCGAAGGCTGGCTGTTTCTGCCTGAGCTGTTCAGCCAGGAAGAGGTCGACTTCCTCGCCCGCGAGGCGGTCGGCATTTACGATGCCAACCGTCCGGAGGTCTGGCGCGAGAAAAGCGGTGCTCCGCGCACGGCATTTGCCGCGCATCTCTATAACGAGGCTTTCGCCGTGCTCGGCGCGCATCCGCGCATGATCGAGCCGATCGAACAGATCTTTGGCGAGAAGGTGTACATGCACCAGTTCAAGATCAACGCCAAGGCCGCGTTCACTGGCGACGTCTGGCAGTGGCATCAGGACTATGGCACCTGGAAGCGTGACGACGGCATGCCTGAGCCGCGGGCGATGAACATCGCGATCTATCTCGACGAGGTGATGCCGATCAACGGGCCGCTGATGCTGGTGCCGAAAAGCCATCACGCCGGCGACCTCAAGGCCGCGCACGACCTCAAGACGACCTCCTATCCGCTATGGACGCTGGATGAGGAGACCGTCACGCGGCTGGTGAAGGAGGGCGGCATCGTCGCCCCGACCGGCAAGCCGGGCGGCATGCTGATGTTCCACGGCAATCTGGTGCACGGCTCGGCCGGCAACATCACACCTTATCCGCGCAAGATCGTCTATCTGACGCTCAACGCTGTTTCGAATTACATCCGCACGCCGACGCGGCCGGACTATATCGCCCATCGCGATTTCACGCCGATCCAGACGGTGGCAGACGATGCGCTGCAGCGCCTCGCCCGCGCGCCGCGTCAGGCCGCCGAGTAGCTACAAAAAAGCGGTGTCTGCAAAAACCAACACCGCTTACCTTGCGACATTGTCGGATGAAGGGCGCTGTCGGACGAAGGCGATTCGGTTCTGATTCAGTCAGAACCGGATCGGGCATCAAGACCTACTGCTGGTCGCCGCCGCCCATCGAGGCGGCGAGCTGGTCATAATATTTGGCGACCAGATCGATATTGCCCTTGTTCTGGATCGGCGGCGGCGGATTCTTCAGCGCCTCGTTGAGTTCGGCAAGCGCATCCTTCTTGTCCTTGGCGGACATGGTCTTGTCGGCCTGCACTTGGGCGATCTGCGCTTTGATCACGGCTTCATTGCCGACATATTTCTTGGTGGCGGGATCGAACCCGGAGATCACCAGGCCGATATTGTCGGCGACATTGTTGTAGTCATCGTAGCTGGCAAAACCGTTCTTCTTGGCGATTGCATCGAGCTGCGCCTGGGTCTTCGCATCCGGTTGCGCGTCCTCCGGCAGCTTCGATATGACTGCATCTATTTCCTTGCTGGCGGCCAGCACGCCCTGAACCTGCTTTTCAGTCAGCGCCATCTGCTTGATCGGAGGCGCTGACGGCTCAGTGCTTTGGGCCGGCGCCATCTGCGACTGGGCCAGCGCCGCGCCGCTGGACATGATGGCCATCGGAGCGGTGAGACAGGCAATACTCAACGCCGCGGCAATGGGACGAACGAACTCACGCATGAGAATCTCCTCCGGTTAAGGACAGCCTTAAACTTAAGTCGAGACTGCGTACGTCGTTTGAAATGAACGGGTCCTGAACTGGATCTCAAGCACTGGTTCACCGGCGCCTAATCCGCCGTGCTGTTTTGCCGTGCTTTGCTGACGCCAAGCTGTACAGTTCAAACGAAAATGGACGGCGTCCCGACCCGATGGCCGATCAAGGCTCAAATCGGCAGCGCCCGCGCGAATGGAAAATCAGGACAACAACAAAAACGCCGCGTCCCGAAGGACGCGGCGTTTTCTTGATCATGACAATCGAAAGAGGAATTGCTTTGTCCTTGGCAGGCCTGGCAGCGACCTACTCTCCCAGGGCTTAAGCCATAGTACCATTGGCGCTGAGGAGTTTAACGGCCGAGTTCGGGATGGGATCGGGTTCAAGCTCCTCGCTAAAACCACCAGGCCGGCGAAGGACA
>DASZTN010000145.1:0-64878 GCA_035547995.1 Bradyrhizobium sp. | reverse complement strand
GGCAGCAGCGAGGGGTGATAGCCAATGCCGCCGAGCCTGGCTTTGGCCAGCGCCTCTTCGCTGACGCGGGCATGGCTATGCGCGGTGACGATCAGGTCAGTGCCGGCAGGGATCTCGGAGGCCACGACCAGCTTCGGATCGGCCTGCACCGTCACCGCAATGCCGGCGGCGCGGGCCGCGGCTGCAAGCCGGTCGTCGGCATCGGCCACGACCACGCCAGCGATTTCAACGCCGTGCTGGCGCAGCATGTCCAGGGTCGTCACGCCGAAATGGCGGGAGCCGACGAGAGTAATCCGCATAATGTCTGTTCCGTCCTGAGCCCAAGTCAATAACGAGGTTTTCCGTCGATAACATGCCGGGCCGACCTGTCACCCGCCCGCGCCCTCGCATGGGGGGTTATCAACAGGGGCGGCCGGTCAATCGGACCTGCCCGATAGAGCCGGTCTATCAGCGATTGATCTCAATCAGAAGCACCCCCTGCATTCCTGCCGCCGGTGAGAAAGCAGAACATATCGCCGCGGACGTTCGCAAAAAGCCCATTTACCGAGCGCGGCCCGCCCAATGAAGCGTCATCGCTGAAAATAACCGTGGCGACACTGAAGGCCTGCCAACGGCCGCGCTGCAGCACAAGTGGCCGCACGGACGAAATCAACGAACACTGCAGTGCTGGGTCGTTGCAAATTTTGCGCGCTTGTCGGAAACTTTCCGCAACGATCGCGTTTTAGGTGTTGGGCACGAGATTCCACACATGATGCGACTGGCACTCTGGTTGAGGCACTTCTTCGGGAAGCCGATCACGCAACCCCGAAATCATGGTTTGCCGTTTACGTCCGAGGAATTCGCACGACTGATCTCGAGCGGCAAATCTGAAGACATGAAAAAGCTGGCGCAGGGCCTGTCCTGCGCTGCGATATCGGAAAACTTGAAGACGTTCGCGGCTTCTGATGCCGTCACCCAGCAGCAGTTGTTACTGTCCGCTTCGGGCCGCAAGTCGAAGCTGAGGCCTCCGACCTCATCCGCGTCCTGACGGCGTGATTGCCGTCGGCGCGACCGGCCTGAGTTCGGCCCGTTCGTTTATTTCGAACATGAAAAAAGCCCTGGGAGTATTTTACCTCACGGCAGCGGGACACCCGATCTGCCGCGCGGGCCCGGCCTCCTGCCGGCACCCGGCTGATTGCAGCGAGGCGGGCGCATCTATGCCGCGCTCAGCCGCAGCCTTCGTCACTTCGTCACTCGGCCGTGGCCGTCGTTGCCTGTGCTGCCGGCAATGGCGCCGAGTTCGCCTCGCGCGACGGGCTGTGTTGCTGCTCGAGTTCGGATAGTGCGGGCGCATCGGGTTCAAAGCGGGCGCGGTAGATTTGCAGGTTCTCCATCACGCGCTGAACGTAATTGCGCGTCTCGGCAAATGGAATGCGCTCCACCCAGTCGACCGCATCGACATTGGGGTCGCGGGGATCGCCATATTGCTTGACCCATTGCTGGACGCGGCCGCGGCCGGCATTGTAGCCGGCAAAGGTCATGATGTGGCAGCCTTTGTATTCCCTCAGCAGCTCGCTCAGCTCTGCCGCACCCATCTGTGTGTTGTAAACGGGATCGGAAACCATCCGGTCCCAATCATAGGCGACGCCGAATCTTTTCGCGGTGTCTCGTCCGGCTTCCGGCGTCACCTGCATCAGACCGACCGCATTTGCAGGTGACTTGTCGTGCTGATCGAACGCGCTTTCGGTGCGCGCCACCGAATAGACGACGCTGCGATCGATCTGAGGGCCGACCGGGCTGTACTGCGGAATCCCGATAGTCGGGAAGGCGTAGCGATCCAATGCCACTCCGCGGCTCAGCGCGGTCTTGCCAATCTGCAGCATGGCGCGGGCATCATTCCGGCGGTCGGTCAGATCGGCGAGTGCCGTCAGCACCGTGGCGTCCTCGTCCTGTTCTGCGACGTCGGCGACAAAACTCAAGACGAGGTCGCGTTCACCTAGCGTGTAGAGAATATCCGCGGCACGGACGAGTTCTTCCGAGAGCGCGGGATCGCCGGTGGGGTCGGCCGGCTCCGGCTGGGGGGTACGGAGCTCGATCCGGTCGATGCCGAGGCGGGCGCGCGCGAGCTGCCCGTAATAGGCGGTGACGTGGCGGGCGGCGGCTTCATAATAAATCCGCATCGCGTTGATGTCGCCGAGCGCTTCGGCAGCGCGCCCGCGCCAGTAGTTGGCGCGCGCGAGTACGATCGGGTTAACCGAACCGTCGTCGATATGGGAGAAATGGACGCGCGCCGCCGCAGCGTCGTGAAGATAGCGCAATGCGATCCACCCGGCCATGAAATGGAATTCTGCCCGGTAATTCTGATTGTCGGGCGGCGCCGCGTCGCGAACGATCTGATAGGCGGTTTCGAACTGGCCGAGGTCGAGCAGCTTGCGCGCGAGTACACGCCGCACGCGCCACCATTGATCGGTATCCTGAAGCGCCATGGTTTCCGGCGCCGCTGCAAGCGCCAGATGCGTGGCATCGAGGATTCGGTCATGACGCATCATCCAGTCGATACGGCACAGCGTATAGCCGAGATCCCTGCGGGCATCGGTCGGCACATCGTCGAGCAGGTCCGATGCTTTCGTTTCATTGCCGGAAACCGCGATACAGGCCTTCACGATCGCGATCGCATCGTCATCAAGGTGATGTGCTGCGCGCATCGCGCCGGCAAAATCCCTGGCGCCGATCCGCTTGTCCATTCGCGCGCGATGGTCTTCGCGGGTAAGAAGATCATGGAAGGTGTCGTAGGCTTCGCTTTCGCTGCGCTCGGGCAATTCGTCCGAGCGCCAGGCTTCGCGCACCTCGCGTTCGGCACCGTCACGATCGCCTTCGGCCAGCAGTACCCGCGCCAGCGCGAAATGCCCCTTGGCGCTGATGGGCTGATCATGGGTGAAAGCATGTATCGCGGCCGGATCGCCGTGCTCCTGCCATAACAGCGCTTCCGCGCGCCGCCGCATCAAGCGAATGCTCGGCCAGGCGGGATGATCGGCGATGAAGGCGGCGTATCGGTTGAAGCTGACCGGCGAGTCCGGATGCCGCAGGATCAGCCACTCGACCAGCGTCTTTGCGGCGGGATCGCTGATCGTCGCTTCCAGGGCTATGGCGTCGGTCGTTTTGCCGGCGCGCAGCAGGTCGATCGCATTTTTGACGATGGCGGGATCACCGGTCAGTGGTGGCGTCACAACAGCGCTTTGCGCTGGCGTGGAAGACGGCGAGGACTCGTGCTTTGCCTGTTGATGTGGCGGATGCGTTTCTTTCTTCAGCGCAGCCTTGCGTTGGTGCCGCGAAGCTTTCGCGGCATCGGCCTTCTTCGGATGCTGGATCTGCTTGTGGCGGGCAAGCGCGAACGCATCGTTCGGCAGCCCGGTGCACGTCGCCAAGGCCAACGAAGAGGCGAATAAACAAGTGAGCCGCCGGAAAGGAAGGTTCATTCCGTGGTCCCCCCGCAAACCCGCCACGGCGAACCGTGCGATCGCATGATCCGTCGGGATGAGCTGCGTTGAGGCTAGCACGGCAACGATTCGTATGTGTCGCGATTTCGCAACATTGGAAAGAAAATGAACGGACGGCGGAACAAAATCTTAGTTCCGGAACGGACCTATTTGCGGTGATGCACGGGGAACTGCGACTGCTCGATCCAGTCGATCATTCCGCTCTCCTCTGCAACCAGCTCAGTGCAGAACCGCGCTCCTTAAAATTTTAGTATTCGTCGCTCCGACGTGCACGCAGCGCGTCGAAGCCGAACGCGCGCGCCTCGTCGCAGCGGCTCGGCAGCAGGCAGCGCCAGGCGCGAGAGCGAGCCGCACTGCATAAGCTCGAATTGTCCAGCATTGGCGCTCCGGTCCCACCGGCTTGACGCCTCACGCCGGTGCCAACTGAGTGCGCGATTCGAGGGCGGAACGAAGACGCTCTGATCGCATATCGAGATAGTGCCTGAGCTCGGCGCTGCTCTGCTTGATCTGGTTGCGAAGCTCGCGACTTTCGAAAGCGGTCAGTGACGGCTTGCTGAGATGTTCCCAAGCTACGCGCTGCCATTCCTGGTGCTCGCGAATGCTGCGTTCCAGGACATCCGGCTCGGTCATAGGAAGATTCCGCTATTGGGATCAGGCGGAACGACGATGCAGCTTTTATGCTTAAGAAATGTTTAATGGACGGTTGGGCGGCAGGTACGGCAATTGCCGAGCGGGAGGGCAGGGCTTCGTTATGGCCAGCCGATGCCGCGGCAAAAGCTTTCAAAACGCACTTGTGGAAATGATTATCCACGGCTGTGGTTTGTGCGCAGCAAGTTGCGTTGCAGGCAGATGAATTTCAAGTTCCGGCGCTGTGGATAGGCTGTGGATAAGATCTGGCCAACCTCGTCCCGGCAGCCAAACCGCAAGATGGAAACCCTCGGCGCATTCCTCTTTAGCAGAGCGTAGCTGACAATGTTTGGCTGGCTTGATGTTCGGCTGAAGGCCGCCCTCAACCTATACCCGCGGAGATTGTTGCCGAGCAGCCTGACGCCTGAACCAGCCGTCTGTGTGAATTGCATCGCAGCAACCCGTTGCGGGCAGCGCGGCACATAGGCTGCGGGTGATTTGCAGGAGGCGATGGCACTTGCGGCAAAGCCGTGCTCGCGAAACTTGTTCTTCCGACCGGCGCCAATTCGCAAACGAGGCAAAGACAATTCTTTAAGGCCCTGATGATTAAATTAAAGTGCCGCACCGCCGAGCGGCCGATAGCCGGGCGCCGCGCCTTCAACCTACCCCAGGGCATGCGTGCCCGGCTATTTCGCTGCTGCCGGATGGAGCGGCACGATAACAGCATCGCCGCGGGAGGAGCCCGAGCGGCTCCTTGAAAGTTCAGCTCTTTGAATATGTCCTGCACGGGTTGCAATCCCATCAGGTCTGAGTGATGCAACCTTGGCTCCAGATTATCTCCACGAGGCCATCGGCATCTTCGCGAGCCAATTTAGCTGTCCGGGACAGCGTGTCGTGTCAGGATCATTGTCTTTCTTTTGCGGATGACCGGAGGCACCTTGGTGCTGCCGTTGTGCAGCGGCGAATGCCGAGGACGATGCGGAGAGCCTCAAGATGCCGAAGAAAGGAATTACCGGCCACGATGAGTGGGTGATCACGGAGGCCTTAGCGACGGCGCTGGTGGCGCTGGAGCAGCTTCCAGCAAAGCACCAGCCTCGTCCGCACATGGAGGATATCCGGAAACTGTTGCACGCGGGCTGCCAGCCTGGAACCGCGAACCTGCATCTGGCCCAAGCCAAATGCCGATTGTTTCCCGGCAACGATCCGGCCGCCATTTACCGGGAATACGGTCTCGAGGACGGGTTGGGCTGATGTCGCCGATATCAGCGAAACTCACTGCTAATTTCGAGCACCGACGCAAGAACCCAAGGCCAGTTCTGATTCAACCGGTTCTGATTCAACCAGAATCGAAAATGCCTTCGCACAAAGGCGTTTGCCCAAAAGATCCAGCATCTCAAGGCTTCAGCGTTTCGGGAGCTTCGGTATCCCAAACTCCGCAAAAATGCGCCTCATCCTCGGCTGTGGGGCGTGCCGGGATGAGGCGGAGTCAAGGGTCCTTCAAAGTGCTCGGCGCCGCCGCACCGCGCGGAATACAAGGTGCGTCCCAGATTCGGGCAACTTAGCGGCGAACCGCGAACATCCCCTGAATAGCCACAGGCTTTGTCGATGGCCGCGTGCCGTCTGCAACTAACGCCTGACCGCTCTGATGGCTCAGAACCGGGCCTCGGATTCTCGTCGTGACGTTCTTCTCCGGTACCATCCGCTCTCCCCGAACTGAGCAGGGTTTTTGCTCGATGCACCTACTTCAGTCGGAAACGCGCCTTTGATCGCGTAACCAGCCATGGACGATCTGCCATTTGTCGCGCCCTCGGCCCTGGAACTTCAAAAAAGGCGATTGGGCGTCCTTCAGCTCAAGGTAGAACTTGAGCGAATCCCTGCCGCTTGCCTGATCAGGCGCGATCGGCTGGGTTTTGATCCATTGATCCCAGGCGTTGATGATCAGCCGCTTTGCTTCTTCACGCTTCATACGTGTCCCCCCGCCGCGCCGGGTTCCAAAAGATGCGGCAGAGTTTCGGCAAAGCATTACAAAATTATTTGCCCAATTGAAGAAAGTCGGCGGTATTCGGCCACGGCTTTGCCATGGTGCTTTCGACGAAAGCCTGCCTTGGACGGATCGCGAAATGGAAGCGGATCGCATCAGGAAAGGGGGCGTCAAAACGCGAGCTAATCTTGCCCGGATCATCAAACCCAGAGGTTCTGGGCGGAAGGGAGCGGAAACGAAAAGACCGCCCGAAGGCGGTCTCTCGGAGCCTGATTGGCTGCGCTTGCTATCAGGCCCAGGGCGCCGATCCCCGCCGATCTCGATACCCAGCTCCCTCTGGCGCGCATCTATCTACGCAATCGGGACTCGATCTGTGAAGTCAAAAAGACGGTTGCGATAGACGGAACACGCGCAACGTTGCTTCGGCGACACAATGACGGCACTGTCGACAAATGCCGTCCCGCTCTCCGTTCGATCAGATCGATCGAAGGTTCGAAGATGGCGCACGTCGAAATCATGCTCTCACCGGTGCAAGATAGCGCCGGTAACGTCGTGACGACTGCTGTCGGACAACCGCCAAGCCTCCGTGCCGAAATAGACAGTAAGCGCAAGGCCGATGGCAATCAGTACGAAGAAAGAAAGCCGGCTCATGGTTCGGCCCTCCCTTGAAATTAATTGAGGGCAGGGGAGCACTTTCCGTTGAGTCGTAAAACAGCGGGGCATCGCGTGGGCGGTGATGTCCCCTGATAAGGAAGGTGAGGTCCCGGCCGCAAATCCAGCGAGCGGATATCGCAATGCGTGCGAGCTCGCATCGGGCCAGGTCAACCCCGGTGCATTCGGCCGTCGTCCAGCTTCTCGCGGCAGTGCTGACGCTAACGCAGCGAAAGCTTGGGACGCCGATCAAAGAACGTTGCTACTCGATAATCCTTACGATCATTCCCGCGCGTTCCGCGGCCTTGATCGACGCGATATTCCCCGGCTTGATTTCCGCCTGCAACGGGCCGAACTGCCGGCGGACGAGCGTGAGCGCTTCTGTTGCAAGTCCTCGGCGACGGCTTCCGGGGGCGATGGTGTAGGAGACCTGATCGTCGTCGACCCGAAAGGTGCCGATAGGGCCGTCATCCTCGATGATATAGAGATGCGGGTTTTGTCTCGCCAAACGGCTTTCGAGCCAAGCGAGGTGACCTTCCCACGGCACGGGCTCAGTGTTGTTCGACATGGCGCGGGTCAATGGATCATTTCGCCATTCGAACAGCAACTTCGCATCATCCATTGTAGCTAATCGAAAGCGCATTGATTCGCTCTGGCCCCAAACAGACTGTTGATGTGATGTATTCAGATCACGGTACGCCCGCCGGAGGCGACTGACGCGCAACGCTAACCACTTAGCGGAACTTGACCTATGCGCTCGTTGGTAAAAGCGAACCTTGGCGTAGTTGCGGCAGATTTCATCCAATCAGATGGCCAACCGGATCGAGCGACAACAACGCACAATTGCAGATGCTTCATCCGGATCGTCGTGAGTTCCGACGATTGCTTTCGGTCATTGCGGTAACCTCGACCTCAGCGACCGATATGGCCAAGCAAAGATGTGATCCAGCAGAAGAGAGGCAGGAACGACTTTGTGTTCTGACGAACGACAGCCGGTGTCCCGGTCCTAAGTTCGCATCGCTGAGGCGGCTAAGGGAAGTTAACTTCAGATTCAAAGGATTCAAATGTAGCCAATGCTGATACAGATCCAAGCTCGGGCAGAGGTTGTGCGCATCGGAGTCAAAACCGACGGTCTGGCGGCGCCCTGTGGCGAAGCTCCTGAGATCCTCGGCAGGCTGTGAATTAGCGGGTTTCGTTCACGTTTCGCGATTTACCGCCCGCCACGGTTGGGTATGCTTTGCAATAATTGGTGGAAGTGTGGGCGTTCCATGTCAAGATTGCTTGGTCTCGTTCTCGGCCTGATTGCCGTTGGAACTGCATCTTCGGCTCCGGTTGGACCCAATTGCAGCAGTTTCTTTGCCAACCCCGACGGCTCCTGGAGCCCGACGACCGTATTCGTCTTCGCGACTCCCACATCGCAGACGCGGATAATGCCATCTGACAAGATGCGCCCGCAAATGTCCGGCGCCCAAGGATGGCTTGCCCGCTATCTCAACGCGCAGTGCAGGTTCGAGCGCTCCAGTGTCGGTCCTGGCCGCATTCCGCAAATTCCATAGGAACGGTTTCGGCCCGGCGCTTCTTTGCGCTCGGTCCTCTCCGAGTCTACCGATCAGTGGGTCGCGCAGGGTGGCCACGTTACCGGGGCAGGGCGACAACAACGACCGACCGCCCATCATCATGATCGGGGTGCCCGGGTTATGGCGGGATACCAAAGGCGCCGTCCACAACTCGGGACAGCCAATTCAGGATGCTTGCGCTGGGCGACCTGACTGAGCAACAGAAACATCAATGGGCCGATGCCGAACGACGGAGCAATGCCACGACGGAGCAATGCCGCCTTGCGGTAATCAGGGCGATCGGTCTCAGTCGATCAAAAGCGGCAGCCGGGACGAGTGGCAGCCGATAACCCGGCTTGTTTCGACGGGCATGGTGATGAAGGCATCTCCCAACTGCCAATCAAGTCGGGCCAACGATTCATTCATCCACTCAGCTTTTGATTCATTGGTGAGCGCGCTGGGGCTCGAACCCAGGACCCCGTGATTAAAAGTCACGTGCTCTACCGTCTGAGCTACGCGCTCGCTTGCCGCGCTGTGTAGGGGGGCGGCGGTTTCGGGTCAATAGCGGATTGCAGACCAGTCCGCAGGCGGTGCGCCTAGTTTGTTTTATAGCCCAATTATTTAACGGCGTCTTTTCCAGTCCGGCTGAAAGAACGATCCACCGCCTTCAATTGACGTCGCGGTGAACGTCCGATCTGACCTTGGTGGAGGCGCGGATCGCGGTCGGCAGCGCCACCGGCCGCAGGCCGATCAGTTCCGCAGTGCGCACCGCGCTATCGCGCCAGAACGCGAAGGTGTTGATCCGCGAGCTCTCGAGGATTGCGATCGCAACCGCCGAGAGGAACGGCAGACTCTCCAGCACCAGCACCACCGCAAAGACATAGATTTCCCAGACCTGCTTGGCGTTGTTGGTGACGACCAGAACGGCTGCGCCAAGCAGCAGCAGGACGCCGATGACGGCCTCCCAGAACGCCTGGAACTCGATCGACATCCGCGACAGGCCGCCCTTGGAGGTGCGGGAAAACGGCAGATGCTCGGTGATGAGGCCCTGAGCGACGGCGCGGGACACCGTCCACTGCACCGACATCGCCGCGATCATGGCCCCGAGCATCTGGCCAGATTTGACGCGGACGCGCAGCCGGTACAGCACCACGAAATGCGCCAGCGAAATGATGAACGCGGCGATGATCGGAAAGGTCAGGATCTTGTCGGGCACGGCGATGTCGGCGAAAGCGACGATCGGCACCCAGACCAGGTTCAAGAGCGCAACCAGCACGCCGAGGCTTTCGGCGCCGAGCCAGTTCAGCCAGCCCAGCGCGAATTCCCGCCGCTGATCGGTCGTCAGCCGGCTGGCGCCCGGCAGGAAGCGGCGCCAATGCTTCTTGACGATCTGGAAGCCGCCATAGGCCCAGCGGTGGCGCTGTTTCTTGAAGGCCTCGAAGGTGTCGGGCAACAGGCCGTGGCCGTAGCGGGTGTTGGTATATAGCGTGGTCCAGCCCTGCTCGATGATGGCAAGGCCGAGATCGGTGTCCTCGCAGATGGTGTCGCCGGCCCAGCCGCCGGCCATGTCCATCGCCGCGCGGCGGATCAGGCACATGGTGCCGTGGACGATGATGGCGTTGGCCTCGTTGCGCTGGACCATGCCGATATCGAAGAAGCCGGCATATTCGCCGTTCATGATGTAATGCATCAGCGAACGGTCACCGTCGCGATGGTCCTGCGGCGCCTGCACCAGGCCGACGCGGGGATCGGCGAAGGCCGGCACCAGATCCTTCAGCCAGTTCGGCTCGACGACATAATCGGCATCGATGATGCCGATGATCTCGGCATCCGCGGCGGTGCGGTCCATGGCGATGCGCAGCGCGCCGGCCTTGAAGCCTTTGACCTTCTCGGCGTTGATGAACTTGAAGCGCTCACCAAGCATGCGGCAGTGATCCTGGATCGGCTGCCAGAATTCCGGATCCGGCGTGTTGTTGATGATGACGACGCATTCGAAATTCGGATAGTCCAGCCGGGACACCGCATCCAGCGTCTGCTTCAGCATCTCCGGCGGTTCGAAATAGGCCGGGATATGGATCGAGACTTTGGGAAAGGTCGCATTTTCCGGCATCGTCGCCGGCACCGTGTTATCCCCGTTCATCAACAGGCGCGCCGGCGGCCGGCCAAATGCGATGGCGGCGATTTCCTCGATCCGCGCCATCGCGATCAAAATCAGCGGCACCAGCAGGATCAGGCCCAGCACCAGCGCAAAGGCGGAGCCGAATACGAAATAATGGTCGGTCCAGTATTCGAACACGACCGCAACCCAGGCCCCGACGCCGTTCGCCGCCGTCGACAGCAGCAGCGACTGCATCACCGTGGGGCGGTCGAGGCGGAAAATCGGCAGCGAAAGCAGGACGCCGATCAGCAGCGCGATGGCGGCGAGCTTCCAGTAGTCCGGGTTGATGATGGGACCGGTCCAGGAGAATTTCGGCTCGCGATCCGCGTTCAGGATGCCCCAATACGGGCCGACGCCGCCTTCAAAATATTTCCAGGGCTGATCGATGGCTTCGACGATGTTGTATTCCATGCCGATGGCATCGGCGCGGGCGACGAAATTGCGCAGCACCACGGCCTGCTGGAACGGGCCCGGATCGGCATTACGCAGATTGTAGCCCTGGCTCGGCCAGCCGAATTCCGCGATCACGATCCGCTTGCCGGGAAACTTGTCGCGAAGCAGCTGGTACATCGCGATGGCCTGGTCGACCGCCTGCTTGCTCGAGAAGTTCTCCCAATAGGGCAGCACGTGCGCGGCGATGAAATCGACCGAATAGGCCAGCTTCGGATTGTCGCGCCAGATGTTCCAGATTTCACCTGTGGTCACCGGCACGTTGACCGATTTCTTGACGCGTTTGATCAGTTCGATGAGGTCGTCGACCTTCTGCTCACCGCGGTAAATCGTCTCGTTGCCGACGACGATGCCGACGACGTTGCTGTTGTGCCGGGCGAGGTTGATCGCGGATTGGATTTCGCGTTCGTTGCGATCGGCGTTCTTGTCGATCCAGGCGCCGACCATGACCTTGAGGCCGAACTCGGCCGCAATCGGCGGAACCATTTCGACGCCGCCGGTCGAGGAGTAGAGCCGGATCGCCCGCGTGATCGTCGACAGCTTCTTCATGTCGGCGCGGATCCGCTCGGCGGTCGGAATGTTGTCGACGTCGGGATGCGCGGTACCCTCGAACGGAGCGTAAGACACGCTCGGCAGGAGGCCCTTGAAGTCGGGCGCTTCCTGCTTGTCGCGGAGGGCGGCCCATAGGCCCGCGTGAACGGCCGTCACGAATAGCAATACTGCGACGACAACGCGCATCGCGGTCAAAACCCTAAAGGGGCTGAGATGGCAGGGAAGCGGATCCGTCCCCGAGATCCGACCAAGTCAGCGGCAAAGCCAAGATATCTCTGCCGCATGATTTAACAACTGTCATCGCGCCATGGCGTTTTGGGGGCAGCCGCAACAGCCAAATCCCCAGATTTCCAACCGGTTCGATGATGCCAAACCTTACTTCGCCGGAGGCGGCGCCGGCGCTGCCGCAGGAGGAGCGGGCGGCGCTGCCGCGGGAGCGGATGGCGCCGCGGCAGCCGGCGCAGCGCCGGAGGTCGTGGGCGCAGCAGCGGGTGGCGGCGTAGCGGCCGCGGTTTGGGGCTGGGCCGCCGGATTGATCCAGCAGGCTTGAACCCGGCTGTCGAGGGTCTCGCTCACCTTGGGATCGATCTGGCTGCCGAACCGGGTCAGGCAGCGGAAGGCGGCCTGAATGTGTCCGCCCGGGCAGCCGAAGCGGTCATAGAGGTCGAGATGGCGAAAGGCGGTGTCGAGATCGTCCAGCCACATCAGCCGGACCACGCGGCGGCCGAGCCAGACGCATTCCGGATTCCCGGCCGGGCCATTGATGGCCTGCGCCGCTTCAGTGAACTCGTCCGGCTTGTGCTGGTTGTTTTCCTTGGCGGCCTCTGCGGCATTTTGCGGCGGCTTGCCCTGTTGATCCGCTGGATGTGTATCGCCGCTCTGGGCGGCGGCATTTCCAACACCAATCAGGAGAGCTAGTCCGGCGACGGCGAGATGGCGCAAAACCGCGTTCTGAAGCTCAAGCACCCGTCGACGCATAGATTCCCCAATTCGTTAAGACCGCCAGTGACCCGCCATCACCGGCTTCTGATGCCGTTCAAATGGGTCCCGAATGCGGCGGAGAGATATTCCGACTCCCCATGACGGACATTTGTCATTTTGTCCAGCAAACTCACAACTTTATGGTTTCGAGGTAAAGCTGGGCTGCGTTTTCCGTACAGCCGGTCTTGGCAGATGGCCGGCGACCGGGTAATCGACGGGCCCCCGCCCGGAGGATGGAACCGATTTCTCTTCGTACGCCGCTGGTGCTTCTTCTGATATCGCTGGGTGCAATCGCCGCGACATGGTGGTGGCTGGCCACGCCGATCGTGCTGGCGCGCGCGCCGATCGACCCATCTGCCAAGCTGCAATGCGTCTCCTACGCGCCATTCCGCGGCGCGCAGACCCCGCTGCAATCGACCGAGCGCATCCCGGCCGAACAGATCGAACAGGATCTGACGCAGCTCGCCAAGATCACCGATTGCGTGCGGACCTATTCGGTCGATAACGGGCTTGATCAGGTTCCCGGGCTTGCGGCCAAGGTCGGGCTGAAGGTGATCCAGGGCATCTGGCTCGGCAGCAATCGCTTCAAAAATCAGGCGCAGATTGCCACCGTGATCGGCCTGACCAAGCAATATCCCGACGTCATCACCGCGGTCGTGGTCGGCAACGAAGTGCTGCTGCGGGGCGAGATGACGGCCACCGACCTCGCCAACATCATCCGCTCGGTCAAGGCGCAGGTCAGCGTTCCCGTCACCTATGCCGACGTCTGGGAATACTGGCTGCGCAATCGCGAAATCTATGACGTGGTCGATTTCGTCACCATCCATATCCTGCCCTATTGGGAAGACTTCCCGATCCGCGCGAAATATGCCGCCGCGCATGTCGACGCGATCCGCAAGCAGGTGGCGGTGGCCTTTCCGGGCAAGGAGATCCTGATCGGCGAGACCGGCTGGCCGAGCGAGGGGCGGATGCGCGCCGGCGCGCTGCCCTCGCGCACCAACCAGGCACGGGTCGTCTCCGAGATCCTCGCCATGGCGAAGCAGGAAAACTTCCGCGTCAACCTGATCGAAGCCTATGACCAGCCGTGGAAGCGCCGCCTTGAAGGCACGGTCGGCGGCTATTGGGGGCTGTTCGATTCCGTCCACCGTGAGCTGAAATATCCGCCGGGCCAGGCCATCAGCAATTACCCGCTCTGGAAATGGCAGATGGCAGGCGGCATGGTGCTGGCCGCGCTGGTGTTCGTCACCGGCTGGCTCACCTTGCGACGGAGGCCCTGGACGCCGCGGCTGCCGGCGTGGATCGCGGTCGCCGTCTCCGCGACCACGGGCGGCATCCTGTTCGGCGTCGCTGCCGACAAGATGTATTACGAAAGCTATGGGCTCGGCGGCTGGCTTGGCTGGGGAACGCTGCTGGCGGCCGGAATCCTGTCGCCGCTGCTCTGCGCCAATGCCCTGATGGCCGGGCGGCCGCTGCCGACCTTCCTCGAACTATTGGGCCCGCGCGACTACAAGACCAAATCGCTGCTGCCGATCGCGCTCGGACTGGTGCTCATCGTGAGCACGGTGATGGCGGCGGAAACGGCGCTCGGCTTCGTGTTCGATCCGCGCTACCGCGATTTTCCCTTTGCCGCGCTGACCATGTGCGTGGTGCCGTTCTCGGCCCTGATGCTGCTCAACCGGCCGAAGCAGGGCGTACGGCCAATCGCGGAAGCGGTATTTGCGGGCCTGCTCGCGCTGTCGGCGGTCTACACCGCCTTCAACGAAGGTTCCAATAACTGGCAGTCACTGTGGACCTGCGCGATATATCTGTTGCTGGCGCTTACGCTGTGGCAGGCGCGGGTCGCGCAAATCCCAGAATGAACAGCCCGATTGCAAGGCCCGACAGCACCACGTTGTAGAGCACGATGCCGAAGCCGGCCGCAATCAGGCCGCCGGTGAGCAGAACAATCGACGGCCGCATCAGGTTCAGCGTCGCGATCACCAGCGCGGTGATGCCGAACACCGAATTCTGGAACAGCGTCGTCGCCAGTGTGCGGGTCTTGCACAGCATGGTCCTGAGGCCGGCGTCGCAGGCCAGTGAAACCGTGGAAAATTCGATCGCAAGATAGCGCAGGTACAGCGCATAGCCGACGGTGGCGAAACCGACGATCAGCAGCCATTGCACTTGATACGGCGTCAGCCGGAACGGAGCTTTCTTCATCGCGCCAATATGATCGGGAATACCCGCCAGGACAACCCGGCACCCGCCCATTCATCCCGTTGGATCATCCTGGAAATTGGTCGCAACGCCTTGCCATCAAGGCCCATTTCCGGCCGGCGGCTGCGGCTGGGTGTGGCGGCTGAAGAATGACGAGAACGTCGTCGGCTCGGGTTTCGGAGCCTCCTGGGCGACCGGGGGCGGCGGCGGAGGAGGGGGCGGCGCCGGCAGCTTTTTCGGATAGAAGCGGCGATGCGAATAATACCGCCGGACAGATTTCTCCGATGCGGATTTTTCGGCCTCGGATTTGTCAGCCTCCAATCTCCCGGGCTCGGATCTGGCCGGTTCAATATTGGCAACGGCCGGCTCATCGCTCGGCTTCAGCGTCAGGCGCTGCCCATCGTAGACGGTGGTTTCACAGGAACGCTCATGTCCGACCAGGCTGGCGCAAATCCTGGCCGCCGCCGCGGCGTCGTTGAACGGGCCCGCGACCAGCCTGAGCTGCATGCCTAGACCATTATTGCCTTCCCGGATCACCATGATCGGCTGCAAGGACGCGAGCGGCGCGTTCGTTCGCGCCTTCAACAATCCGCGCCACAGCGCACGCAGGCCGGGCACCGAGTTCGCGCCGCCGAGATCGACGCCAAATTCGGTCCGTTTGACCGCGATGGCGGGCAAGGCCGGCTGGAGCGGTTCCGGCGATTTCTTTTCCTTTTGCTCAGGCGTGGCCGATGCAACCAGCTGAGGCGCGGGCGCTGCGGCCTGCTTCGCAGGCGCGGGTTCGATCGGCTTTTGCGGCGCCGGCTCCGGCGGGCCGATCATCGGCTTGGCGGCCAGCAGCGGTGCCGGTGCGGGCTCCGGCTGTGGGGCTGGCGTCGTCACGGCGACGGGCTGCGAGGCATTGCGGGGTTTGGGCGCTTCGCTCGCGACCGCTTCTTTTGCCGCAGGCTCTGGCAGCTTGGCCCTGGCGACCGGCTTCTCGGGTGCGGCAGCCGACTCTGCAGCGGTTGTGAGCGGCGCCGCCACCGGCGCCGGCGAAGGCATGGGAGCCGGGGCCTCGGCCATCATATGTGGCGATGGTGACGATGGCGATGGCGGCAAAGGCCCGAAAATGGCGGCTGCGGCGGGAATGGCCGGCTCGGCTTTTGACGGGTTCTGCCGTGCGATCGAGCCGGTTACCGAGTCCAGTCCCTGCTCCAGAACCGTGACTCGGGCAAACAGTCGATCGCGATCATGGTTGAGCGTATCGATCGCTGCTGCCAGGCGCCGTGTCTCGTTCTGGCTTTCCTTGGTCAGCGCCCGCAGCTGCTGCGACTGCAGCGCCAGATCGGCCGCTGCGGCCTCATCGCGCTGCAGTTTCATCGAAGACTGATTGGCCAGCACCGCGATGGTGACGGCGCCGACTGCGGCGAAGCCCCACGTTCCCAGCCGAAACAGCGCACGGCGGTCGAGGTTCTCCTCTTCGGCCAAAAAGCCGCCCCGTTTGCTGTCGGTCGGTCGTGGATCAACCTTGATTGTCGGCTGGTCGCCCTTCTTTGCCATACGACTTGTTCGGCCCTCCTGAGCCCCCGCCGAATCACGCGGTAAACACTAACAGGAAATTAGCGGTGTTCCCGCCTGTCCGCGCCTTTCCGGATCCGCGAATCAGATTTCCCCTGAGCGCAAAAACGCTTTATGACGGCGGCATAGCCTCGTCACCATCTACGAAGGATTCGAATGACCGCTCGATCCAGCCTGACCGTCGTGCTCGCCGCGGGCGAAGGCACGCGCATGCGGTCCACGATGCCGAAGGTTCTGCATCCGGTCGCAGGCCAGTCGCTGCTGGCCCATGTGCTCCATGCCGCGCCTGCCGGATCGGGCACCTCGCTTGCAGTCGTGATCGGACCGGATCATGAAGCCGTCGCGGCCGAAGCGCGGCGGGTACGGCCGGACGCGGCGACCTATGTTCAGCGCGAACGTCTCGGCACCGCACATGCGGTGCTGGCGGCGAAAGACGCGATAGCACAGGGCGCGGACGATCTTCTGATTGCGTTTGGCGATACGCCGTTGCTCTCGGCGGAAACATTTGCTCGCCTGCGAGCGCCGCTGCAAAACGGCGCGGCGCTTGCGGTGCTGGGATTTCGTGCTGCCGATCCGACCGGTTACGGCCGGCTGGTGCTCGAAGGCGATCGGCTGGTGGCGATCCGCGAACAGGCCGACGCCAGCGCAGAGGAGCTCAGGATCACGCTGTGCAATGCCGGCGTGATGGCGTTCGACGGGCGCCGCGCCCTGGAGATCCTCGGCAAGATCGCCAACGCCAACGTTAAGCGCGAATATTATCTCACCGACGCTATCGCGATCGTTCAGGACCTGGGATTGGAGGCTGTCGTGATCGAAACCAGCGAGGATGAAGTGCGCGGCATCAACACCAAGACACAGCTGGCGGAAGCCGAGCTGGTGATGCAATCACGCCTGCGCAAGGCGGCGCTCGATGCCGGCGTGACGATGATTGCGCCTGACACGGTCTATCTTGCCGCTGATACGACATTCGGTCGCGACGTCACCATCGAGCCATTCGTGGTGATCGGCCCCGGCGTCTCGGTCGCCGACGGCGCGGTGATCCATTCATTCTCGCATATCGTCCAGTCCGCGATCGGCAGGAATGCCTCGATCGGGCCTTATGCGCGATTGCGGCCTGGTACGTCGCTTGGTGACGGCGTGAAGATCGGCAATTTCGTCGAGACCAAGGCCTCCACGCTGGAGGAGGGCGTCAAGGTCAATCATCTATCCTATATCGGCGATGCCCATGTCGGTGCACGATCCAACATCGGCGCCGGCACCATCACCTGCAATTATGATGGTTTCGGCAAGCACAGGACGGAAATCGGCAAGGGTGCATTCGTCGGCACCAATTCCTCGCTGGTGGCGCCGGTGAAGATCGGCAGCGGCGCCTATATCGGATCGGGCTCGGTGATCACGCGCGATGTGCCTGACGATGCGATGGCGATCGAACGCAGCCAGCAGACCAACCGCGAGGGCGGCGCAGCGCGCTACCGCGAGGTCAAGACACGCGGCAAGACGTCGAAAGGAGGCTGACGGCAGCCTCGTTAAGCTTTAGGCTTAAGGCTTAACGTTGTCGCAATCCGCAATAATTATTGAGTATCTGGGCGGCGGCGAATTTCGTTAAGAGATAGGCATCTTTTCGGCAAATTTCGTTCGATTCGAGGATAGTGACCGCATGTGCGGCATCATCGGCATCTTGGGACGCGCTCCAGTCGCAGAGCAATTGGTGGATTCACTCAAGCGGCTGGAATATCGCGGCTATGACTCGGCCGGCGTTGCGACGCTGGAGGGCGATCATCTCGATCGCCGCCGCGCCGAAGGCAAGCTGAAGAATCTGGAGGCGCGGCTGCGGGCCGATCCGCTCGCGGGTCATAGCGGCATCGGGCACACACGCTGGGCCACGCATGGCAGGCCGACCGAAAGCAACGCACATCCGCACGCGACCGAAAACGTTGCCGTGGTCCACAACGGCATCATCGAGAATTTCCGCGAGCTGCGCGAGATGCTGGAGAAGCAGGGCGCGAAGTTTGCGAGCGATACCGACACCGAGGTCGTCGCGCATCTCGTCAACTCCTACCTGCTCAAGGGGGCATCGCCGCAGGAGGCCGTGAAGGCCTCCTTGCCGCAACTTCGCGGCGCGTTCGCGCTTGCCTTCCTGTTCCGGGGGCACGACGATCTCATGATCGGCGCCCGCAAGGGCTCGCCCTTGGCGATCGGTTATGGCGAGGGCGAGATGTATCTGGGATCGGATGCGATCGCGCTGGCGCCGTTCACCGACACCATCAGCTATCTCGAAGACGGCGACTGGGTGGTGCTGACCCGCGAAGTCGGCGTGATCTATGACGCGCAAGGCACGGTGGTGAATCGCGAGGTGCTGAAGTCGGGAGCTTCCTCGTTCCTGGTCGACAAGGCCAATTACCGCCACTTCATGGCCAAGGAAATTCACGAGCAGCCCGAGGTGGCCGGACATACGCTGGCGCGTTACGTCGACATGGGAAATGAGCGCGTCAAGCTGCCATTGAAGCTGCCGTTCGATTTCAAGGATATTCAGCGCATCTCGATCGTCGCCTGCGGCACTGCCAGCTATGCCGGCTTCGTTTCGAAATACTGGTTCGAACGGCTGGCCCGCATTCCCATAGAGCTCGACGTCGCTTCGGAATTCCGATACCGCGAGGCGCCGCTGCGCAAGGGCGATCTTGCGATCTTCATCTCGCAATCGGGCGAGACCGCCGACACGCTTGCGGCGCTGCGCTACGCCAAGTCGCAAGGCGTGCATACGCTCTCGGTGGTCAATGTCCCGACGTCCACCATTGCGCGCGAAAGCGAAACCGTGTTGCCGACGCTGGCCGGACCCGAGATCGGCGTCGCGTCGACCAAGGCATTCACCTGCCAGCTCATGGTGCTGGCCGCGATTGCGGTCGCTGCCGGCAAGGCGCGCGGCGAATTGTCCGATGACGACGAGAGCAAGCTCGTGCATGGGCTGGTCGAGATCCCGCGGCTGATGGCGGCGGCGCTGGCGACCGAGCCGCAGATCGAGAAGCTGGCGCGCGACATCGCCAAATGCCGCGACGTGCTCTATCTCGGCCGCGGCACCAGCTATCCGCTGGCGCTCGAGGGCGCGCTGAAGCTCAAGGAGATTTCCTATATCCATGCCGAAGGCTATGCCGCCGGCGAGCTCAAGCATGGACCGATCGCGCTGATCGACGAGAACATGCCGGTGGTGGTGATCGCTCCCTATGATCGCGTGTTCGAGAAGACCGTCTCCAATATGCAGGAGGTCGCGGCGCGTGGCGGCAACATCATCCTGATGACCGATGCCAAGGGCGCGACAGAGGCGACGGTCGATTCGCTGGTGACGATTGTGCTGCCGGACATGGCTGCGACCTTCGCCGCGGTGGTTTACGCGGTTCCGGTGCAATTGCTGGCCTATCACACCGCCGTCGTGATGGGCACGGACGTCGACCAGCCGCGAAACCTCGCCAAGTCGGTTACGGTCGAATAGGCGTGTTTCCGAGTCCCGGCTTGCTGTTTTGACGCGCGAACCGGTGTCCATCCCGGATCAAGTCCGGGTCAGGCTTTCCCCCGAAACGCTATGGCGTCGGGTCTTCAAAAGTCCGTTAGGATGGCTTACCTGAAGGAGCGCTGTTTCGACTGACCCTGGGAACCCGATGGACCGCGACAATCTGCCCCCGAATCTGCCTCCGGCGGACGCTCCGCTGGCCGCACCACGGGGATTCTCCGCCCGGCTGCGAAATTACTTCCTGACCGGATTGATCGTTGCGGGTCCAATCGCAATCACGATCTATCTGACCTGGTGGTTCGTTACCTGGGTCGACGGGCTGGTGCGGCCATTCATCCCGACGGCCTATCGCCCGGAGACCTATCTGCCGTTCGAAGTGCCTGGCGCCGGCCTTGTCGTCGCCGTGGTCGCGCTGACGCTGCTCGGCTTCTTCACCCACAACCTGATCGGCCGCACGCTGGTCGATCTCGGCGAGAAACTGCTCGGCCGGATGCCCGTGGTGCGCGCGATTTATCGGGGCCTGAAGCAGGTGTTCGAGACGCTTTTCTCGGGGAAGGGATCGAGCTTCCGCCGCGTCGGGCTGGTCGAATTTCCGTCGCCCGGCATGTGGTCGATTGTCCTGATCTCGCAGGCGCCGAGCGAGGATGTCGCCAACAGCCTGCCGGGGCGGGAGGAGCATCTTTCGGTGTTCCTGCCATGTGCGCCGAACCCGACCACCGGGTTCTTCTTCTATGTACCGAAGAGCAAGGTCATTGAAGTCGAGATGAGCGCGGAAGACGCCGCCACGCTGATCATGTCCGCCGGCATGGTGCAGCCCGGCTCCGATGCGCAAAAGAAGGTAGCCGCACTCGCCAATATGGCCAATGCGGTGCGCGTGGCCAATTCCGCCGCGCTGCAGCCGGTGCCGGAGAAGACGGAGTAGGCGCCGCCATTGCGAGGAGTGTCAGCGCCAAAGTAATCCAGACCTCCCGTGTGACTCTGGATTGCTTCGTCGCGTAGCCCGTCATCGGGTGCTCGTTCACGCGACCCGCTGGCTCGTTGCAATGACGGTTGAGAGTAACTCATCCCGCGCCGATCAGCGGTATCGCTTCATCCCGTTCGAACAGATAAAGCAGGCAGCGCAGCGCTTCGCCGCGCTCGCCTTGGAGCTTCGGATCGTCCTTCATGATGCGCAGCGCCTCGTCGCGGGCCTGCGTGATGAGCTGGCTGTGAACCTCGGATCGCGCGATGCGATAGCCGGGCAGGCCGCTCTGCCTGATGCCGAGCACGTCGCCTTCGCCGCGCAGTCGCAAATCCTCTTCGGCGATCCGGAAACCGTCGGTGGTTTCCCTGATCACCTGCAGCCGCGCTTTCGACATCTCGCCCAGCGGCTCGTGGTACAGGAGCAGGCAGGTCGAGGCTTCCGAACCGCGGCCGATGCGGCCGCGCAACTGATGCAATTGCGCCAGCCCAAAGCGCTCCGCGTTTTCGATCACCATGATGGTTGCGGCGGGAACATCGACACCGACCTCGACCACGGTGGTCGCCACCAGCAGGCCGATCTCGTGCGCGGCGAACTGCGCCATCACCCGATCCTTCTCGGTCCCTTTCATCTGGCCATGCACGAGACCGACGCGATGGCCAAAGCGCTTCTGCAGGGCTTCGAACCGCTTGGTGGCGTTGGTCAGGTGTTCGGTGCCTTCGGCCTCGGATTCCTCGACCAGCGGGCAGATCCAGTAGACCAGCTTGCCGGCCGCCAGCGCCCGGCCGACCGCATCGACGACGTCCTCGAGGCGGCTACTCGGAACGGCGCGGGTGTCGACCGGCTGCCGGCCGGCCGGCTTCTCGCGCAGTTCCGAGATGTCCATGTCGCCGAAATAGGTCAGCACCAGCGTGCGCGGAATCGGCGTGGCGCTGAGCACCAGCACATCGACGGCATCGCCCTTGTTGGTCAGCGCCAGCCGTTCGCGCACGCCGAAGCGATGCTGCTCGTCGACCACCGCCAGCGCTAAGGCCTTGAACACCACATCGTCCTGGATCAACGCGTGGGTGCCGACCAAAAAATCGATCTCCCCGACGGCAAGGCGGCCTAAGAGTTCGCGCCGCTCCTTGCCTTTCTCCCGGCCGGTAAGGATCGCCACCTGCATGCCGGCGCGTTCGGCGAGCGGAGCGATGGTCTTGATGTGCTGGCGCGCGAGGATTTCGGTCGGCGCCATCAGCGCGGCCTGCTTGCCGACTTCAGCGACGGCGGCGGCGGCAAGCAGCGCCACCACGGTCTTGCCCGATCCGACATCGCCCTGCAGCAGTCGCAGCATCCGGACCGGCTGGCGCAGATCCTCGGCAATCGCCGCTACCGCGTTCTGCTGTGACGGCGTCAGGGCATAGGGCAGGGCATCGATGATCTTGCTGCGCAGATGGCCGTCGCCGGCGTTGCGATCTCCGGCGGGGCGGCGCAACCGCGCCCGCACCAGCGCCAGCGCCAATTGGCCGGCGAGAAGCTCATCGAAGGCGAGGCGCGACCAGAACCGGCCATCGGGCAGGATGTCCGTCAACTCGACCGGCACGTGCACGCGGTGCAACGCTTCGGCAATATCAGGGAAATTGCAGCGGCGGATCACTTCGGGGCTGATCCATTCGGGCAGCTTCGGCAGCTTTTGCAGCGCCTGCGCCATCGCGCGCCGCAGCGAGCCCAGCGCCAACCCTTCCGTCAGCGGATAGACCGGATCGATGCCGGAAAGTTTTGCGAACGCTTCCTCGTCGACGACGCGGTCGGGATGCACGATCTGCGGGATACCGTCGAACATCTGCAAGGTCCCGGAGACATAGCGCTTGGCGCCCACCGGCAGCAGCTTCTCGACATAGCCCGGCTGGGCACGGAAATAGGTCAGCACTACCTCGCCGGTATCATCGCTGGCATAGACGAGATAGGGCGCCCGCGAACGGCCGGGCGGCGCAGGGCGGTGCCGGTCGACCGTGACTTCCAGCGTCACCATCGTTCCCACCTCGGCATCGCGGATTTTCGGCCTCGCGCGGCGATCGATCACGCTCGATGGCAGGTGCAATAACAGATCGACCAGCCGCGGCGTGTCATTGCGGTCGAGCAGATAGCGCAGCAGCTTGTCCTGCTTCGGCCCGACGCCGGAAAGGCTGGTCATGGGTGCGAACAATGGATTGAGCAGGGCAGGGCGCATCGAGAAACCTATAGCGTTTTCGAGCGAAGTGGAGACCGGTTCGCGTGAAGAAAACGCGTCAAAACAAAAAGCTGGAGCGAGGTCCTGATTCCATACCGAAAAGACTCTAGAACCGCTTTCTTTGTAATGGCCGGCTTCATGCCGGGCATCTAGGTATTTTCCTCAAGTAAAAGCTATTTTTCCGGTCGGGGAGGCAGAGCGGAGTTGGGCCCGGCATCGCCCAGCGCCAGCAAGCGTTCCAGCGGGGCCGGCGACACCTGGAACGCGCCGTTGAACGGGTGTTCCTGCAGGCCGATCAGGCCCAGCGCGACGATCGCGGCGGTGGCAAACACGGTGAGTGCGGTCAGCATCGCCCGCGCGTTGTCGAGATGCACCAGCATCAAGCCGATCTGGGTGATGACGCCGAGCAGCAGGACCGATATCCATTTCAGCTCATTGGTGCGGTCCCCGGCCAGACTGAGGCGGTTGTTGCGCGCGGTACCGGCGCGGATGGCGGCGCCCAGCAGCGCGGCATGGACGGCGCCGCTGGCATCGCGGGTAATCGAGGGATCGCTGACCTCGCGCAGCAGATTGTCATAGGCCGCGTCGGTGCGGGGGGACGTCTGGCCATTCATGACGGCCGGCCACTCCTCGTGCACCTCCGAATTCACATAGGCTTTCAGCGCGACGCGTATTTCGGCCATGTCGCTCGCTGATGCAACGCTGAGCGTATAGATGTTGCGTAGCTCGCCGGCCTCGGTCTGTACGCCACGCAAGGCCTGGCGGTTGCGGTCTCCGACGTCGCTGGCCAGGAAACCCGTCAGCAGACCGAACAGCAGGGCGACGGATGCAAAGAACGGCGCCACAATTCCGCCAACGGATTTGATGGGAGCGCCAAGCCGCGAATGAAATGCCAGTCCGACCAATGCGAACGCCGTGCCGTAATACAGAATGCAGAGCGTGGCGAAGATGCCGAAGGCGGGTAAGTCGAGCCAGGCCTTGATCATCGGCGGTGCTTTCCTCGATGGTAGATAACGTAATTTGAGCCTGACAGCTGGCGGCGCATGGTCAGGCTCACCTTGCGTCGGTCTTGCGATCGCAAATATCGCAGGACCTCGCTAACGCTCCGATCGATATTCGTCGACATGGCAGGTTGGTTCCCGATTGCGAGTCTCGGCTTTGATTTCACGTGTTCAGGTGACGATCGGATTCTACATCCGTCAGTGCGGCTCGCTCGTCGTCGAGGGCGGGTTGGGCACGCGCCGATAGATAGCTTCGTCCCATAATTGAATGCAATTCTTATCCGGATCCTTAAGGGACAACTACGTAAAATTCCGGCCGGGTCAGGAATAGGAGAGGATGACGCATGCGTCTGATCACATGGTCCGCTCTTGTCATTTTCACGATGTTGAGTTCACCCGGCGAGGCGAGGGAGTCTGGCGCTGAAGCAGCGTGCATCGCACTGCCCACCGCCGCTCAGTCCGGATGTCTTGAAAAGCTCGTCACGGCAGCCGACACCAGGTTGAACGAGGTATATCAGCGCGCCATGGCGATGATCGACAAGTCGGGCGGCGCCGATGTCGCCGCATGGAAGGCCGAGCTGAAGAAAGCCCAGCAGGCCTGGATTTCATTTCGTGACACCGATTGCGGCGCGCTGATCGGTTATGAGTGGGGCCACGGCACCGGAATGGGCTCTGCAACGGAAAGCTGCCTTCTGCACAAGACGGAGCAGCGTAGCCGCGAGCTCGTTGACCGCTACATCCACCGACGTTGATGCGGCGAGCTTCTCATCGCGCGTGTTTCACTGAACGAAAGCGGCCGCCATCATCTTCCACGTCCATCGACGATGCGGTATCCGGCAATCGGCGATCGGCTTGTTCTCGCGACAGGTTCCGCGCGGCGGATCTGTCGACAAGGTGTAAAAGAACCGCTGCGGGCCCTTCATAAATCCCTTGACCGTGCTGAACGGGGCATCGGCATCGAATTCGTCGAGATGCTTCCATCCCGCCAAGGCGGCGGCGATCTTGTCTTGTGCGCGCTCGAATTCGATCGTCAGGCCGGTCGCCTTCCCTGAAATGATGCAGGCGCTGCCATGAAGGCCGGCGGGATAGGATGGCGCCGCTCCAACTTTGGTGGTCAATGGGAAGCGGATCGACTGGCCGATCGCGTCGGCGATTGCCTTGCAGTCGACGTCCGGCAGGGGTCGTATGCTGGTTTCGGCCGCAATGGCCGGAAGGTTCAGGGCGAGCAACAGGACGCTTGCCAAGAGGATCGATGTTCTCAACATGGTGGCGCCTCGGATTAACTCGGCTTGCCAGAAGGCGGCCGCACATTCGGCGTGGATGATGTCTAGAGCACATCTCACCGGCCAAGTCTTAGGTGACGCGCGTAAAAGCGGGGCTAACCGGTTTGCAACAATTCGAACGGCGCCAGAATGCGACCGTCTCCGCTTCCGCGGATTTGGGCGCCGGCAGCACCGGATCCGCCGATGACGACGAGCTGAATTCATCGCCAGGCCGGGGTGACGGCAGCGCAAGGGATGAATCACGGAACAGAAAGGGCTGACATTCGTCATCCCGGTCGCTATATCAATCCTGCCCGGCACGTCCGGGCTTTTGGCGTTCGACGGAAGACCTTAAAACATGACTGGATCGACACGATCGAGCGGCGGATTGGACGACCGCCGCAAGCGGCTGCTGTTTCGCTGCTGGCATCGCGGCACGCGCGAGATGGATCTCATCCTTGGCCGCTTTGCCGACGCCGAGATTGCAAGCCTTAGCGACAACGAGCTGACCGAGCTCGAGCGCCTGATCGAAATCCCCGACCCCGATCTCTACGCGGCGCTGACCGGTGACAGGCCGTTGCCGCCGGAAGATGCCGGCGCATTGTTCGAGCGGATCAAGTCGTTCCGGGCTGTGGGCCAGGACCTATGAAGGCACTGGCGCAATCACCGGCGCAGCGCCTTGCGCCCGGCCATCCGCTGACCTTTGCCAATGTTGCCGAAGGCGCGGAGGGGCTTGTCGTCTCCGACCTCGCGCGTGCGATTGCGGCCCGGCCCAGGCCGCCCGCGATCAGCCTGGCCGTGGTCTGCCGCGACGGAGCGCGGATGCAGCAACTGGCCCGGGCGCTGGAATTCTTCGCGCCGGATCTGGCCGTGATGCAGTTTCCGGCCTGGGATTGCCAGCCCTATGACCGGGTCTCGCCCCATGGCGGCATCCTGGCGCAGCGGCTGACGACATTGGCGCGACTCGCCCGCCTGCAGGGCAGCGACAAGCCGCTGATCGTCCTGACCACTGTCAACGCCATCGTGCAGCGGGTGCCCGCGCGCGATGCGGTGGCCGCGCAAGCGCTGTCGGTCGCGCCCGGCCATGTGGTGCCGATGGATTCGATCGTCGCCTGGCTCGAGCACAACGGCTACAACCGTTCCTCGACCGTGCGCGAGCCCGGCGAATATGCCGTGCGCGGCGGCATCCTCGATCTGTTCCCGGCCGGTCTCGACCAGCCGGTGCGGTTCGATTTCTTCGGCGATTCGCTGGAGTCGATCCGCACCTTCGACGCCGAGACCCAGCGCACGCTGCTCGACATGCGCGCGCTCGACCTGGTGCCGATTTCCGAATTTCAGCTCACCACGGAGACCATCCGCCGCTTCCGGATGGGCTATGTCGCGACTTTCGGGGCGCCGGAGCGCGACGACCAGCTCTACGAGGCGGTCACCGAAGGACGCCGCCATCCCGGCATGGAGCACTGGCTGCCCCTGTTCTCGGAGCGGATGGATACGCTGTTCGATTATCTCGGCGACGCTCCGGTCGCAATCGAACCGCAGAGCGAGGATGCCGCGCGCGAACGCTTCGGCCAGATCGCCGACTATTACGATGCCAGGCGCGAGGCGATGGAACATCCGAGCGGAGGGGCGATCTACAAGCCGCTGCCGCCGGACCGGCTTTACCTCACCGCAGACGAATGGACCCGGCGTCTTGGTGAAACCCCGCTGGCGCGGCTGACGCCGTTCGCCTTGCCCGAAGACAGCACGGGCGTGATCGATGCGGGGGCGCGGCAGGGACGCAACTTCGCGCCGGAACGGGCCGACACCACCGTCAACGTGTTCGAGGCCGTCGTCGCCCATGTGCAGGCGCTGCAGGCCGCCCGCAAGAAGGTGGTGATCGCGCTGTGGAGCGAAGGCTCGCGCGATCGCATGGGCAGCATGCTGCGCGACCACAAGCTGCTCAACCTCACCAGCGTCAATACCTGGCGCACCGTGCAGGCGACGCCGCGCAACGAGGCCATGCTGGCGGTGCTCGGCATGGAGGCGGGATTCGAGACCGATCAGGTCGCTGTCATCAGCGAGCAGGACATTCTCGGCGACCGTCTGGTGCGGCCGCGCAAGGCCACCCGCAAGCTCGATAACTTCATCTCGGAGGTCACCAGCCTTGCCGCCGGCGATATCGTCGTCCACGTCGAGCATGGCATCGGCCGTTTCGTCGGCCTGCAGACACTCGACGTCGCCGGCGCACCGCATGACTGTCTCGAGCTGCATTATGCTGCCGATACCAAGCTGTTCCTGCCGGTCGAGAACATCGAACTGCTGTCGCGCTACGGCTCGGACGAGGCCAATGTCGAACTCGATCGGCTGGGCGGCACCGGCTGGCAGGCACGCAAGGCGAAGCTGAAGAACCGCATCCGCGAGATCGCGGGCGAATTGATCAAGATCGCCGCGGAACGGCATCTGCATGAAGCGCCCAAGCTGCCGGTGCAGGCGGGCCTCTACGATGAGTTCTGCGCACGTTTCCCGTACGATGAAACCGAGGACCAGGAGACGGCGATTGGCGCCACCTTGAAGGACCTCGAAAGCGGCCGGCCGATGGACCGGCTGATCTGCGGCGATGTCGGCTTCGGCAAGACCGAGGTGGCGCTGCGTGCGGCATTCGCGGTCGCGCTCGACGGCAAGCAGGTCGCCGTGGTGGTACCGACCACGCTGCTGGCACGCCAGCACAGCCGGACCTTCACCGAGCGCTTCCGCGGCTTTCCGGTGAACGTCGCACAGGCTTCGCGGCTGATTCCGGCGAAGCAGCTGACGCAGGTCAAGAAGGGGCTCGCCGACGGCAGCGTCGATATCGTGGTCGGCACCCATGCGCTGCTCGGCAAGTCGATCAAGTTCAGGGATCTCGGCCTTCTGATCATCGACGAGGAGCAGCATTTCGGTGTCAGCCACAAGGAGCGGCTGAAGCAGTTGCGGGCCGAGGTGCATGTGCTCACGCTGAGCGCTACCCCGATCCCGCGTACGCTGCAGCTTGCATTGACCGGCGTGCGCGAGCTGTCGATCATCGCCTCGCCCCCGGTCGACCGGCTCGCGGTCCGCACCTTCGTGGCGCCGCATGATCCCTTGATGATCCGCGAAGCGCTGCTGCGCGAACGCTATCGCGGCGGCCAGGCGTTCTACGTCGTGCCGCGGATCGAGGACCTCGCGTCCGTCAAGGACTTCCTCGACAAGAACGTGCCGGAGATGAAGGTGGCGGTCGCGCATGGCCAGATGCCGGCGGCCGTGATCGAGGACATCATGTCGGCGTTCTACGACGGCAAATATGACATCCTGCTGTCGACCACGATCGTCGAATCCGGCCTCGACATTCCCAATGCCAACACGCTGATCGTGCACCGCGCCGACATGTTCGGGCTGGCGCAGCTCTATCAGCTGCGCGGCCGGGTCGGCCGTTCGAAGCTGCGGGCCTATGCGCTGTTCACGCTGCCGTCGGAGCACAAGATCACCGCACAGGCCGAGAAGCGGCTCAAGGTGCTGCAATCGCTGGAGACGCTCGGGGCCGGCTTCCAGCTCGCCTCGCACGATCTCGACATCCGTGGTGCCGGCAATCTGCTCGGCGAAGAGCAGTCCGGCCACATCAAGGAAGTCGGCTTCGAGCTTTATCAATCGATGCTGGAGGAGGCGATCCTCAACCTCAAGGCCGGCGTGGCCGAGCCGGCGGCAGACCGCTGGTCGCCGACGATCACCATCGGCATGCCGGTACTGATCCCGGAAGACTACGTGTCCGATCTCTCGGTACGGCTGTCGCTGTACCGGCGGCTGGCCGATCTCGACACCGACGAGGAGATCGAGAATTTCGCCGCGGAAATGCGCGACCGCTTCGGCGTGCTGCCGGACGAGGTGCGCTACCTGTTCAAGGTCGCGGCGATCAAGGCCTATTGCCGCAGAGCCAATGTCGAGAAGGTCGATGCCGGTCCGAAGGGCGCGGTCATCACCTTCCGCGACAACAAGTTCGCGCAGCCGGACCGGCTGGTCTTCTTCATCAAGCAGCACGGCCAGGCGGCGCGGGTGCGGCCGGATATGAAGGTGGTGTTCTTCCAGGAATGGGAGACGCCGGAAGAGCGCCTGACCGGCACGACCGAAATCCTGCGTCAGCTCGCCAATCTCGCCGAGAACAAGAAGGCGGCGTAGAGTGCCTGTTGCGCAAATCCGTTTTATTCCGATGCGTTTTCTTCACGCGAACCGGAAGCCATCCCGGATCAGGTCCGGGCAGGCTTTCGCCCGAAAACGCCATGTCAGGATGCCTGTCGCGCGGCGTCCTCATACAGCCGCGCCAGCAATGTCCGCACCGAATCTGACGGTTGCATGGTTGCGACCGTCACCAGCGGGGCCGAACGTGGCTTGCCTTTGCCGTGGCTGGTATGGCGCATCACGCTGGTGAGGCGACGCGCGATCGAATGCGCGGTGCGCAGGTCGGTCTCGACGAACACCACGATGATAGAGCCGTCTTCATGGACCGCGCCGAAATCCATCTTCCGCATCAGGCGGCTGATGATGCGGGCGGCGTCACGCTGAGCAGGTCCTCGCGGCGGGTCGAAAGTAAAGCGTGCCACCGACAGGCCGCCGCCATGCGACAATGTTTGTTCCACCGCTGCGGCGAAATCGCGGCTGAATGCGGGACGCGTCAACAGGCCGGTCTGCGGATCGAGCAGGCCGCCTTTGTCGATCGAACGGAGCGCGCGGCCCAGATAGGCCTCGAAGGCATGCTGGCGGATCAGCGGCAGCGCGTTGGCCGCGACCAGCGAAGGCGCCCCGGTGATGATTTCGAGGTTCGGCAGGTCATAACTCGGCGCCAGCGTGTCAGATGTCACGACGACCGGCAGATTGCGAAAGCGCGAATCCTCCGAGAGGACGGTCAGGAAGGCATCCATCACCCGCAGGCTGAAACCATCGCCAAGCACGATGCCGTCGACATCACGATCGCCCAGATGCTTGGCCGCCGCTTCGATGCTGAGCGCGCCGACCACGCCCATCCGCTCGCCGAGCGCGACCGAAAGAGCAGGGTAGCTTGCGCCGCGCCCGATCAGCAGCACGGTCGCATCACGCCCGGCATCGCTTTCCGGCGGCGCTCCTGCACCACCCATCCGGCGCAGCACCGTCGTGTGCAAGGTCCGGACGCGCAGCGCGGCGTTGAGCCGCGCGATCAGCCGTTCCGGCTTGCCGTCGCTTGCCGAGAACGGAATGGCGTTTTCGGGCAGCTCGGCCTTGGGATCGACGGCGATCAGCGGAAGATACGGCCTTGCCGCGGCAACCTGTCTCGCAAACGAGTCTAATCCTTGCGCCGATGCGCTTGATATCTCGGCTACAATCGCCGCCGGCCGTACCTGCTCGATCGCCCGCGGCGCATCGCTCCAGCTGACATCAAGGATCGGAAACAGTTCGGCATCACCCAGCGCCCTTGCCAGGGACGGCGGTGCGGCAGTCGATACGGTGAGGATCGGGCCTTGCTGCGACATCGGCTGTTTCGGACCAGAGCGAGGTTCTTGTTTTGACGCGTTTTCTTTACGCGAACCGGTATCCACCCCGGATCAAGTCCGGGACAGGCTTTCGCTCGAAAACGCTGTCACGAAACCCGGACCGTAAATTGCCAGCCTTAATGTCACGTCAATGAATTTGCTCAAATCCGGTCAGGACCGATTGATCCGGTCCCGAAACGCCTCGACCATCAACGGGTTAAGTCCAAGTCCCGAAAGCGCGTCGCGGGCGCGGGCATTATCCTGGGCGCGTCCGGCAAGACGATAGCCGCTCAGGCGATCCGGCAGCGCCGTCAGCAGCGCTCCTTGCCCGAGCCGTTTGGCCCATTCCTGCAGATCCTGTGACAGAAACCGATAGCCGCCGACAGCCATGATACCGGTGGGCGGCGCGGTGATGCACAACGCGCCGGTCGCCCGATCGAGCCGTGCGGCGTAGCCGGTATCGACATAATCGAGCGATGGCGTCGCTGCCGTCTCGGAGAGCGGCGCCGGCGGGGCATAGGGCGCGACGCTGACCATCGGTCCGCGCAATCCCAGCGTGCCTTTCGGCGTAATCAGCGTTTCGCCCGCGATCGAGGAGCCCGGCAGGTTGCGCGGTGCGCCGTGTGGTCCCGGCAGGATCGGCGCTGGCGCGCCGTCGGCACCGCGCTGTGCCCCGAACAGCCCGGCTTCGCCAAACAGATAGACGTCCGTCAGCGCCACGTCCGGGACCGTCCAGGTCGGCGAGGATGTGATCTGTTCCGGCGCCCGCCAGAGCGCGATCACATGGCGCAGCTTGGGCCGCCGCGACGGCAGTTCGGCTTCGGCGAGCCGCAAGGCCAGTTGTGCCGGCGCGACCAGCACATCGCAGCCGTCTTCGCCGAGCTGGTGGTCGAGCGCCTCGCCATCGAATGGATGGTGCAGCGCCAGCGTGCCGCCGGACAACAGCCACAGCAGCAGCGACGAGGTCACGCCGGCAAAGGAGGTCGGGGCGAAGGCCGACATCACCTTCGCGCCCTGGCCGATATTGCTCTCGAGGAAAACCGCAAGGCCGCCGGCGATCAGATGCAGATGCGTGCGCGGCACGGCGCAAAAACCATCGGCGGTGACATCGAAGGAAACGATCGCCGCCCGCCGGCCATCCTGCCTGACCTCGCGGGTGGTCTCCGACGGCGCGGCAAGCACCTGATCCAGCGAGGCCATGCCTTCGGGCAGGTCATTGCCGAAGCCGCAGACATGGCGGATCGAGAACGCCTCGGCGGCGGCGTTCATCGCAAGGTCGGCATGGCTGATGCCGTCGATCTTGCTCATGGTCACGATCGCGCGGGCGCCGCTGCGGTTGAGCGCGACCGTCAATTCCGCCTGGCGCCAGAGCAGCGGCAGCAGCGCCACGATCAGCCCGACGCGATGGGCGGCGAGCACGGTCAAAACGAATTCGATCGTATTCGGCAGTTGAACCGCGATCACCGAATTGGCCGGCAGGCCTGCGTCGACGAAATGCGCCGCCAGCGCGGAGATCGCGCGGTCGGCCTGTTCGAAGGTCAGCCGTTTAGGCGCAAGCCCGGTGACGCGCTCCTTGTTGACAGGGTCGATCAGCGCCGTCATCTCGGGTTGTCGCGTGAGAACCCGCCGAAACAGTCCCTCCAGCGTTGGCGATGGGTTGTTCTGGATCACGGCGTCACTTTGCCTGGGCCTTCGGTCGCTGCCACCACGTCTCCGGGAGGTATCCCACCACGGACGTGGCCGTAGGCCGTTCTATCCGATTCCAGCGCGCAATCCATTGCTCTCCGACGTTAAATAGCGGAATTGCGTAGAAACCCGAGATTAGGGCGCGGTCGAGCGCCCGCACCGCCGAGACGAAATTCGGACGCTGGCGGGCCTCCAGCAGGGCGGTGATCATCGCGTCAACCGCGGGACTTTTGGCGCCCATGTAGTTGCGCGTCCCTGGGCTGTCCGCGGCCGCACTTCCCCAGTAGAACCACTGCTCGTTGCCCGGCGACAGCGACTGGTCCCAGCGGTTCTCGATCATGTCGAAATCATAATCGAGGCGGCGCTGGTCGAACTGGACCGGATCGACCGACCGTACCGTCACCTCGATGCCGGCGCGTTTGAGATCGCGGGCGTAGGCGAGCGCAATGCGTTCCTGATCGCGGGTACTCACCAGGATTTCGAAGGTGAACGGGGCCTTGGTCGAACGTTGCCGCAGCACAGTATCGTCAAGTTCGTAACCTGCCTGCGACAGCAGGTTCAGCGCGGCGCGCAGCGTGTCGCGATCGCGGCCGGAACCATCGGTGACCGGCAGGCGATAGCTGCCGTCGAGAATGTCGGGCGCAATCCCGGCAGCAAACGGCTTCAGCAGCGCGCGCTCGCGGGCGTCAGCCGGGCGGCCATAGGCCGAAAGTTCCGATCCGGCGAAAAATCCGGCCGCCCGTTTGTAAAGCCCGAAAAAGTAGTTCCGGTTGACCCATTCGAAATCGAACAACAGCGTCAACGCCTGCCGGACCCGGATATCCGAGAACATCGCCCGCCTGGTGTTGAACACCAGAAATTCCGACGGTTTCGGCGTTCCGGTCTTGATGGTGTCGCGGATCACCTTGCCCTCGCGCACGGCCGGGAAGTCGTAGCCCTCGTGCCAGCGCAGCGGTTCGGTCTCGACGCGGAAATCATAGAGGCCGCGCTTGAATGCCTCGAACTGGGCATTTGCGTCGCGGTAGAAATCGAGCCGGACCTGGTCGAAGTTCCACAGCCCGCGGTTGACCGGCAGATCGCGGCCCCAATAGTCGGGATTACGCGTGAAGGTGACGCTGGTGCCGGGGTTGACCGCGGTGATGCGATAGGGACCGGAACCGATCAGCGGCTTCAGCGAGCTTTCCTCGAAGGTCGCGACATCGGTCGCATGCTTGGGCAGGATCGGCATGAGCCCGAGGATCAGCGGCAATTCGCGGTCATGGGCGCCGCCGAAGTCGAATCTGACGGTCAGGTCATCCAGCGCTTCGGCCTTTGCGACCTTGGAATAATACTGGCGATGATTGGGGCGGCCGTGGTCGCGCAGCAGGGCCCAGGAAAACAGCACATCCTCCGCGCGTACCGGTTTCCCATCCGAGAAACGCGCCCGGGGATCGATATGAAAGGTGACAAAGCTTCTGTCGTCATCGGTCTCCACGCTCCTGGCCAGCAGGCCATAGAGCGTGAATGGTTCATCGTCGCCCCGCACCATCAGGCTTTCGATGACATAGCCTCGTTCGAAGCCGTAACCGCGGACCTGTTGCACCGCGAGACCCTTCACGATCAGCGGATTGAGGCTGTCGAAGGTTCCGAGCAGGCCCTGCACCAGCCGGCCGCCCTTAGGGGCGTCGGGATTGGCGTAAGGCATATGGTCATAATTGGCCGGTAATGCCGGTGCGCCATGCATCGCAAGCGCATAGGTCGGGGCGGCGCAAAGCCGGTCCGTTCCGATCATCAACCAAATGGCGAGGACGAGGAAACCGCCGGCAAAGATCCGGGCACAACGGCTCGTTCTGACCTGCAACGCCTTGAAACGGTTTGATTCGATATCCGTCACGTCCGGCTGTCTAGCATATCCATTTGTCTCGGTGCCGGCCCCGATCAAAGGCCTCCGTCGGCATTGATCTTTTCGTGCACCACTGTATGAAAGCGTGCGATTGGCAGGACGGCAGGGCCTGTCACGTATCCGCCTCAATTGGCAAGGAGACAGCCGCCCCAACGGCTGGTGCCTGCAACGATTTCGGGCTATCCCGTTCAGAAAGGGTTTTCCGCAATGAATTTCCGTATCTTGGCCGCGCCAATCTGGCCGCGTGGGCGGGTCTTCGCCGTATTGGCGGCGACCGCTCTGGCCACCTCGCTTGTTGCTGGCGAGGTGCACGCCCAAGCTCCGGCGCCCGCTGCCAAAGCCAGATCCAAGGCGGCGCCGAAGGCAGCCCCTGCGCCGGCTCAGCCGGCGACCCCTGGCGCTCAACCCGAGGCCGGCGCGCAGCCGCCGCAGGACCAGCAGATTCAGCTGATCTATGCGCCGTGGACCAAGTTCTGCCTGAAGGGGCAGGGCGCAGACGCCAAGCAGGTCTGCTTCACCGGCAAGGATGGGCGTATCGAGTCCGGACAGCCTGTCATCGCGGCCGTGATCATCGAGCCCGAAGGCGAGCCGAAGAAGATCCTGCGCGTCACGCTGCCGCTTGGCATGCAACTCATGCACGGCACCCGGATCATCGTCGACAACAATCCGCCGATCCAGGCTCCCTACGTGATCTGCTTCCAGAATGGCTGCATGTCGGATTACGAGGCGACCCCCGAACTGATCGCCAATATGAAGAAGGGCAAGAACCTCATCGTTCAAGCCATCAACTCCAACGGCCAGCCGCTCACCTTGCCGCTGCCGCTGGAAGAGACCGGCGGCAGTTTCGCCAAGGCCTATGACGGACCGCCGACCGACCCGAAGGTGTTCGAGGAAAACCAGAAGAAGCTGCAGGAAGAGCTGCAGAAGCGCGCCGAGGAAGCTCGCAAGAAGCTCGAGGCGACCCAGCAGCCGAACGCCGGAGCCGCTGCGCCCGCGAAGTAAGGCGACGAAATTTTTCGATCAAAAAAGGCGCTCCATCGGGCGCCTTTTTCTTTTCAGCGATCGCTTTCTTGGTACGGCGACGCAGATGCTGCGGACAAAAGCCGGTCCCAATCCGATCAGGTCGGATTTTCGGAAAAAACAATCGTGTTTTCGAACGAAAGCCTGCCCGGACTTGGATGGCGGGCAGAGACCGCTTTGCGTCGATAAAACGCGACGAGCCAGGAATCTGTTGAAACAGAAATCTAAAGACCGGTTCTGATCAATCAGAACTGATCAGGCTTAGTTCAGCGAGGGATTGCGGGGCCGGTAACCGCCTGATTTGTCTTTCACGAAAATCTCGGCCACCTGCGAATGCCGGATCGGCTCGCCGGAATCGTCCGGCAGCAGGTTCTGCTCGGAAACGTAGGCGACGTATTCGGTTTCCGAATTTTCAGCGAGCAGATGGTAGAACGGCTGATCCTTGTGCGGCCGGCTCTCTTCAGGGATCGAGAGCCACCACTCCTCGGTGTTGTTGAATTCCGGATCGACATCGAAGATCACCCCGCGGAACGAGAAGAGCCGGTGGCGAACGATTTGCCCGATCTGGAATTTGGCCGCACGCGCTTTAATCATCCCTCGTCGATAGACCATCATTGTGGCCGATGCTAGAGGCAAACGGGGCGAATTAACCGCTCCCGTGGCTGTCTGTCGGGTGCTTCGACCGGGCAATCATCATGAACAAAAAGACGTTTCCGGATGCTCGACGTTCTCAATCTGGCATTGCCGTATTTCGGCCTGATCTTCATTGGCTTCGCCTGCGGCAAGGCCAAGGCCATCCCGGAGGATGGGATGGCCTGGATGAATTTCTTTTTGCTGTATGTTTCGCTGCCGGCGCTGCTCTACGGCATCATGTCGAAGACGCCGTTTACCGAGCTCAATAACCCGCCATTCCTGATCGCAACCACGCTTGGCACCATGAGCGCGTTCACGCTGGCCCTATTGGCAGGCCGGCTGATCGGCGGGCTGACGCTGCGCGAGGCGGCGCTGGCGGGGCTTTCCGGCGGTTATGGCAATATCGGCTATATGGGGCCCGGCCTGTCGCTGGCCGTGCTGGGAACGAAGGCGGCCGCGCCGACCGCACTGATCTTCTGTTGCGACAGCATCTTCCTGTTTTCGATCGTTCCGCTCCTGATCGCGATCACCGACCGCAAGCATCCGTCGCTGTTGCATACGCTGGCCGGGGTCGCGCGGCAGATCCTGCTCAATCCGCTGATCATGTCGGTCTGCGCGGGCACGCTGGCGGCGGCGGTTCACTTGCGGCTGCCGGCCGCCATCGACAATGTACTGCTGTTCCTGCAAAACGCCGCAGCACCGGTGGCGCTGTTCGCGCTTGGCGTGACCGTCGCGGTGCGTCCGTTCGGCCGCGTGCCATGGGAGGTTCCCGGCGCCATCGCGATCAAGCTCCTGATCCATCCGCTGATCGTGTTCGCCCTGATGCTGCTCGCCGGTCCGTTCGCCCAGCCATGGGCCGCGACGGCCGTCATGATGGCCTCGCTGCCGCCGGCCCTGAACGTGTTCGTCATCGCCCGGCAGAACGAAAGCTGGGTCGAACCGGCATCGGTAGCGGTGCTGATCGGTACCTTCGCTTCCGTCATCACGCTCACCGGCGTGATGTGGCTGTTACAGACCGGAAGGCTGGTGTTCCCCTGAGACGCCGCGCCGCGCCCGCCGCCACGATGGCGCGAGCCCCTCGCGCATGGCAAAGCGGCGCAGCGGACCGATCGAACCCAAGAGGTGCAGGCCGGCCGCGCGCAGCGACTGCACCGGAAGGAAGTCGCTGAGCAGCGAGCGGTTCGCCAGATCGATCACGAAAGTCCGGCTCATGACATCGGCACGGCGGGCCCGTTCATAACGGTCGAGTACAAACGGTGCGCCGGGATCATCACCGGCCGCGATGGCTTTGCGCACGATGTCGGCGATATCGGCCGCATCGCGCAAGCCCATGTTCAAGCCCTGGGCGCCGATCGGCGGCAGCACATGCGCGGCTTCGCCGACCAATGCAATCCGGTGGCGGGCAAATCGCTGCGGCTGCTCGATGGCCAGCGGAAACAAATTCCGTCCGGATTCAACCTTGATACGACCGAGGATGGAGTGCGACTGCGCCTCGGCGGCCGCTGATAAATCATCGTCCGAAAGTGCGATCAGCCGCTCGGCTTCTTTTAGCGATGAGACCCAGACCACGCTGCTGCGCTCGCCCGGCAATGGCACGAACACGCAGGGGCCCTGCGAGGTATGAAATTCGGTCGAGATATTTTTGTGCGGCCGGGAATGGCTGATATTGAAGGTCACCGCCGCCTGGCCAAGTGTGCGCTGCTGCACATCGATGCCGGCTGCGCTACGGGACAGCGACTGCCGGCCGTCCGCGCCAATCACCAGGCGTGCGATGATGGCTTGTCCGCCCCTGGTTCGGATCGCCACGGCAAGCTCCTCCGGCTCGATCGTATCAGCCTCGTCGTCGAACCGGATGAGATCCGCGATCTCGGCGGCGCGCTCTTCCAGCGCCGACATCAACTCCCGGTTTTCGATGTTGTAACCGAATTGCTCAAGGCCGATTTCGTCCGAGGAAAACCTGACCTCGGGGGCACGGATCAGCCGGCCGGTGTCATCGACCAGCCGCATCGTGCGCAGCGCCGCCGCCTTGTCCGAGCAGCGCGACCAGACGCCGATCCCCTGCAGAAAGCCGACGGAATCGCCGAGCAGGGCGGTGGTGCGGTTGTCGGCATAGGGCGCGCGGCGGGCAATCAGGGCTGTCCTGGCGCCCGCCAGTGCGAGCGCGATCGCGGCCGAAACGCCGGCAGGGCCGCCGCCGATCACCGCGACGTCGAAGGAAGCTGTGGCATTATCCATGGTAGGACAATTGACATTTCCTGCGACGTTTTCAAGCCCGGTCCGCGCCCATGGTTTTGCGCGGCGGAACGCCGCAAGCGCCGGTGTAGTGGTTCGGAAGTTCTCTTTGCTTTTGCCACGCGGCGTACAAGATGACTTCCGAACCAAAAGTACCCTAGAATCATGGTTTTCCAGCGTCCTTCGAATCCGAAGCTGGCGCTGATGGCCGCACAAATTGCGAACTTCGGATTCGGGACACTGGCGTGCAAATGGCGGTGATTCCTGATAGCACTGCGGCCCTGATGGACCAGGCCGATCAGCAGGATTCGTTGTTAGTGCCGCCGCGAAGGCGCGCCGCCGCATTTTCCGTGCATATCTTCACGGCGCTGGGTGCCGGCATCGCGCTGCTCGCGCTGCTTGAAGCGGTGCGGGAGCATTGGGCCACGATGTTCGTCTGGCTTGGACTAGCGCTCATCATCGACGGCCTCGACGGCCCGATCGCGCGCAGGCTGGACGTCGGCCGTCTGCAGCCGAACTGGTCGGGCGATGTGCTCGATCTGGTGGTGGATTTCGTCACCTACGTCTTTGTGCCGGCCTATGCGATCACGGCGGGGGGGCTGCTGCTGCCGCTGGCGGCACCGCTGCTCGGCGTCGGCATCGTGGTGTCCAGCGCGCTTTATTTTGCCGATCGCCGCATGAAGGCGGCGGATAATCATTTCCGCGGCTTTCCCGCGCTCTGGAACGCTGTTGCTTTCTACCTGTTCCTGCTGCATTGGCCGCCTGCCTTGGCCAGCCTTGCGGTCGCCGTCCTGATCGCCGCGACATTCATTCCCTTTCACGTGCTGCATCCGGTGCGTGTCGCACGCTGGCGGCGGCTCACTTTGTCGCTGATCGCAGTCTGGGCGGTGCTCGGTCTTTACGTGCTGATCCGGGACTTCGAGGTCGGCCTTCCTGTCACCGTCGCGCTCTGTGCGATCGCCGCCTATATCGCGGGGAGCGATGCCGCGATCCGCCTGGCACGGTTGTTCGGCGTATGATCGAATTATGGACCACTCCGGAAACATGGGCCGCGCTGTTGACGCTGACCGCGCTCGAGATCGTGCTCGGCATCGACAACGTCATCTTTCTTTCCGTCATCGTCTCGCGTATCCCGCAGCGGCAGGCCAAGCGGGCGCGGCAGATCGGGCTGGCGCTGGCGCTGGTGTTCCGCATTCTGCTGCTCAGCCTGCTGGTATGGCTGATCGGCCTGACCCAGGACCTGTTCTCGATCCAAGGCATGGCCTTTTCCTGGCGCGATATCATCCTGATCGGCGGCGGCCTGTTCCTGATCGCCAAGGCGACGCACGAGATTCACGCCGAAGTCGAGGCGCACGAAGCGGCTGACGATGCCGCTCCGAAAGCCGGCGCGCTCCTGCTGGTGATCCTCCAGATCATCGTCATCGATCTGGTATTCTCGCTGGATTCGATCATCACTGCGATCGGCATGGCGCAGGATCTGCAGATCATGATCGCAGCGGTCGTGATCGCCTGTTTCATCATGTACGCTTCGTCCGGGCCGGTGGCAAAATTCGTCAGCGAGCACCCCACCACCAAGATGCTGGCGCTGTCTTTCCTGGTGCTGATCGGCGTCGCCCTGGTCGCCGACGGATTCAAATTCCACATCCCGCGCGGCTATATCTATTTCGCAATTGCGTTCTCGGCCGCCGTCGAGTTTTTCAACGTGCTCGCCACACGCAATCGTAAACGAACCGGCCATTAACCGATTTGGTGACGTCCTCCGGAGTCGTCGAGTTGACAATGGCGGCTTGATGGCTTTCGCTCGGTCTTGCGTGATATCTGCAAGCCTGCGACAGGAGGACCAGCGATGACGAAAGCCGTGCGCGTGCACAAGGTGGGAGGCCCGGAAGCTCTGGTCTATGAGCCGGTCGACCTGCCTCCGCCCGGGCCCGGCGAAGTGCAGATTCGCCAGCATGCGGTCGGCCTCAACTTCATCGACGTCTACTTCCGCACCGGCCTCTACAAGGCACCGGAACTGCCGTTCATCGCCGGCAACGAGGCCGCCGGCGAGGTCCTGGCGGTAGGATCCGGAGTGACCCATTTCCATCCCGGCGATCGCGTCGCCTATTACCACAATCTCGGCGCCTACACGACGGAGCGCAACATCCCTTGGGAGAAGCTGGTCAAGCTGCCCGACCACATCACCTATGAGCAGGGCGCCGTGCTGATGCTGAAGGGGCTGACGGTCTGGTATCTCCTGCACAAGACCTTCAAGGTCGAGCCGCATCATCGCGTGCTCATTCACGCCGCCGCCGGCGGTATCGGCATGCTGGCCTGCCAGTGGGCGAGGGCCATGGGCGCGCATGTGATCGGCACCGTCGGCTCAAGGGAGAAGGCTGAGCTTGCGCTTGCCAATGGCTGCGATCATGTCATCCTCTACAACGAGGAGGATTTCGTCACGCGCGTGAAGCAGATCAGCCGCAACGAATTATGCGATGTCGTCTATGACGGGGTCGGCAAATCCACGTTTCCCGGCTCGCTGTCCTGCCTCAAGCCGCGCGGGCTGTTCGTCAGCTTCGGCAACGCTTCCGGCCCGGTGCCGCCGTTCGCGATCGCCGAGCTCAACAACCACGGCTCGCTGTTCGCGACCCGGCCGAAACTCAACGACTACATCGCCAAGCGCTCGGAATTGCTCGAAGGCGCCGACACGCTGTTTGCCGCCGTGATCAACGGCAAGATCCACGTGCCGATCAATCATGCCTATGCGCTGAAGGATGCGGCCAAGGCCCATATCGATCTGGAAAGCCGTGCCACTACCGGCGCATCGATCCTGAAGCCCTAGGGCTTCGCAGGGCACAGGCAGTTCCGCTTTGTCGCTCGATATCAAGATCGGCGTCTCGGTCGGGATCTGTCTGCTGGAAGGTATGACAGGTCCACACAGACAAATCCCGCCGGGATCGCAAGACGGCTCGTCTTAACGTGCGTAATAATAGGGCGGTCCGTACACGACCGGAGGCGGCGCATAGACCACCGGGGGTGGAACGGCGTAGACCGGCGCCGGCGCCACATAGGCCGGCCGCGATGCGACCGCCGCTCCCACGGCGAGACCTGCGACCGCGCCAGCCGCGACGGCGCCGCCGTAACAGCAGCCATGGTGATAGTAGCCACCATGCCAGTCACCGCCGTGATAATAGCTGTAGTGATGGCCATTATAGCTGCCATGGACCCACGTCGCGGCCTGCGACGGAGAACTGACGGCCAAAGCCGTGGCGGCAGCGAAGGTCGCCGACAGCATGAGATTACGCATCATCTGACTCTCCATTTGAGCCGCCGCGGCTAGACCGCATGGCGGCGATGTGAATGACCGGCTTGTCGCAGATCAGAAGCCAACGGCCCGTACCGGTCACTCGTTTGACGCTGAATGGCTCCGGGCCGCCATCGACGCAGAGTGGTTGACCTCTATTTGCAGCGTTTGAGCGCATGGTATCGGCTGTTGGCGTTTGGTCTGCCGCGCGTCACAATTTGTAACGGGCTCCTCGAGGTTATTGAGCGGACGACTTCCTCGCGCTCACGAATGCACTCTGGCAGCCGGCGGACAGCTTGCCCTCATTGGCTTTCAAGCAGGCCACGATCCGGCCACCGCCGGGCTGGACGCCGGCACAGTACTGATTGAGATCGCTACGGCACGCCTGCGCCACTGCCGCTGCCCGAGGGTTCTTGCCTTGAGCCTGCGCGGGCGCGCTCTGAACGACCGCGAAGACCGACAGCCCGAGTGCTGCGATTTGAACGCCACATTGGTTTCTTGTCATGATGGTTGCTTCTCCTGTGATTGCGTGCCTGGCACGCATTTGGGCATCATGCCCAAATTCTCCGATCGCCAACGCGGCTGCGAGCCGGGAGCCGCCCAACATACGAGGACCTTGTCCAGGATCGTCGGTGCGTTCCACATGTCGCGAATGAGCGTCGCCCATTCGCCGAACGCGATGCGCAAGGGATTTAGCGTCGGCTCGCCGCCTTTCAGGCCGTACCGAAGCTTCTCGTCCGACGGCGCCTCTGCAAAGGTATGAAACAGCCGGTCGAATACGATGAGCACGCCGCCGAAATTCTTGTCGAGACAGGCTTCATTCGATGCGTGGTGCACGCGATGGTGCGCGGGCGTGTTGAGAACCCATTCCAGCGGCCCGAGCCGCGGCGAAAGCTCGGTATGGATGAAGAACTGATAAAACAGGTTCAGCGCAAGCATCACCAGGATCGCCAGCGGATGGAAACCGACCCAGGCGAGCGGTATGAAGAACAGGAAATTTCCGGAGATGTTACCGGTCCATCCGAGACGGACCGCGGCCGTCAAATTAAGCCTGGTCGGCGAGTGATGAACGGCATGGGTCGCCCACATCCATCGAATGCTGTGGGAAAGGCGATGTTGCCAGTAATACATGAACTCCGTTGCAAGAAAGAGTGAAACGATCGCCAGCGGATCCGTGGCGCTGAAATGAAGCAGCCTGTGATCATAGGCAAAGGTAAAGGGCAGGGCTGCAATGCCGGATTCGAGCGGCTTGAGAAGATGATGGATCGTGGAAACGACCAGCGAGGAAGCGCTCTCACGCAGGTCGTGTGTTTCTTCGTCGTGGTGAACAAGTCGGCTCAGCAGATATTCGAGCACCATGAATCCGATGCCGAGAATGGGAATCAGGAGGCGGGGCGAAGAAATGCCGGATGAGCGAAGAAGGTAATGCATGGCGTGCCTGTCGCGTTGCTTTGAAGACGGCAACCTGACGAAGCCATGTCAGCGCAGTTTCTCTCCGAGACGTCATTTTGTGGCGTTTGATCGATCGCCCGTAACGATATGTAAAACGGCTACGCCTTCGGAGCGGCGCGCTCTCAGGCTTCCCGGAACATCGGCAGGCGCACGATGAAGCGGGCGCCTCCGGTTGGAGAAACATCGATCGCGACGCTTCCGCCATGCGCGTCGACCAGACTGCGGACGATGGCAAGACCGAGGCCGGCGCCCCCCGTTCTCCGGCTGCGAGACGGTTCGAGCCGAACAAACGGCTCAAGCAGGATCTCGCGCAGATCTGCCGGAATGCCCTTCCCCTCGTCATCGACGATGAGCAGAGCCGTCTGCTTCTCGGTCCTCAGCGAAACATGAGCGGCTCGCCCGTATTTGATGGCGTTTTCGACCAGGTTGGAAATGATGCGACGAATGGCCAGGCGATCGCCGAGCAGCATGACTCCGGCCGTCGCAGCTTCCGAATGAAGGTCGACGAGAAGTCCTGCCGCTTTGCGATCTTCCACTTCGTCACGAACGACTTCGTCGAATTCGACCAGCTCCTGCAGCAGCTCGCCCGCGCCGGCGCGGCTGGCAAGCAATGCGTCATCGAGCAACCGGATCATGTCCGAGATATCGTTGATGGCCCGTTCGCGGTCAGGACCTTCCGGAATCAGGTCGGCGCGCAACCGGAGCCGCGTGGCGAACGAGCGAACGTCATGCGAGATCCCCCCGACCATCGCCATCCGGGCGCGCAGCAAGTGGGCCAGGCGGCCTTGCAGGCCATTGAAGGCGTCCACCAGCGCCTTGATTTCCGGCGCGCGCGTGCTCGGCAGATCCATTCTTTCACCTGGTGCGATTACCTTGATCGCGGCGGCGAGCTTGGCCAGGGGACGCATTTCCCGGTTCATGGCGATGAGGGCGACAAATGCGACGAGCGTGCCGAAAAGGCCGGCGCCGAACCCTACCGGCAAGCCCAGGCGGGTCACGAAGACGGGCGGTCTGGCGTTGAGGACCAGCGTCTCTCCCGTCTTCAGACCTATATGGAGTTGAATCGGACCGCTGAAACCGAACAGGCGCAGCAGGCGTCGTCCGAGTCCGGAGGGTTGCCGGAACGTCGCCGTCAGCGGCCGGTCGCCGAGCGCTGCTGCGTAGCCGGCAAGGTCCTTGGCGGAAAGGGCGGGCGCAGCCGAAGGTCCATTCGATGTGCCGTTCGGGTCCAGCCTCGGATCGAGAAACCTCGACTTGGCGGCATCGAGAACCTGCGGCTGCAGGTCTGCCGGCACCTGCTCCAGCAAAGCCACGAGTGCGACCACCTGGCGGACGGGCAGGCGCTCCTCGATCTTTTCCAGGTGCCGCGACCAATAGAACGAGGTGAGAACGCCAAGCCATGCCACCATCATGCCGGTCAGCACAATGAGCGTGATGCGGCCGGCAAGGCTCGGCCGGAACATCAGCCCATCGCCTTCACGGAAGCCGTGAAAAGATAACCTCCATTGCGGACGGTGCTGATCAATTTGGTTCCGGGGTTCGCACCGGCATCGAGCTTCTTGCGCAGCCGGGACACCAGCATGTCGATTGTCCGGTCGAAAGGATCCGCAGACCGTCCGCGGATCCAGTCGAGAATCTGATCTCGCGTCAGCACCCGACGGGGCCGCTGGACGAAGCAGGCCAGAAGGTCGAATTCCGCGCTGGTCAGTGTAATGGCCTCGCCGGCATTGGTGGTGACTTCGCGGCTGTCCAGATCGACCACGAACCGGTCGAACGCAAATCGTCGTGACGGCATCGGGGCCGATTGCGCATTGCCCCTGCGAAGCACCGCGCGAATCCGGGCCAGCAGTTCGCGCGGTCCGAACGGCTTGGCCAGATAGTCGTCGGCTCCCATTTCGAGGCCGACGACCCGGTCGATTTCATCGCTCTTGGCGGTCAGCATGATGATCGGGATGTGATCGTTCGCCCTTATCCTGCGGCAGATCGAAAGCCCGTCCTCGCCGGGAAGCATGAGGTCCAGCACGACGATATCGGGCCGCAGCCTGCGGAGGACGGCATCCATGCTGGTAGCGTCTTCTGCTTCCTCGACGCCGAATCCTTCGCGGCGCATCAGGTCGGCGACCAGCCGCCGGATGTCCGCATCGTCCTCCACGATCAAGACCGTCGCCATCAACCCGCCTGCATTCTGTTCGGCGGGCAATTCTATAGAGGTCGAGACGATAGGGGGCATTTTTTACAAACTGTTACACGGCGGTTCCAATTGATGTCGCCGCTTGCTGCTCAACGGCGTTGAATTTCGCTACCTCGAAACGGCATCCGGCGGCGGGAGCATCACATAAGCAGGCGGCGGCACGTAGGCCGCACCGGAAAGCGGCACATAGGTAACCGGCCGTAAAGATGGTTGAGCAATATGCTCTCCATTTGCGATCATGCACTGGGTGTAGGCCACGTCGTAGCTGTGCTGTGCCGATGCAGCCGCGCGGCGGCTGGATTTGGCGCCGATCAGGCTTCCGGCCAGCAGTCCGGCGCCAGCACCGATCGCTGCACCACGTCCTGCTCGCCCCGACACCGAGCCAAGCAGAGCGCCAGCCGCAGCGCCTGCGCCGGCTCCCAGCGCTGCACCGCCAATGCCGCTTTTGGCGGCCGCCTGACTTGGCGTCCGGCCGCCGGTTTGAGCGGAGGCATATTGCCGGCAGGTTGTGTCGTGTTGCTGAAACAGCGCGAGATTCTCGCCCTGCGTCGGCAGCGCCATGACGGTCGGCGACGCCGGATCTTGAGTGACGCAAGCGGCCAAGGATAGTCCGACCAGCGCCAGTGATGCGCCAACGGACGGGTTACAAATGGATCGCAGCATTTTGGGACACCTTGTGATCTGCAGGATTTAGCTGGCCTATCCAGCGAAACAGCACGCCTCATCGATGCGAGGTTCAGTCGATTGCCTCGCACAGCCGACAGTCAAAACGCCAAAGCCAATCCGAACTTCCGCCAGGCCAATGCCATCCAACCGATCGATAATATTTTCTCAGTTGGCCGACGATCGCCTTGGCCGTTTCGCTCACCGGCTTATCGAGACCATTAAGTGAGCCGGTCGCGACACGAACGACGCCGCCAATGGCGAGATGAATGATCTGGCCGGTCGCGATCGCCACGCCTCCCGGCATAATGAGGCCGGGCTTGTGCCCGCTGTTGCCGGAGGTCTGGAATGCCGTCATTGAATGAGCGGAAGCGTCGTCAGAGCTTTCAAGCTGTGCTTGCGCCTCCAGCTTGGCGCGGCCGGCGCCGAAACCGATGATGAACCGGGTAATCGCATCGCCCGGATCTGCCTCCGTGATCGACACCCGCAGCAGGATCGCATTCGGATGCCGCGTACCCGGCACGAACGATTCGGCGGTGACACGCGCTTCGAGCAACCGCTTGATCAGGGCCTGCTGGAGCTTGACGGCGACTTCCTTGTTTATTTTCAGTTGCTCCTTTCCGGCCCTCGATGTCGCGCTCACGTCAACGAGCACTTCGAACGGCGCAGGGCCCGCGGCATTTGTCGCAGTGACGTTGGAGATCTTCGCGCCCGTACATCCGCCGATCAACATGGCGAACGCGCTGGCTTGCGCCATCCTGTTCAAGCCAGCCAAATATCGCCGGCGTCGCGGACGCTGCAGCGCGCCCGCCATATCGGCGATCCCCGGACGTCTTCGGCTCGTGTTTTGCATCTCGCCCCGCTGCGGTCGACGAGAAGCGGCTTCCGAGAATTAGCCCGGGGAGGCAATGCAGTTCGCCTCCGCTGCTAGCGGAGCGGCGGAGCATCGCCTGCTTCTCGACAATCATTACGTCGAACCAATAGGCTGCTCGTTTGGGCGCCGTTTGAACGGCCCGCATCGCTGCGTATCGCTTTGTCAACGAATGGCGACGATTTGTAAGATCTGCAAATCCCCCGGCAAAAAGGCCGGGACGGGCGCCCGGCCTCAGCTGCTCGACCCCGTCGGCTCACGCCACCCGCCGCGCGATGCCTGCCTTGGTCAGGATGGCATCGAGACACTCGATCATCTCGGTAATCTCCTCACGGGCGACGTTGAGCGCCGGCATGAAGCGCAGCGTATCCAGCTGCGGCGAATTGATGAGCACGCCGGCCTCGAACGCCTGCGCCACGATCGAGGCGCCGATCGGCAGCCTCAGATCGAGCGCGAGCAACAGTCCCCGGCCGCGCACTTCGCCGAGGCCATGCCGGGCCGACAGCCGCTGCAACTCGCTTTCCAGGAACAGCCCGCTATCGGCAACCGATTTCAAGAATTCCGGCGCGGCAACCTGGCTTAGCACGGCGAGGCCGGCGGCACACATCAGGGGATTGCCGTTGAAGGTGCCGCCCTGGTCGCCATGTTCGAAGCAGGAGACGCGCTCGGCCGCCAACAGCGCCGCCAGCGGCACGCCGCCGCCGATGCCCTTGCCGAGCGTCATGATATCGGGCGCGATGCCGGCATGCTCGTGATCGAACAGCCTGCCGGTCCGTCCCATGCCGGTCTGGATTTCATCGACGATCAGGAGCAGGCCGTGCTGCTTGGTCAGGGCCCGCAACTCCTGCAGGAATTGATCGGTCGCCGGCCAGACGCCGGCTTCGCCCTGGATCGGCTCCAGCATCACGGCGACGGTGTTGTCGTTGATCAGTTTTTCGACCGACGCAAGATCGTTCAGCCTGGCTTTGCGGAAGCCCGGCACTTTCGGCTCGAACAAGGGTTCGAAGGCCTTCTTGCCGCAGGCCGACATGGTCGCGAGCGTGCGGCCGTGAAAGCCGCCTTCGAAAGTGATGATCTCGAACGCGCCGTTCTTATGCAGCGCGCCATATTTGCGGGCGAGCTTGATGGCGCCCTCGTTGGCTTCTGCGCCGGAATTGGCAAAGAACACCTGGTCGAAGCAGCTATGGCCGACCAGCGCCTGCGCCAGCTTGAGGCTCGGTTCGTTGTAAAAAGCGGGGCTAGGGGTCAGCAGCAGCCTGGCCTGTGCCGCCAGCGTGTCGGCAATGACGGCTGGCGAATGGCCGAGGCAATTGACGGCCCAGCCCTGCACGAAGTCGAGATAGCGCTTGCCATTGTTGTCCCACAGCAAGGAGCCTTCGCCACGGACGAAAACGGCCTGGGGGCGCGCGGTGATGTCCATCAAGGCGTCGAACGGATGTGTGGCGATATTCATGTCGAAACTCCCCTGCGGTTGGATGAAAAGAAAGCCGGCCAAAACGAAAGAAGGCCGCACGTTGCGGGTGCGGCCTTCTCGAAAACCTTGCTGATCTAGTTATTCAGCGCTGGCGTCGGACACGGCGCAACCCATCATCGTCACGGATGCGACGACGGAAAGTGGCGCGGCGGTGGGTCCGGTTGAATGTCATGGGACGGCCCAATACGGCCAAAGGGCAGGGAATGTCAAGAGAACGGATAAGGCTTCCGAAGAAAGTGCTGATCGTCAGTTAAAACCCGGCGACGCTGCCGTGCAGGTCATATTCGTCCGACCGCTCGATCCTGGCGGTGACGATCTCGCCGATCCGCAGCGGACGGCGGCTGGAGACATAGACTGCGCCATCGATCTCGGGCGCGTCCGCCTTCGAGCGGCCCTTGGCGACGGTCGGGCCGACCTCGTCGATGATCACCTGCTGCCTGGTGCCGACCTTGCGTTTGAGCCGGCGTGCGGAGATCTTCTGCTGCCGCGCCATCAGCGCGTTCCAACGCTCCTGTTTGATCTCGTCCGCAACGGCGCCAGCAAGCGCATTCGACGATGCGCCGGCGACCGGCTCGTACTTGAAGCAGCCGACGCGGTCGATCTCGGCCTCATCCAGCCAGTCGAGCAGATAGGCAAAATCGGAATCGGTCTCGCCGGGGAAGCCGACGATGAAGGTCGAGCGCAAGGTCAGCTCCGGGCACTGCTCGCGCCATTGCTTGATCCGGCCCAGCGTCTTGTCCTGCGCCGCCGGGCGCCGCATGGCTTTAAGGATCTCGGGACTCGCATGCTGGAACGGGATGTCGAGATAGGGCAGCACCTTGCCCTCCGTCATCAGGCCGATGACCTCGTCGACATGCGGATAGGGATAGACATATTGCAGGCGGACCCAGGCGCCGAGTTCGCCGAGTTCGCGCGCGAGGTCGTAGAATTTGGCGCGGACCTCGCGGTCCTTCCACGGGCTCTCGGCATATTTCAGGTCGACGCCATAGGCCGAAGTGTCCTGCGAAATGACCAGCAGCTCCTTGACCCCTGCACCGACCAGCCGCTCCGCCTCGCGCAGTACGTCGCTGGCCGGACGGGACACCAGATCGCCGCGCAGCTTGGGGATGATGCAGAAGCTGCAGCGGTTGTTGCAGCCTTCGGAAATCTTCAGATAAGCGTAATGCCGCGGCGTCAGCTTGATGCCCTGCGGCGGCACCAGGTCGAGATGCGGATTGTGCATCGGGGGCAGGGCGCGATGCACCGCCTCCAGCACGCTCTCATACTGCTGTGGGCCCGTGATCGATAGCACGCCGGGATAGGCCGATTCGATCTGCTCGGGCTCGGCGCCCATGCAGCCGGTGACGATGACCTTGCCGTTCTCGGCCATGGCCTCGCCGATCGCCGACAGCGATTCCTGCTTGGCGCTGTCGAGGAAACCGCAGGTGTTGACGATGACGATATCGGCGCCGTCATGCTTGCGCGCCAGCTCATAGCCTTCCGCGCGCAGCCGGGTGATGATGCGCTCGGAATCGACGAGAGCCTTGGGGCAACCGAGGCTGTGGAAGCTAATGCGCGGCGCTCTATCCATGAAACTTGCTTCTAGATCGTTGAGATTTCCGATCCAAGTAATTGATCGGACAGAAAAATTCAACCGATGAGAATGCTCCCGTGATGATAAAGCAGTGCTCGTCCGTGACGGCTGGAGCTCACCGGTGCCCTGGGACACAAATCAACGCGAGAGCGCATGTTCAACACTACCCGAGCGGCACAAGAGCGAACATCTGCCAGCCAACGCGATGGGCCAACGGATGGCCCCCGATAACGCGGACCTGTTGGTTGACGGGGTCGCGTTGTGCTACTTGATCGGGGTAGAGCAATCAGACCGCAAAAGGCTTACTGTGTGATCCGCGAGTTTCCGCCAGACCATGAACTTCTCGCCTTTTTTGAGAGTGAACCAACCGTACTCACTCCCGGCGATCCTTGGATCTACAATACGCTTGAGTTTACGACAGTTCGAGCGGAGATCACTGTGTGTTGCCGCCTCGTCCCATCATATGGAAAGATTACGACGCTATTTATAAGGGATGGCTACGAACAGGCGAGGTTCGAACTTTGCGACTCGGAAACAATTCGCATCATCACAGGCCCGCAACAAGACGTTTTGGTAGCGACTTTCGCGCCGCAGAAGCGCCTCGATAACTTCGCTTTGCAGCTTAAGCCACGGGTTTGGGCTGCGTGGGGCAACTTACATCAAGTCCCATAGCTACGTCCTTGCGAGGCTAACTTGCGTCTGCAATGGGTCATCACCGGGAAGGCTCGGATTGAGCAAATGAGCTCTGCTTCGCATCCGAAAGCTGACACTTCGTCTTGATGAGCACACGCCCTAATCGACGAGTTGATCGTCCAGATGAAAGCCGCCTTCGGGCGGCATTTCTTGGGAGTGGGAGGCCCAAAAATTTACATTCGTTGTCTCAAGGACAACCAAGCGATGCGAAAGATATAGTCGGCGCTCTTTTCATGTAATCGCCTGGAGCCTGCATCTGAATTGTTCGGATATGCGATCCAACTAATTGATCTGATACAAAAATTCAACCGGTACGCAGGAGGGTGCGGACTGATTGAAAGTTCCCGATGAGTGCACCACAAACGGCACAAAAGTGGCCCTCGGTCGGCCAACGCGGTGGGCCAGAAGCAGCCACGCTAAATCTCTTCAACCCTTAGCGGTACAACTGTCTCGGCTGCATGATTTCTTCCGGGCCAGTTGCCCCAAACGACTTTGGCGTCGAAACTCCTGCCGCGGCAGCGAACGTTTATCACGTCGCCCACAACAGGCGCAGCACCCTCAAAATAGTTTTCATCGCGACTAAGTTCTTTCTCAGTTACAAGGTCTCCTGACTTGAGAAGAATTCGTTTAACCCAATATGGCACGCCTCATTCCTCTTGCTCATTCACGAACAATGACGAGTTGATAGCCCAGATGACAGCTGCCTTCGCACGGCTTTGTCTTTGCGATTGGCCGGATCAAAAAGTTTACATTCGTTGTCTCAGGAGCAACCCAGCGACACAAAACTGATCTTCGGCGCAGCGGCCTGCTGCATATCTTATCTGCTCACATCCACCTGATTGAGGTGCGCCGGAGCTAATCCCAATTTCCCACAATTACAAGGCTTTGAGCCGGCCCCCGTCGTGCTATGGATAATCGACCGGAACACGAGCGATCGATGGGCGCCGAATCGTCACCTAAAATCGTCATTGTCGACGAAAATCCGATCCGTGCCGCGATTCTCGAAGAGGGGTTGCGGGAAGCCGGCTATACCGGCGTCATCCACATCAGCGAAATGCAGAGCCTGTTGTCGCGGATCTATGCGCATGATCCTGACGTCATCCTGATCGACCTGGAAAATCCCAGCCGCGACGTCCTGGAACAAATGTTCCAGGTCAGCCGCGCAGTACGCCGCCCCGTTGCGATGTTTGTCGACCAGAGTGATGCGGCCTCGATTCAAGCCTCCGTCGATGCCGGCGTTTCCGCCTATATCGTCGACGGGCTGAAGAAGGAGCGCATCAAGCCGATCCTCGATCTCTGCGTTTCCCGCTTCAACGCCTTTGCAAAGCTGCAGGACGAACTCGACCGCACCAGATCGGCGCTGGAGGAACGCAAGGTGATCGAGCGCGCCAAGGGCATTCTGATGCGGCTGAAAGGCCTTAACGAAGACGAGGCCTATGTGCTGCTGCGCTCGACCGCCATGCGCGAGAAAAAGAAGATCAGCGAAATCGCTCAATCGATCCTGACCGCATCGGAGCTTTTGAAATGAGTACCCCGCTCCAGATCGGTTTCATTCCGCTGGTCGATGCCGCCGCCCTCATCGTCGCCGTCGACAAGGGCTTTGCGGCGGACGAGGGCCTCGATGTCACGCTGGTGCGCGAAGTGTCGTGGTCGAACATTCGCGACAAGCTCAATATCGGCCTGTTCGATGCCGCGCATCTGCTGGCGCCGGTGGCGATCGCGTCGAGTCTTGGGCTCGGGCATGTCAAAGTGCCGATCGTGGCGCCGTTCAATCTCGGCCTCAACGGCAACGCGATCACGGTGTCGCCGGCGTTGCATGCGGCCATCATGGAAAAACTGGACGGCGACCGGTTCGATCCGATGGCGACGGCGCAGGCACTGGCGCGCGTGGTCGCGGCGCGGCGCAAGGGCGGCGCCGCGCCATTGACGTTCGGTATGACCTTTCCGTTCTCGACCCACAATTATCAGCTGCGCTTCTGGATGGCGGCCGGCGGCGTCGATCCGGATCAAGATGTCCAGCTGGTGGTGCTGCCGCCGCCATTCATGGTCGACAGCCTCGTCAGCGGGCAGATCGATGGATTCTGCGTCGGCGCGCCCTGGAACTCGATCGCGGCGGATCGCGGCGTCGGCTATATCCTGCATTTCGTCTCCGACATCCTGGTGCGGGCGGCCGAGAAGGTGCTGGCCGTCAGGGAAAGCTGGTCGGAGAACAATCCCGACATCGTTGCCGCGCTGATCCGCTCGTCGCAGCGCGCCATGGAATTCATCAATGATCCGCAAAATCGGGCCGAGGCGGCGCGTATCCTGGCTACACCGGAACGGGTCGGCGTCGAGGCGGATGTCATCTATCGGATTCTTGAAGGCCGGCTGCAGATTTCTCCGTCGGGCGAGACCCGCGAGAGTGACCGCTACCTGCTGCTCGGGAGGGAAGGGGCGTCGCGGCCGGAGCCCATCCAGGCGGCATGGCTATACGCGCAAATGGTACGCTGGGGACAGGCCGCGATGACGCCGGGGGCGCTCGACACCGCGATGGCGGTATTCCGCCCCGACCTTTACGATGCGGCATTGGGACAGCCGGCAGAGAACCCCGGGGCCTCTCATCCCATTGGAGCCTTCGCCGGCCCGCCATTCGATCCCGCTGATATCGTCGGCCATCTCGCCGCGTTCGAGATCGGCCGCTGGAAGCCTTGAATAATCACCTGACGCAGTTTTGAGCACCTTCATCTAGTGACCAAGATTTGAGCGAACTGCCTAGATTTGTCGGGCGGTCTTTCTCTCAAGTTCCAAAGTTATCTCAATAACCACTTGATATCATTGATAGTTAGCGCGACGCCGCCATGGCACGCAACTTGAATGTTGCAATGCAGCCAGCTGTCGCAGGTGCCGGCCGGCTGATGTCCAAGAGGATTTCCGCAGCAACGAGGCTGATCGGGACCCAAAGCTCGAAACGAGGTCAGGCCGAGCGGCCGAGCCGAGGTTCGGGCCGCAGGTCGCGTCACCATCCGTTCACGCCACCGGAAGGTGGCCGCAGGAGCTTCGTCGCGCACCATGAAAATCGATACGCTTTCCGTCGACTTTACCGACGAACAGAAACGCTATCTCGAAGGCTTTACCACCGGCCTGCAGATCAGCCGGGTCGGGCGCGGCCTCGGCGGCGCTGCGGCGACCAGGACCAGTGCCGAGCCGAGCGGACCGGACGCCGCGCATCTCAAGGCCCAGGACAAGGTCATCTCGGCGGGCAAGAAGCTCGCTGACCAGGAAAAATTCAAGCGCGACGAACATCCGTTCGACGCCTATTCGCGGCTGAAGCAGCAGGCGGCCGACAATGCACCGCCGCCGCCGGCGGATAATGTCCGCTGGCGCTATTACGGCCTGTTCTATGTGGCGCCGGCGCAGGACTCCTATATGTGCCGCTTGCGGATTCCGAACGGCATCCTGAAGCATTGGCAGTTCGCAGGGATGGCCGACCTCGCCGAGCGCCTGTGCGGTCCATACAGCCACGTCACCACGCGCGCCAATCTGCAGGTCCGTGAAATCCCGCCGAAGAACGCGGTGGCGTTGATCGAGGGCATCCAGGATCTCGGCCTGTGTTCGCGCGGTTCGGGGGCCGACAACATCCGCAACGTCACGGGCACGCCGACCGCCGGCATCGATCCGCAGGAGTTGATCGATACGCGCGAATACGCCCGCGAGTGGCACCATCACATCCTCAACGACCGCTCACTGTATGGGCTGCCGCGCAAGTTCAATGTCGCCTTCGACGGCGGCGGCACCATCGCAGTGCTGGAAGAAACCAACGACATCGCCTTTACGGCAGTCGAAGTGAAGGAAGGTTTCGCGGCCGAGCCCGGCATCTGGTTCCGGCTCGGCATTGGCGGCATCACCGGACATAAGGATTTTGCCCGGTACTCCGACATCGTCGTCAAGCCGTCCGATGCCACCAGGGTTGCCGACGCCATCGTCCGTGTTTTCATCGATCTCGGCGATCGCACCAACCGCAACAAGGCGCGGCTGAAATATGTGCTTGACGGCATCGGCCACGAGAAATTCCTCGGCCTGGTCGAAGAGCGGCTCGGCAAGCCTTTCACCCGCCTGCCGTCCGATGCGCTTGCGCCGCGACCGGCAGCAGATCGGATGGCGCATATCGGCGTTCACCAGCAAAAGCAGCCGGGTGTGAGCTGGATCGGCGTCGCGCTGCCGGTCGGCAAGGTGAGCTGCGAACAGATGCGCGGCCTGGCAAAAATCGCGCAGGACCACGGTGACGGCGATATCCGCCTGACGGTCTGGCAGAACCTTCTGATTTCCGGCGTGCGCGACGACGACGTGGCGCTGGTCACGGCCGCGGTCGAGAAGCTGGGACTGGCAATCACCGCGTCACAGATCCGCGCCGGCCTGATCGCCTGCACTGGCAATAGCGGCTGCCGGTTCGCGGCGTCCAACACCAAGCTGCACGCTGCCGAAATCGGCGACTGGTGCGAGCCGCGGGTGGCGATGGACACGCCGATCAACATTCATCTCACCGGCTGCCATCATTCCTGCGCGCAGCATTACATCAGCGATATCGGCCTGATCGCCGCCAAAGTGGCGATCGGAGAGGATGACGACCCTGTCGAGGGCTATCATCTGTTCGCGGGCGGCGGCTTCGGGCCCAACGCCGATCTCGGCCAGGAAGTCTATCACGACCTCAAGGCCGAAGACGCCCCGCAAACCGTCGAGCGGCTGTTGAAAGCCTATCTGTCGCACCGCTCCTCACCCGACGAAACCTTCCTGTCCTTCGCGCGCCGCCATGACGGCGAAACGCTGCGCAAGCTCGCCGATGCCGAGGTCTCCGCATGAACCAGATCACGCCTCCGCCCAGGATCGACATCATCCCGGCAAGCGCTCCATTCTCGGAAGCGCAACGCTCCTGGCTGAACGGTTTTTTCGCCGGGCTGCTGTCGCCGGACGTGGCGACCCCGCTGTCGTCAGAGCAGGGCGCGGTGGTCTTGCAAGGGCCGGCCGGTGACGGTGACGACGGTGAAGCGCCATGGCATGATCAGACCCTGCCGATCGCCGAGCGCATGAAGCTGGCCGAGGGCCGGCCGCTGCGCCGGCGCATGATGGCGGCGATGGCGCAGCAGGACTGCGGCCAGTGTGGCTATAATTGCCACGACTATTCCGAGGCGATCGCCAGCAAAAGCGAAGCGCGGCTCAATCTCTGCGTGCCCGGCGGCAAGGAAACCGCGCGCATGCTGAAGTCGCTCCATGAAGAGCTCGACAAGGCGCCAGCTGCCGGCGCAGCGGCTCCGCCGGCAGCGTCCGCCCTGCCATCTGCAGCCGAAAGCGAGCCCGGCCGCTCGCGCGACAATCCGGTTGCGGCCACCTTCCTGTCGCGGCGCCTGCTCAACAAGGCGGGATCGGAAAAGGAAACCTGGCACATCGAGTTCGATCTTTCGGGCTGCGGGCTCGACTATGTCGTCGGCGATTCCTTCGGCATCTTCGCCAAGAACGAGGTCGGTCATGTCGATCAGATCATCGCCCTGCTGGGCGCCTCTCATACCACGAAAGTGAATGGCAAGACCTTGCGCGAGGCGCTGATCGAAGACGTTTCGCTGTCGCCCGCACCGGACAAGCTGTTCGAGCTGATCTCCTTCATCACCGGCGGCGCGCAGCGCGAGAAGGCACGCGCGCTGGCGCAGGGCGAGGACCCCGATGGCGATGCCGCGACGCTGGACGTCATGGCGGCGCTGCAGAAATTCTCCGGCGTGCGGCCGCATCCGGAAGCCTTTATCGAGGCGCTGGAGCCGTTGCAGCCGCGGCTTTATTCGATCTCGTCGTCGCATCATGCAACGCCGGGCAGGCTTTCGTTGACGGTCGATTGCGTTCGCTACGTCGTCGGCAAGCGCAAGCGGCTTGGACTCGCCTCGACCTTCCTGGCCGAACGCATCCATCCGGGCGATGAGGTGAAGGTCTATGTGCAGAAAGCCCACGGCTTTGCGCTGCCGCAGGATCCGAAGATCCCGATCATCATGATCGGGCCGGGCACCGGTGTGGCGCCATTCCGCGCCTTCCTGCTCGACCGCCGTGCGACTGGCGCCACCGGCAAGAACTGGCTTTTCTTCGGCCATCAGCGCAGTGCAACCGATTTCTTCTATTCGGACGAATTGAATGCGATGAAGACAGCCGGGCTGCTGACGCGGCTGTCGCTGGCGTGGTCGCGTGACGGCGACAAGAAATTCTATGTGCAGGACCGTATGCGCGAGGTCGGCCGCGAATTGTGGACCTGGCTGGCGGAAGGCGCCCACGTCTATGTCTGTGGCGATGCCAAGCGCATGGCCAAGGATGTCGAGCGCGCTTTGGTCGATATTGTCGCGCAGTTCGGGGCGCGATCGACCGACGAAGCTGTGAGCTTCGTCACGGAGCTGAAGAAGCAGGGCCGGTACCAGCAGGACGTCTATTGACCGGTTCCGTTTTCATCAAATCATAACAAAAAGTTCTCCCGCAGAACGAGGCCGGAGAATGGCCGGTGACGCGCTTCTAACGAAGCGTTGATCCTGCCATTTACAGCGATCGCTTGCAGGCGATGGCAAACCGTATTTCACTACACGCCATGGGGCGTTTGAGAACGACCATGCGCGAACTATCGGCGGAAGCCCGCCTGCATTGGCGTGCGCGCTCCCTGTCCAGGCGAAGCTCGAGGCGATTTCATACTGCTGCGCTCTACGGCGCGTTCGCGGTGATTGCGGCCGTGGTGTTCGGCGCGCTCTCATTCCATCCGTTCTAAGGCCTTTCAATGCGAACCGGCAGCCTCCCGGATCAAGTCCGGGACAGTCTTCGCTCGGAGCCGCTATGAGAAGCGGCTGCTAATTCGCCTTTTTGAACGGCGCCACTTCGATACCGCTGTCCTTCAGCTTCTGGCGGATGCCGCGTGCGATCTCGACCGCGCCGGGGGTGTCGCCATGGATGCACACGGTATCCATCCGCATCTTGATCACCTTGCCCGAGACCGATACCACATTGCCATCCTCGACCATCCGCAGCACGCGATCTGCGATCATTTTGGGATCGTGCAGGACGGCGCCTGCCTTGCGACGCGACACCAGCGAGCCATCGTCCTCATAGGCTCGATCAGCAAATACTTCGTGCACCATCGGCAGGTTTGCGGCCTCTCCGGCCTTCACCAGGCGCGAATTTGCCAGCACCACGAAGATCAGGTTCGGATCGACTGACTTGATGCCGTTGGCGATCGCCTGCGCCGTCATGTCGTCCTCGCAGGCGACGTTGGAAATGGCGCCGTGCGCCTTGACATGCGTCACCTTGTGGCCGGCCGCGGTCGCAATCGCCTGCAAGGCACCGATCTGGTAGGCGATCAGGTTCTCGATTTCCGAAGCTTTAAGGCCGGGCATCGGACGGCGGCCAAAGCCATGCAGGTCGCGGTAGCCGGGATGGGCGCCGATGCTGACACCGCGCGCCTTCGCGAGATCGACAGTGTGGCGCATGATGTCGGGATCACCGGCATGAAAGCCGCAGGCAATGTTGACCGAGGTGGCGAGTTCGATCATGGCCGCGTCATTGCCCTTTTCCCAGGTCCCGAAGCTCTCGCCGAGATCGCAGTTGAGGTCGATTGTTTTCATGATGTTGATCCGCTTGCGTGAGATGAATTCGCTTCGTCAGGCGTGCGTCACCGCATCCACAGGCGACGGAACCTGCCAGGTTGCCGCATCAACCGCACTGACTGCGCAGCCGGCGACATTGGCATCATGCAGCGCTTCGAGGTTCAGCGCAAAATCTTCGATGTCGCGGAGCCGATCGGGCAGGGTGCGCAGCAGTTCCGCAAATTTGCGCGCTTCGGTTTGCGCTTCCGCCATGCTGATCGCCTTGAAGCGAAACGGATGGCCGGCCGGGATCTGCGCGAAGCGGCCGAGATCAGGCGAGATCACGGTAGCAATCTTGGGATAGCCGCCGCTGGTGCCGCGGTCTGGCATCAGCACGATCGGTGCGCCGTTGCCAGGCACCTGGATGCTGCCATTCACGGTGCCGTCGGACACGATGTTGTGGCCGTGCAGATGCTTGATGACCGGCCCCTCCAGCCGGTAGCCCATGCGATCGCTGGTCGCGGAAACCTTCCAGTCGCTATCGAGAAAAAGGTTTTTGGCCTCGTCGCTGAACTCATCATCCTGTGGGCCGAGCACGACACGGATCGGGCCCGTGGCAGGTGCAGGAAGCTCGATCCGCCGTTCGGTCGCGCCGCTTGCGGTCGCGACTTTCAACTCGTCGCTGGCCTGTAGCGGCCGGGGATAGGGACTGCCGAGTCCGGCACGCGCATTCACCGACAGGCTGCCGAACATCGGCTCGCCCTGGATCGCGCCTTCGACGGCGAGATAGCTGAAGGATGCGCCGCGGGCGAAACCGAGCGTCAGTGTCTCGCCGTCGGCCAGCGTAAAGGAAGTCTCGAACGCAATCGGGCGCTTGGCGATGTCGGCATTGCGCGGCGCGCCGGCGAGTGCCATGCGAACTGCCCCCTCGCGCGCTGTGAACGAGGCGCCGAACGGCCCGATCTCGACCGCCGCGGCAAACGGTTTATTGCCGACCAGCGTATTGGCTGCCGCCAGCCCCAGGCGGTCGATCGCGCCACCGGGCGTCAGCCCGTAGCGCTGCGAGCCCGGCCGGCCGCCATCCTGGACCGAGCTTGCCGGCCCGATGCTGGAGATCACAAGCTTGCTCATGAGGCGATCAACTCGGCAATGATCTCACCGGCCTCCGCGGCGCGATCCTGCTCGGCGAAGGTCTTGTGATCGATGACGGAAAACGTCACGTGATCGCCGGGATCGAGCAGGAAGATCGGCTCGCGGTGCAACTGGTAGGTTCTGACCGGCGTGCGGCCCAAGAGATGCCAGCCGCTCGGTCCGGCGAGACACTGGATGCCGGCCTGTACGCCGCCGATCGAGATCGTGCCGGCCGGGGTGAGCAGCCGTGGATTCTGCCGCCGCGGCATGTGCAGGAACGGCTCCAGCCCGCTGAGATAGGACCATCCCGGCGTGAAGCCGATCATGGCCACCCGATAATCGCCGGCAATGTGCCGGGCCACGATGTCATCGGGCGTGGTATTCAGCGTCTTGGCCACGTCTTCGAGGTCGATACCGTGCTCACCGCCATAGGCCACGGGAATGCGCCAGCGGCGCCGGCTGGTTTCGGCTGGAACCGGCAATTGCGCCAGCGCCTGAAGCTTTTCGCTCAGCGCCTCGAAGCCGATCTGGACGGGATCGTAATGCACCAGCAGGGATCGGTAGGTCGGCACCGTCTCGATCACGCCCGCGATAGCTTCGTTCGCGACCACACGGTCAAGCGCGAGGACGCGGCGATTTGCGGTTTCATCGATGTTCCGGCTGAATTCGACCGTGATGGCGCTGTCACCACTGGGCAGCAGACGGGGCGGGGAAAGTGCTGCTGTCATAACTCTTCGACTCAGGTGGCCTCACAAGCGCGTAGGTGAAGGTGAAGCTGTAGCGTGTTTTGCACCGGAGTGGAATTCCGCCACGCTGAAAATGCCCCAGCAAGTTCAATAAATTAATAGCATGCCGCACGATAAGACGCTGTTATGTCCGGCGCCCCTCTCACCCGGCAATCGCTGATCGACGGCACTTGACGCGCTGCTCGCGCCCCGCAAGATGCGGCAGCCAAATTCATTCCAGCGGAGCCACCTTTTCGATGTCCCTGACCCCCGAAGCAATCGCAACCCTTTCCCGCGTTTCCACCGCCACCATCACCACGGTTCTGCTCAAGAAGGGCTTGCGAAATGTCTGGATGCGCGGCACGCGCCCGCTGCGTCCGGGGCAGCCCCGGCTGGTCGGCCCGGCCTTCACCCTGCGCTTCGTGCCGGCCCGCGAGGACCTGGCAACGCCGGAATCCTGGTCCTCGCCGATCTCGACCCGCACCGCAATCGAGGCGATGCCGGAAGGCTGCATCGCCGTGGTCGATGCGATGGGCGTCAAGGACGCCGGCATCTTCGGCGACATCCTGTGCGCGCGCATGGTCAAGCGCAAGGTCGCGGCCCTGATCACCGACGGCGTCGTGCGTGACGTCGAAGGGGTGCTCGGCACCGGTCTGCCGGTCTGGTGCGATGGCTACGCCGCGCCGCCTTCCGTTGCCGGCCTGACCTTCGTCGGCTGGGGCGAACCGATCGGCTGCGGCGGCGTTGCCGTGTTTCCGAACGATGTCGTCGTCGCCGACCAGGACGGCGCTGTGCTGATCCCGCAGGCGTTCCTGGAGCACGTGCTGGCAGAGGGGCCCGAGCAGGAACGGATGGAAGGCTGGATCGTCAACGAGGTCAGCAACGGCGCGGCGCTGCCCGGTCTTTATCCCATGAATGCCGAGACCAAGGCGCGCTACGCCGCGTCGAAGAAATAACCTCAAGGGAAGGAGATAACCCTATGGAGATTCACCTCTCGGGCTCGCGGCCGACCCGGCGCGCACCGGCGGAAAATTTCACCGGCACGGTGTGGCAGGATCCCGTCATCATGACGCCCGCGCCGGCGCATCTGAACTGCTCGCGCGTCTCATTCGAGCCCGGCGCCCGCACCGCCTGGCATACCCATCCGCTGGGGCAGACCCTCTACGTGATTTCGGGAATTGGCCGGGTGCAGGCCGAGGGCGGCCCGATCCGTGAAATCCGCCCCGGCGACGTGGTCTGGATTCCGCCGGGCGAGAAGCACTGGCATGGCGCATCGCCGACCAATGGCATGACCCATATCGCCATGCAGGAAGCGCTCAACGGCGTCTATTCGAGCTGGATGGAGCACGTCACCGACGCGCAATATTCCGCCCCCGTCGGCGGATAGCAGACGCACGTCGCAGAAGCGTGATGGTCTTTCCCGAAGAAGGCCGTCACGCTTTCCCTTTGAGCATGATCTCCGCACAAGACGCCTTCTGCAGGGCCGGCACATGATTCCGTGGCAGCAGATCGACGTGGCGAAGGTGCCGGGCGCCGACATCGAACTTCGCCTGATGCGAAGGGGCGCCGAGTTTTCGATGATGCTCGGCTCGAACGAGCTCATGAACAGCCGCCTCAGCGGCTCCGAGGAAGCGCTCGCCACACTGGCCTGCAAGCGGATCGCGGGCATCAAGCACCCGCATCTGTTGATTGGCGGGCTTGGCATGGGATTCACGCTGCGCGCCGCGCTCGCCATGCTCGGATCGGAGGCTCGTGTCACCGTCGCCGAACTGGTGCCCGCGGTGATTTCCTGGGCGCGCGGGCCGATGGCCGGCCTGTTCGGCGACAGTCTTTCGGACTGCCGTGTTGACATCCGCGCGGCCGACGTCGTCGAGGTGATCCAGTCCGCGCCATCAGCTTTCGATGCGATTTTGCTTGATGTCGACAACGGCCCGGAGGCGCTGATCCGCAAGGCCAACGATGCGCTCTACGATCCCAGAGGATTGCGGGCCATCCATCGAGCGCTACGGCCGCGCGGCGTGCTCGCGGTCTGGTCATCCGGCCCAAACACGGCATTCACCAAGCGGCTGAAGGAGGCCGATTTCGATGTCAATGAGGTCGGTGTGCGCGCGACCTCGAAGCGCAGCGGCGCGCATCACGTGATCTGGTTCGCCACACGCCGGTCCTGAAGTAGCGGCCTTGGTTTAATCCATCGGGCAGTCTGTTTGACGACGTATCGGCCGTCGATTTTGCCGCGAACGGCTTTTCGGAAAACGCCGGACGCTTGGTTATTCAAACCAGGCGGAATAGATCTTCTTCAAGCTGCCGTCCCTGGTCGCAAGGCCCAGCCATTGATCGACGAATTCCTGTAGCGCCACATCGCGCTGCATCAGATAGGCCTTTTCCGCAACATCGAACGGCTTGTCCGGATGTACCGCGCATAGCACGCCCGGATGCAGCTTCTGCTGGTAGCGCGTCTCGGACGCGTCGGTCATCATCAGGTCGGCGTCGCTCTTGGCGATCTCATCGAAGATGGTGACATTGTCGTTATAGACCTCGATCCTGGCGTTCTTGATGTGGGCGCGTGCAAAACGCTCATTGGTGCCGCCGGGGTTGACGATCACGCGAACGCCGGGTTTGTCGATATCGGCGATGGTCTCGTATTTGTCTTTGTCCGAGCAACGCGCAATCGGGGTCTTGCCGTCCTGCATCACCGGCGCCGAGAAAAAGCCCTTCTTCTGCCGGTCGAGCGTGATCGAAATCCCGCCCATCGCAATGTCAAAATCGTCGGCCGCGAAGTCCTTCATCAAATTGGGCCACGTCGTCTGCACGAATTCGACCTTTACGCCGAGCGCTTTGCCCAGCGCTTCCGCCATATCGATATCGAACCCGCGATAGGTTTGCGTTGCCTTGTCCAATGAGGTGAACGGCAGATAATCGCCGGTGGTGCCGACCCGCAACGTCCCGCGCTTGATGATGTCGTCAAGCCGCGTCTCCTGGGCGTCCACGGAGCCGGATAGCAGGATAACGGCAGCGCTGAGCGCAGCGAGGCAGCGGATCATCGAACGTTCTTTCGGCAGTTATCGATCGCAACCGATATACAGCAAATGTTGGCCGCGAAAGAAACGTTGCCGTCATCGAAAGCGGGCGCCGCTAGGCCTCGTCATCGTATTGCCGTGACGGATTCTCCTCCGTGCTGCGCTGGACGATTTGCCTTTTGAGCTGCTTGAACCGCAACAGGGCTTCCTGCTCGCGATCGTCGACCAGCCGGATGGCCGCATTGGCGGACATGGGGCCGGTCACGATCGGCAGCGAATTGTCGCCGATGGTCTCGTCGACATAATAGTCGCCATCGTCGCCGCACCGCACGGTCCATTTGAAGCGGATCGCGGCGATCGGGCCAGGGCCGATTTTCGAATAGCCGGCAGCTTCGACCGGCGTCGAGACCGCAGGCTGTTGTTCGGCGCCAGCCGTTTCCGGCGCATGAGGTGGCTCCGGATGATCGAGTATGCTGGCAATGGTCGCCAGCGCGTAATCGGTCGGATCGATTTGATTCAAAAACAATTTCTCCAAAATATGTCTTGCCGGGACAGCAAAACCCATCATGGAGGCGAACGCAATATTATTGCGTCAGCTTGGTATACAGCGGAGTTCCCTGCGGGCGCCCGGCACTCAGGCCGGACGCATCGGTTCCCATTTGCAGAGCTCGAACTAGCTGAGCGCGTCCTGGTTAATGACGTTCTGCCGGATCGGCTCACCGTCGAGCACGCTGAGGATGTTGCGCGCCGTCTGCTCGCTCATGCGCTCGACCGCCTCCCGCGTCACGCCGGCCACATGCGGCGCGATGATGACATTGGGAAGCTCGAACAGCGAGTGGCCAAGCGGCGGCGGCTCCTGCTCGAACACGTCGAGCCCGGCACCGGAGAGCTTGCCCGACTTCAGCGCGTCGTAGAGCGCGGCTTCTTCGACGATGCCCCCGCGTGCGGTGTTGATCAGATAGGCCGTCGGCTTCATCAGCTTCAACCGCGCGGCATTGAACAGCCCAACCGTCTCCGGCGTCTTCGGGCAATGGAGGCTGACGAAATCGGCGCGGGGCAGGGCCGCATCGAGGTCGGTGACTACCTCGCAGCCTGCCGCCCTGATCTCGGCCGCCGGCTTGTAGGGGTCATAGACCAGGACGTTCATTTCCATCGCCAGGCAGCGCTTGGCTGTGCGGCTGCCGATCCGGCCAAAGCCGATGATCAGGACGGTCTTGCCGAAGAGATCATAGGGGAGCTTGCCGAGCCGCGTGGCCCAGGCGCCGTCCTTCACCAGCATGTGCAGTTCGACGGCGCGCTTGGCCAGAGTCAGCATCATGAACAGCGCCTGCTCGGCCACCGAAGGGGAATTGGCGCTGCCCGCCACCATCAGCGGGACCTTGCGGCGGCTGAGCGCCGGGACGTCGACGGCGTCGTAGCCGACGCCGATCCGGGTCACCACCTTCATGTCCTTGGAGGCGGCGAGCTCCGGCTCGCCGAAGCGGGTGGCGCCGAGCGCGACACCATGAACCGGCGCCTGCTGCTTGAGCAGGGCCTCGAAATCCTTGGCCGAGATCAGATTGGGGAATTCGATGACTTCGATATCGTCGCGTTCTGTAAGGAGGGCCCGTGCATTCGGCGACATGGTTTCGGTAACGAGGATTTTTATTTTATTGTTCGGCACTGTAGAATTAGACCTCCCGTGATTCTGCTGGGTTTCGTACCCTGGCGCTGCCCAAACTAGCGCGGCAGCCTGACCTGAACAACCCAGATTGAGTTCTGCTCGAAACGGCAGGTTCGGACAAGAACCCGCTGTGACATGAACTTCATTTCGATAATTGAGTCGACAGAAAATCGTGCATCGCGTCAGTAGATTTTTGGCCTATCCGGGTGCTGTGCGGCAGCGATCAACGAAAGACTTCCGGCGAAGGCCGACTATCATCTCGTGGAACATGCCAAACACTATTCTTTCCTCGCGACCTGCACGGCCAAGGAAATAGAGGCGGCGCCGGCCATTTGTACCGACGCACCGGGCTTCGATCGCGCTGACTTCCATAAAAGGCTTCATGCGGACGTTATTGTTTTTTTCCGCAGGCACTTCTCTGAAAGCGTGAAGCCGTAGGGTAAGATTGAAGCGCTCCTGCCCGGCGCGATCAAATGACGACGCCGGTCACTTCATTCAGTAAA
>DASZTN010000144.1:0-4754 GCA_035547995.1 Bradyrhizobium sp. | reverse complement strand
GCGAAGGGATAGGTCTTGCGGGATAGGCTGATGTGCGGGTGTCGATTGTTACGAAAATGTGCCCCGCTGCTGACGCTTTGACCTCCGCCTCGCCATAAGTCGCGCCCGCGATACTGTGGCGGGGCGGAGGCATATTTGGGGATACGGAAAGCAGGGCGGCCCTGTCCCCCGAAGCTCGCAGAGCTTAGGGGGAAGGTATAGCCGGGGTAGGATCAGGCCGCTGCGCGAGCGCCCGCGAGAAGCCCGGCGCGCATCCTGAGCATCCGCCAGACCAGTGCGCCCGCCACCTTCGACATGCGCCCCTGCGGATCGGCGCCGACCGCCTTGGCGATCATCTGAACCAGCTTCTTGATGTGGTTCGGTTGGTAGATCACCAGTGCCTTGGATGCCGAAAGCCGTGCGCAGGTGGGACGGTCATACGGCACGGAAGGGTCGATGTTGGCGGCATAATAGGCATACGCCAGTTCGTCGTCGTCGGACTCGTTCACGCGCATCACCGCGATCATCAGCTTGCGCCAGAAGGGAAGGTCCGGCTCATTCTGTCTGTGAAGGATTTCGTAGAAGAGCTTGTAATGCCTGAATTCATCGGCTGCGATGCGTCCGGCGATTTCCTTCAGCACCGGTTCGTTCGTCGCGTCCTTCATGGCTGTGTAATAGGACGAGGTGCCCGACTCCACGACGCAGCGCGCCACCATTTCGCCCCGGCGCGAACCGCGCACCGAACCGCCGTCGCCTTCGAAATGCGGAGGTTTGTAACCGGCGCGGAAGCGCGAAACCGCTCGCTGGAAATCGAATGACGGATCGGCGAGTTCGCACCACCGTCCGAGCGCCATGCCGTGCTGGACTTCTTCCTCGCCCCAGCGGCGGATGTCGGACAAGGTGCGTTGGTCGGAGAGTTTGAACACGCGGCACAAATAGGCGACGTAGTCCTGAGCGTTGTACTCGACCAGCGACGCAGCCTTCACCGCGGCAAGCAAATCGGCCGACACCGCCTTCGGATCGAAGCGGCTCCAGGCAATATCGGTGAGCGTCCAGCCCGATGTGTAGACGGCTCCAGCCGCCATGGGGATCACCTTCTACGCAGGTCTTTGAGTAAACGATTTATACCAAAGGCAGTTTCGGGCCGGAACCCTTTCTTCGGGCTGGACTCCGTCCCATATCCCCATTCTTGTAACGGTCTCAGAACAGGGCCGGGGGAATGAGACGCCTTTTCACCGCTGCGAAGGTGCGAAAGCTCGACCGCATTGCGGTGGGCTATCTGGTAGCCGCTTGGGTGGTCGTACAGGCCGGTTCGATTGCGTTGCCCGCTTTCGATGCTCCGCCCTGGGCTATGAAGCTGCTCATTGCAGCGTCTGTGGTGGGCCTCCCGCTCACCCTGTTGGTCGCATGGTTCTGGCGGATCGCGGCCGAGCCCGACGACCCCACGGACAACGCGCCGCACCCGCTTTGGGGCCGGACCGAACTCCTCCTGGTGGGTCTGCTGGCATTCGTGGTCGTGACCGGCGCCATCGAATTTGCCTTCTTCTTCCGCTCGCCCCCCGCCCAGCCCACCACCCCTCCACAAGTGGCGAAGGCCTCTCTTGCGTCCATAGCTGTCCTCCCCTTCGCCAATCTCTCCGGCGATCCCGAAAAGCGCTATTTCAGCGATGGTATCGCCGACCAGCTCATCAGCGAGTTGTCCAAAACGCCCGCGCTGCGCGTTGCATCGCGCACGTCGTCCTTCGCGCTGGCTGGAAAAGCCATCGACGTGAAGACGATAGGCAAGACGCTCAATGTAAAAACGGTGTTGGAGGGAAGTGTTCGGGAAGAGGGCGGACGTGTTCGCATCGCGGCCCAGCTCGTGAATGCGTCGGACGGTTTCGAAGTGTGGTCGAACACTTACGACCGCGACATGAAAGACATTCTGGCGTTGCAGGACGAGATTGCGCGTTCCATCACAGCAGCGCTCGCTGAAAAGCTGGTGCGCAAGGATCTTCAGAAAGCGAAACACCCCAAACCGCATCTCATCGATCCGGATGCCTATCGCGATTATCTTTTGGGTCAATTCTTTTTCGCGCAACGCAGCGAAGGCAGCATGGCCCGCGCCATCGAATTATTCGACAAAGCCGCGCGAAAAGCGCCCGACTTTGCCGATGCCTACGCATCGCTCGCAGACGCGCATGCGTCCATGGCCTTCAATTTCGACAACGAAACCCATATCGCGCCCGCCCTTTACGCGGTGAAACAGGCGCTGGCGATCGATCCGAACAACATCGTGGCCCTTTCTGCGCACTCCACTGTCAGCCTGGCGTTGTGGAAATGGATGAATGCGGCAGAAGACATTCGCCGCATACAGCACCTCGCACCAAATAACGCGCAGGTTTGGCACAACAGTTCGATTTTCTACGGCTATTTGGGTCTGCCCGACCTTGCGATTTCCGCAGCCCAGCGCGCTGCCGATCTCGATCCGCTTTCCTATATCGACCGTTCCAATCTTGCGAACTACGCAATTGCCAGCGGACACCCGGAACTGGCCTTGAAGTTTGCGCGTGAAGCATCCGAGCTGCAGCCGGGTAACACAGGCGGCCTGGCGGTGCTTTGTGAGGCGCTGGCCGCCTCAAAGAATTTCGAGGAAGCAGAGCGCGTTCTCGACCAGATAACCACTCTGACGGTAGAAGAATCGCGCGTTGGCGATCGTGTGGCGTGCCAGTTTTGGATTGCAGCCTATTCCGGCGACTTGAAGGTGGCTCGAGGCATCGTGAATGAAGTGACGCCTAGCTTTCCCGACAATGGTGTTTCCGCCTTCGATATTAGCACCGGGTATCGGATACTGAGGGACAGCGACAATGCTCTTGCGTGGTATGTGCGTGCCATAGACAACCGCGAGCTGGCCGCCCTACCGGCGCCTTATCTTGCCAAAGGTCCGCGGGAGATATTCAATCAGCCGGACTGGGTAGAAGTACGTAAGCGGCCGGAAGTGATCGCATGGGAAAACGCGCGCAAGAAGATCGCGCGCGAATTCGGTTCCAAAGTCGGAGGTTCTTGAGGCTTACAACGCGGCGCGCAGACCGTTCAGCGCATCGAGCGTTGCCACAAGGCGCGAACGCTCAAGCTCTGTCTTGGCGACGAGCAGATCTTCCTTTGTATCGGCAATGCGCTGGTCAACAGCAGCAGCGTCAACGCCTGCGACGGGGAAGGCTTCTTCCGCGAGTACGGTGAGTTTTGCCGGACCGATATCGGCAAAACCGCCCATAACGAAAAACCGCTCGTCTCCGCGAGCGCCACCCTTCATGTCGATTACCCCGGGGCGCAACGTGGTAATGAGCGGCTCATGTCCCGCCAGCACGCCGAGATCGCCTTCGGTACCGGGAAGCGTGACCATCTCTGCATCTTCCGAAAGCAGAAGACGCTCCGGGGAGACCAGGTCAAACGGAAGTTTCTCGGCCATGAATTATGCCGCTTCCGCCGCGAGCTTCTGTGCCTTCTCGACAGCTTCTTCGATGGCGCCCACCATATAGAACGCCTGTTCAGGCAGGTGGTCGTACTCGCCATCGACGATCGCCTTGAAGCTGCGGATCGTGTCTTTCAGTTCCACGAACTTGCCGGGCTGGTTGGTGAACTGCTCGGCGACGTGGAACGGCTGCGAAAGGAAACGCTGGATCTTGCGCGCGCGCGCCACGATCAGTTTGTCTTCTTCCGAAAGCTCGTCCATGCCCAGGATGGCGATGATGTCTTTCAGCGCCTTGTACTGCTGCAGCACTTCCTGCACGCGGCGGGCGATGGTGTAGTGCTCCTCGCCGATCACCTGCGGATCGAGAATGCGCGAGGTGGAGTCGAGCGGATCCACCGCCGGGAAGATGCCAAGCGAAGCGATATCGCGCGACAGCACGGTGGTGGCATCCAAGTGAGCGAACGAGGTCGCGGGCGCCGGATCGGTCAGGTCGTCGGCCGGAACGTAAATGGCCTGCACCGAGGTGATCGAACCCTTGGTGGTCGAGGTGATGCGTTCCTGCAAATTGCCCATTTCGGTCGCGAGCGTCGGCTGATAACCCACGGCCGAAGGAATACGGCCGAGAAGTGCCGACACTTCCGAACCTGCCTGCGTGAAGCGGAAGATGTTGTCGATGAACAGCAGCACGTCCTTGCCTTCCTGGTCGCGGAAATATTCCGCCACCGAAAGACCGGTCAGCGCCACGCGGGCACGCGCGCCCGGCGGCTCGTTCATCTGGCCGTACACCAGCGCGCACTTGCTGCCTTCGGTCGAGCCATTCTTCTTCGGGTCCACGTTCACGTTGGACTCGATCATTTCGTGATAGAGGTCGTTGCCTTCGCGCGTACGTTCTCCAACGCCTGCCAACACCGAATAACCGCCATACGCCTTGGCGATGTTGTTGATCAACTCCTGCATGGTCACGGTCTTGCCGACGCCCGCGCCGCCGAACAGTCCGATCTTGCCGCCCTTCGTGTAGGGGCAGAGCAGGTCGATGACCTTAATTCCGGTAACGAGAACTTCAGCCGTGCCGGCCTGTTCCGCAAAGCTCGGTGCTTCGCGGTGAATGACCGAAGTGTGTTCAAGGCTGATCGGACCAGCTTCGTCGATCGGCTCGCCGATGACGTTCATGATGCGGCCGAGCGTTGCCGGGCCAACCGGCACGCGGATCGGCGCGCCTGTGTCGGCCACTTCCTGACCGCGGACGAGACCTTCAGTCGTGTCCATGGCGATGGCGCGCACCGTGTTTTCGCCAAGATGCTGCGCCACTTCGAACACAAGGCGC
>DASZTN010000143.1:0-10611 GCA_035547995.1 Bradyrhizobium sp. | reverse complement strand
GCGGGTCGCGGTAGAGCGGCACCAGCTGCTCCAGCGGGCGGTCGCCGATCACGATGCCGGCGGCATGGGTCGAGGCGTGGCGCGTCAGGCCTTCGAGGCGCTGGGCGATATCGAAGGCGCGCGCCACCACCGGGTCCTCGTCGCGGAATGCCTGCAGCTTGGGCTCGCCTTCGATCGCCGCCGCCAGCGTGATTGGCGCCGCCGGGTTCTGCGGCACCAGCTTTGTCAACTTATCGACCTGCACGTAAGGCATCTGCAGCACGCGCCCGACATCGCGCAGCACCCCGCGCGCCTGCAGCGTACCGAAGGTGATGATCTGCGCCACCTGATCGCGGCCGTAGCGCTCCTGAACGTAAGCGATCACCTCGCCGCGCCGGTCCTGGCAGAAGTCGATGTCGAAGTCCGGCATCGACACGCGCTCCGGATTGAGGAAGCGCTCGAACAGCAGGCCGAACCGGATCGGGTCGAGGTCGGTGATCGTCAGCGCCCAGGCGACCAGCGAGCCGGCGCCGGAGCCGCGGCCGGGCCCCACCGGAATGCCATGCGCCTTGGCCCATTTGATGAAGTCGGAAACGATCAGGAAGTAGCCCGCATATTTCATGCGGGTGATGACGTCGAGCTCGAAGGCGAGACGCTTCTGGTAATCCTCGTCGGTCATGCCCGGCGACAGGCCGTGCACCCGAAGGCGATTGGCAAGTCCCTCCGCCGCCTGCCGCTGCAGTTCGGCAGCTTCATCGGCGGCAGCATCAGCACTGGCGGCGGCACCGACGGTAAAGAACGGCAGGATCGGCTTGCGGGTCCTGGGCCGGAACGAGCAGCGCTCGGCGATCTCGATCGTGGATGCCAGCGCCTCCGGAATGTCGGCGAACAGCACCGCCATTTCCGCGCGGGTCTTGAAGCGGTGATCGGGGGTGAGCTGCACGCGGTCGGTCTCGGCGATCAGCCGCCCTCCGGCAATGCAGAGCAAGGCGTCATGCGCCTCATAGTCATCCGTGGTCGCAAAATACGGCTCGTTGGTCGCGACCAGCGGCAGGCCCTTGGTGTAGGCGAGATCGATCAGGCCGGCCTCGACGCGCCGTTCCTTGTCGATGCCGTGGCGCTGCAATTCAATGTACAGGCGGTCGCCGAACAGGCCGGCAAGGCTCTCGCAGCGGGCCGCCGCCAGATCCGCATGGCCGGCCTGCAGCGCCAGCGAGATCGGCCCGTCCGGCCCGCCGGTCAGCGCGATCAGGCCATCGGTCTCGCCCTTCAGCCAATCGAATTTGATATGCGGGGTCTGGTTGTCCGGCGTTTCCAGGAACGCGCGCGAATTCAGCCGCATCAGGCTGCGATAACCGCTCTCGCGCGCGCCCAGCAGCACGATCCGCGACGGCCCGATCGCATTGCGGGCGTTCGGGTCCTGGTCGCCGAAATCGATCGCCAGCTCGCAGCCGACGATCGGCTGGATGCCGTAGCCCGCCAGCTTGTCGGAGAACTCCAGCGCGCCGAACATGTTGTCGGTATCGGTGAGCGCCAGCGCCGGCTGGCGGTCGGCCTTGGCCAGTTCCGCCAGCTTCTGGATCTTGATTGCGCCCTTCAGCAGCGAATAGGCCGAGTGGACGTGAAGATGGACAAAACCGGCATTGGGCATGGTCGCGGGCGGCTTCTCGATGGTCATCGGCTTGAATGTAGGCTTGTGGAATGTAGGCTTGGGCAGTTCGGCTCGAAGGGTGTCGGGCGGAGCGGAGGCGGCCTCCCGGGCCGACTCGCTCCTCCATGGTAAGCCTCACGCCGGGCCTGTCCACGCAGCAGGGCCGATTATGGCCTGCCGTCCGGTTTTTCCCCAAGGGGACTTCCGCGCCGCTGCCGGACGCCCGTAACCGTTACTCAAAACTGGGAAAAGAGCTGCGCCCAGACCGCGATCATACCGACGAACAGCGTGAGCGATGCCAGTGCCGCCGCCTCTTCCACGAAGATCCTAAGCATGTCTGCCTCCCTCATACAGGAACGTAATAAGAACATTGTTCCTTATTTGTTCTCAAAGTCAAGAAATGGCAGTGGGTCGATCGGGAAAATGGGCTCGGAAAGAAGGAGCTTGGTTAACAGGCCTCGCCTGCCACGAGCGCCGGCGGCGTCGTGTGATAACCTGCTATCCGACGAACCGCGATCCGATCATTCAAGGCTCCTTGCGAGAGCATCGGTTCAAAAAGGTCCCTGGTCCCTGCTGATGGAAGCACCATGAAACGGCCTGGCTTTTCACCAACGATGCACGCCCGGGAGACGGCCATGGCCGGACGGAAAACCTCGATACGTCATCTGGCCGTGGTGGCGCTGCTATGCGCGATCGGCGTGTCATCAGGAACGGCATCGGCGCGGGCCCAGACCTACGATCCCGATTATCCGGTTTGCCTGCACGAATACGGCCCGATGAACTATTACAGCTGCCATTATTTCTCGATCCCGCAATGTGCGCCATTAGCGGTGGGCAGATCGGCAGAGTGCGTCGTCAATCCGTATTACGCCGGCCCGCCCCACGAGACGCCCCCGCGCCAGCATCGATATCGGCGCAAGGCGAAGAAGTAGCAACCGATCCGTCACTCGAGTTCGACGACGCGTCCGGCTTCGAGCGACACCCGGCGGTCCATGCGCGCCGCCAGGTCCATATTGTGGGTCGCAATCAGCATGCCGACATGGGTCGCCTTGACGAGCTGCATCAACGCGCGGAACACGTGGTCTGCGGTGTCCGGATCGAGATTTCCGGTCGGCTCGTCCGCAAGCAATACGCGCGGCGCATTGGCGACCGCGCGGGCGATGGCGACACGCTGCTGCTCACCACCGGATAGTTCCGCCGGACGATGCTTGATGCGATCTCCGAGGCCGAGATAAGCGAGGATTTCGGTCGCGCGCTTGACCGTCTCGGAGCGCTTCAGGCCGCGGATCATCTGCGGCAGCATCACGTTTTCCAGCGCCGTGAATTCCGGCAACAGCCGGTGCGACTGATAAACGAAGCCGATATCGGTGCGGCGGATCTGGGTCCGCTCCATGTCCGACATGGCGGAGGTGGCAGTGCCGCCGACATAGACCTCGCCTTCGTCCGGACTCTCCAACAGGCCGGCAATATGCAGCAGCGTCGATTTGCCCGAGCCCGAAGGTGCAATCAGCGCCACCGACTGCCCCGCCCATAGCGCAAGCTTGGCGCCGTCGAGGATCGTCAGCGTCGCCTCACCCTGTCTGTACTGTCGCTTGATCTCGTGAAGATAGACGACCGGCACATCTTTCGTCCCCTGAGCCATCGGCCGCTCACTCGTACCGGAGCGCATCGACAGGATCGAGGCGGGCGGCACGCCAGGAGGGATAGAGCGTGGCAAGGAAGGAAAGCGTCAGCGCCATGATGACGACCGCGGCGGTCTCGCCGAAATCCACCTCGGCCGGCAGCTTGGACAGGAAATAAAGCTCCGGCGAAAACAGCTCGGTGTTGGTAACCCAGGACAGGAATTCCCGGATGGATTCGATGTTCAGGCAGACCACCAGTCCGACCAGGAAACCGGTCAGCGTGCCGACCACGCCGATCGATGCCCCCGTGATCAGGAAGATCCGCATGATCGAACCCTGCGAGGCGCCCATGGTCCGCAGGATGGCAATATCGCTGCCCTTGTCCTTTACCAGCATGATCAGGCCGGAGACGATGTTCAGTGACGCCACCAGAACGATCATGGTGAGGATCAGGAACATCACATTGCGCTCGACCTGGAGCGCATTGAAGAAGGTGGCGTTACGCTGCCGCCAGTCGACCAGGAAGATCGGCCGTCCAGCGGCTTTCTTTACGGCCTCGCGGAAGCTGGCGATCTTGTCCGGATTGTCGGTGAAGACCTCGATCGCAGTCACGTCATTGTTGCGATTGAAATAGGCCTGCGCCTCGTTCAGCGGCATGAACACGAAACTGGAGTCATATTCCGACATGCCGATTTCGAACACGGCCGTGATCCGGTACGGCTTGATGCGCGGCGTGGTGCCCATCGCGGTCACCGCGCCCTTGGGCGAGACCAGGGTGATCATGTCGCCGGCGTGCAGGGAAAGCTGATCGGCGAGCCTGCGGCCGATGGCAACGCCCTGCCCGCTATCGAAGCCCTCGAGCGAGCCCTGCTTGATGTTCTTGGAAATCGAAGTGAGCTTGTTGAGATCGTCGGCGCGGATGCCGCGGATGAAGACGCCGGTGGCGTTGAACGGCGATGATCCCAGCCCCTGCCCGTCCACGACAGGCGCGGCGAGTCGGATGCCGGGGACCTGGCTGATGCGGTCGGCAACATCCTTCCAGTCGGTCAGCGGCGATTCCAGCGGCTGCACCAGAAGGTGCCCGTTGAGCCCGAGAATCTTGTCGAGCAATTCCTTGCGAAAGCCATTCATCACCGCCATCACGATGATCAGCGTGGCGACGCCGAGCATGATGCCGAGAAAGGAAAATCCCGCGATGACGGAAATGAATCCTTCCTTGCGGCGGGCGCGCAGATAGCGCCCGGAAAGCAGCCATTCGAATGGCGCGAAAGGTGGGGTTCGAACTGGCTCGCTCATGGTCTCATCCATGGCCCGATAATCCCATGATTGTGGCTTTTATTTACCTTTAAGCGTTTCCCACAGGCCATTTAGCCGTTTGGAGAATGCCGCGAATCCGATGGATCGCGATTCGATCATAGTGCGGTAAAGCGGGCCGAGCCAATTAATCCACCAGTTTTCCTCACGCTTGGCGATTCGGAGCCAAGCGTGAGGCAGCATCGGCCACATCGGTGCCAATTAGGGCAATTAGAAGATCGGACTAAAGCGTCACGCATGCGGCGACACCGTAACGACATCATTACGATCACGCAGCGGTGATGACATTACGGCACGCATTCATTCGGCAAAGCCCGAAGCGAAGTTTCCAACAACGCTTCGCGACACGAAGGTTAGAACCGCGCGACCAATTCGGCCGGGGACAGATTCTCGCGTGAACCATCGGCGCGGCGCTTGAGCTCGATCTTGCCCTCGGCAAGCCCCTTCGGCCCGATCATGATCTGCCAGGGGATGCCGATCAGGTCGGCGGTGGCGAACTTCGCGCCCGGCCGCTGGTCGGTGTCGTCGTAGAGCACATCGACGCCCTTTGCCGTCAGCTCACGATAGAGTTTTTCGCAGGCCGCATCGGTGTCCTGTGCGCCCTGTTTCAGGTTCAGGATCACCGCCCCGAAGGGCGCCACCGCTTCCGGCCACTTGATGCCGGCATCGTCGTGGCAGGCTTCGATGATGGCGCCGACCAGACGTGACACGCCGACGCCATAGGAGCCGCCATGGATCGGCACCTCGGCTCCATCAGGGCCGGCGACCAGCGCTTTCATCGTGTCCGAATATTTGGTGCCGAAGTAGAAGATCTGGCCGACCTCGATGCCGCGGGTATTCACCCGCTTCTCCGCAGGCACCTCCCGATCGAAGCGCGCGGCATCATGGACGTCCTCGGTAGCGGCATAGACCGAGGTCCACTGCCGGATGATCGGCGTAAGGTCGCCGTCGTAATCGACGTCCTCGCCGGGGATCGGCAGATTCAGCACGTCGCTGTTGCAATAGACGCCGGATTCGCCGGTTTCCGCGAGTACGATGAATTCGTGGCTGAGATCACCGCCGATCGGGCCGGTTTCCGCGCGCATCGGAATCGCCTTCAGGCCCATCCGCGCAAAAGTGCGGAGATAGGCAACGAACATCCGGTTGTATGACCGCCGCGCCGCGGCTTCATCGATATCGAACGAGTAGGCATCCTTCATCAGGAATTCGCGACCCCGCATCACGCCGAAGCGCGGGCGCTGCTCATCGCGGAACTTCCACTGGATGTGATAGAGGTTGAGCGGCAGGTTCCTGTAGGACTTCACATAGGCGCGGAAGATCTCGGTGATCATTTCCTCGTTGGTCGGTCCATACAGCAATTCGCGCTTGTGGCGATCGGTGATGCGCAGCATTTCCGGTCCATAGGCGTCGTAGCGTCCGCTTTCGCGCCAGAGATCGGCGAGCTGCAGGGTCGGCATCAGCAATTCCAGCGCGCCGGCGCGGTTCTGCTCCTCGCGCACGATCTGCTCGATCTTCTTCAGCACCCGGAAGCCGAGCGGCAGCCAGGCATAGATACCGGCGGCCTCCTGCCGCATCATGCCCGCACGCAGCATCAGCCGGTGCGAGACGATCTCCGCCTCCTTCGGATTTTCTTTCAGGATCGGCAGAAGAAACCGCGACAGTCGCATGGGCACGCTCTAGGATTCGAAAGGATGAAAGAAAGCGCAGTGAAACCGGATTGGACCGAAAAACACAAGGCCGGCGGTGGCGAAAGCTGATGGGCCGGCCTGGCCGTGGCGGCGCCGGTTCCCCCAAGCTTTAAGGAAGCCATCGATTTGGCTGCTGGAATAGACGCTTAGAGGATACTCCTAACGCGGCGGCAGATCGAGTTCATCTTCCAGTGCAATTTTCTTGAAGTCCGATACCAAGGCCTCGATCCGCATGTGCCAGTGGCCGGGATACGGGATCGGGACATCGCGGACATGCCAGTAGCCGTCACTTCCCAGCGTTGCCGCTCGTTCCATGGGTTCGATGCCGCGCTCCGGCAGGCTGAGGATCAGGGTCGCTTCCTTGGCCGGCAGCGGGCTGGCGTCGCCCTGCATCAATTGCAGCACGAAGCTGTCGGTCCCGACCGTAGCTGGCGACACCAGGATCTGGAACATGGCCTCCTCGCTATGGATGTGCACCGCGAGCGGCGTCCTGGCGACCGCAGCCAATGATCGCGGTGGCGGCATGAACCGCCAGCCAGCCACCAAGGCGAGAACGGCCGCGGCAATCACGGCTTCGGACGTGACGGATCGGAGCAGTGCCCGGGTCGCCATCGGATTTGCCGCCAGCGCCGGCGTAAGGTGAAACCGGTTGAGCGCGGCCAGCGCGAGCAGCCCAACAACGAGCGCCAGCTTGGCCGACAGGATCAGGCCATATCTGGTGTCGACCAGTGCCTGAAAACTCCCAACTTGAATGACCGCAAGGGCAAGCCCGGTCATCACCAGCGCGCCCACGGCCCCGACCGCGATCCGCGAGAACCGGTGCAACGCTGGCAGCAGTACAGGCTTCGGCTTCATTGCCATGGCGATCAGCGGTGCAAAGGCGCCGACCCAATAGGCGACGCAGATCCCATGCAGAAATACCGCTGGCCGGGTCAGCCATTGCGGCGAAGCCGTCGCAGCGTGCCCGGTGGCTGCCAGCGAAAGCCCGACAGCGGCGAGCGCCAGCACCGCCAGCAGACGGATCACGATCTTCTGTGCGATCAGCAGCGCGAGGAGGCTTGCTGCCATCGCAGCGATCGCAACGAGGAGCGACGGCCCAAGGCTGCTGCCCAACGCCGCTTTCCACGCCGCCGGAGCGGAAATATCGCCAAGGCCAAGGTCGAGCACATCGAGCCCCTGCAAGCCCAGCGAAGCCAGCGCGCCGACAAGTCCGGCCGTCAGCGATGCGATGATGATGGCGGTCGCAGCAGGCACCCGGCCGATCCAGCCGATGAAGAACACCCCGCCTACCCCCACGAACAGGCCGAGATAGACGCCAAGGCGGGTCAGCCAGATCAGGCCGTTGATCAGGCCGGACTGCCTGGGAGTTTGGGCCGGCGCTCCGGTCGCCGCCCCGATCGAGAACGTCAGGGAGCCACCGACGGGATGGCCGTCCTGCGAGATCACCCGGTAGCTGACGACTTCAGTGCCGCGCGGCAAATCTTCCGGCAGCGTGACCAGGATCGACTGGTCCACCGCCTTCACCGCGATATCGGTGCGCTTCCTGCCGGTCGCATCGATCAAATTGATGACGGCCGGCGCCACGCTTTCATTGAAGCGCAACCGCACCAGCTTCGGCGCCTGTGCGACAATGCTGCCGTCGCCGGGGTCGGCTGCGACCAGCGAGGCATGCGCAGATGCGCCCGTCGCAAAGCACAGACACCACAGCAGCGTTGCCAGCATAGCGATCAGGCGCATCCTCGATCCCATCTTCAGGACTTCGGCAGCAGCTTCACGCCGGGCGCCGGCCATTTGCTGTCATGGGCGCGCTCAGGATCGGCGGGGATATCGATCCAGCGGCTGATCCCCTGCTCGCACTCCTGCACGGTCGGGAAATACAGCATCGTGCCCGGCTTGAGATCACCGCCCAGGAACGTGGCCAGGACGAATTCGTCATAGAAATCGTCCGGCAGCTTGCCGCCGCTCCAGTCCACCTCCTTGACGCCCTCGGTGAGCCTGGCGCCGTGGAAGTCGTAAGGCGTGGCATATTTGGCCTTGACCGTCTCGACGTTCCAGCCGGGCTTCGGCATCGGCTTGACGTCGATCACCCCGTCAGGAATCTGCACCCTGATCCTGGTCGTAGCCGAGCCGGCGCAGCCATGCGGCACCACGAATACCGCCTTGTAGAACGACCCGACCACCGCCTCGCGATTTTGAAGCGTGATATGGGCGCTGGCGGGCGAAGCCGTGAGCGCTGCCGCGGCAAGTGCGGCGGCAAGACGCCCTCGATTGGCATTGAACATCGGCCGGCTCACATCTTTCCGTTCGGCATCTTCTGCATGTTCATGCCGCCGGAAGCGCCATCAGGCCCTTGCGCACCGATGCCCTCGACCGCGAGCGAAACATTCACCTTGCCCGCCTTCTCGAAAGTAAGGGTGATCGGCAATGTGTCGCCCTGCTTGAGCGGGCTCTTGAGGTCGAACATCATCAGGTGATAGCCGCCCGGCGCCAGCTTCACGGTCTTGCCGGCATCGATGGTCAGACCATTTTCGACCGGGCGCATCGTCATCACGCCATTCTTCGTCGACATTTCGTGCACTTCGACCTTGCCGGCGACATCGGCGGAAACAGAGACCAGCCGGTCCGGCGCGGTGCCTTTGTTCTCGATGGTCAGATAGCCGCTGCCGATCTTCGCTCCCTTCGGAGTGGCTCGGCTCCAGCCTTGCGAAATCACGAGATCGCCGGCCTTGACATCCTCCGCTTGTGCCGGCGCCGCAATTGCGGCTGCCAGGAGAAACAGAGCGAGCATTCGCGTGATGACAGTCAGGAGATCTTCCTTTCGTTGGTGGAGTGTTTTCAGAACGTGTATCTTCCCGCGAGCACGTAGGTCCTGCCCGGGAACGGGTGGAACAGGAAATACTGCTCGTTGAAGAGGTTATCGACGCCGAAATCGAAGGCGAGATTCTTGGTGGCGTTGTAGTGCACCTTCATGTCGACAACGACGTAATTGTCGAACGCGCCATAGACATGCGAAATGATGTCGGTGTTATCGAGCGTCGAGTACTGCTTGCCGCTGTAGCGGGCCGCGACCGTATAGGCCCAGTTTTCGTTCGGCCGATAGGTGGCGCCCAGCGTTGCACGCCAGTCCGGAACGTAGGGCACGCGATTGCCGACCACCGACTCTGCCGCCCCCGTCAGCGGATTGGTGCCGGCCCAGGTCGGATCCGACAGGATGCGGGAATCGACATAGGTCACGCTGCCGAACAGCTGCAAGCCCTTGACGGCTACGTTGTCCTTCTGCCCCGATAGTTCGACACCTTGCATGCGGATCGCGCCGACATTGCCGACCGTGGTCGTCGGCGTCTGTGTGGCCCCGACTGTCACCAGATTGGTTTGCGAGATAATCGCGTTGTTGGTTCTCTCCTCGAACAGCGTCAGGCGAACGCGGCCATCGCTCCAGTGCCGCTCGATGTTCAATTCGCCATTGAGATCCTGCTCGGGTGTCAGGTTGGGATTGGCGAAAGTGGCGACGCCGGCCACGGTGATGTTCTGGTAGAGTTCGGCAACCGTCGGATAACGGTAAGCCTCGCCGAAATTGGCAGTGATGTTCCAATCTTTGTTGGGATCGTAAGACAGCGACGCCTTTGGCGAGAAATTGGTCGACGAAAGCTTCGGCTGGTTGATCGCTGCAGTCGAGGTGATCAATCCACTACTGTTCGTCGTCGTGTTCAGATTGTAGCCGTTGATCGCCTCCCAGGATTCCAAGCGGCCGCCGAGCGTCAGCTTGAGATTGGGAACGATCTTCCAGGCGTCCTGCACCCAAGCTGCACCGGTGCGGGTTTCGCCCTCACCGTCGGAGTAGAGCTGTCCCGTACCGGTGGACGGCGTGTTATTCCAGATCGCCGAGGCGTAGGCCGGATTCTCCAGCTGATAGCGGTCGCCGTGCAGACCGAAACTGATCTCCTGCGGACCATCGAAGCCGAAGGGACGCCAGATGCCTTTGGCGTCCGCGTTCTGCCAGTTGGTCCCGTCCATGCGGGTGATCTTTCCGTTCGTCGAGTAGCCGGTCCCGCTGGCCGTAACCGTAAACGGATTGAGCTGTGTGTCCTGCAGGTAGTTGTAGCTCGAGGCCGACAGATCGAAGTCGAACACTCCTTTGGTATCGCTCTTGATCGAAATAGCATTGCTCAGATGGGTTTCATCCCAGATATATCGGTTGCTGGCAAAGCCGGCATTGCCGGCGAAAGTGGGCGCGCCCGTCGCCGTGGACATCAGATAGGTCTGCGGGGTCGAAATCTGGTGGTTATTCCAGATGCCGAGCGAATAGGTCGCCTGCACGAATGGCGTCACGTCATAGGCCAATCGCAGGTTCGCAGAG
>DASZTN010000142.1:0-15406 GCA_035547995.1 Bradyrhizobium sp. | reverse complement strand
GTCTTCCCTGCGCCCTCCATTTTCGAGGGACGAGGTTCATGCATCACTCGGGCGCAAATGCGTGGCGAGATCGAATGCGTGTATCAATTACCCAATCGCGGTCATCCGTCGAGACGCGGCGAAGATGCCGTTTCTCAGGATGCGGTCGTCACACGTCGCGGCACAACGTCAGATCCTCATGGTGAGGAGCGCGGCAACGCCGTGCGTCTCGAACCATGAGGCTCAGGTGATGGAGCTGATATCATTAGACCGGCTTTCCCGTATATGGCATCGAGGCGGTAAGGCCGCCATCGACCGGGAAGGCCTGGCCGTTGACATAGGACGCCTCGTCGCTGGCCAGGAACAGTCCCATCGCCGCGACTTCATGCGGCTGGCCGGCGCGCTTGAGCGGATTAAGCTGGCCGATCTTGTCGGTGGTGCCGCGCTCCTTGGCGCGCTCGAACACCGGCCTGGTCATGCCGGTCTCGATCAGGCCGGGGCATACTGCATTGATGCGCACGCCGGTGCCGGAGAGCGAGTAGGCGGTGGTCTGCACCAGGCTGATCACGCCGGCCTTGCTGGCCGCGTAGGGGTGACCGCTGGCACCGGACTTCAGGCCCGCGACCGAAGCGGTGCAGACGATTGCACCAAAGCCCTGCCTGATCATGTGCGGCATGGCATGTTTCACCGCGAGGAACGGGCCGATCAGATTGATGCGCAGGATCTCCTGCCATTGTTCCACGGTCTGCTCGGGGATCGGAACCAGCCCGCCGCTGATGCCGGCATTGGCCCAGATCGCATCGAGCTTGCCGTATTTGGACACCGCTTTGGCGATGAAGGCCTTCACGTCGCTCTCGGACCCGGCATCCGCCATCAGGGCTTCGACCGTGCCGCCCGCCTCAGTAACGAGCCCGGCGGTTTCCTTCACATTTTCGCTGCGGTCGACTGCGATCAGTCTGGCACCTTCCTTGCTGAACAACAGCGAGGCGGCGCGGCCAATGCCGCTTCCCGCGCCGGTGATGATGACGGATTTGCCTTCGAGGCGGCCCATGCGTTTCTCCTGTTGGTCTTTCATAGCGTTTTCGAGCGGAAGCCTGTCCCGGACCTTGGATAGCGAGATGGATACCGGTTGGCGTCAAGAAAACGCGTTTAAAACAAGAATCCAAAGCCCGGTTCTGATTTAATCAGAACCGAAGAGAGTTTAGGCGCTTGCCGCCTTGCGGAATTCGGCAGCGTTACTTGAGGTCACATCAACTCTGACGTACAGCGATCGGCAAAACAGTAGTGAAGGGTTTTTCAGATGTCCAATCCAGACAAACCGTTCGTTCATCAGCACGCCGTACCGAAAGGTGTCATCGCGACGCGATGGTGGTGGGTGCGTCACGCGCCGGTGCGTGAAGACGGCGGTTGCATCTACGGACAGAAGGACATCGGCTGCGACACCGGCGATCGCGAGGTGTTCGAGGCGGTCGCCAAAATCCTGCCGCGCAACGCGGTCTGGTTTGCAAGCAATCTGAAGCGGACGCACCAGACCGCTGACGCGATCTGGGCCGCGGGATTTCCCAGGCCCGACGGCATGACGCATGAGGCGGCGTTCGCTGAACAGAATCTGGGCGAATGGCAGGGCCTCAATCGCGCAGCGTTCTTTGCCAGCCGGCCGATCCAGGTCGGCAGCTACTGGTTTGCTCCGATCGACGACCCGGCGCCGGGCGGCGAGAGCTTCATGGATCTCTACAACCGCACCCGCACTGCGATCGAGCGCATTAATAACGAGCATGCCGGCAAGGACATCATTGCGGTGGCGCATGGCGGCACCATCAAGGCTGCGGTCGGACTAGCGCTCGGACATCAGCCGGAGCGGGGGCTTGCCTTCACTATCGACAATTGCTCGGTGACGCGGCTCGATCATCTCTTAAGCGACCGCCATAGCGGCTGGCGCATTCCGATGGTCAATCAGCAGCCATGGATGGCCGATGCGGCCCATAATGCGATGCATCAGCCCGCCGGGCCGGAGCTCGCCAGCGCCACCAAGCTGGCCTGAACGCCGCGCGCGTTCGTTTCAATCGAAGCCCGGCAACAAGACGGGGCACATAAAGGGGATAGACATGAGCCTGTTCGATATGTCGGGGAAGGTGGCCGTCATCACCGGATCGACGCGCGGCATCGGCCGCGCCATCGCCGAGCGGATGGCGGAGCACGGTGCCAAGGTCGTGATCTCTTCGCGCAAGCAGGACGTCTGCGACAAGGTCGCCGGGGAAATCAACGAGAGGTTCGGCAAGGGCACGGCGGCATCGATCCCGGCAAACATCTCGAGCAAGGAAAACCTCCAGCATCTCGTCGACGGGAGCAACCGCGCCTTCGGCAGGATCGATGTGCTGGTCTGCAACGCCGCCTCGAATCCCTATTATGGACCGCTCGGCGGCATTTCCGACGATCAATTCCGCAAGACCCTCGACAACAACATCGTCGCCAACAACTGGCTGATCGGCATGGTGGTGCCGCAGATGATCGAGCGCAAGGACGGCTCCATCATCATCGTCTCGTCGATCGCCGGCCTGAAGGGAACCGGGATTCTCGGCGCCTATGCGATCTCGAAAGCCGCCGACATGCAGCTCGCGCGCAATCTCGCCTGCGAATTCGGCAAACATAATGTGCGGGTGAACTGCATCGCGCCGGGCCTGATCAAGACCGATTTTGCCAAAGCGCTGTGGGACGATCCGGAGAACCTGAAGGCATCCACCGCGCGCTCGCCGCTGCTGCGGATCGGCATTCCCGACGAGATCGCCGGCGCCGCGGTGTTCCTGGGATCGGCCGCCGGCAACTTCATGACCGGCCAGACTATGGTGATCGACGGTGGCGCGACGATCAGTTGAGCGGTTCGTGCAAAGCAGCGCCGCACATTAAAAGCAATGCTGCACATTATGGGTCATCATAGGTCATCGCCCGCGAAGGCGGGCGATCCAGCAATCACCAGCCTCTCATTCGGAAGGTCTCGGCCTATTGGCCGTCCCGCTGGAGCCGCTCATCTAGTCCGCCGGAGGCGAGACCCGTTGGCGCGGCCTGACGAGAGTGAAGGGGAAAGGCCGGTACGCCTACTCCACTGCCGCGTAGACCAGGTCCCGCACCAGCGTGCGCAGATATTCGCGCTGGCCCGGGCCCTGGGCCATCAGCACGGCGAACAGATCCTCCCTCGGATCGATCCAGAAGAAGGTGCCGGCGACCCCGCTCCAGAAGAACTGGCCGGCCGATCCCGGGAACGGCGCGATGCCGGCCTGGGTGCGCACGGCAAAGCCGAGGCCGAAGCCGTGGCCGACCGGCAGGATCGTGCCTTGTCGCCTGACATGCGGGCCGAGATGATCGGAGGCCATCAATTCCAGCGTCTTGCGGCCGACGATCCTGACGCCGTCGAGGGTGCCGCCATTGAGCAGCATCTGGCAGAAACGGGCATAATCCATCGCGGTCGAGACCAGGCCGCCGCCGCCGGATTCCATCACCGGCTTCTCCAGCATGTCGAACAGCTGGACCTTCTCGCCGGTCCAGGGATCGCTCGGGAACGGCTCGGCCAGCCGGCTGGCATTCTCTGCGGCGGTATAGAAGCCGGTCTCGGTCATCCGCAGCGGCGCCAGCACGCGTTCGGTCAGGAAGGCGCCGAGAGTCTGGCCGGAGACGATCTCGACGATGCGGCCGAGAATGTCGGTGGAGCGGCTGTAATTCCACTCGCTGCCGGGCTGGCAGACCAGCGGCAGGCCCGCCACGATCGCGGCATGCTCGGCATTGGTGATTTTGCGGCTGCGCAGGCGCGACTGCTGATAAAGCTGCTGCACCAAGCCGTTACCGGTGTGATCGTAGGTGATACCCGAAGTGTGGCGCAACAGGTCCTGGATCGTCATCGGCCGCTCGACCGGAACGAGCTCGAGCTTGCCGTTGTTCTCGATGCCGACCTTCTGCGCGGCGAATTCCGGGATGTATTTGGCGACGGGATCGCCGAGCAGGAAATGTCCGTCCTCGAGCAGCGCCATGATGGCGGTGGAGACGATCGGCTTGGTCATGGAGAAGATGCGGAAGACCGTATTGCGCGCCATCGGCGCATCGGCGGCCGGGCTTTGCCGGCCGATCGCATCGAACCAGCCGATCTTGCCGTGACGGGCGACCAGCACGGTCACGCCGGGAATGGTGCCCTTGTCGATCTCGCGCTTGAACGCGTCCGACATCTTTTGCAGGCGGCTTGCGGACAGCCCGATCGATTCCGGCCTGGCCTCGGGGAGCGACGGCGTCTGCGGGGCGGCTGGCTTTGCAGTGGCAGGCTTGGCGGCGGTCTGCGCGTTCATGATCTCTCCCATTATGCTCTTGATGCTCTTGTCGTTGGGGAAGGGGTAAATATCCCGTTGAGGCAGTCATGAAGTGTGACGCAGAAGCGCGGATTTGAACAGGGCATTGGCGATGCGCATTAATCAACTACTTGAGCAGGAGTTGAGCGCTTCGCCCTTGCCATCGGGCCGTCGCCTATGCTTCAAACAGCGCGGATCGGCGGCAACGCAGGTTCCCTGCAGGAGTGTAGCTCAATTGGTAGAGCACCGGTCTCCAAAACCGGGGGTTGGGAGTTCGAGCCTCTCCACTCCTGCCATCGAAGCCTGTCATCGAATTCATTGTCCAGGAATTCATTGTCCAGCCGGCCGTCCGCACCATCCGGCCTCAATAACCATCTGATCCTGACAAAAAGAAACGGAGATGCTTATGCGACAATGGATTTATGCTGCCGCCGCTTCGCTCGCGATTTTGGGCGCCGTCGGCCAGGCCAATGCGCTTCCCTTCGACCGCTTCACGGCGACTTCTGTTCCGAACGACATCGAACAGGCCCAGTTCTTCTTCGGCGGCCGCAACTACTGCTGGTATGACGATGGCTGGCATGGTCCCGGCTATTATTGGTGCGGTTATGCCTTCCGCCGCGGCCTCGGCTGGGGCGGCGGCGAGGGGTGGCATGGTTGGCACCGCGGTGGCCCCGGCCGCGTGGTGGTACGTCCGGGCCGGCCCGGCTTTGGCGGTCATCCGGGTGGCCATCCCGGCGGTGGTCATCCGGGCGGCGGCGGACATGGCGGTGGTGACCACCACCACTGACCGGCTGCTCTGCGGCCGGCTTGGCCGAGAGGAATACGCGACCCCGGCGGGCCTGTCCCGCCAGGGTCGTTTCTCGTTTGACGGCCGGCAGATAGCTTGACCTTTTGCCGTTCCGGCAGTAGATACCCGCAACCTGCTGCCGGCCCGCCTTGGCGGATATCCGGCGCGGCTTTGAATTCCCCCGAACAATCGAGCTCGCTTGCCGGCTCATCCTTCAAGATAGAGGGCTGGGCAAACGTCGGCTGTTTGGTTTCCTTTTAAACCCAACTATCGTCTCACGTCGGACGCGGACCAACCAGAATGGCTTTCAGCCCGTTCAAATTCCTGCAGGAAGTGCGCTCGGAGACCGCCAAGGTCACCTGGCCGACCCGCCGTGAGACGATGATCACCACGATCATGGTGTTCGTGATGGTCGCGCTGGCGTCGATCTTCTTTTTCGCCGCGGATCAGCTCATTCGTTATCTTGTTACGCTCGTGCTGGGCATTCACTGATGGCAAGCGCCGGAACACAAACGATGGACAAGCGCTGGTATATTGTTCACGCCTATTCGAACTTCGAAAAGAAGGTCGCGGAGTCGATCCGCGAACAGGCGAAGCAGCGCGGGCTTGAGGATTTGTTCGAGCAGGTGCTGGTGCCGACCGAAAAGGTCACCGAAGTCCGCCGTGGCCGCAAGATCGATGCCGAGCGCAAGTTCTTTCCGGGCTATGTGCTGGTGAAGATGAAACTGACCGACGAGGCGTTTCACCTGATCAAGAACACGCCCAAGGTGACCGGCTTCCTCGGCGCCGAGAACAAGCCGATGCCGATTTCGGAAGCCGAAGCGATGCGGATCCTGCATCAGGTTCAGGAAGGCGTCGAGCGGCCGAAGGCGTCGGTCTCCTTCGAGATCGGCGAGAACGTCCGGGTGGCGGATGGTCCGTTCGCCTCGTTCTCGGGCGTGGTCGAGGAAATCGACGAGGCGCGCTCGCGCGTCAAGGTCGCGGTGTCGATCTTCGGCCGGGCGACGCCGGTCGAACTGGAATTCGGTCAGGTCGAGAAGGTCTGATCGGAGCTTGTCATTGCCGGGGCAAGCCCGGGCATGACAGGAGGAGTAGAGGCGGCAACGCCTCTAAAGAGGCCGTGGGAGGAAGAGGGTAGTCGCCAGCTGCTCTCCAATCCGAACCACGAAACCTGAAACCGCCGGCATCGTCCGGCACAACAGGAGTGATAGATGGCAAAGAAAGTGACCGGATACCTGAAACTTCAGGTCCCGGCCGGTGCGGCGAATCCTTCGCCCCCGATCGGTCCCGCGCTTGGTCAGCGCGGTCTCAACATCATGGAATTCTGCAAGGCGTTCAACGCCCAGACGCAGAAGGAAGAAAAGAACACCCCGATCCCGGTGATCATCACCATCTACGCGGACCGTTCCTTCACCTTCGAGATGAAGACGCCGCCGATGTCCTACTTCCTCAAGCAGGCGGCCAAGATCCAGTCCGGCTCGAAGGCGCCGGGCCGCGACAAGGCCGGCAAGGTGACCAAGGCGCAGGTGCGCGAGATCGCCGAGAAGAAGATGAAGGACCTGAATTGCGACACCGTCGAAGCGGCCATGAAGATGGTCGAGGGCTCGGCCCGTTCGATGGGTCTGGAAGTTGCGGGGTAACGGGCCATGGCTGCAATCGGAAAGCGTTTGAAGAAGGCCCGCGAGGGCATCGACCGCGAAAAGCTCTATCCGCTCGCGGACGCCATCAAGATGGTGAAGGAGCGCGCCAAGTCGAAATTCGACGAGACCATCGAGATCGCGATCAATCTCGGCGTTGATCCGCGCCACGCCGACCAGATGGTCCGTGGTGTCGTGGTGCTGCCGAACGGCACCGGCCGTACGCTGCGCGTCGGCGTATTCGCGCGCGGCGCCAAGGCCGAAGAGGCCAAGGCGGCGGGTGCTGACGTCGTCGGCGCCGAGGATCTGGTCGAGAAGGTGCAGGCCGGCAATATCGACTTCGATCGTTGTATCGCCACCCCCGACATGATGCCGCTGGTCGGCCGGCTCGGTAAGGTGCTCGGCCCGCGCGGCATGATGCCGAATCCGAAGATCGGCACCGTGACCATGGACGTCACCAACGCCGTGAAGGGCGCCAAGGGCGGCTCGGTCGAGTTCCGGGTCGAGAAGGCTGGCATCGTGCAGGCCGGCATCGGCAAGGCCTCGTTCTCCGAGGACAAGCTGGTCGCCAACGTCAAGGCGCTGGCGGACGCCGTTTCCAAGGCCAAGCCCGCCGGTTCCAAGGGCACCTATATCCAGCGCGTCGCGGTCTCTTCGACCATGGGACCGGGGGTCAAGGTCGAGCCGAACACGATCCTCGGCTAAGACGCTTGCAAGGCGAATAACAACAGGGCGGAATTGGGCAACCAACTCCGCCCTTTGCTTTTTGACAAAGCGCTTCAGGGAATCGCGCGATGCCGGAAAAAGTCCTGATCTTTTCGCGCTTTCCCAAGGCGCTGATGCTGCGGATCGGCGAGCGCTTCGAACTGCTCGATGCCGGCGGCAAGCCCCCGAACCAGATGTTCTCGCCCGAACAGCTCTCCGGCGTCCGCGCCATGATCACTGCCGGCGGGACGCCGCTCAACGGCGAGATGATGGACATGATGCCCAGGCTGGGGGCGATCATCTGTTACGGCACCGGCTATGACGGCGTCGACCTGGCTGCTGCAGCCAAGCGCGGCATCACCGTCGGCAACAGTCCGGGGGCGAATGCCTCCTCGGTCGCCGATCTTGCGATGACCCTGATGCTGGCGGCGACACGGCGCCTGCTGGTGGCGGACAATTATGTGCGCAGCGGCGATTGGGCTGCGGCCAAGCCGTCGCCGATGATGCGGCCGCCGCCGGGTATGCGCAGCCATCGGGTCGGCATCTATGGCCTCGGCGAAATCGGCCGCAAGATCGCGGCCCGCGCCGCGGCGTTCGAAAGCGAAGTCGGTTATTTCAGCCGCAGCCGGCACGATGTGCCGTACCACTATTTTCCGGATCTCGAGCAGCTCGCCGAATGGTGCAGCGTACTGGTGATCGCAGTGCGCGCCGGTCCCGGCACCCATCGCGCGGTGGATGCGGACATCCTGAAAAAGCTCGGCGAGGATGGCTACGTCATCAATATCGCGCGCGGGTCCGTGATCGACGAGGCCGCGCTAATTGCGGCGCTGACGGACAAGACCATTGCGGGGGCGGGGCTCGACGTCTACGCCAGGGAACCGCACGGCCCGGATGCCCTGACTATGTTCCCCAGCGTGGTGCTGAGCCCGCATATCGGCGGCCACACCCTGGAATCGCACGCCGCGATGCAGGACTGCGTGCTGGCCAATCTGACGGCCTATTTCGCCGGCCAGCCGCTGCCTTATGAGGTGAAGACCGGCTAGAGCGGCCGCTTCCGGGGCAAATTCCCGGCGGATGGCATCCGATTCGGACCGGTTTCAGGTTTCAAAAGTTTGCTCTTGGCAAGCCGGAAAAGACCCGTTAAACGATCCCTTCCGGACGTGCTGGCTAGCGCTGGCCCGTCCGTGCTCGCATTCCAAAAGCCCGATCGCAGGAGACCATTCCTTTCAGGACATCCGTCTGGATTGCTCGAAAGGATGCGGGAGCCTTCGCTTTGGCTGGATGCGGGCAGGCGGTCCGGCGTGCCGGACTGCCAATCCTGTCCAAGACTGCAGGCGCCCGCGGTGAAATGCAAGTTTCCCAACGGCTTAATCGCATGGCCTGCATAGACGGGTGAAGACCGGATTTCGCTTCGCGTCGCGCGCCTGCGCGCCTCGAAGCCGGTTTGGTTCGAACCTCGACACCCCGGGCCGCAAGGCGCGGGAGGGCAGGCTTCTAAATGTCGTCTTGCCCGTAATGTCCTTTAAGACGGTGTCTTGAGGTCAGGTTCGGGCGGGACGATGGGTGTAACCCGGCGATCTCCGCCCTTCAAAGGCTGTGATCGCCAACCGGAGAGAGCTTGCTGTGGAAAGAGCGGCAAAAAAGGACGCGGTTGAGGCGCTGAATCAGGTCTTCAAGACCACCAGCGTTGCAGTCGTCGCCCATTATTCCGGCCTTACCGTGGCCCAGATGCAGAAGCTGCGTATGCAGATGAAGCAGGCGGGCGCGTCGGTGAAGGTCTCGAAAAACCGTCTCGCCAAAATCGCTCTTGAAGGCACTGACGTCGTGGCCATCGGCTCCCTGCTGAAGGGGCCGACCGTGATCGCAACTTCCAACGATCCGGTCGCGGCGCCAAAGGTTGCCATCGAATTCGCCAAGACGAACGAGCAGTTCGTCATCCTCGGCGGCTCGATGGGCAAAACCGTCCTGAATGTCGATGGCGTGAAGGCGCTTGCCTCGCTGCCCTCGCTGGATGAACTGCGCGGCAAGATCGTCGGCCTCCTGGTGGCGCCGGCGACCAAGCTCGCTCAGCTCTCCAATGCGCCCGCGGCCAAGCTCGCGCGCGTCATTCAGGCCCATGCCTCAAAGGGCGAAGCGGCCTGACCCTTCGCAAATCAACCTGGTTCGAACCAAACGTTTTAAGGAAACAGATCAATGGCTGACCTACAGAAGATCGTCGACGACCTCTCGAGCCTCACCGTGCTCGAGGCTGCCGAGCTCGCAAAGCTCCTTGAAGAGAAGTGGGGCGTGTCCGCCGCCGCTGCCGTTGCGGTAGCCGGCCCGGCCGCTGGCGGTGGTGCCGCCGCTCCGGCTGAAGAGAAGACCGAGTTCACGGTCGTTCTCGCCGCCTCGGGCGATAAGAAGATCGAAGTCATTAAGGAAGTCCGTGCCATCACCGGTCTCGGCCTCAAGGAGGCCAAGGACCTCGTCGAAGGCGCGCCGAAGCCCGTCAAGGAAGGCGTCAACAAGGAAGAGGCCGACAAGATCAAGGCCCAGCTTGAGAAGGCTGGCGCCAAGGTGGAGTTGAAGTAAGCGGCGCTTGCTTCAATTCGATCCCCGGACAAGCGAGGCGCGATCCGGGGATCTGTACGCCGAAGACGTGGATGGCCGGGCTCGGCCCGGCCCTTCACAGCGGAACACGATCCGGTTCCACCCGGAACCGTGTTATACACAAAAAAGTGTGGGGACTCGGGAACTTACCCCTCGAATCTTCACCATTGCCATCCCATATCGGGACGGCAGCACGAAAACACGGTCGGTGAGGGGAGCGGCGCGTTCCCTGCGCAAGCCGTCGGGAGACAGGCGATTTCGGGCTTTTGCAGTCCGTGACGAAAAAGGTTTAGACGGGCGGGAGCGGTCATGCGCCCCGCACGTCGTTTTGCGTTTTGAAGGTCTGTAGAACAAATTCAGGACTTTAATCCTGAAAATGCGCTCGCAGCCCTGCGAAATGGATCGAAATTCAACCCGGGGGCGATGGCAGTCGTGCCCCGGAAGCTTCGCCCGCAGAGGGCGACGATAACGAGAGGCCACGATGGCGCAGCAGACATTCACCGGTCGCAAACGGGTTCGCAAGTTCTTCGGACATATCAAGGAAGTCGCGGAAATGCCGAACCTCATCGAGGTTCAAAAGGCGTCCTATGACCAGTTCCTGATGGTCGACGAGCCCCCGGGCGGCCGGCTCGACGAAGGTCTGCAGGCAGTATTCCGCTCGGTATTCCCGATCTCGGATTTCTCGGGCACTTCGATGCTCGAATTTGTCCGCTACGAGTTCGAGCCGCCGAAATATGACGTCGACGAGTGCCGCCAGCGCGGCATGACGTTTGCTGCGCCGCTCAAGGTGACGCTGCGCCTGATCGTGTTCGATATTGACGAGGAAACCGGTGCGAAGTCGGTCAAGGACATCAAGGAGCAGGATGTCTATATGGGCGACATCCCGCTCATGACCATGAACGGCACCTTCATCGTCAACGGCACCGAGCGCGTCATCGTCTCGCAGATGCACCGTTCGCCCGGCGTGTTCTTCGATCACGACAAGGGCAAGACCCATTCCTCCGGCAAGCTGTTGTTTGCCGCCCGCGTCATTCCGTACCGCGGCTCCTGGCTCGACATCGAGTTCGACGCCAAGGACATCGTGTTTGCGCGTATCGACCGGCGCCGCAAGATCCCGGTGACGTCGCTGATGTTCGCCCTCGGTCTCGACGGCGAGCAGATCCTGTCGACCTTCTACAAGAAGATCCTCTACAAGCGCATCAAGGAAGGCTGGCGGGTGCCGTTCGACGCCGCCCGTTTCCGCGGCTACAGCACCATCAACGACCTGATCGATGCCGATACCGGCAAGGTCGTGCTCGAGGCCGGCAAGAAGCTGACCGTGCGCGGTGCGCGTCAGTTGCAGGAGAAGGGCCTCAAGGCGCTGCGGATGTCGGACGAGGAACTGGTCGGCAACTATGTCGCCGAGGACCTCGTCAACCCGAAGACCGGCGAGATCTACGCCGAAGCGGGCGAAGAGATCACCGACAAGCTTTTGAAGGCGCTGAACGAGCAGGGCTACAAGGAACTGCCGCTGCTCGACATCGACCATGTCAATGTCGGTGGCTATATCCGCAACACGCTCGCCGCCGACAAGAACATGACGCGGGAAGATGCGCTGTTCGACATCTATCGTGTGATGCGTCCCGGCGAGCCGCCGACGCTGGAATCGGCGCAGGCCATGTTCCAGTCGCTGTTCTTCGATTCCGAGCGTTATGACCTCTCCGCGGTCGGCCGGGTGAAGATGAACATGCGCCTCGATCTCGATGCGCCCGACACCCAGCGCACGCTGCGCAAGGAAGACATCCTTGCGGTCATCAAGACGCTGGTCGACCTGCGCGACGGCAAGGGTGAAATCGACGACATCGACCATCTCGGCAACCGCCGGGTGCGCTCGGTCGGCGAATTGATGGAGAACCAGTATCGCATCGGCCTGCTTCGCATGGAGCGCGCGATCAAGGAGCGCATGTCCAGCGTCGATATCGACACGGTGATGCCGCAGGATCTGATCAACGCCAAGCCGGCGGCTGCCGCCGTGCGCGAGTTCTTCGGCTCCTCGCAGCTCTCGCAGTTCATGGACCAGACCAATCCGCTGTCGGAGATCACCCACAAGCGCCGTCTCTCGGCGCTTGGCCCGGGCGGTCTGACCCGCGAGCGCGCCGGCTTCGAGGTGCGCGACGTGCATCCGACGCATTATGGCCGCATCTGCCCGATCGAGACGCCGGAAGGTCCGAATATCGGCCTGATCAACTCGCTCGCGACCTTTGCGCGCGTCAACAAATACGGCTTTGTCGAAACGCCGTACCGCAAGATCAAGGACGGCCGGGTCACCGACGAGGTGGTATATCTCTCGGCCATGGAAGAGGGCCGCTATCGTGTCGCGCAGGCCAATGTGCCGCTCGACAATCGTGGCCGCTTCACCGAGGACTTCGTGGTCTGCCGTCACGCCGGCGAAGTGATGCCGGTGACGCCGGACAAGGTCGACTACATGGACGTGTCGCCGAAGCAGCTGGTTTCGGTGGCCGCGGCGCTGATCCCGTTCCTCGAGAACGATGACGCCAACCGCGCGCTGATGGGCTCGAACATGCAGCGTCAGGCGGTGCCTCTGGTGCGCGCCGAGGCGCCGTTCGTCGGCACCGGCATGGAAGGCGTGGTTGCCCGCGACTCCGGGGCGGCGATTGCCGCGCGCCGGACCGGCGTGGTCGACCAGATCGACGCTACCCGTATCGTGATCCGCGCCACCGAAGATCTCGATCCGACCAAGTCGGGCGTCGATATCTACCGGCTGATGAAGTACCAGCGTTCCAACCAGTCGACCTGCATCAACCAGCGTCCGCTGGTGAAGGTCGGCGACTTCGTGAGCAAGGGTGACATCATCGCCGACGGTCCGTCGACCGATCTCGGTGAGCTCGCGCTCGGCCGCAACGTGCTGGTCGCGTTCATGCCCTGGAACGGCTACAACTTCGAAGACTCGATCCTGCTCTCCGAGCGGATCGTGAAGGACGACGTCTTCACCTCGATCCATATCGAGGAATTCGAGGTGATGGCCCGCGACACCAAGCTCGGTCCTGAGGAAATCACCCGCGACATTCCGAACGTTTCGGAAGAAGCGCTGAAGAACCTCGACGAAGCCGGCATCGTCTACATCGGTGCGGAAGTCCGCGCCGGCGACATCCTGGTCGGCAAGATCACGCCGAAGGGCGAAAGCCCGATGACGCCGGAAGAGAAGCTTCTGCGCGCCATCTTCGGCGAGAAGGCCTCCGACGTCCGCGACACCTCGCTGCGGGTGCCGCCGGGCGTGCAGGGCACCATCGTCGAAGTCCGCGTCTTCAACCGCCACGGCGTCGACAAGGACGAGCGTGCGCTGGCGATCGAGCGGGAGGAGATCGAGCGTCTGGCCAAGGACCGCGACGACGAGCAGGCGATCCTGGACCGCAACGTCTACAACCGCCTCGCCGAGCTCCTGGAAAACCGCCAGGGCATCGCCGGTCCCAAGGGCTTCAAGAAGGACACCAAGATCACCCGCGCGGTGCTCGACGAGTATCCGAAGTCGCAATGGTGGCTGTTCGCCTCGCCCAACGACAAGCTGATGGCCGAGATCGAGGCGATGCGGAAGCAGTACGACGAGTCGAAGAAGGGCCTCGAGCAGCGCTTCCTCGACAAGGTCGAGAAGCTGCAGCGCGGCGACGAATTGCCGCCCGGCGTGATGAAGATGGTCAAGGTCTTCGTCGCGGTGAAGCGCAAGATCCAGCCCGGCGACAAGATGGCCGGCCGTCACGGCAACAAGGGCGTCGTGTCCAAGATCGTGCCGATCGAGGACATGCCGTTCCTCGAGGACGGCACCCATGCGGATATCGTGCTCAACCCGCTGGGTGTGCCGAGCCGCATGAATGTCGGCCAGATTCTCGAAACCCATCTCGGCTGGGCCTGTGCGGGCCTCGGCAGGCGGATCGGCCAGACGGTCGATGCCTACCTTGCCGGCGCCAACAGGGACAACAAGCCGCTGAAGGAGACCTTGAAGCGGATCTACGGTGAGGACGAGACCATCAAGTCGCTCAACGACAACGAGCTGCTTGAGCTCGGCCGCAATCTGAGCCACGGCGTGCCGATCGCAACCCCGGTGTTCGACGGCGCCAAGGAGACCGACATCGAGGAGATGCTGAAGCTCGCGGGCCTCGACGCCTCTGGCCAGTCGACCGTCTATGACGGCCGCACCGGCGATCCGTTCGACCGCAAGGTGACGGTTGGGTACATCTATATGCTCAAGCTGCACCATCTGGTCGACGACAAGATCCATGCGCGTTCGATCGGTCCGTACTCGCTGGTCACCCAGCAGCCGCTGGGCGGCAAGGCGCAGTTCGGCGGCCAGCGCTTCGGCGAAATGGAGGTGTGGGCGCTGGAAGCTTACGGCGCGGCCTACACGCTGCAGGAAATGCTGACGGTGAAGTCGGACGACGTCGCCGGCCGCACCAAGGTGTACGAGGCGATCGTGCGCGGCGACGACACGTTCGAGGCCGGTATTCCGGAATCCTTCAACGTGCTGGTCAAGGAAATGCGCTCGCTCGGCCTCAACGTCGATCTGCACAATTCCAAGATGGGCCCGGCGCCGACGTCCGAGGCGGCCGAGTAATCCCGATCCTGATGCCCGGCCGGGAGGCCGGGCATCGGCGTGCTGCCTGCGATGGCGCGGCAGCGCGCTTGACTAAAGAGATTTTCGAATTTGCTGCCGGCGGCGACCGGCACGCGAGGAGAAGACCATGAACCAAGAGATTATGAATCTTTTTAACCCGACGACTCCGGCTCAGGTCTTTGACCAGATCCGGATCTCGATCGCGTCCCCGGAGAAGATTCTGTCGTGGTCGTACGGCGAGATCAAGAAGCCGGAGACCATCAACTACCGGACCTTCAAGCCCGAGCGCGACGGCCTGTTCTGCGCCCGCATCTTCGGGCCGATCAAGGACTATGAGTGCTTGTGCGGCAAGTACAAGCGGATGAAGTACAAGGGCATCATCTGCGAGAAGTGCTCGGTCGAAGTGACGCTGTCGCGGGTCCGGCGCGAGCGCATGGGCCATATCGAGCTCGCTGCGCCCGTCGCCCACATCTGGTTCCTGAAGTCGCTGCCGTCCCGCATCGGCCTTCTGCTCGACATGACGCTGAAGGATCTCGAGCGGATCCTGTACTTCGAATATTACGTCGTGCTTGAGCCGGGCCTGACCGCGCTCAAGGACCGTCAGCTGCTGTCGGAAGACGAGTATCTGAAGGCGCAGGACGAGTACGGCCAGGATTCCTTCACCGCCATGATCGGCGCGGAAGCGATCCGCGAGATGCTCAAGGGGATGGACCTCGACAAGCTGCAGACCGAGCTGCGCACCGAGATGGGCGACACCGACTCGGACATCAAGAAG
>DASZTN010000141.1:0-3472 GCA_035547995.1 Bradyrhizobium sp. | reverse complement strand
ACCACGGAGAAAGACATCGACCATATCCAGACCGCGATCACAGCCGGCGCAGACGAATATATCGTGAAGCCGTTTGACCAGGACACGCTGACAGCCAAGTTCTGCAAAGTCGGACTCGCATAGATGCCGATCTGTCGGGGGAGTCGTCGACATGGAGATCGGCGATGCTTGCGCGCCTCAGCGGATTGCCCGTCGGATAGCCGAAGATGCCGTAGACGCCGGAAGTCCAGGTCATGAGAGCGGCACGTGCGGCAGACTATCGCATGCCGGCAAGGCTCTCTTTGACCCGACAAGGCTCTTTTGACCTGAAGAGTCAGACGCGATGGAGCAAACCCTGCATCGAGTTTCTGCTCCGAATATCCTCAATTTTCCGCGGGAATCAGCGCTGGCCGGGCTGGCGGGCCGCAGCGCCTCGGACTTCGCACCAACGATACTGCTTGGTGCGAGCCTTCGCCTTGATCGTGCGCAGATCTTCACAAACATGTAGCGATTCTAAAGCGCGTTCGTTGCGCTCGCTCCTCTGATTTTCTAACCGGACACCTGTTGGGTTGCTGGGGAAAGTTCGTGAGCGGTTTCAAAGATCATCGTCGTCGTTTGTTTGTTGGTGTGGCTACGGGCGTCCTCTCGCTCTACATAAGCGGCACAAACTCATCTCCCAGCATGGCGCAGACCGCCGCATCGGTTGCACTGCCTCCGGTATCGGTCGAAGCGCCGAAGCGGCGCGCGCGGGCGACTGGCATCGCGCGCACACGCAACGCGCCGCAACGCACGGCCATTGCGGCATCGCGCCGGCAGGCCGCCCGGCATACAGAGCCGGTGCCGGTCACGACGATGGGTACGACACACACGATCGGCGCTCCGGCGCCGGCGTATGCCGGCGGCCAAATCGCCCAGGGCGGCACGCTCGGCCTGCTCGGCAGTAACAGCATCATGAATACGCCGTTCAGCACGGTGAATTTCACATCGCAGCTGATCGAAAATGAGCAGGCGCGGACGGCGGCGGACACTTTGATCAATGATGCTTCGGTGCGCACCACGACAGGCAGCAACGGGTTCGACGACACCTTCCAGATCCGCGGCTTTGCTGTTCCTGCCAGCGATGTGGGTCTCAACGGCCTGTACGGACTGGTTGCTCCCAATCACGTGGAGGCCGAATACATCGAGCGGATCGAACTACTCAAGGGGCCCGGCGCGCTCATCAATGGCATGGCCCCGGGTGGCAGCGTCGGCGGCGGCATTAACATCGTCACCAAGCACGCGACCGATCAGGATTTCAACCGCCTGACGCCGTTCTTCATGAGCGCAGCCAATTACGGACTGCATCTGGAAGACAGCCATCGCTACGGCGAAAACAGGGAATGGGGCGTCCGCTTCAACGGCGTTGCGCGCAACGGCGAGGCTTCGATCGACGGCGGCAATTGGCGCACCGGCACCGGCGCCTTGGGTGTCGATTATCGCGGCGAGCGCCTGCGCTGGACGCTCGATGTTATTTCGCAAAACGACGACACCAAGAACTTCCGCCCGCAATTCTCGATCCCCACCACCGCGACCGCGATTCCGGCGCCGCCCGATGCTCGCAGCACTTGGTTTCCCGGCTCGATGCTCAAGCAGCGAGACAATACCATCGCCTCGGGCCTGGAGTACGACCTGACCAATTCGCTGACAGCCTATGCGGGGATCGGCTATCGGGATGGCACCATCGAGCAGAATCTCGCCAACGGCACCGGTCTTAACGCCGCCGGCAATTTCAACCTCACGAATGCCTATTATGACGCCTATACCAAGACGGTCAGCGGTAACGTCGGCTTGCGCGCGAAATTCGATACCGGCTTCGTCACTCACTCTGTCAATGTCGCGTTTACCGGCTACAATCAGGAAGCCGGCTATGCGTATGAAACGTCAAACTCTTCGGTAGTCTCGAACATTTACAATCCGGCGCCGTTGCCCGCGATCACGGCCGTTCGTGCCGATCCCCGGAAAAATGCCGATACCACGCTCACCAGCGTTGCGGTCGCAGATACCATGTCGTTTCTGAATGACACGATATTGCTGACACTGGGCGCTCGTCGCCAGAATGTGAAACAGAACGCATTCAGCATCACCACAGGCGCGTTGACCACAGGCTACGATTCCGCGGCGACGACCCCCTTGGCCGGCATCGTCGTCAAGCCGGTGAACAATGTGTCGCTCTATGCCAACTATGCCGAAGGGCTGAGCCAGGGCACCGTCGTCGGCGCCACCTATCACAATGTGGGCGCCGTGCTTGCTCCCTACAAATCGAAACAGGCGGAGGCCGGCATCAAGATCGACTGGGGCACCATCACGACGACGGCCGCGCTGTTCCAGATCACTCGGCCCAGCCAGATTGTAACTGCTTCCAACGACCTGACCTATAACGGCGAACAGCGAAACCGTGGCCTTGAACTGAACGCTTACGGCCTGCTGGTGCCTGGCGTGCGCGGCATCGTCAGCGCGACCTTTCTGCGTCCGGAGTTGACCAATCCCAGCGATCCGACCCAGCGCGGTAACGATGCTCCCGGTGTGCCGGACAAGACCTTTTCCGCCGGCCTCGACTGGGATATGCCGTGGGTCCCCGGCCTCGCGTTTAACGGTCGCGTGATCTACACATCGGGTTCGTATCTGACCGGAGCGAACACCGTTCAATTCGCCGACTGGACCCGTGTCGACATCGGCGCGCGCTATACGACGACGGCGCTCACCGGCAAGCCCGTCACCTTCCGTGCCAACATCGAGAACGTTGGTGGCGCCAACTACTGGCTCACGACAGGCACCTACGTTACGGTCGGCGCTCCCCGCACCTATATCCTGTCGGCCGCGTTCGATTTCTAGGAGCGGGATGAAGCTGCTGCATTGTCTGCGCGCAGCAGGTCCAATTATCTCACGCATTGTCGCCGTGCTCGCGTTGCCGATCAGGAGGCCCAGGCCGTGCGGGCCGGCATGTTGGCAGGCTTCGCGATCCGGCACCGTGGTCCGGGTTTTCGCCGGCCGTCAGCGCTGACGGCCCGGGCAGGCTCGATCGTCGCGGCCTGCGCCGTGCCATCAGGCGATCGGTGCAATTCCGTCTTGTCAACGCGGGTTCATGTGGACGACACATGCAAATTGCGCCTGCGCGCAAACATCAATTTCCCTTGCCCTTTCAATCTGATCCGCCCCGTCCAGCCCTCGCGCCAAAAATATCCTGCTTCATCTTTCCCCCAAATCAGTCTCATCTGCCGCGCATCCCGCCTCATGCAGAGGGGCGCTTCGCGGTCGTCACGAACGTGGAGGCGGGCCGCGATGGCCGCGAGACATCGCAGCATTCCTTTTACGAGGATGCGGACGAACGAGGTCTTGCGGACGGCGAAGCCGTGTGGTCCTGGCGCCCCGACGCTGGCGTCAAGTTGGCGACAATGCTGCCGCATTGCGCTGACGATGGTGACAATAAAGCCCGGTCACCAAGGAGAGCCCGGAG
>DASZTN010000140.1:0-19391 GCA_035547995.1 Bradyrhizobium sp. | reverse complement strand
GGGGAGGAACTTCTGTGCAGGCCGTGGGCTTTGGACTGCTCACGTTTTATACGAAGCCGCTTTTAAAATAAGGTTAGCGGTCGCTTCCAAATGCAAATGAAACAAGGGTGTGTCACGTAACTTCCGCAAAACTACGGGTTTGTTCACACCTCGCTGCACAGCAGCAATAGCGCAACTGTCAGCCGTTTCGATGTGTTTCTCTGCTCCTTCGGGTCTGACCGAATCAGAATCGAACGCGCTTTCTTGACGCGAAGCGGAATCCGTTTCACTCGAAAATGCCATAGGCACGTTTTGCAAGACGGCTTTCACTTTGCCGGTCGCCTCACATCAGTGGCACCGGCAGATCTTTCAGGATCAAAAAAGCAAGAACCCCGGCTCCGATCGAATCAGGCCCAGGGTTACTGAGAGCTTCTCTCCAGAGGCGCGATCAGCGCAGGAGCTGCAGCACGCTCTGCTGCGACTGGTTGGCGAGCGCCAGCGCCGAGACCGCGATCGACTGGCGCGTCGACAGCGCCTGGCTGTTGGCCGCTTCCTCGTTGGGGTCGGCGATCGTCAGATTCGACGCGCCGGTCTGCAGCACGTTGACCAGGTTCTTGTTGAAGTCCTGGCGGATTTCCACCACCGACAGGTTCGAACCGAGAGAGGAGGCCGCGGTACGCAGCGTCGTGCTGGCTTGATCGAGCTGCGCCAACACGGCGTTGGCCGAGTTGGAGTCCAGGAAGTCGGTGCCGGCAGTCAGGTCGGAAAGGCCAAGCCCGGCGATGTTGAAGGTGTAGCCCTGAATGGTCAGCTTGGAGTCGCCGGTTTCGTCGAACGTCAGGTTGAGGGTGTCGCCATTCAACAGGTTGATGCCGTTGAATGAGGAATCCTGGGCCGTGGTAGTGATCTGCGCCATAACGACGTTGTACTGCGCCACCAGGCTGGCGCGGGTCGCCTGCGAGTCCGGATTCTGAACCGGTGGCAAGCCGCCGCCCGTCACTGCGGCGAAGGCCTGGCCTGCCGCCGTGGCGGTGCCGCCGATCGCACCCACCGTTTGCGAAGCCGCGTTGTTGGTAGTGGAGATCGTGATCACACCGGTAGCGTCAATGCTGGCCTGCAGATCATTCGCCGCCAGCGCTGCGTTGAGCTGGTTGAGTGTCGAGACCTGATTGGCGCCGGTGCCGAAAGTAATGCTCGTCGCCGTCGTGTTGCTGTTGGTCGCAGCGATCGTCAGCGTTTCGCCGCTCAACCCCGACCCCGCCGAGCCTGTGGCAGTTGTCGTCGTCGCCGTGATGCCGGTCGTGCCGCCGGTGGCCGCGCCGGTCACGGTGCCGACGGAGATGCTGGAGGTCGGCCCGGTTGTCGTCGACGTGAACGTCAATTTGCCACCCGCGACCGAGGCGATGGTGGTGTTACCGGTGTTGTCGACCTGGTAGTTGATCAGATTGGCGACATCAGCTGCGCTCAGGCTGGCCGCATTGAGCGGCGTCGCAGTCGGGTGGGCCGCGTTGTAGGCCTGAACACTTGCGGCGCTGATCGAAATGTTCTTGGCCGTTCCATCCACGGTGAGGGTGAAGTTCTGGCTGCTCGCGGGAACGGGATCAGTCCCTGCCTGGGTAGTGACGGTAGACAGGCCGGTCGTGTCGGTCACCGTGCCAGCGGTTGCGTAGTTGGTAACGGCAACCGTCGAGGTCGAACCAGTGGAGGTGGAAGTGAACTCAAGGTTGCCACTGCCGTCCACTGACGCCGGGCCGGTGATGCTGGCAGCGCCAGTGCCGGGGCTGCCTGCGTATTCCCAATTGATGAGCTTGGCGACGTCCTGTGCGGTGAGGGCAGAACCCGTGGCGCTCGTGAGAGAGCCACCGGCAGCCTGGAAGTTGGTGACAGCGGTGGCATTGAGGGTGATCGGCTGCGCAGTGCCGCCATCGAGGGCCAGATCGAAGCTGATGCTAGCTCCCGTTCCGGTGAGGTCGAGAGGCCCCGAGAATGTGCCGGCCGTGGCCGTACCCGCCGTCGCGCCACTACTACCGACATTGGAAGCATTGCCCAGGCCGAGCGAGCCTGAACCCAGGCTGGCTGAGTAGCTGCTGATCGTCACCTGCGAGCCCGTACCTGTTGTCGACGAGGCGATCTGGAGCTGACCACCGCTCACCGTCACCGGGCTGGTGGGAACCGTGCTGCCCGTACCACCCGCAAACTGGTAATTGATGAGCTTGGCGACATCGGCCGCGCTCAGGCTGGCCGCGCTGAGCGAAGAACCGGTATTGTCGTTGAAGGTTGTGACAGCGGCGCTATTGAGCGTGATGGGCTCCGAAGTGCCGTCAACATTCAGCGTGAAACTGGCGGTGTTGGCCCCGCTGAGGTCGATTGTCGAGAAACCACTGCCCGTGATATCGCTCGCCGCAGTCGCGGAGCCGGTGCCCGATACGTTGAGGGTCGTGAAGGTGCCTTCGGTGACCGAAGCGGAAGTCGGCGCATTGGTGCCAAGCAGATTGTTGGCGGTTGCACCGGTGAGAGCGGCGGAGGCGACACTGGACTTGGTCGAATAGCCGGTGGGCGCCTGCAGCACCTGGTTGGCGATCGACTGAGCGCTGGAGATCAGGCTCTGCAGCGACGTGAGGCCGTTGTTGGCCTGCTGCAGCACCTGCACGCCGTTGTTGATACCGTCGAGCAGGTTGCTGATGTCGCTGGCGCGGTTAGTCAGGCCCTGCGCGGTGAAATATTCGGTCGGATTGTCCAGCGCCGAGTTGACCCGGTTGCCGGTGGCCAGATCGTTTTGCGTCGTCGCGAGCAGCGCGGCGGTTGACTGCAGCGAGAGCAGGTTCTGGCGAACCGAAGTCGAGAGAACGATACCGGACATATCTGAACCTTCCTGATTTAGGTTTCGGCCGGTTCTATCGGGACTCCTTTAAATTATGGTTAATGACGGCTTAAGATCCTTGATTAACGCTTTATTCCTGAGCTCCCCCTCCCCTAACGCCTTCAGAAAGCAAGAGATATTTGACGGCCAAAAGTAAAACGGCGGGGTTGGCCCCCGCCGTTTCGCTTTGCCGTTGCTTTAGGACGCGATCAGCGCAGGAGCTGAAGCACGCTCTGCTGCGACTGGTTGGCGAGCGCCAGCGCCGAGACCGCGATCGACTGGCGGGTCGACAGCGCCTGGCTGTTGGCCGCTTCCTCGTTCGGATCGGCCAGCGTCAGGTTCGACGCGCCGGTCTGCAGCACGTTGATCAGGTTCTTGTTGAAGTCCTGGCGGATCTGCACCACCGACAGGTTCGAACCGAGCGCGGACGCTTCGGTGCGCAGCGTCGTGCTGGCCTGGGTCAACTTCGACAACACGTTGTTGGCGGAGTTGGAGTCCAGGAAGTCGGTGCCGGCGGCCAGGGTCGAAAGACCAAGACCCGTGGTGTTGAACGTCACGCCGGTGACCGACAGTTTCGAGGCGCCGGTTTCGTCGAACGTCAGGTTCAGGGTATCGCCGTTCAGCAGGTTGATGCCGTTGAACGAGGAGTCCTGCGCCGTGGTGTTGATCTGCTGCAGCACCTGGTTGTACTGAGCCACCAGGCTGGCGCGGGTCGCCTGCGAGTTCGGATCGGCAACCGGCGCCTGACCGCCGGCTGTCACTGCGGCGAAGGCTTGGCCTGTAGCCGTGGCCGTGCCGCCGATCGCACCCACCGTTTGCGAAGCCGCATTGTTGGTGGTCGTGATCGTGATCGCGCCGGTAGAGCTGTCGATGCTGGCCTGCAGATCGTTCGCCGCCAGCGCGTCGTTGAGCTCGTTGAGCGTCGAGACCTGACCGGCAGCAGTGCCGAACGTGATGTTCGTCGCTGTCGTGCTGCTGTTGGTCGCAGCGATCGTCAGCGTTTCGCCGCTCAGTCCGGTCGACGCCGCGCCGGTGGCGGCCGCCGTCGTTGCGGTGACGCCGCTCGAGCCGGCGGTGACCGAGCTGGTCACGGTGCCGACCGCAATGCTGGAGGTCGTGCCCGTTGTTGTCGAAGTAAACACCAGGTTGCCACCGGTCGATACCGAGGCGATGGTGGTCGCACCGGTGTTGTCGACCTGGTAATTGATCAGCTTGGCGACATCAGAGGCGCTCAGGCTGGAAGCGTTGAGCGTAGCAGTCGTGTGGGCCGCATTGTAGGTGTCGACAGCCGCCTTCGAGATATTGATGTTTTTGGCTGTACCACCATCGACCGTGAGGGTGAAGCTCACGTCGTCGGCGGCAACCGCGGCAGTACCGTTGTGGGTCGTGTCGGTAATGGGCAGACCGGTGGTGTCGGTCACAGTGCCGGCGGTTGTATAGTTGGTAATGGCCACCGAAGAAGAAGCGCCGGTGGTGGTGGAAGTGATCTGAAGCTCACCGCTGCCATTCACCGTCGCCGGACCCGCGCCGGTCGTATCGGTGGGGTCGAGCTGGTAATCGATGAGCTTGGCGACGTCCCCCGCGGTGAGCGCGCTCGGAGTGGTGCCGTTGGAACCGCTGAGAGTGCCACCAGCTCCCGTGAAGGCGGTGACCTGAGCGGCATCGAGGGTGACGGTCTGCGCGGTGCCGCCGTCCAGGGCCACTTTGAAGCTGATGCTGGCTCCCGTGCCGGTGAGGTCAAGAGCCGTGAAGGCGCCGCCCGCGATAGTACCTGCCGTCGAGCCGTCAGTGCCCTGCTTGGTGGTGTCGGAGGTGGGCAGACCGCTCGTATCGGTCACGGTGCCGGCGGTCGCGTAGTTGGTGATGGCGACCGAGGAGGACGTACCGGTGGTGGAGGAAGCGAACACAAGGTTACCACCACTCACCGATGCCGGGCCGGTGACGGTAGCAGCGCCGGTGGCAGGACTACCTGCGTACTCGTAATTGACAATGTTGGCGACGTCGGCCGCAGTGAGCCCGGAGAGGCTGCCAGCGAGAGTACCGCCGGCGCTCGTGTAGGCGGTGACATCTGCGCTATCGAGGGTGATCGTCTTCGCAGTGCCGCCATCGACGGCCAGGTCGAAGCTGACGCTGGCTCCCGTGCCGCTGAGGTCGAGAGCCGTGAAGCTGCCGCCCGTAATCGAGCCTGCCGTCGCGTTACCGGCACCCGAGACGTTCAGGGTCGTGAAGGCGCCTTCGGTGACCGTGGCAGAAGTTGCCGCACTGCCGCCGAGCAGGTTGTCGGCGGTCGCGCCGCTGATGCCGGCGGAGACGACGTTCGACTTGGTCGAATAGCCGGTGGGCGCCTGCAGCACCTGGTTGGCGATCGACTGCGCGCTGGAAATGTAGCTCTGCAGCGAAGTGATGCCGGTGTTGGCGGCCTGCAGCACCTGTACGCCGTTGGCGATGCCGTCCAGCAGGTTGCTGATGTCGCTGGCGCGGTTGTTCAGGCCCTGGGCGGTGAAGAATTCGGTCGGATTATCGAGTGCCGAGTTGACCTTGTTGCCGGTGGCGAGGTCATTTTGCGTGGTGGCGAGGAGGGCGGCGGTCGACTGCAGCGAGAGCAGGTTCTGGCGAACCGAAGCCGAGAGGGTAATACCGGACATTTGTCATACCTTTCTGGTGTGAACTGTTACTGCGTACGTGTCCGACCTTCTTGGTCGAGACGGCGCACGGTGGAAGCAAGCCTCTAACAAAACATGAATGAGCGGCGGCCCGCCGGAATCACGGCTGCCCCGTCCGCTTGCCGATGGCGCGGCCCGGATCGCTGCGATTTCAAAATCACGCTGATATTACTGCGTATTTTGGCAGGGTCGGCCGCTGTTTACCAAGCGTTAACCATATTCGGAAAGGATTGCGGCTGCATCGGCCAAAAAGCATTTGCCGCCTCGCTGGCGGACCAAAGCTGACGTTTGTTCAAGCTCAATTGTTCAAACTCAGTGTCGCACGACGCGCATATCAGCCAGGAACGGAGAACAGGCATGGCTTTAAAGGTTGAACTCAAGCCGAACGAGCGCATCATCATCGGCAATTGCGTCGTTACCAACACCGATCAGCGTGCGCGCTTCTTGATCGATGGCGACAACGTTCCAATCCTGCGCGAGAAGGACATCATGACGCCGGAGACCGCCGATACGCCGGCGAAGCTGGTCTACCTCGCGGTGCAATTGATGTACATCTCGCCGAATCCGCAGGTCCAGCACCGCACCTATTTCCAGCTGTTGCGCGATATCATCGCCACGATGCCGAGCGCCTGGCCGATCATCGAGACCATCAACAACAACATCCTGAATGGAGATCTCTATCGCGCGCTGAAGGAAGCTCGCAAGCTCATCGCCTATGAGAAGAAGCTGATCGAGCAAACCGAAGCTGCGCTCGGCCAGCACGCCGCGTGAGACGCAGGCAATCTTTTACGGCACAAAAAGATCCAACCCGCCGGCAACTCCTCGACATCAAGTCTACATCGCCAACGGCGGAGCCTCCGGGACATCCAGCACGGCACTGTCGGCCGAACCTGCCCGCTGCGCGCCGAATTCAAGTACTGCCGAGACCAACGCGTCGATATCGACCGTGTCGGTGCGGTGATTGACGATCGCCGCGCGTATCGCGAGCTGGCCGTCGAGAATGGTCGTCGACGGCGCCGCGATGCCGGACTCCTGGATATCGATGACGATATCGCCATTCACCTTGTCGGCCTCGGTGGCACGGTAACGGAAACAGACGATGTTGAGCTGCACCGGAGCCAGCAGTTCGAGCCTCGGCTCGGCCGCTATCCTGGCCTCCAGATATTGCGCGAGCGCACAGGTGCGCGCGATCACCGCGCCCAGCCGTTCGGTGCCGAACGTCTTCAGCGTGAACCAGGTCTTGAGGGCGCGGAAGCCGCGCGACAGATCGGGACCGAGATCGCACGGCCATGACGAGCCCGCGGCAAGCCCCCTGGTCTCGCGGCGCAGATAGGCCGCCGGCGCCGCAAAGGCATCCCGGTGCTGGCGGCCATTACGCACCAGCAGGAAGCCTGCGTCGTAAGGCACCTGCCCCCATTTGTGAAAATCGAGCGCGATCGAATCCGCCTGCTCGATCCCTTCGAGGCGCGGCGCGATCACCGGCGAAAGAATCCCGAGCGCGCCATAGGCGCCGTCGACATGAAACCAGAGTTTCTGTTCGCGGCACAGTTCGCTGAGCGCGACGAGATCGTCGATGGCTCCGATATCGACGGTGCCGGCGGAGCCAACGACCAGGAACGGCTTCAGTCCGGCCTCGCGATCGGCCGCGATCTGGGTACGCAATGCTGCGACATCGATCCGATGACATGGATCGGTCGCGATCATGCGCAGCGCATCGCGGCCGAAACCTGAGATATCCATCGCCTTGCTGACGCAGCCATGCGCGGCTTTCGACGTATAGGCGGTCAGCAGCGCGCCGGCCTCCCCGATGCCGTACTGGCGGGCGCACTGCCCCAGTGCCGCCGTCCGCGCCACCAACACCGCCAGGAGATTTGCCATCGAGGTGCCGGTGACGAAAATTCCGCTGGCGCCTTCCGGGAAACCGAACATCGCCCTCGTCCATTCGACGATCTGGCGTTCGACCTCGATCGGAATGTGATCGCGTCCGCCGAGATTGGCATTCAAACCGGCGGCCAGCATCTCTGCCAGCATGCCGACTGCGCTGCCGCCGCCATGCACCCAGCCCATGAAGCCGGGATGAACATTGCCGGTCGCGTAAGGAACGACGCTGTCGGTGAATTCGCGATAGACCTCGGCGAGATCGGAAGGTGTGCGCGGAAGCTCGGCGCGAAAACGCGCACGAACATCATCTGATATCGGCGACCAGACCGGACGCTCGCGGATATTGGCGATATAATCGAACATGTCGTCGAGCATGCGATGGCCTTGGGCCCGCAGTTCGTCCCAATTCTGCGGATCGAGTGTCTCGCCCGGCTCGGAGCGCAGCGGTTCTTCGCGCAAGGCGATCGTCATGCGGCCCATTCCTGATTTTGCCGGCTGCGGCGCTCGATCATGGCCGCGAAGGCATCGAATATCTTGCGCATCTGCGGCGGCTTGTAGGGAAAAACGTCCGGCGGATCCATGTCATGGACGATTGCGGTATTGTCGGCCTCGAACACCAGGAGTCGGCCGTCTTTGGTTTCGGCGCAATCGACGATGAAATAATCGAGACCGATCCGCTTCGTTATGCCGGCCAGCGCCGCCGCATGACGGCCTCCGAAGGCGGAGTCGAAGTTGCGCATGAAAGTCTCTTCTTCGAGGCGCTTGGCCGGGCTCTTCGACATGCCGGCGTTGAGATACCAGATGTCCCAGCGCTCGGCTATCGCCATGTGGCAGGCATAGGGCCTGCCATCGACAAAGGCGATCCGGTATTTGCGAAACTGGCCATCCGCGTCGGCGTAATCGACGAAACGCGAAACGAAGAAATCCTGCTCCTGGCGTTCGGCGAGATAACGAGCCAGCGCAGCGCCATCATCGAGCTTGGCCAGCCCCTTGCCCGCATGTGATCCGAGCGGCCTGATGATGATCGGAAAGGCAAGATCGGCAGCGATGTCGCAGAGTGCGAGAGCAGAGCCGCACAGATCCAGCAATCGCGCGCGAGAGACAGCGGATGTCTTCGGAATTTCCACACCCGCGATACCGTCGAGCACGCGATGCAGCTTGTCGCGATCGAGATTTGCGATCCATTGTGGCGCGTTGAGCAGCGGCCGCGGCCAGCGCGCGGCGGCCTCATCGATCTTGCGCAGGGCAGCGCGGCAATCCTCGCAATCCGAGGCGATCACGATGGCAACGTCATGGTCGGGCAGCGGTAACGGCAGTTCGACGTCCGGCAGGATGTAAAGCGTGGTCAGCTCGATATCGGACCCTTCCAGCAGGAATTCGATCGGCGTATTGCCGCCCATATCGGTCGCCGCCGCCAGCGCCAGCAGGCGCAGCCGCGGCGGCTTCGCAGCGCATGGCGAGCGGTACAATTGATGCGACGACAGGATCTCCTGCTGGATCGCCAGCCCCGCTTCCTTGTCGCCGAGCAATTGCGCGATTAGCGACAGATCAAGCCCCTCTCCCGGCGTGATGGTGCCGGCGATCAGCCTGGTGATCAGCCCCCGCCACAGCGGATGAAGATCGATGCCGCCGGCCGACATCCGCGCCAGTTGCGCGACACCGATGCGCTCCGCGGGCCCCCTCGCCGCGCCGGCCTGCGCATTCGCCACCGAGTTCATCTCACGCTGCATCGGAAGCAGGCGCGGCCGCAAATTGCGACGAGATATCGCCGTGGAAGACCGACGGCCCGACGTGGTCGAGACGGCTCTGAAGGTCGGCCCAGATCTCGCCGCCGATATCGGTCCAGCGCTTGCAGAACGCAAAATCCTCGCTGAGATAGGTGCCGCTATCCGGGTCGATCATGCATTCGAACAGCGCAAACCGGTTGCGGCTGCCGGCGAGTTCGTCGAACGAATGTTCGCGGAAGAATTGCAGCGACGGATAGGCGGCGCACATCTTCTCGAGCACGTGGCGCCGGATCATCAGGAATCCGGTCCCGGCGTAGCGCACACGGGTAAAACCGTTGACGACGGCAACGTGATCGGGATTTTCCAGTTCGAGCACATAGTCGAGCGCCGCCGGCGCGACGTCGGCCCGCTTGCTCTCGATCGCCCGCCTCGCCTTGTCCCAGTTGACCCGCTTGATCGGATAAAGGGCGGCAACCACGTCGGCGCCGCACTCGATCAGCCGAAACACCTGCTCGGGCTGGAATCCGATGTCGGCATCGATGAACAGGAAGTGGGTTGTCGAGGGATCGTCGAGGAATTGCGTCATCAGGTTGGCGCGCGCCCGTGTGATCAGGGCATCGCCGTCGCGCAGCAGCACCTTCATCTCGACGTTGGATTTGCTGCGCACCGCACTTTGCAGCCGAAAGATCGATTTGGCGTAGATGCTGGACACCTGCCCGCCAAAGCACGGGGTCGCCACCACGAGGTGAATGCGGTCGGTCATGAACGGCTCCGAAAGTGGCGGCAACGCCCCAATCCTCACCAAACCGTAAACAGACGTGGTTAATAGAATGCTAACGGCTGCGGCGATCGTCGCATCCGGAACCGAACATTCCGTAGAGTGGGCAGCGTGCCCATCCTCATGGCCGATATGTTAGAAGGTGGGCACGGCGCTGACGCCTCTATTGCGCGCTTGGATTCGCGTGCGGGCGCTTTCAGGCCCCGCTCGGCTCAAACCGGACAAGCTCGTCGCGCAAGCGCGCGATCACGCCGTCCCAATCACCGGGCGCCGGCTGGCGCAGCAGTTTCGCCGTCGGATACCAGGGCGTATCCTCGCGCTGGCGCATCCAGCGGAAATCGGCGACGTGCGGCAGCAGCAGCATCACCGGCCTGCCCATCGCCGCGGCGAGATGCGCCGCCACGGTGTCGACGGAAACGACAACATCGAGCAGCGAGATGATGGCCGCGGTATCGGTGAAATCCCTGATGTCGCCGCCGAGATGAACGAGGTCAGGCAGATCGCGCAACACATCGCTGTCCATGCTGCGCAGTTCGGTTTGCAGGCTGACGCATGTCAGCTGCGGATCGGCAAACAGCCCAGCAAGACGCGCGAGCGGGATCGACCGGGCAGCATCGCTCCTGTGCGCTGCCGAGCCGGACCAGACAAAGCCCGCGCGCGGCCGCCGCCGCGGCAGCCGATTGCGCCAATAGGCCTGCCGTTCAGCGGAAGCCGCCAGATAGGGAACGTGGGCCGGAATGGTTTCGAGCCTCGTCCTGAATGCAAATGGCAGGCTGAACAGCGGGCAATGCAGATCGAACGAGGGAAGCGGCTTGCCGGATGCGATGACGCTGACGCCGTCAAGCTGCGACAGCAGCGGCTGCAATTCCGCCTGGACCTCGCAGACGACCTTGGCGCCCATTTGCGCCAACAGCGGCGCATAGCGGATCAACTGGATGGTATCGCCAAAACCCTGCTCGGCGTGGAGCAGGACGGTCTTGCCGGCGACGGACTCGCTGCCCTGCCATTGCGGGGCCTGGAACGGCCGGCGCTGGCGAGCAAATGCGCCGGTCTTCCAGCGCCACTCATATTCTCGCCACCCCGTCTCAAAGTCGCCGAGCGAAAGATGCGTCATCGCCGCTTCGAAATGGGCTTCGGCGAATTCCGGCGCCGCGACAAGCGCCTTGTCGAATTCCGCGAGCGCTTCGAGAGGCCGGCCGAGCCGGCGCAAGGTGTGGCCGCGATTGGTCAGGATCTGCGGATGACCGGGCATCGCGACAAGCGCGGCGTCGTAACTGGCAAGCGCCGCCTCGGGCTCGTTCAGCCGCAATAAGGCATTGCCCCGGTTGACCAGCGCGCCGGCATGGTCCGGAACGCTGGCAAGCGCAGCGTCGTAATGCGAGCGCGCCTCGGCAAAGCGGCCGAGTTCAAGACAGGCATTGCCGAAATTGTAGAGGATTTCTGGATGATGCGGCGCCACCGCGAGCGCGTGGCGATACCACAGGGTCGCCTCCTCGTAACGGCCCACCGTATGCAGCGCGAGGCCCAGATTCGACATCGTATCCGAGGAATCGGGGTTGGCCTTGAGAGCAGCGGAGAGAAAGCGGAGCGCCTCCACCATGCGGCGGCGCTGGAAATTGACCATTCCAAGCAGATGCAGCGCGTCGAAATCGTCTGGCCGGTGGTCGAGAATGCCGCTGCACAGCCGCTCTGCCTTATCGAGATCGCCGTCGTGAAACGCGCCGGAGGCCTGCCGCTGCATGCGGGACAGGTTCGGTATCCGTCCAGATGTCTTCCAGCTTGCCGGCAACCGATCGTCTTTCCGAAACAACAGGCCAACGACGATTCAAACGCAGCCGCGTTCGAATCAGCCCTTCGGCCTGCAGGTTAGCATGTTCGGAAAGACGTGACGCGGGGGCAGCTTTCCGCAGGGAACGCCATCGCGTGAACACATTGCTCGAGCGCGATCGTTCCAGATCACGCTCTGGCCGCTCAGGCCGCCTGCTCCCGCCCGTTATCGGCATGGCGGAGCAGCATAGCGGCAAAGGCGTCGAACACCTTGCGCATCTGCGGCGCCTTGTAGGGGTACAGCTCCGGCGAATCCATATTGTGCACGACGGCGGTGTTGTCGGCCTCGAAGATCAGCAGTTCGCCGCGCTTGTTTTCCGCACAATCCACCGTGAAATAGTCAAGCCCGATGCGGGCGGCGAGTTCGGCCAGCGCGCCCTGGTGACGCAAAGCGAAGGTCTCGTCGAAGCGGCGCATGAAATCCGCTTCTTCGCCGCGCTTGCTCTCGCTGAGAGCCATCCCCGCATTGAGATACCAGATGTCCCAACGGTCAGCGATCGCCATGTGGCAGGCATAGGCCCGGCCATCGACAAAGGCGATCCGGTATTTGCGATAGAGCCCGTCGGAGCTTGCATAATCGACGAAGCGGGAGACAAAGAATTCCGTCTCTGGCCGCTCCGCCAGATAGCGGCCAAGCGCGGCACGGTCCTCTATCCGGGCAAGGCCGCTGCCGGCGTGTGATCCGCGCGGCCGCACGATCAAGGGAAATGCCAGATCATCATCTATCGCCTTCACGGCATCGTCCGTGGCAGCGAGATCGGATAATGGCTCGCGCATCACGCGGATGGTCGGCGGAATATCCAGCCCGTCGATGCCTCGCAGCAAATGATGCAGCTTGTCGCGGTCAAGCCGGGCGACGAGATGCGGCGGATTGAGCAGCGGCCGCGGCCAGCGCGGCGCGGCGCGATCGATCTTGCGCAGCGCATCGCGGCACTCCTCCGAGTCGGAGGCGATTACGATCGCAATGTCGTGGTCTGGCAGTGGTGCCAACAGCTCGATGCCATCGACGACATAAAGCGTCAGGAGCTCGATATCCGAATGTTCGAGCAAGAACTCGATGGGCGTGTTGCCGCCCATGTCCATCGCGGCGGCAAGCGCCAGCACGCGCAGCTTCGGCTTCGCCGCCGAGCAGGGCGAGCGGAACAATTGGTGGAACGCCAGCACCTCGGCCTGGATGGCAAGCCCGGCCTGCTTGTCGCCGAGCAACTGCGTGATCAGCGATAGATCAAGCCCATCGCCGGCTCCCGCCGTCCCATCGGTGATCTTCGATAGGATCTCGTCGCGCAGTGGACGAAGGTCGGCGCCGGCAAACGCCATCGCCGTAAGCCTGGCAAAGCCGATCCGGTCCGCATAGGGATGAGGCGCAAAATCGCTGCCCGCGCCGCCGGCAAGCCCCATGGCTGATCTCCGTTCGATGTGCTCACGCATATAGAAAGCAGCTGACAACGCTTTTAGCCACCGACCGGCAGATACTTGACCAGGGACAGTTGAGAAAGCATTGAAGTCGCCTGATAAGATGCTTGCAAACTGTTCTGAACTGCGAGCAATTCACTGGCCACCTGATCGGTCGAGACCTGCTCGGTCGAAGCAATCAGGTTCTGCATCATCGCCTGGGTCTGGGTTTGCCTGGCTGTTGCAGCCTGGATTTCGGTTTGCGCGTTGGAGAAGTCGGTCTGCATGTCGGCAATGGTCTGCTGGCCGGTCGGTGGCGTCAGATTTGCCGCAATGCTCTGACTCAGGTCGTTGATCTGCGCGTTGGCATTGGGATCGCTCGGTGATGTCTTGAAGGCGGCAAAGACCGCGATGTTCTGCAACTGCTGACGGATGGCCTGCTCGTCGGCCTGCGCGCCGAAATCAACCGTTTCCGACGTATCGATGCGCGCACTCGATGAGGCGCGGGCGGAGCCGGGTCCGGAATTGCCGGTGTACCACTGCACCGTATCAGAAGCGCCGCTGGTCAGCGATGTCGCCGAGCCCAGCGGCGAGCCGCTCACCCGCAGCGGCGGCTGGATCGCGGTCACCGGCTGGGTGCTGAATCCGAGCGCCTTCAGCGCGTTGGGATTCGAACTGGTGATGTTCAGGGTCGACGCGTCGTCGGTATGGATGGTGACCACGCCGCCGCTGATGGTCGACGGCGTCGAGCTGCCCGTGATCTTGTCGATGTCGCCAAGCAGATTGCTGACGGTCGCGGTCGCCAGATCGACATAGGTGGTGTTGGGGGCGCTGCCGGCGGTGGTGGGAGGCGTGGTGCTGGAGTTGTAGAACTGGATCGTCGAGCCGTTGACGGTGATGGTGTCGCCGGCTGCAAATCCGGATGACAATGAATTCGTGCCCGAACCCGACAAAGTCGTCGAGGCGCTGACCGGCCCAGTCGCCGTGCTGGCGACGCCGCCGATTGCGATGCTGTCGGTGTTGAAGAAGTTGTCGCCGGCCTCGATCGCCGAGGCTGCGACCAGCGAGGTGTTGGCGAGCGTGCTGATCGACGAATTCAGCGCGGAATTGAGGTTGGACGCCGTATCCGCCGGGGTGGAGCCGATGGTGAAACTGCCGGCTGGCGGCGGCGAAGTATCGGTGGCCGTCAGCGAAACAGTCTGCGTGGTGCCGTCCGGCAGATTGAAGGTGAAGCTGACTTGATCACCCGGGTTCGGATTGGTGGCGCCGAGATCGACTGAAATCGCGGCCGGCGATCCCGACGGTCCACTGACCGTTGCGCCGGTCAGCGATGAGGTCACCGAATTCAATTTGAGCCCAAACGGAGAGCCGGCCGTATCCTCGGCCACCTGCACAGACGTCGACGACGGCTGCGAAAGCACCAGCCGTCCCATCCCATCCGTGCCGAGATCGGCCTGCTGCCGTTCGGTAATCACCTGCTTCAGCCCGGCCAGATTGCCGGTGCCGTTCATAATGGAATCGGCGGAGGCCACCGCCGGCGTGTTGATGGCGCTGCCGGAGAAAATATAGCGGTCGCCGACCTGGGTATTCAGAATGCCGATGATCGCGGAAAGCTGGCTTGCCGCGCTCTCCTGGGCACTGGTCTGGCCGGTGTCGTCGAGATTTTGCGGCGTCTGGGAAGCACCACTCTGAATGTTGCCGCCGATGTCCGACAAGGATTGCAGCGCGGTGTTGGCCGCGGAAATGATGGTGTTGACGTTGGTCATGGTGTCGCCGAAGGCGGTGATATTCGAAAGCGTCGCCCGCGCCGCGATCGCAAAGCCTTCGTTGACGCCCATGCCGGCGTAGTTGGTGGACTTCACCCCGGTCGAGAGCTGCGTCGACAGGTTGGTGAGCTGGTTGTTGAGATATTGTACCGACTGGCCGAGAACGGAAGCGCCGTAATTGATACTGTTGATCGACATCCTCAGTCTCCTACACTTGAGCCTGCAGCAGCGTGTTCATCATGCTCTGAACGACCGACATGACATGGGCGTTGGCGGCATAAGCGTTCTGCAGCTGGATCAGGTTCGACATTTCGGTGTCGATATTGACCCCGGAAGTCGAGTTGAATTTCTGCTGCAGGGTGCTGACCACCACATCCTGGCCCTGCTGCAAATTCGTTGCCTGTGTGGCGGCCGCGCCCTGCTGGCTGATGAATTGCTGCAGAAAGCTGGTGACCGTACCGTTGAAGGGCGAAGCGGCGGAGCCGAGCCCGGTCTGCGGCGAATAGCTGAAGGTGGCGGTCGTCAGCTGGTTGAAGAGATAGTCGGAACGCGTGGTATCGCCGGCGGCCGTCTGCGGCGAGGTGTTATAGATGCTCAGCGCCGACGGGTTGTTGAGCAGCGCCGGATTGACGGTGATGCGGCCTGCATAGCCGGTCATCTGCGAGCCGCCCGCGGTCACCGCGCCGGTGTAAAGCGAATTGCCATCGGTAAAGAGCGGCAGCGCGGGGCTGCCATCCTGCAGTTGCGTGGCGGTCGTCGTCGTCGAAGCCGCATTGACCGTGGCGCCCACGCCGGCCACGGTCAAGGTCGATCCGGACGAATTCGAGAAGTGCAGCCCGGCTGCGCTGAGCGCCGTGTTCAATTGCGAGACGACCGACGTCATGCCGTCGGAGAAATTGACGCCGATCACCTGCGGATTGGCATTCGGCGCGTTCGGCAGTGGCAGCACCGACGAGTCGGAAACGTTGACGATCTGGATCTGACGCTGGGTGTTGGTGGCGTCGGTATAGGTCAGATTGATCGTATTGCCCGCCAGCATGTCCGACGTATCGAGGCTGAAACCCGCTGGCGGGCCAGCCACCGCCGTACCCGCTGTGGTCGTATCGGAGAGCGAGCTTGAAAGCGTTGCGGCGAGCTGATCGACCTGGGTCTGTGCCTGCACCAGGACATTGTCCCGGAGATTGAGATCAGCGGCGATCTGACCGGAGCTGATCCCCTGGCTCGCGACCAGATCGGTAGCAGTACCGTTCGGAAGCTGAATCGTCAGCGATCCGACGCCGGATTTGCTGGGATCGGTATTGTACAGCGAATTGGCGGTCAGCGATCCCGGCGAAGAGAACGCCATCGTCGAGGCGAGACCGCTAGAGACCAGTTGAACGCCCTCATTGGTGAAGACGTTGATCTGGTTGCCGCTGGTGACGGTCCGGATGTCCATCAGCTGTGACAGCGTATTGATGGCGCTGTCGCGCTGATCTTCCAGCGTCGCGGCCGTCGGATCGGTCGGACTCATCCCCTGCAATTGAGAATTGATATTGGCGATGGTGGTCATCGCCGCATTGGCCTGATTGACGCAGTTGCCGATATCCTGGTTGACGTTCGTGCGCAGCGACTGGATGCCCTGCGTCGTCGAATTCAGGGATTGAGCCAGGTTTTGCGCCGCCGCCAGCGCCGCCGATTGCGACGACGAGCTGCCCGAGCTCGTCGAGATCGCCTGCAGCGCGGATGTAAAATTGCTGAGCGCGGTTTCGAGCGTCCCCTGCCCGCCCGGCGTCCCATAGACGCTCTGCAGCTGATTGAGGATATTGGCCATCTGGTCGGCGTAGGCGCCGCCGGAAGTTTCGGTGCGCAACTGGCTCTGGACGAAAAGATCGAGCTCGCGGTTGACGCCGGTGACCTGGACCGACGAGCCGTAAGTGCCGCTCTGTATCTCAGTCAGGTTCGGGTTTTGCGTGACGTAACCCGGCGTCTGCGCGTTGGCGATGTTCGACGAGACGATCGACAGCGACGCCTGGTTGGCGCTGAGACCGGACATCGCAATGGCGAGGGCTGAACTCAAACCCATGTCTATGGCCCGCCTGAGGTTATGTCACACTAAAGGGGATCACCGGCGATCAGCGAAGCACGTTCAGGAGGTCCTGAACCATGTCGTTGGCCGTGGTGATCACTTTGGTATTCGCCGAATAGGCCTGCTGAGTCACGATCAGCTTGGTGAATTCGTCGGCGATATCGGTGTTCGATCCTTCCAGCGACGAACCGCTGATCGTGCCGGATGCACCCGCGATGGCTGCTCCCGACTCCTGGGTCGCTGCATAGGCGTTGCCGGTAAGAGACTGCAGATAGTTCGTGCCGTTGAAATGAACCAGGGTGACCTGGGCCAGATCGATGTTCTGCCCGTTGGAGAACGTACCCACCACGAGGCCGTTATTGTTGACGGCGACCGATTGCAGCTGACCCGCGGCGTAGCCGTTCTGGTTCAACGTGTTGATCGTGACCGAGCCGCTGGTGCTGGCGTATTGCGTGAGACCGCCGGAGCCGACGTTGACAGTCACATTCCCCAGCGATTGACCGTCGACGGTCAAGCCGGGAATGGTGATGGCCGCACTCGACGGGCTGGTCAGAGTTCCGTTGGAGTTGAAGGTAAAATTCGTGCCGACATTGGTCCATGCGACCTGCGACCCGGTCGCACTGGTATTGGTTTGATAAAACAGATTCCAGGTGTCCTGACCGCCGGCAGTGGAGACCAGGGCCCATCGAAGTTGTACGTTAACCGGTGTTCCCGAAGCATTGTAACAAGTTACCGCGCCGCCGCTGATGCTTTCGTTGGTGAAAGCCGTGAGGTCGTTGCCGGTGACGATGCCGGTGCCGGCCGTGCCGCCGCCAGTGCGGGGAGCCGTCATCGGATCGGTGAAGCCAAGCGCTCCGAACGCCGATGTATTGTTGCTGGAGACGCTGAGGTCGGACGCGGTGCCGGTATTCAGCGTGATCGCGCCGGTGCTGCTGATACTAGCGTGGACCGAGGCGCCGGTGATGTTATCGATCGCGTTCAAGAGGTCGCCGACCGTTGCGGTCGCCAGATCGAGGTAGGTGGTGCCGGACGCGCTGCCGGCAGAGCCGCCGGCGCTGGAGTCGTAGAAGGAGATCGTCTTTCCATCGACCGAGACGGTGTCGCCGGCCGAAAAACTGGCGGACAGCGCGCTTGGGGTGGTGACGGTAGTGGCGCTGAAGCCGAGCGCATTCATGGCGGACGAGTTCGTGCTCGTGATCGACAGGCTGCCGGCATTATCGTTCAGCGTGATCACGCCGCTGGCACTGATGGTCGACGGCGTCGTCGTGCCCGAGATCTGGTCGATCGCAGTGAGGAGTTGCTGCACCGTTCCGGTGCTGAGATTGATGGTGCCGCCACTGGAGAAGTCGGTGCTGGTGGCCGCACTGTTGCTGAAGGTAATTGTCTTGCCGTTGACGGTGATGCTGTCGCCGTTCGCAAAACCGGAGGACAACGAGTACGCGTTCGCGGCGCCGGACAGCAGCGTCGTGCCCGAGACCGGCACGGGAGTGGTGTTCTGGTCGTTGACGAGGCTTCCGGTGGCCGTTCCGGCCGTCGTCGTGACAGTACCGCCGCTGAAACCGAGTGCGGCGAAAGCTGCCGCGTTCGAACTGGTGACCGTCACATCGCCAGCACTGTCGTTCAGCGTGATCTTGCCACCGCTGACAGTTGACGGGGTCGTGGTGGTCGTGATGTCGTCGATCGCCTTGAGGATGTCCTGAACCGTTCCGGTGTTCAAGTTGATGACGCCGCCACTCGAGCCATAACTGGTGGCGGCAGTGGCGCTGAAGGTGATCGTCTGGGTGCCGACAGTGATGGTGTCGCCATCGGCAAAACCGTTCGCCAGCGAGGGCTCATTCGCCGCGCCGGACACCAGCGTCGAAGCGCTGATCGGCACCGCCGACGTGGTCTGGTTGTCGACGGCAGTCCCGCTGGTGCTGCCCAGCGCCTTGCTGGAAAGCAACGTTCCGGTGGTGATCGGCCCCGATGTTGACGATGCGGCGGAGCCGGTAACCGAATTGTTGCCGTAAGGCGTGGCGGGCGTGCCCTGCACCATCGGATTCTGGGAGAAGTCAGCGGGATTGAGGCCTCCCGCGGCCGTTATCGTTCCGGCGGCCGCGGTAGAGCTTGCGGTCGTTTGCGGTTTGGTCGGAAGGTTGGCGGCGTATTGGATGGTGGAGGTCGCCTGCGCCGGCACGAAGTTGTTGTTGAACTGCAGAACGCTCGGAACGTTGCCGAGCGGATTTCCGGTCTTTGGATCGACCGGAACACCCATCAGATAATATCCCGAGCCGTTGACCAGGTAGCCGTTGGCATCGACCTGGAAATCGCCTTCGCGGGTATAGTTGGTAACGCCGCTGAACACCGGCTGGTTGTCCACGACGCTGGACGGCGCCTGGACCGAAAAGAAGCCCTGACCGTTGATCGCCATGTTGGTGGCGACGGTCGATGACGAAACCGTGCCGCCGTTCGAG
>DASZTN010000139.1:0-2348 GCA_035547995.1 Bradyrhizobium sp. | reverse complement strand
GTCTCGTCATTGGCGTCGACGGTCAGCGCCACCTTGCCGGCGCGGCCTTTGACCTGCGCGCCAAGCACCTTCGCCGCTTCGAACCCGAGGTTGCGAGGGCTCGGCGGAAAGAACACGAAGCCGGTGAGGTCCGCACCGGATTCCAGCGCGACTTCAAGAGCTTCCGGGGTTTTCAGCCCGCAGATTTTAACGGTCAAAGCCATGGCAGCCGCGTTCTAGCGGTTTCCTTTCCGTCCCGCAAAGTCGGAGAATCAGGGCGCCGGTGGGAGCACCAGCGGTGGGTGCTGCGGCTCGTTCGGACGAGCCGAGGACCGCATCGCATCGATCTCGCCGTGAAGGTCGCGGACCTGCGCATCGAGCCGCCGCGCCGAGCGCCGCCACGACGCCTGCCGCATCCAGGCGGCGACGCCGCCGATGATGACGCCGATGATCAGAAGAACGAAAATGATGATGAACAGCGGCAACGTCACGGCGTAAGCCGGGTTGGCCGACGAGAACGGGTCGAACGATACCGTTACCACCTGCCGGTTCGCCACCGCGAAGCCGACCACGACGATCAGCAGCGGAATGACGATGATCGCAGTGACGATTTTTCGGAGCATGAGACGTTCACCCTCACCACGTCATGGCCGGGCTTGACCCGGCCATCCACGTCTTGCTTTCCAAGAGTCTAAAGACGTGGATGCCCGGCACAAGGCCGGGCATGACTATCTCTGGCACCGTGCCGTGATCTCAAACCGGCGGCGTCTTGTTCAGCCGCTCGCGCATTTCCTTGCCGGTCTTGAAGAACGGCACCGATTTCTGCGCCACCGAAACATGCTCCCCGGTGCGCGGGTTGCGGCCGGTCCGGGCCGGCCGGTGCTTGACGGAAAAGGCCCCGAAGCCGCGCAACTCAACCCGGTCACCCTTCGACATCGCCGCGGTCACCTCGTTGAGGATCGCGTTGATGATGTTCTCGACGTCGCGCTGATAGAGATGGGGATTCTGCGAGGCGATGCGCTGGACCAGCTCGGATTTGATCATGGACCTTTGCCGCCCTCAGTTGGAGCCTGAAGGGTGCCAAAGCGCCAATAGGCCGTCAAGGTTGAGTCGCTCGACAGCTTGCAGCGCACCCCAGTCTTCGATGCGCCGCGCAAAAGCGCTCAGGCCGATGGCATCGAAGCTCCAGGCGGCGATATGCAGGAACGACAATTCACCGAACCGGGGTTTCAATGAAACGTCTCGCACCGGCGTATCGGCGGGAATCTTCTTCTCCTGTTCGAGCCAGGCCAAGGCGGTCTTTTCATTGCCGATCGCATCGACCAGCTTCAGGCCGATCGCCTGTCGCCCGGTGAAAACCCGCCCATCGGACACTTTGGTCAGTTGATCGTCATCGAGCTTACGGCGGTCCTTCACCAGCCCTTTGAACCAGGCATAAGAATCCGAGACGATCGCCGCAATGGCCGCCCGCGCCTCCGGGCTGGTTGGCTCAAAGCCGTTCGGCGCCGCCTTGAGCGGCGAGGATTTGATCGACTCGACGTTGACTCCGACGGTCTTCAGCAGCTCGGTAAAGTTCGGGTACTGGAACAGGACGCCGATCGAGCCGACCAGCGAGGTGTCGAGGGCAATGATGTGATCGGCCGAGATGGCGGCGATATAGGCCCCCGAGGCCGCGAGGCCGTCCACCACGACGACCATTGGTTTCTTGGCCTGCAGTCGGCGCAATGAGTCATAAAGCTGCTGCGAGCCGGCTGTCGTGCCGCCCGGCGAGTCGAGATGAACAATAACCGCCTTGGCCGATGACTCGCTCAGCTTTTCGAGCGCCTCGGTGCGGTCCTGATTGTCCCGGATCAACCCGGTGATCTTGATGCGGGCGATATAGCCGCTGCCGGTTTCCATCCAGGCCGACGACGGGATGGTGGCATAAGCCACGATCGCAATCGCGGCGACCGCAACCACCGCTGCGGCAACACGCCAGAATGTGAGTTTGCGCCGCATGCGGCGGCGATCGACGATGGCATCGGCATCGAGCGTCATGGTCGGTCCTCCCACAGGTCATTCCGGGGCGGCGCAAAGCGCCGAACCCGGAATCCACCATTCACAGGAAGTCTATCTGGATTCCGGGTCCGCGCCTTTCGGCGCGTCCCGGAATGACGGTCTCGTTACTCTCCAGCCTTCTCGGTTTCATCGCGCTTCTTGAGCGCGGAGCCGAGAATGTCACCCAGGGTGGCGCCCGAGTCGGCCGAGCCATATTGCGCCATGGCTTCCTTCTCTTCGGCCACTTCCAGCGCCTTGATCGACACGCCGACCTTGTGGGTCTTGCGGTCGAACTGGGTGACGCGGGCGTCGAACTTCTGGCCGACCTGGAA
>DASZTN010000138.1:0-1573 GCA_035547995.1 Bradyrhizobium sp. | reverse complement strand
GGTCTGGCCGGCCTGGTGGCCATAGCGAGGGGCAAAACACCCGATCCCATCCCGAACTCGGCCGTGAAAACCCTCAGCGCCGATGGTACTGCGTCTTAAGGCGCGGAAGAGTAGGTCGCTGCCAGGCCCGCCAGCCCGCCCTCCCGTTTTTCGAGGGACGACACGATCAACGCGGGGTGGAGCAGCCCGGTAGCTCGTCAGGCTCATAACCTGAAGGTCGTAGGTTCAAATCCTACCCCCGCAACCAAATTATCTAAATAAGATCAATAACATGGCCCGCCTCTGGCGGGCCTTTCGATTTTGCACAACCGGTTTCCAAAGATTCCGGTATATTCCTAGCTATATCAGCTGCTTACCGACCGTTTCTACCTTTGGTTACAAAGGCCTCCCAAATCCTCCTGGTCGCAAAATGGTCGCATAAATCTGATCGCCGCGGAGCGGTCGCCAAGGCGAAGCCCTACCCTCTGACGACGCTCAATGTTACACATTCTGGCGGTTCAGCCTCCCTATGACCAACCGGATAAGGGCTGGCCGCAGGGACGCTTGATAGACCATGTTGGCATTTGACGATATCAAGCCGGGCGCGCGCCTGCGCGGCCTTGACGCCTCCGGCATTGCCGAGATCGTGCAGGTAGCTCGTTTCGGCGCTGACGCTCTCAACCTTGTCTTCCGGGCGAATGGCCGTGTCGGCGAGCGCCTTCTATATCGGGGCGACGAGGCAACGCTGGATCTTGTTGATGCCGGACGTGCGTATGGGTTCGATGCCGATGGTGGCCTGCTCCGACTAGCCTCGGAGGCTTACCGCATACGCCTCGCCCATCTATTCGATCCGTATCTCGCCGTGAGCGCCTCACAGATCGAAGCGCTGCCGCATCAGATCACGGCCGTCTATGGCGAAATGCTACCACGCCAGCCGCTGCGGTTCCTGCTCGCCGACGACCCCGGCGCGGGCAAGACCATCATGGCGGGGCTATTGATCAAGGAGCTGCTGATCCGCGGCGACCTTGAGCGCTGCCTGATCGTTGCGCCCGGCAGTCTGGTGGAGCAATGGCAGGACGAAATGGCCGAGAAGTTCGGCCTCAGTTTCGATCTTTTATCGCGCGAGCAGATCGAAACCTCCGTCACCGGCAACCCCTTTACCGAGCGGCACCGGCTGATCATGCGCCTCGACATGGCAGCTCGCTCCGAGGAACTGAGGACAAAGCTGCTCGCAGCGCCGGATTGGGACTTGGTCATCTGCGATGAGGCCCATCGCATGGCGGCCTCCTATTTCGGGGGCGAGGTCAAGGAGACCCAGCGCCACAAGCTCGGCAAGCTGCTCGGCACCCGGACCCGTAATCTTCTGCTGATGTCTGCCACGCCTCATAACGGCAAGGAAGCTGACTTCCAACTGTTCATGGGATTGCTCGACGCCGACCGGTTCGAAGGGCGGTTCCGCGAGGGCGTCCACAAGGCCGACGTGTCCGACATGATGCGGCGGCTGACTAAGGAAGAATTGTACCGTTTCGACGGCACGCCGTTGTTTCCCGAGCGCCGGGCTTACACCGCCAACTACTCGCTCTCCCCTGAGGAA
>DASZTN010000137.1:0-5717 GCA_035547995.1 Bradyrhizobium sp. | reverse complement strand
CCGGTTCTGATGGAATCAGAACCGGGCTCCAGGTTTTTGTTTTGACGCGTTTTCTTCACCGCGAACCGGCGCCCACTTCGCTCGAAAACGCTCCAGCAACTTCAATTTTCGAGTGGAGCTTTTGGATTTGACGTTCGCTTTACGAACTCGCGGCAAACAGGGTAGCGAACGCCAAATCCGCTCCGCTGGCGCGGCTCTATGCGGCCGTCTATCACAGTTCGAGCAGACCTGCTTCGCCATCCTCGGCGGCGAAGGCAAGGATGCTTCCCTTCGCATCCCAGCCGAGGGCTGCGACCGCGGTGCCGTTGTTCTTGCGCACCAGGATTTCGGCGCCATCATTCATCCGCACCAGCAGGATGGTGCCGTCGCTATAGCCGGCGGCGAGAATATCCTGCTTGGGATGACAGGCCACCACGGAGACCCGTGCCGAGAGCGGCGCCAGCATCGCCGGCTGCTTGCCCATCGGGCCGTCCTTGCTGGCGAACGGCCACAGGATCACGGTATCGGCGCCTGATGTCGCCAAGGCCTTGCCGCCGGCGCTCCAGGACATCGACCTCACCCGGCCCGGATAGCCGGTCATGCGCATGTGCCGCTGATCTGCGAGCCGCCAGCCGTGCAGCGCCGGCTCATGCATCGCGGTGACCAGGAATTTGTTGTCCGGGCTGAAGGTGACGCCGAGATGCGATCCCGCCCATTCGAGGAATTCGGCACTGCCGGCCATGTTGGGAAACCACAGCGTCACGCCATTGTAATGCGCGATCGCAAGCCGCAGACCCTTGGGAGCGAACGCCAGTCCGCCGACGGTCGATGGCACCTCGAACGATTTATCTTCAGCCTTGCCGCTGCGGACGAATGCGGTCTTGCCGACCGACCAGGCCACCGCACCGTCCGGATGCAGCGCGACATTATCGACCCAGCGCCGCTTCGGATCGGTCGCGAGCACGCTGATCTCGCCACTCCTGTCCAGGGCTACGAGCTTGCCGTCATCGCCGCCCATCACGATGCGCGCACCATCGGAAGCCGAGCAGAGAATGCCGCCATTGTGGACGGCGATCTGCGAGACCTCGCCCTCCTTGTTCACAAGGGCAGCATTTTCCTCGGCACCGACAAAGCCGGCGCGGTCGCCCAGGAAATACACCGCCGTGACCGGCATGCCGAGCGCGAGCGGACGCACCCGGTCGGTGACGGAAGCAATGGAAGCCGAGTTTTCGGCGGGATCGAACTGTTTCATCACGTGGTGATGCAGCTTTCAAAACCTTCGCGGATCGCCTGTTCCGGCAATTCGCGACCGATGAAGACGAGGCGGCTCTCGCGCCGCTCGCCATCCTTCCATTTGCGCTGGTGATCGCCCTCCAACATCATATGCACGCCCTGGAAGACATAACGATCGTCGTCATCGCTGAAGGAAAGGATGCCCTTCGAGCGCAGGATCTTCGGCCCTTCGGTCTGCACCAGGCTCTGCAGCCAGGGCATGAATTTATTCGGGTCGAGCGGCTTGTCGGTGCGCAGCGACAGCGACTGCATGTCCTCGTCGTGATAATGCTTCAGGCCATGATCGTGATGATGATGGTGGTCATGGCCGTGATGGTGATGATCATGATCGTGGTGATGGTCATGGTCGTGATCGTCGGCTTCGAGGAAATCCGGCTCGATCTCGAGGATGCGGTCGAGGTCGAACGCGCCGCGCTCCAGCACATCCGACAACGCCACCTGGCAGCGCTCGGTGCGGTGCAGCTTGGCATAGGGGTTGATGCCGCGGATCCGCGCCTCGACTTCCGCAAGCTCCGGCTTGGAGACCAGATCGGTCTTGTTGAGCACGATGACATCGGCGAACGCGATCTGGTTCTTGGCTTCCGGTGCATCCTTGAGCCGGTCGCTCAGCCATTTGGCGTCGGCCACCGTGACCACCGCATCGAGGCGTGCATTCTTCTGGACGTCCTCGTCGACGAAGAAGGTCTGCGCCACCGGCGCCGGATCGGCCAGGCCGGTGGTCTCGACGATGATGGCATCGAACTTGCCCTTGCGCTTCATCAAGCCGTCCATGATGCGGACAAGGTCGCCGCGCACGGTGCAGCAGATGCAGCCATTGTTCATTTCGAACACTTCTTCGTCCGCGCCGATGATCAGGTCGTTGTCGATGCCGATCTCGCCGAATTCGTTGACGATGACGGCGTATTTCTTGCCGTGGTTTTCCGACAGGATGCGGTTGAGCAGGGTGGTCTTGCCGGCGCCGAGATAGCCCGTCAGCACGGTCACCGGAATTTTGGAGGACGAAGACTCTGGCATAACAGCTCCGAGGAACAGGAATTTCTTTGGGAGCGCCCGGCAGACAGGGAGGCCCCTGCCCTCATTCGGCCAGTGCGCTTGTCAGGGCCCTTATATTGTGTCTGACCATGTCAATGTAAGTGGGGGCTTCGCCCTTTTCGCCGCTTAGACTGTCCGAATAGAGCGTTCCGCCGATCCTGGCCCCGGTCTCGGCCGAGATCTGGCGCATCAGCCGTGGATCGGTGATATTTTCGAAGAACACGGCCGGTATTTTGGCAGCCCTGATCTGGCCGACGATGGCGGCAATATCCCGCGCGCTGGGCTCCGCTTCCGTGGAGACGCCGAGCGGGGCAATGAAGGCGATGCCATATTCGGCGGCGAAATAGCCGAAGGCGTCATGGGTCGAGATCACCTTGCGCCGCTGCGGCGGAATCTGCGCGACCGCCGCCCTCACCTCGCGGTCCAGCCGGTCGAGCTCGTCCTGGTAATGCTGCTCATTGGCGCGAAAGACCTCGGCGTCGGCCGGATCGGCCGCTTCCAGCGCCTTGGCGATATTGCCGACATAGATCTTGGCGTTGACGACCGATTGCCAGGCATGCGGATCGGCCTCGGAGCCGAGATTGCGCGGGGTGATGCCCTTGGTCGCGGTCACCACCGTCGCCTTGCCGCCGGAGGATTGCACCAGGCGCGGCAGCCAGCCCTCAAGGCCAAGCCCGTTGATCACGACGAGCCGGGCATCGGCGATCCGCTTCGCGTCCTCCGGCGCCGGCGTATAGACGTGGACGTCGCCATTGGGGCCGACCAGGGTGGTGACATTGACGCGGTCGCCGCCGACATTGCGGACGAAATCACCGAGGATCGAGAAGCTCGCGACCACGTTCACCTGCGGCTGCGCCTTAGCCGGTGGCCCGGCAGTCGCCAGCAACGAGCAAAGCAGCCAGAACGAGAGACGTCGCATTTTCCGAAACTTTCACGCTTCGAGATGGCGGCGGGGGAATAGCTGCCGCACCAGCCCGCCGACGCTGCCGAACGCCACCGAGCCGGCATAGAGCACTGCCGCCACCAGGATGATCGCCGGGCCCGACGGCACCCGGGTCTGAAACGACAGCACCAGCCCGGCATAGCCGGACACGATGGCGCTGACGACGGCAACGCAGATCATGCCGCTGATGTCACGCGACCAGAACCGTGCGATGCCGGCCGGCAGGATCATCAGCCCGACCGCAAGCAGGGTGCCGAGCGCCTGAAAACCGTTGACGAGATTGACCACGACCAGCGCCAGGAACACCAGATGTGCGGGCGCACCGGCCCGGCTCACCGTGCGCAGGAAGACGGGATCGACGCTTTCGATCACCAGCGGACGGTAGATCACCGCCAGCACGATCAGCGTGATCGTCACGTTGAAGGCGATCACGAGTAGCGTCTGGTTATCCATCGCGAGGATGTCGCCGAACAGCACGTGCAGGAGATCGATATTGCTGCCGCGGATCGAGACGATGGTGACGCCAAGCGCCAGCGAGATCAGATAGGAGGTCGCAAGCGATGCGTCTTCCTTGATCTCGGTGGTGCGCGCAACCAGGCCGGCGAGGATCGCGACCGTGAAGCCGGCAATCAGACCACCTGCCGTCATCGCCATCAGATTGAGCCCGAACAGCAGGAAGCCGATCGCCGCGCCCGGCAGGATCGCATGCGCCATGGCGTCGCCGACCAGGCTCATGCGCCGCAGCATCAGGAATACGCCGACCGGCGCGCCGGCGAGCGACAACGCAATGACCGCCACAAATGCGCGGCGCATGAATTCGAAATCGGTGAAAGGCGCAATCAGCGCGTCGTAGAATGGCATCTCAGGCGGCTCGCGACGAGGTATCCGGTGCCGCACAAGCGGCGGCGCTGTCGTCGAAGGCCTCGCACATCCGCCGTGCCTCCAGGAGATTTTCTGACGTGAGCACCTCGGCCGTCCTGCCCCAGGCGACCTTGCCGCGCGCCAGCAGCAGGGTTTCCGGGAAGTTGGCGCGCACAAGCTCCATGTCGTGCAGCGCAGCGATCACCGTACGTTGCTCGCGATGCCAGCGCTGGACCAGCCCCAGGAGATCGGCGGAGGTTTTGGCATCGATGGCGTTGAAGGGCTCGTCGAGCACAATCACGCGCGCATCCTGCAACAGCAGCCGTGCAAACAGCATGCGCTGCATCTGTCCGCCCGATAATGTTCCGATCGGGCGGTTCTCGAAGCCGTTGAGACCAACTGCGGCGATCGCCTGCACGATCCGCTCCCGCGCCTTCCACCCGATGCCGCCGAAAAAACCGGTGGTGTGCCAGAGGCCGGTGCCGACAAAGTCGAATACCGAGATCGGAAAGCTGCGGTCGATGTCTGCCGTCTGCGGCAGATAGGCGATATCCTTTGGCCCAAGACCGGAGGTGACGATCGATCCGGAAAGCGGCTTGAGCAGCCCGACGATGCCGCGAAACAGCGTCGACTTGCCGGCGCCGTTGGGGCCGACGACTGCGACCAGCGCGCCCTGAACCACTTCGCCGCTCAGGTGATGCACGGCCGGATGCCGGTCATAGCCCAGGGTGACATCGCAAAATTGCAGTGGCGCTGCCATGCTCATCTCGTCGCAAGCCAGACCAGGGCCCAGAGGCAGGCGCTGACCGCAAGCGCCGCGCCGAGCCGGGCTGTCACGGTCATGCGCAGGATCGACCAGGAAACCGCCTGGGCCGGATGCGGCGATGCCGGCCCATGGCTGTGGATCGGCATGCCGCCGGAGCCATGGTCGGGGGATGCAGCGTGGGGGAGAGAATGATCCATTCAAATGTGTTATATTATAACATTACCCCTGTCTACGGGATTGCGGCTGTGGCCGGTTCCCGCCGCTCCCAGGCGATTTGCCGGAGAACCCGCTGGGAAAACTGATGCGGCCAAGCAAAAGGCGGCAGCCCGGAGGCTGCCGCCTTGCAGGAGACTGAACTCTCGGCTTGGCCGCGGATCAGGCCTTCGAAAACAGTTCCTCGACATACTCCCAGTTCACGAGATTATCGAGGAAGGCCTTGAGATAGTCCGGACGGCGGTTGCGATAGTCGATGTAATAGGAATGCTCCCAGACGTCGCAGCCGAGGATCGGGGTGGCGCCATGCACCAACGGATTCTCGCCGTTCGGAGTCTTGGAGATTTCCAGCTTGCCGTTCTTCACCTGCAGCCAGCACCAGCCGGAGCCGAACTGGCCGACGCCGGCAGCGGCAAAGTCGGTCTTGAATTTCTCGAAACCGCCGAGATCTTCGTTGATCTTCTTTTCCAGGGCGCCGGGCAGCTTGCTGCCGCCGCCATTGGGCTTCATCCATTTCCAGAAATGATTGTGGTTGTAATGCTGACCGGCATTGTTGAAGAGACCGGCGTTCTTGCCGAACGACCCCTTCACGACCTCTTCCAGCGGCTTGTTCTCCCACTCCGTGCCCTT
>DASZTN010000136.1:0-25889 GCA_035547995.1 Bradyrhizobium sp. | reverse complement strand
CAGCACGGCATATTTGTCCATGCCGGCTTCGATGTCGGCGGCTTCCTGCGCCGTCAGCGGCTGCCTGAGATCGACGCCAGTGACCTCGCCGACGAAATGCGGATGAATCTGGCGGATCGTGACAGCCATGGCGCTCTCCCGGGATAAATCAGCGGTTGCTCCGCTGTTGGTCGAAAAATGAGCCCCGGGCTGGGCGGTGTCAACGCCGTCGGCGCTCCTGAGGAACTGCAGTGTGCCTCGCCGGTTACTTCACCATCGCGTTTTCAAGTGAAGCGGGGTCCGGTCCGCGTCAGGAAACGCATCCAGACAACTGAATAGAGAGCAGGCGCAATGGATGAGGATCGAGTGACCGGTGCGGCCAAGGATTTCGCCGGCAAGGCCGAGGGCGCATTCGGCGAGGCGACGGGCGATAGTGAGACCCAGGCTTCCGGCCGTATCCGCGAAGCGGCCGGGAAGGCGCAAAATCTCTACGGCCAGGCCAAGGACGCTGCCGCGGGCTTTGCCAAGGATGCCTATGAGAACAGCGGCGACACGCTGCGCGACAGCACCCAGGCTGTGGCCAGGAAGGTGCAGGACAATCCGCTGGGGGCGCTGTTGGTCGCCGGCGGAATCGGTTTTGCCCTGGCGCTTCTGATGACGCGCCCGCCGCGCCGTCCGCCACCGCCGCGCTGGCGTTACTACAGCTGACGCGGGTGAAGAAATCCGGAAGTGCTTCCGAGCCTGCGAAAGCTGCCTCTCGACCGGCCGGGGAGACCTCTGTTCGCGCCAAGAAAACGCGTCAGAACAAGGCCCTGATGCCCGGCTCTGATGGCATCAGGACCGGAAGGGCTCGGCGGCCCACGGCGTCCGGTGCCGCTTCTGGACCGGTTCGGAAAAATCCGGGAAATCAACGCGTAAAGAAGCCCGGCGCGGCGCTGCCGATATCAGCCGGAGGACGCGGCGGATATTGGTTTGCTGCGGGAGGTGCCTGCCGGGGCCCGTTGCCCAGTCCGAACAGCGGCCGGGATGACGGCGGCTCCGGCGGGGCCGCCGCTGCCGGCCCCGGCGGCCGCGGCTTCTTCGGTTTCGGTGGCGGGGCTGGCGGCGCAGCAGGCGTTGGCGCGGCGGGATTGGCCGGAGCCGCCGCCGGCGTCGTCCCATTGGGAGTAGCGGCAGCGACCGGCGTTTCGCCCTTGGCCGGCTGGTGTTCGATGGTGCGGCGCGGCCAGACGAAATCATCGGCGCGGCCGGCGGGCGGGGAGAGCGGCTCGCCCTTCACCAATGTCCGCAGCGCAAGCGGGTCGACCGGGCTCGGCCGCGAGCCGGGGCCGCCAAGCAGCTGATCGGGACTGAGCGTCGACGCCACCAGCGGGACGATCGGGCCGGCCAGCGGCCGCGGCGCCGGCTGGCCGGGCTGGGCATTGGCATCCGGTGTTGCCGGTTCGGTCGGCAGCGTGATCGGTCCGGAGCGTGCCGCCAGCAGCCGCGTCACCTCATGTTCGACATAATGCGCGAGCTTGCGGGCGCCGGCCTGGGTGAAGAACACGCCGTCATAGGAGCGCAGGCGGCGGGTCTGGCCTTCGAAGTCCGGGCCCTGCTGCATGTAGCGGCCGGCTTCATCGACAAAGCCGTCCCAGACGTCGACATAGGTGATGCCGGCCTTTCCGGCCGCGTCGCGGTAAAGCGAATCCAGGAACAGCATGTCCGAGGTGCCCCTGGTGCCGCGGATCGCCGGCAGGCCGACCCACACCACCGGCACGCCCTTGGATTTCAGGACGCCGATCATCTCGTCGATCTTCCTGTTGTAGAGCTCGACCCAGCGCTCCTCGCGAAATTCGTCGATTCCGTTCGGCGATCGCGTGCTCTTTTGCGGGCCAATGCTCGGCGTGTCGCCATTATCGGCGTCTTCAGGCGACAATTCGCTGTCCTTGTCGTCCGGTTTCGCCGCGGCATCGTTCGATCCACCCGGCTTGCCGTGGGCGTCCTTCTTCTTGTCGTCGGCTTTGTCGCCGGCCGGCTCGTGAATCGGGATGCGATCGTTCAGTCCGAGCATGACGACGATGACATCGGGTTTCTCGGTGGCCAGGATCTGTTTGGCGGCGGCGGCCCAATCGGCGGGCTCGCCCTTCGGCTGATATCTGATCAGGCCGGAAACGGTCTTGTGCCTGCGGATGATCCCGATGTCCGGCTGGTCGGCATAGGCATCCTCGAGGCCGTAGGCCAGCCAGTCCGCCATGGCATCGCCGAGCACCAGGATGTTGCGCTCCGGCGTGGTGTCGCGTTTTTCCGGCGGCGGGGCATGGGAATAATCCTCATGGATGACCCGCTGCTGCTGCCGGGGCGCCGGCTGCTGGAAGGGTTCGAATATATGGCCGCCGAACCAGCCTCCGCCGCCACCGAAAAAGCCGCCACTGCTGCGCGGCGGCGGCCGCGATGGGCCGCCGAAACCGAAATTGAAGAATTGCGCGGAAGCCGGCGCTGCCAGGCCGATGACGAGCGCGATGGCGACGGCGAACGCAACCAGCGGGCCGCCTTCAGTGAGGATCCGGAAAAAGGATTTCGGCTTGGCCATGCGCACCGGTCGGCAATGAAGATCTCGGATGATTATATAGCAGAATCAGGCCGCAAGCGGGCGCATTCCCGATGCGCGCCAAGGGTCCGGCGGCAGCTCTCCGTCAAGGCGCTCCGAGGGCTCCGGATTGAGGCTTACCGAGCCTAGAACTCAATGCCCCCGCAGCCGTTCCAGCATGTCGGCGGAGGCAAAGCCGTCCGCCGGCGCCCCGATCGAGGCCTGGAAGCTGCGCAGGGCCTGCCGCGTCTGGGACCCAAACTGGCCGTCCGGTGTGCCGCGATAGAAGCCGCGTGCGGCCAATAGTTGTTGCAATTCCAGCCGTTCTTCGCGGGACAGTTCGCGTTCCTGCCGCGGCCAGGGTTGCACAAACGGCCCGCCGCCGCGCAGCCGGTCGGCAAAATGGCCGATCGCCAGCGCATAGGCCTCTGCGGGGTTGTATTTCATGATCACCCGGAAGTTCTGCAGCATCAGGAAGCCCGGTCCCTCGGCGCCGGCCGGGGCCAGCAGATAGGCCTTCTCGGCTGGATGCGGGAACGGCTTGCCGTCGGCGTGCTTGAGCCCGAGGCGTTCCCACTGCGCGAGCGTCATCACCTTGGCGCGGTCCGCCAGCATGTAATTGAAGCCGGGCGGCACCACCACTTCATAGCCCCAGGTCTCTCCGGTCTGCCAGCCGTCCTTCTTCAGGTTGTTGGCGGTCGAGGCGATCAGATCGGCGGCATCGTCGACCACGTCGCGGCGGCCGTCGCCATCGGCATCGACGGCATAGCGCTTGAACGCGGTCGGCATGAACTGGGTTGGTCCGAAGGCGCCGGCCCAGGAGCCGCGCAGTTCATCGGGCCGCAAATCGCCATGATTGAGGATTTCCAGCGCCGAGAGGAATTCTTCCCGGAAATAGGCTTGGCGGCGGCCGATGCAGGCCAGCGTTGCGGTGGACTGCAGCACGTTGCGGTCGCCGATCTGGGTGGAATAGTTGGATTCGATGCCCCAGATCGCCGCGATCACGTGGCGGTCGACGCCGTAGACCCGTTCCGCCATGTCGAATTGCGGCTTGTATTGGGCAAGGATCTGGCGGCCGATGGCCAGGCGGTTGTCATTTACCAGTATGTCGAGATAGTCCCAGATCGCCTTATTGAATTCCGGCTGCGCATCGAGCAGATCCATGATGTGCAGGTCGGGGGTGAGGCCAGCGGTGAAGCGCCGGAAGTTTTCCGGCGAGATGTTGCGGCGTGCGGCATCGGGCCACATCCCGGCGATGCAATTGTCGAAATTCGCCGCCGCCTGCCGGATCGCGGCAGCCGTCATCGAGGGATCGCCGGAGGCGCCGTCCTCGCCGCTCCAGCCCTGCGATGCGCCGCTGCCGGCAGGTGACATCGGCTCGGTCGATGCGTTGGCAGACCGGCTGTCATTGGAAATTGAACCGGTAAAGATGTTGCCGAGGAAACTAAAGGGGTTGCTCGCGGATTGTGCATGGGCCCCGCCGCCAACCAGCAGCGCCGCCGCAAGGGCCATCGCAACAACCGCCCGCTTCTCCGCCAATGGTCCTGTCCGCCGTGTCATGCTCCACCCGTCCCGTCCGAAGCGTCCTTTGATCAGGAGGCCCGGTCGCGGTTTCCAACAGCTTAACAAAGGTGAATTTTTGTCGTCAGTCTTGTCGCCCCGGTCCGGCCTTAACGCTGTGGCAAAAGGAACCACTATCGGCCTTTGTTCATCGTCGTAAAACGGCTACCAACATGACATTAAGTCAGTTTTCCGTATGTTTTTCAGAGAGCACGACCATAATCCCATGAAAATCCGCAAAGCTGTTTTCCCCGTCGCCGGCCTTGGCACCCGTGTCCTTCCCGCCACCAAGGCGATGCCGAAGGAAATGCTGACGATCGTCGACAAGCCGCTCATCCAGTATGTGGTGGATGAAGCGAGGGAAGCCGGTATCGAGCATTTCGTCTTCGTCACCGGCCGCAACAAGGGCGTGATCGAGGATCATTTCGACCGCATGTTCGAGCTCGACTCTACGCTCGCGGCGCGCGGCAAGAAGACCGAGATGGAGATTCTCGAGCGCAACCAGCCGGCCGCCGGCGCCATGAGCTTCACGCGCCAGCAGGCGCCGCTGGGCCTTGGCCACGCGGTGTGGTGCGCGCGCGACATCATCGGCAACGAGCCGTTTGCCGTCGTGCTGCCGGACGAGCTGGTGCTGAACACGCCGGGCTGTCTCGCCCAGATGATGATAGCGGCGCAAACGCTCGGCGAGAAATCCAACCTGATCGCGGTCGAGGCGGTGCCCGACCACCTGACCCATCAATACGGCATCTGCAGCGTCGGCAAGCGCCACGGCAGGATATTCGAGGTCGACGGCATGGTGGAGAAGCCGCCGCAGGGCACCGCGCCGTCCAATCTGTCGATCACCGGGCGCTACATCCTGCAGCCGGAAATCTTCAAGATCCTGGAAACCCAGGAACGCGGCGCCGGCGGCGAGATCCAGCTCACCGATGCCATGATCGGCCTTGCCAGGACCCAGAAATTCTACGGTGTCGAGTTCGAGGGCGAGCGCCACGATTGCGGCTCCAAAGCCGGCTTTCTCCGCGCCAATATCGCCTATGGCATGGCACGCGACGACCTGCGTGAAGGCCTGTGCGCCGACATGAAGAAGTATCTCGAGAGATAAGGAAGGTTACGCCGCCAGTATCAATTCGGACGCGCTGGCGACGATCGACTGGTTGCGGCCATTGGCCTTGGCGGCATAAAGCGCCTTGTCGGCGATCCGCACCAGTTCGGACCAGTCGAGCGTGGCAACAGGCGTCATGCTGGCGATGCCGATGCTGACGGTGTTGATCTCCATCTCGCCGGACCATTGCTGCACCTTGATCCGGATCCTTTCGGCAACGCTGAGCGCATCCGCGGAGGAAAGCCCCGGCAGCAGCACCGCGAACTCCTCGCCGCCGTAACGCGCCGCGCAGTCGCCGGCGCGCCGCACCGAATCGGAAATGCAGATCGCGATCCCGATCAGCACCTGGTCGCCGGCCTGGTGGCCGAACCGGTCATTGTAGGACTTGAAGTGATCGGCATCGATCATCAGCAAGGCCAGCGGCTCCTGCTGACGCGCCGCGCGGCGCCACTCCTCGTCCATGGTGGCGTCGAACTTGCGCCGGTTCTTCAGGCCGGTCAGCGCGTCGGTGGTCGCAAGCTCCTCGAGCTTCTGCTCCGCCGCCGAGCGGCGGCTGATTTCGTGCGCCAGAAACAGCATCACGGCGAGCATGAATACCACCAGCGCCACCATGGTCGCCCCGATGCGGACCGCTTCCCGGTACCACAGGTCGAGAATGTCGTTCCAGGACTTGCCGACGATCACGACGAGCGGGTGGGTGCCGTCACGCCAGACATAGAGCCGCCGTTCGCCGTCCAGCACGCTCGTTCCGGTATACCATCCCGATGGCTCGGTCAGCGCCCGCCGGATGCCCGGTACCTGGCCGATATTCCTGCCGATCACGTCGAGGTCGAACGGCCTGCGCATGATCACGGTGCCGTCGCGGCGCAAAATGGTGATGCTGTCGGACGAGGCCAGGTGCAAACGGTCGAACAATTCGTGGAAATAGCTGAAACGGAACGAGCCGACGACCACGCCGAGAAAGCTGCCGTCGGCGCCGGTAATGCGCCGGCTCATGACGATGGCGAAGGAGCCGCGATGCAGCATAGGACGGCTGATGTACAGGCCGATGTCGGGATGCTCGCGATGGATCTTGAAATATTCCTCGTCGCCGTGGTTCTCGGGCTGCGGATCGAGGCTCGACGCATCGACGATCAGCTTGCCGTCGGCATCGAACACCTGAATGGCGCCGAAATGCTTGGCGGCCGCCGCGTGATCAAACAGGATCAGCTGCCGGATCGGCTTGCTGACATTCCTGATCTCCGGCATCACCATGTTGTTGGCGACCGCGCGCAGCGAGAGGTCGTAGAGCTCGATGTTGCGGCTGATATCGGCGTCGATGCTTGACGCCAGATTTTCGAGGGTCTGCCGGACCAGCGCTTCCTCGTTTCGGCGCATGTCGGACACGACGTCGGCGCAGATCGCTGAGAATCCGGCGACAGTGATGATCGAGCACAGGATCAGCCACCTGGCGGATAGCCGCCAGGGACGAGTGGCCTCATTTCTGCGCCGCCCAAATGCCATCAATCCCCCCGATACCTTAATATGCAGCAGGAATCGTTGCGGCTGGCTTAAATGACGACAACGATGCATTAATCGGTTAACGATGGGTTGCCTGGTTCGTCGGTATGCTTGATCGGCCGGCGCTGCCTCCATTCAAAGACGGTATTTAAGTCCGAGACGCCGGTGAACGATTACGACGCGCTACGCGATTACCTGAAGAAGCAGACCTCGCCGGAATTCGTTCTCAGCTTCGAACAGATCGAGGAACTGATCGGCGCACCGCTGCCGCGTGCCGCGCATCGGGCGTCGTGGTGGGAAACGCTGCGCAGCCCCGAGGTGAGGATGCCGCAGCGCGAGGCCTGCCTCGCCGGCGGCTATATCGCCACGCGCCAGGCCGACGGCAGAAGCGTGCGGTTCAAACGGATGAGGTGAGAGAGGCGTCGGCGCACAGGCTCGGCGCTGTCGCCATTGCCTGCGACAAGCGCGAAGCGTTTGCGCAAGGGAGCGTGAGCGACGAAGCAATCCGGATCGCCGCCGCAGGGTCCCTGGATTGCTTCGCTATCGCACGCAATGACGGTCAGAGCCGGGGAAAGTCTCAGCTCGCGGCAGCGAGCCGTTCTTCCGTGAGCAGCCGCGTCGCGGCATCGGCGTCCATCGGCTCGCCAAAGGCAAAGCCCTGCGCATATTCGCAGCCGAGCTGGTAGAGCTCGACCGCATCGGAATCGGTCTCTGCGCCCTCGGCCACCACGTCCATGCCGAGGTCGTGGGCCAGCGCGATGATCGATTTCAGGATCACCGGACGGCTGCCGCGGCTGGTGGTGCGGACGAACGACTGGTCGATCTTGATGGTGTCGAACGGGAAGCGCTGCAAATAGGACAGCGAGGAATGCCCGGTGCCGAAATCGTCCAGCGACAGCCCGGTGCCGAGCTCGCGGATCCGGGCCAGCATCTGCGCTGCGTGCTCCGGATTCTCCATCACCAGCGACTCCGTCAGCTCGAGCTTGAGCGTGCCGCGCGCGACCGAGGAGCGCGACAGCACGGTGCGGATGTCGTGGATCAGGTCGTGCCGCAGCAATTGCCGCGAGGAGACGTTGACGCTGGCGAAGATCGGCTCGCGCGAACGCATCGCGCGCTGCCAGATCGAAAGCTGCCTGGCGGTCTGGTCCATCACGAACATGCCGAGATCGACGATCAGGCCGGTTTCTTCGGCGATCGAGATGAATTCCAGCGGGGACATCCGCCCGAGCTTGGGATGATCCCAGCGCGCCAGGGCCTCGAAGCCGGCGACCGAGCGGTCCTCCAGCCGCACGATCGGCTGATACAGGATGGTGATTTCCTTGCGCTCGATGGCGCGGCGCAGCTCGGATTCCAGCGTCAGCCGGTCGGTCTTGCGGGCGCGCATCGCCGGCTTGTAGACGTCGATGCGGTCGCCGCCGATCCGCTTGGAGTGATACATCGCAAGCTCGGCGTCCTTGATGATCTCCTCGGTGAGGAGAACTTGCGGATCGGACAGCGCCAGCCCGATCGAGGCGGTGAGGAAAATCTCGCGGTCGTTGAAGGCGATCGGCGCGCGGATGGTCTTGCGGATGGTCTCGGCAAAAGCGGTGATCCGCGCCGGATCATGTTCCGATATCAGGATCAGGCCGAACTGGTCGCCGGCGAGCCGCGCCAGCGTGTCCTGCGGCTTCAGGATGCGGATCAGCCGCCGCGCCAGCGTCAGCAGGATCGAATCGCCGACCGCAATGCCGACCGAATCGTTGACCTGCTTGAAGCGGTCGAGGTCGATCACCATCAGCGTCGGCCGCAGGTTCGGCATCGTCTTGGCGAAATTGGCCACCGCGTTCAGGCGGTCGATGAACAATTTGCGGTTCGGCAGGCCGGTGAGGTTGTCGTGCACGGAATCGTGCAGCATGCGCTCTTCGGCGTTCTTGATCTCGGTGACGTCGGTCAGCGTGCCGACCACGCGCGACACTTCTCCGTCCGAGCCGACCACGGGGCGCGCTTTCAGCGCGAACCACATGAAATGTCCGTCCGGCGTGCGCAGGCGGAAATCCTGCACCAGCCGGCCGCGGCGCTGGTCGAGGACGCTGTCGAGCGCAGCGCGGAAACGGTCCTGGTCGAGCGGATGCAGCACCTCGAGCCATTTCGCCGCGGGCCCTTCCAGGGTGCCGCGCTTCAGGCCCAGCAGGCTTTCGGTCTCCGGGCTGGTGAAGACCTTGTCGGCGGACACGTCCCAGTCCCAGATCAGGTCGCCGGCACCGATCAGAGCCAGCGCGCGGCGCTCGACGTCGGAGACCACGCCGTTGGTGGCGCCGCCGCCGGCGAAGGCGTGCTGCATGACGGTGAAGCCGATCAGCATCACGATCAGCACCAGACCGCCGAGCAGGGCAGGGCCGACGATGTCATTGGTCACGAAGCCGCCGACCGCCATGCCGGCGGCGATCACCCAGACCACCAGTAGGAACCAGGTCGGGATCAGCAGCACGGCGCGGTCGAAACCGTGCGTCGACAGGTAGACGATCAGCGCGAAGCCGGCGAAGGCGATCGCCACCAGTGACATCCGCGCGATGCCCGAGGCCACCGCGGGATCGAACAGCGCCAGCGCCACCAGCGAGCCGAGAAACACCACCCAGCCGATGGTGATATGGGAATAGCGCACATGCCATCGGCTTAAGTTGAGATAGGCGAACAGGAACACCAGCAGCGTCGCGGCGAGGATCGCTTCGCCGCCGGCGCGCCAGACCCGCTCGGCATTGTTCGACATGTCGAGCACCTTGCCCCAGAAGCCGAAGTCGATGCCGATATAGACGAGCACCGACCAGGCCAGCGCCGCGGCGGCCGGGAACATGATGCTGCCCTTGACCACGAACAGGATGGTCAGCACCAGCGCCAGCAGGCCGGAAATGCCGATCACGATGCCCTGGTACAAGGTGAAGGAGTTGACCTTGTCCTTGTAGGCCTCGGGCTCCCAGAGATAGAGCTGCGGCAGCTTGTCGGTGCGCAGTTCGGCGACAAAGGTGATGACGGCGCCGGGATCGAGCGTGATGCGGAATACGTCCGCGGTCGGACTTTCCTGGCGCTCGGGACGATCGCCTGCCGACGGCGTGATGGTGGCGATGCGTGACAGCCCAAGATCGGGCCACAGCAGTCCGGACGAGACGATGCGGTAGTGCGGCGCCACGATCAGGCGGTCGAGCTGGTCGTCGGTGTTGTTGGCGAGCGCGAACACCACCCAGTTCTGGCCGCCCTCGCGGGCGCGCACCTCGATGCGGCGGACGATGCCGTCGGTGCCGGGCGCGGTCGAAACCTGGATGCGGTCGGTATCACTGTGCAGATGTTCGAGCACCCCGGTGAGGTCGATCGCGGGCGCGTCGCTGCGGACGCTGACGGCGTCAAGCGCGCGCGCCGGCGCGGCGGCAAACATCACGAGGCCCAGCGCAACAATCAGCGCAAGGCACCTGATCAGGCGCAAAATCGATTCTCCGCTATCTACAGCCGCTATCGGTGGGGTGAGTTGCCCGATGATGCAGCGATAGATGACATGAAAGCGAAGCGAATCAAAGGGTTTCGAGCAGCGCTCAGTTCACAAGCGCTAGGCCAGCAACACAATTTTGCCAATATGTTCGGAGGTCTCCATGCGGCGATGTGCGTCGGCGGCCTTTTCCAGCGGAAATGAGCTGTCCATCAGCGGTTTGATTCGCCCTTCGCGCAGTAACGGCATCACCTTGGCTTCGATCGCCGCGACCATCGCCGCCTTGTCCGCATTACTACGGGGGCGCAGCGTCGAGCCGGTATGGTGCAGCCGTTTCACCATCAGCTTGGAGAAATTGGCGGTGGCCTTGGGCTGGGCGCTGAGAAAGGCGATCTGGACCACGCGGCCCTCGACCGCGGCCGCATCATAGTTGCGGTCGATGTAGTCGCCTCCGACCATGTCGAGAATGACATTGGCGCCGTTGCCACCGGTGATCTTCTTCACCTCCGTGACGAAATCATCCGTCTTGTAGTTGATGGCGTGGTCGGCGCCGAGCTTCTGGCAGGCGTCGGCCTTGTCCTGCGAGCCGACGGTCACGATCACGGTGGCGCCGAACGCCTTGGCCAGTTGGATCGCCATGGTGCCGATGCCGGATGAGCCGCCATGAACCAGCAGCGTCTCGCCGGCCTTCAGTCCGCCGCGCTCGAACACATTGTGCCAGACCGTCATCAGCGTTTCCGGGATCGCGCCGGCTTCCGCCATCGACAGCGCCGGCGGCACCGCCATCGCCTGATCGTCTTGCGCGATGCAATATTGTGCGTAGCCGCCGCCGGCGACCAGCGACATCACCTTGTCACCGATCTTGTGCCGCCTGGCGCCGCTGCCGACTGCGACCACTTCGCCTGCTATTTCGAGGCCGGGCAGATCGCTGGCGCCGGGCGGCGGCGGATAGATTCCCGAACGCTGGGCGACGTCGGGCCGGTTGACGCCTGCGGCAGCCACCTTGACCAATATCTCGCCCGGACCCGGCGCCGGCACCGCGCGGGTTTCCGGCTTCAGCACTTCCGGCCCGCCGGGCTTGCTGATGCCGATGACGGTCATTTGCGAAGGGACTTTTTCCATGATTTGTCCTTACAAAATGCGGGAGACTGGCAACGTTGTCCTTGCTTATAGCGTTTTCGAGCCGAGCGGGTACCGCCTGGCGTAAAGAAAACGGTCAAGGCTGGAATCTGCAGCCGGCAGGGCTGCGGCGGGTAGCCGGATCAACCGACGATGGAGGATAGCGCATGGCGATCGAGGATGATGACCGGCCGAGGAAGAAAGTCAGCCACGAGATCGGGCAGGACCTCTCGCTGTTGTCGGTCGAGGAATTGAACGAGCGCATCGCGCTGCTGACGTCGGAGATCGAGCGGCTGCGCGAGGCGATGACCAAAAAGCGTGCCTCGAAGGAAGCGGCCAACAGTTTTTTCAAATCGTGAGCCGAGCGGCGTCGCAGCCTTCCGGACAAGCGACCGGTATTCGATCCAGCCCGTCATTCCGGGACGCACCGTAAGGCGCGGACCCGGAATCCGTTTGTCCACCTTGTATGTCCTTCGATGGATTCCGGGTTCGCGCTATCGCGCACCCCGGAATGACGGCGGAGACCTTGCGATCTGGCTTTCGTGAACGTCAGGCAGATAGGACGATGCAAGCGCGCATGCTCGGCCAGTGGCCGACATGGCAAACAAAGCCTAAATAAATTCGCTCGTTTACGAGCTGTTAAGCTTTCTCGATTATGAGTTTAGGCGTCCTCTTTGGACACCGAGTGGCTCCTGTCCACTCTGTTTGACGCCTCCCTGTTATCAACTTCAAAAGCCGCCGGAAACGGCGGCTCTTTTTTTGCCTTGTTGCGTCAAGCAGCCGGACGGCGCGAAACCGGCTGCTTTCCTGCCGGTTATCGGAGCAAGGCAGCCCGCGGAAACCATAAAGACTCTTGTGGCTGGACTCCCGGCTGCCGCCGGGCAATGATTTATTCATCATAAACCGGCGTTTACCAAAGCCGGCGGCGTAGTCAGTAGCGTGAGGCGTTAACCATGTCGGACCGTTCGCAAGGAGAAACCGCTCTGGTGCAGTTCAGCGAGCGGCTGACCAATTCCGCAGCGTTCGGTGCCTTGTTCCGCGAAGGCATGGATCTGGTCGAGGAGACCGCCGCCTATCTCGATGGCGCGGGCCGCGCCGAGGCCAAGGCGCTCGATCGCGCCGTCAGCCTCACTTATGCCACCGAGAGCATGCGGCTGACCACGCGGCTGATGCAATTGGCATCATGGCTATTGCTGCACCGTGCGGTGAAGGAAGGCGAGATGACGCTGAGCCAGGCCAACCGTGAGAAGACCAAGGTCAAGCTCAGCGCCGCCGATCCTGCCGCACCCGATGTGATCGAAAAGCTGCCGACGCAATTGCAGGAGCTGATCGCGCGCTCGATGAGCCTGCAGGCCAAGGTCCGCCGCTTCGACGCCACCATGCATGGTTCGTTGCAGGATCAGACGCCGCTCGGCAATCCGCTGGTGCCGCAGCTCAACCGTCTGAAGGAAGCCTTCGAGCAGTAAGTTCTGCTTCGCGGGATTCGCGACACTTCACGCCATATATCCGCTCTCGATGTATCCGCTCTCGACGGCGCCATTCCGGCTCCGCGTTTTGCGGGCCCGGGTATGAAGCCGGCAAACAAAAACGCCCCCGAAGGAGGGGGCGTTTGCATGCGGCGTGAAAGGGATTCGGCTCAAAAGAAATTGATCGGAAGGATCAATCCTTTTTGAGGAAGCCGAACTTCTTCTGGAACCGGGAGACCCGGCCGCCGCGGTCGAGAATCTGCTGGGAGCCGCCGGTCCAGGCCGGATGCGATTTGGAATCGATGTCGAGATTCAGCTTGTCGCCTTCCTTGCCCCAGGTGGAGCGGGTCTGGTACTCGGTGCCGTCGGTCATCACGACCGTAATCGTATGATAATTCGGATGAATTTCGGCTTTCATGGCATATCCTCGGCGCCCCGGCGCCTGTCCTAGATCACAGAATTGGGTGGATTTGCCGGCTCTATAACGCAAGGCGGCCGCCAAAACAAGCCAGCCATCTTAGCTGAAAGCCCAATGCGGCCGGATTTGCCAGCGCTGGCTGAGGGGCCTATCTGGAGGCGGTCTAGAACGGTTCTGACGAGGACCGCTCGAAAACGCGCCAGCGAATGGGTCGATCTCATGACTGCAGTGGAACGGTTGGATGACGGTAGCGGCGAAACTCGGCCATTGCACGATCCGACGCCACCGGAAACCTCGGTCGACGCGGCGCTGACCGCCTCGTCGGCAAAAGGCGGGTCGCGGCTTCGCCCGCTGGTGGAGCTAGCGCCTTATCTGGCGCGATATCGCTGGCGTGCCATCCTGGCCCTGATCGCGCTGACCGTTGCCGCCGCCGCCACGCTGGTCGTGCCGGTCGCGGTGCGCCGGATGATCGACTTCGGCTTCACGCCGAAGGGGATCGCGATGATCAACAGCTATTTCAGCGTGATGATCGCGGTAGTCGCCGTTCTCGCCCTGGCCAGTGCCTCGCGATATTATCTGGTGATGACGCTGGGCGAGCGGATCGTCGCCGATCTGCGGCGCGATGTCTTCGCGCATCTGATTTCGCTGTCGCCGGCCTTCTTCGATACCGCGCGCAGCGGCGAATTGATCTCGCGGCTGACCGCCGATACCACCCAGATCAAATCCGCCGCCGGCGCCTCCGCCTCGATCGCGCTGCGCAACCTGTTGCTGTTTCTGGGCGCGGCCGCGATGATGGTGGTGACCAGCCCGCGGCTTTCCGGCCTGGTGATGCTGGCCATTCCGCTGATCGTGCTGCCGCTGGTGGCGTTCGGGCGCTGGGTGCGGCGGCTGTCGCGCAACGCCCAGGACACGCTGGCCGATGCGTCCGCCTATGCGTCCGAGCTGGTCGGCGCGATCCGCACCGTGCAGGCCTATACCGGCGAGGGGGTGGCCAATGCACGGTTCGGCAGGGAAGTCGAACAGGCTTACGAAGCGGCACGAACCTCGACCCGCGCCCGCGGCGTGCTCACCGCGATCGTCATCTTCATCGCCTTCACCAGCGTGGTCGTGATCCTATGGATCGGCTCGCATGACATCGTCAACGGCGCCATCACGGCGGGGCGGCTCGGCCAGTTCGTCCTCTATACGGCGTTCGCCGCCGCAGGGCTCGGGCAGCTCAGCGAGGTCTGGAGCGAGGTGTCGGCGGCGGCCGGCGCCGCCGAGCGGCTGTTCGAGCTGCTTCGCGTCAGATCCGCAATCACCGCGCCGGCCTCGCCGCGCGCGCTGCCGGTGCCGCCACGGGGCGATGTCGGTTTCGACAATGTCAGCTTCGCCTATCCGACCCGGCCGGATGCCTCCGCGGTGCACGGCGTTTCGTTCTCGGTGCGCGCCGGCGAGAAGGTCGCGATTGTCGGCCCGTCGGGCGCCGGAAAAAGCACGCTGTTCCATCTGCTGCTGCGGTTCTACGATCCCGCATCCGGTGTGGTCAGCATCGACGGCGTGCCGATCAGGGCCGCCGATCCGCATGACGTGCGTGCCCGCATCGCGCTGGTGCCGCAGGAGTCGGTCGCCTTCGCCGCGAGCGCGCGCGAGAACATCCGCTTCGGCCGGCCCGATGCCACCGATGCCGAGGTCGAGCGCGCCGCCGAGCTTGCCCATGCCACCGAATTCATCCGCCGCCTGCCCGGCGGGTTCGAGGCCCAGCTCGGCGAACGCGGCGTCACCTTGTCCGGCGGCCAGCGCCAGCGCATCGCGATCGCGCGCGCGATCCTGCGCGATGCGCCGCTGTTGCTGCTCGATGAGGCGACCTCGGCGCTCGATGCCGAGAGCGAGACGCTGGTGCAGACCGCGCTGGAAGAGCTGATGCGTCACCGCACCACGCTGGTGATCGCGCATCGCCTCGCCACCGTGCTGTCCTGCGACCGCATCCTGGTGATGGATCAGGGCCGTATCGTCGAGCAGGGCACCCATGCTTCGCTGGTCGCGGCCAATGGGCTCTATGCCAGGCTGGCGCGGCTGCAATTCGAGGGTGTTTGAATTCGTCATTCCGGGGCGATGCCAACGGGTCCGCGCAAAGCGCGGCCCGATGACCGGCTCCGCATCGAACTACGATGTGCAATTGCACATCGGAGAATCTCGAGATTCCGGATCGTCGCTTCGCGCCGTTCGGAATGACGGATGATGCGAGCGCTTACCCCCTCCACGCCATCTTCAGCACCGGCCGGCCGGAGGTTTGATTGACGTCCTCGCCGGCATGGACAAATCCGTTGCGCTCGTAGAAGCGGATGGCGCGGGCATTGTCCTTGTTGACGAGCAGGGTCACGCCGCCCGGCGCCTTTCGTTTCGCCGCCTCGACCAGCGCATCACCGAGCGCCGAGCCCCAATGCTCGGGCGCGACCACCAGCTGGTCGAGATAGCCTGCGGCATCGATGGTGACGAAGCCGATCAGATCGTCCGCCTGTTCGGCGACGATGATCGCAGCCCTGGGCACCAGCTCGCGGCGCCAACGCTCGCGCCACCACGCTAGGCGCGCGGCGAAATCGATTGACGGATAGGCCTGTTGCCAGGTGCGCTGCCACAGCGCGATGGCTGCATCTTCGTCGTCGGCGCGGTAGGGACGAAGCTGGAAAGACATGCTCATCCAAGCACGGTCGTCACGCCCGGACCTGATCCGGACATCCATCGATTCTGAATGAACGCTTGTCGATGGATTGCGGGGAGCGCAGGCAAGGTTACGTGATCTGCGCAAGGCAGATTACGATGCCCGGCAATGACGGACCTGTCGAGCATCCCTACCGCTCCGTCAGCTTCAACTCGATGCGCCGGTTGCGCTGATAGGCTTCCTCGGTCTGCCCGGGATCGAGCGGATCGAACTCGGCAAAGCCGGCGGCGACCAGCCGCTGCGGCGGCACGCCGCGCGAGATCAGATACTGCACCACGGAAATCGCGCGCGCCGACGACAGATCCCAATTCGATTTGTAGATCGGGCTGTTGATCGGACGGGAATCGGTATGGCCATCGACGCGCAGCACCCAGGCGATCTCGCTCGGGATCTGCTTGTCGAGATCGGTCAGGGCGCTCGCCACCTTGTCGAGTTCGGCGCGGCCCTCGGGCAGCAATTGCGCCTGTCCGGTGTCGAAGAACACCTCGGACTGGAACACGAAACGATCGCCGACGATATGGATGTCGGGCCGGTTGCCGAGGATGGTGCGAAGCCGGCCGAAGAATTCGGACCGGTAGCGCGACAATTCCTGCACCCGCTGCGCCAGCGCGACGTTCAGCCGCTGTCCGAGATCGGCGATCCGGCCCTGCGATTCCTGGTCACGCTTTTCCGAAGCATCGAGCGCTTCTTCCAGCGCAGCCAGCTGGCGGCGCAGCGCACTGATCTGCTGGGTCAGCACTTCGATCTGCGCCAGTGCGCGCGACGATACGCCCCGCTCGGATTCCAGTGCCTTGTTGAGTTCTGCGTTGCGCCCGGCGGCGTCATTGCCGGCATTGGCAAGTCCCTCATAGAGCCCCTTGATGCGGTCGCGTTCGCCCTCGGCGGATGCCAGGCTGGCGCGCAGCTGCGAGATCTGGTCGTCCAGGCTGCTCTTGCCGAGCTTTTCCATCGACAGCATGTCGTTGAGCTGCGCGATCCTGGCATTGAGCTGCTCCAGCGCCTTGTCCTTGCCGCTCACCTCCTGCGACAGGAAGAACTGCACCACCAGGAACACCGACAGCAGGAACACGACCGACAGCACCAGCGTCGACAGCGCGTCGACGAAGCCTGGCCAGTAGTTGAACGCGGATTCGCCGCGACGTGCACGTGCAAGGGCCATTGAAGCCTCCGCTACAGCTTCCCGGTTCTGATTGGATCAGAACCGGGCTCTGGTTTTTTGTTTTGACGCATTTTCTTCACGCGAACCGGTATCCACTTCGCTCGAAAACGCTCTACTCAGCTCTTCTCGGGTTGGCGCGCCAGGCGTTCGAGCAGTTTGCGGATCTCGCGGTTCTGCTCGCCCTGGCCGTCGGCCCATTCGCGGATCATCTGCTGTTCGGTCCGCATATGCGCAACCAGGCCTTGAATGGCCTCGGCCAGGTTGGCCATTGCCGTGGTGGTGCCGCGATTGGTGCCGCCTTCTTCCATGGTGACGCGCAGCCGCTCCAGCGCGCTCTGGATCTCGCTGCTATTGACGCCGGCGCCGGTGGCCTCGCCGCCGGAATATTCGCGCACGGTGGAAGCGAGCCAGTCTTCCAGATCGGTATAGAAGCGGTTCTGGGCCTGGCTGGACTGCAGGTCGAGAAAGCCGAGGATCAGCGACCCGGCAAGGCCGAACAGCGATGACGAAAACGAAATGCCCATGCCGCCGAGCGGTGCGGCAAGGCCTTCCTTCAGCGTATCGAACAGCGCGCCGGCATCGCCGCCGACCTTCAACCCATCGATCACCTTGCCGACCGAGCCGACGGTTTCGATCAGGCCCCAGAAGGTGCCGAGCAGGCCGAGGAACACCAGAAGGCCGGTCATGTAACGCGAGATATCGCGGGCCTCGTCGAGCCGGGTCGCGATGGAATCGAGCAGATGCCGCATGGTCTGCTGCGAGATCGTCATCCGTCCGGTGCGTTCGCCGCCGAGGATGGCGGCCATCGGCGCCAGCAAAGTCGGACGCCGGTCGAGGGCAAGGCCGGGATCGGCGATGCGGAAATTATTGACCCAGGCCACTTCCGGATAGAGCCGGATCACCTGACGGAATGCCAGGATGGTGCCGACCAGAAGCACGAGGCCGATCAGCGCGTTGAGGCCGGGATTGGCGAAGAACGCGAGCTCGATCTGCTTGTAGAGCACGACCGCCACCAGCACGCACAGCACCAGGAATACCAGCATCCGCACCAGGAATATCCGGGGCGTCGACAGCTTGGTCGGTTCGACTTCCATTGCGGAGCGGGAAGGAGGGCTTGGAGACATTGGCTGATCGTCACCTGTTTCGGGAGAGCGCTGTCTGCGGCCAATATGGCACAGTGGCGGCGGGAAAAAAGCCGATTGTTCCGTCAGCCTGACAGGAACCTGGACCTATGTGGCGCCGACCACGCGAGGTCCTTCGGAAATCGCAGCGGCGCTTCTGCGAAGCCCTGAAGACGGCGTCGGCTGATTCGTCGCGCCAGCCATATTCCTGCGTCCGTTCGCCTCATCTTTTGCAGTCAAATGCGGTCCTGTGTCGTGGAACCCGGGGCCGCGACAATTTACCCGGCCGGGAAAAATGACTGTTGTGCGAATGTGATAGCGACCTGTGTGACATTGCGCCGCCCGCCCTGTGCGTTGCGTTGCAACAACCGATTCCTATCCTGCCCCTCATCACAACTGCGAGGCATCGTCCTTGCGGGTTCGAGAATCTGGTCAAACTCAATCTGGGGCGATGGTTTCTATGTCGGGACTTCGTGCGCAATCGGTATGTCTTGCACTGATGCTTGCTGCCGCGGCGCCCTTGCTCGCCGGATGCAACGAGCCGAATTCGGCTTCCGCCGCCACGCAACAGGCTGAACCTGACGTAAGTATCGTAACGGTCAAGCCGCAGTCGCTTGCCATGGTGCGCGAACTGCCGGGCCGGGTGGCGCCGATGCGTGTTGCCGACGTCCGTCCGCGCGTTTCCGGCATCGTGATCGAGCGCATGTTCCGGCAGGGCAGCACGGTCAAGGCGGGCGAGCCGCTGTATCAGATCGATCCGCGGCCGTTCGAGGTCGAGGTCCAGGCGAACGAGGCCGCGCTGGACCGGGCCGAGGCGGTGCTGCAACAGGCTTCGCAGCAGGCCCGCCGCGTCGCGACGCTGACGAGCCAGCATGTCGTCTCCGAAGCGGAACACGAAAAGGCGGTTGCGACGCTGCGCCAGGCACAGGCCGACGTCGAGGGACGCAAGGCCGATCTTGCGCGCGCCAGGCTCAACCTCGACTATGCGACCATCCGCGCGCCGATCGACGGCGTCGTCGGTGCGGCGCTGATGAGCGAGGGATCGCTGGTGGTCCAGAACGAGGCCGCGAGCCTTGCGACCATCCAGCAGCTCGATCCGATCTATGCGGACTTCACGCAGTCGGTCTCCGAACTGATCCAGCTCCGCCGCGCGTTCGAAAATGGCGATCTCGAGCGCATCTCGCCCGATGCGATGAAGGTGCGGCTCGTGCTCGACGACGGCACCCTCTATCCGCTTCCCGGCAAGCTTCTGTTCTCGGAAGCCAAGGTCGACGCCAATACCGGCCAGGTCACGCTGCGCGGCGAATTCCCCAATCCGAAACACGAGCTGCTGCCGGGAATGTATGTCCGCGTGCAGATCGAACAGGGCATCGACAGCGACGCCATCGCCGTGCCGCAGCAGGCGATCCAGCGCGACAATGGCGGCGGCAGCGAGGTTTTTCTGGTCACGGATGACAACCGGGTCGCGGCACAGGATGTACGCACGGGGTCACAGCAGGACGGCCAATGGGTCGTCACCGAAGGCCTGAAGAAGGGCGACCGGGTCGTGGTCGAAGGCTTTCAGAAATTTGCAGCCGGCGACAAGGTCAAGCCACGGGCCTGGAAAGCGATGGATACGGCAACCGCTGCGCCCGACGGCGTGGCGGCTGATCAAGTCTATCAGTAACGTCCATGCCCGCCTTCTTTATCGACAGGCCGATCTTCGCCTGGGTGGTGGCGCTCTTCATCTGCCTGATCGGCGCCATCTCGATCCCGCTGCTCGCGGTCGCGCAATATCCGATCATCGCACCGCCATCGATCTCGATCTCGACCAGCTATCCCGGTGCCTCGCCGGAGCAACTCTATAACAGCGTGACGCGGCTGATCGAGGAGGAACTCAACGGCGCAAAGGGAATCCTGAATTTCGAATCCACCAGCGACTCGCTGGGGCAGGTCGAGATCACCGCCAATTTCGTTCCGGGCACCGATACCAGTGCGGCGTCGGTCGAGGTCCAGAACCGCCTGAAGCGGGTCGAGGCGCGGCTGCCGCCCGCGGTGATTCAGCAGGGTATCCTGGTCGAGGAGGCATCGAGCGCGGTGCTGCAGATCATCACGCTGCATTCGACCGACGGCAGCATGGACGAAGTCGCGCTCGGCGATTTCATGACCCGCAACGTGCTGGGAGAGATCCGGCGCATTCCCGGCGTCGGCCGTGCCACGCTTTATTCGACCGAGCGATCGCTGCGGGTCTGGATCGATCCCGACAAGCTCGTGGGTTATGGGCTGACCGCCGACGACGTGACCAACGCCATCAAGGCGCAAAACGCCCAAGTCGCCTCGGGCAGCATCGGCGCCGAACCGAGCACGCCGCAACAAAGAATCTCGGCGCTGGTGCTGGTCAAGGGGCAGCTCTCTTCGCCGGAAGAGTTCGGCTCGATCATCCTTCGCGCCAATCCCGATGGCTCGACCGTGCGGCTGCGCGATGTGGCGCGCATCGAGATGGGCGGCCTCAGCTACCAGTTCAACACCCGCCTCAACGGCAAGCCGACCGCCGGCCTCTCGGTGATGCTGTCGCCGACCGGCAATGCCCTGGCGACCGCAAGCGCGGTCGAAGCCAAGATGAAGGAGCTGTCGCGCTTCTTTCCGGCCAATATCGGCTATGACATTCCCTACAACATCACGCCGGTGGTGAAGGCCTCGATCGAGAAGGTGATGTCGACCCTGGTCGAGGCGGTGATGCTGGTGTTCATCGTGATGTTCCTGTTCCTGCAGAACATCCGCTACACCATCATTCCGACCATCGTGGTCCCGGTCGCGCTGCTCGGCACCTGCGCGGCGCTGCTGCTGCTCGGCTATTCCATCAACATGCTGACGATGTTCGGCATGGTGCTGGCGGTCGGCATTCTCGTCGACGATGCCATCGTCGTGGTCGAAAACGTCGAACGGATCATGGCCGAGGAGGGACTTCCGCCGAAACAGGCGACGCGCAAGGCGATGTCGCAGATCACGGGCGCCATCATCGGCATTACGCTGGTGCTGGTCGCCGTGTTCCTGCCGATGGCGTTCTTCCCGGGGTCGGTCGGCATCATCTACCGGCAGTTCTCCGTCACCATGGTTGCAGCGATCAGCTTTTCCGCGCTGATGGCGATGTCGCTGACGCCGGCGCTGTGCGCGACCATGCTGAAGCCGGTTGCCGCAGGTCATGGCGAGGTGCGCGGCGGCCTGTTCGGCTGGTTCAACCGGCTGCTGGAGACCGGCCGCGGCGGCTATTCGCGGATCGTGCAGGGCAATCTGAAGCGCACCGGCCGCCTGATGCTGATCTATGCGGCACTGGTGGCCGGGCTCGCCTGGGCCTTCGTGCAGTTGCCCGGCGGCTTCCTGCCGGTCGACGACCAGGGCTTCATCACTACCGACGTGCAGACGCCGGCGGAATCTTCCTATGCGCGCACCGAGGCCGTGGTTGAAAAAGTCGAGCAATATCTCGCGCAGCGGCCGGGCGTGGAGAACGTGACCTTCCTTACCGGCTACAGCTTTTCCGGACAGGGCATCAATACCGCCCAGGCCTTCATCACGCTGAAGGATTGGTCGGAGCGCTCGCGCAAGGATTCGGCGCCCGCGCTCGTCGCCGACATCAACCGCGACCTGGCTTCGCTGCGCGACGCGAAAATCTCCGCGTTGCAGCCGCCGCCGATCGATAATCTCGGCAATTCGTCCGGCTTCAGCTTCCGCCTGGAGGATCGCGGCCAGAAGGGTTATGCGGCGTTGACGAGCGCCGCCAACCAGCTGGTGACCGAGGCCAACGCCGGCGACATCCTGCAGAATGTCTATGTCGAGGGGCTGCCGCCGGCGCCGCAGGTCAATCTCGTCATCGACCGCGAAAAGGCCGGCGCCTTCGGCGTCACCTTCGAGGACATCAACAACACGATCTCGACCGAGCTCGGCTCGACTTACGTCAACGACTTTCCGAACCGCGGCCGGATGCAGCGCGTCGTCGTGCAGGCCGACGGTGACAACCGGATGAAGCCGGCGGATATCCTGAACTACAATGTCAGGAACAGAAACGGCCAGCTGGTGCCGTTCTCCTCTTTCGCCAGCATCGAATGGTCCAAGGGACCGACCCAGATCGTCGGCTTCAACTATTATCCGACGGTGCGCATCAGCGGCGAGGCCAGGCCCGGATACACTTCGGGCGACGCAATCGCCGAGATGGAACGGCTGGCGGACAAGCTGCCGCGCGGCTTCGGCTATGAATGGGCCGGCCAGTCGCTGCAGGAGAAGCTGTCGGGCTCGCAGGCGCCGATGCTGCTCGGGCTTTCGGTCGTGGTCGTGTTCCTCTGCCTTGCCGCGCTCTATGAAAGCTGGACCATTCCGCTCGCGGTGCTGCTGACGGTTCCGCTCGGCGTGTTCGGCGCGGTCACCGCAGCGACCCTGCGCGGCTTGCCGAACGACGTCTATTTCACCGTCGGCCTGATCACGATCATCGGGCTTGCGGCCAAGGATGCCATCCTGATCATCGAATTCGCCAAGGATCTGCGCGCCCAAGGCAAGCCGTTGATCGAGGCGACGGTGGAGGCGTGCAGCCTGCGCTTCCGCCCCATTCTGATGACCGGGCTTGCCTTCGTCTGCGGCGTGCTGCCGATGGTGGTGGCGCATGGTGCCGGCGGCGCCAGCCAGCAGGCGCTCGGCACCGGCGTGATGGGCGGCATGATCGCGGTGGTGGTGCTGGCGCTGCTGATGGTGCCGGTGTTCTTTGTCTCGGTGCAGCGCGTGCTCGCCGGCGACCGCAGCGGTGCGGCCGAGCCGGTGCAGGAGGTTTACGGCCCGCCGGCGCCGGTCCAGGAGCCGGCGGAATAGACGTAGTGTTTTCGAGCGAAGTGGGCACCGGTTCGCGCAAAGAAAACGCGTCAAAACAAGAATCCAAAAGCCCGGTTCCGATGCAATCGAAAGGCTTTAGCCGAGCGGCTTGAGGATCCTGACCAGTTCGCCGTGGACGAACTCGTTGCCGCAGACCACGTTGCCGGTCGTCAGCGCATTGTCATGGCCTTCGATTCCGGAGACGGTGCCGCCGGCCTCGCGCACCAGGATCTGGCCCGCCGCCATGTCCCACGGCTTCAGGTTGCGCTCCCAATAGCCGTCGAGCCGGCCGGCGGCGACGAACGCCATGTCGAGCGCGGCGGCACCGAAGCGGCGGAAGCCTGCGACCTTGTTCTGCAGCGCCGCCATCTCCCTGAGCGCCAATTCGTGATCGCCGCGGCCGATATGCGGCAGCCCGCAGGCGATCACGCATTCGTCGAGCTTGCGGCGGCCGGCGACGCGCAGCCGCTGGTCGTTGAGGAAGGCGCCCTTGCCGCGTTCGGCGATGTAGAGCTCGTCATTGGCGGGGTTGTAGATCACGCCGGCGATCACCGTGTCCTCGCGCTGCAGGCCGATCGAGATCGCAAATTGCGGAATGCCGTGCAGGAAATTGGTGGTGCCGTCGAGCGGATCGACGATCCAGGTGTGGCTCTTGTCGGTGCCTTCGCGCGTGCCCCCTTCTTCGCCGATGAAGCCATAGCCCGGCCGCGCCTTGGCAAGGTCGGTGTAGATCATCTCCTCGGCGCGCTTGTCGGCGAGGCTGACGAAATTCGCCGGCCCTTTCAGCGACACCTGAAGATTTTCGATCTCGCCGAGATCGCGCGCGAGGCTGCGGCCGGCGCGGCGCGCGGCTTTGACCATGACATTGATGAGGGCTGAATACAGCATGATGTTCGGCTTGTGATTTAGGGTTTAGCGCTCGAGGCGCGAGACTGGGTGCCCTGTGACTGCGTCTGCGTCAAGCTGGGCACTTTGCCGCCCAGCCATTTGGCTGCTGCGGCCTCGGCCTTGGCGCGATCCTCGGGGCTGAGCTCGGAGAGGGCCTCGTCCAGCATCGGATCGCCCTTTCCGGAGGTTTTGGCGATCATGTGCCATTTCAGGCCCTCGATCTTGTCCATCGGTACGCCATTGCCGTTCACCAGCACCCAGGCGAGCCGGTTCTGCGCGATCGGGCTGCCTTCCTTGGCGGCCTTGCGCAGCAGCGCCACCGCGGCGGGCTTGTTCTGCGCCGTGCCGGTGCCGTTGAAGAGCGCGATGGCGTATTCGACCTCGGCATCGGTGTCGCCGCCGATCGCCGACGCCCGCAGCAGTTGCACCGATTTCTCGATGTCCTTCGGCACGCCGGTGCCGTCCTTGTAGAAGGTCGCGAGCGCGAATTGCGCTTCCGGGATACCGGCGTCGGCGGCCTGGCGCAGCAATTCGGCGGCGCGCCTGAGATCCTGCGGCAGGGTCTGGCCGTCGATATAGAGCAGCGCCAGATTATAGGCGGCTTTCATGCTGCCGAGCTTGGCCGAGGAAGCGAGCAGTTTGGCCGCTTCTTCGCTGCCGTTGGGGCCGCCCTTGCCGCCGAGGCGCAGCATCGCCAGCGCGAACATCGCCTCGCGGTCGCCGCCGGCACAGGCGCGCCGGTACCATTCGATCGCCTTGTCGGTATCGCGCCTGACGCCGAAGCCATTGGCATAGAGTTCGGCGATCATCGTCATCGCCTTCGGGTCGTTCTTTTCCTGCACCCGCTTGGTCGCGAGATCGAAGGCGGTCCGGTACTCGCCGCGTTGAAACGCGCCGTAGACCAGATCGACATGGGGATCGTCCACCTGCGGGGCCGGTGTAACGGTCACCGCCGGCGCCGCTTCGGGTTTTGCCGGAGCGGCGGGCGCTGGCGGCTTCCTGGCGGGCTCCTTGGCTTCCTTGCTGACCTCGCGCGGCCTTGGCTTGGGCGCGGCTGGTTTTGCAGTCTTGGATTTTTCAGTCTGGGGTTTTTCAGTTCTGGGTTTTTCGGCCGGCGGCGTCAGCGAGATCTGTGCGACCGCGCCGCTTGCGGCCAGCGTCAGGCCGCAAGCGAGGACCGCGATGGGAAGCAGGAGTTTCATTGGTCCTATTCCTGCGCCGCAGCGACCTTGCCGGAAGAATCCGCATGGGCCTGCCTGATCGCCTCGCCGACATCGGCCAAGGCTGCCGCCGCGCCGCGTGGATCGGCCCAGATCAAATCGCCGACCAGCACGAAGTCGGCGCCGGCCGCGGCGAACTCATAGGCCTCCTCGCGCGAGGCGGCAAAGCCGACGCAAGGCGGCTCGAACAGTTCGGCCCACCAGTCCAGCCGCTCGGCGATCGCCGTAGCCGAAGGCCGCTGTCCTCCGGCGTCGGGCTCGCCGAACAGCACATAATCTGCACCCAGTTCGCCCGCGGCCATGGAATCGTGCCGCGTCGCCAGCCCGCCGACGCCGGCGATGCGGTCCGGTTTGAGGCTCGGCAATGCCTCTTCCAGCGCGGCGAGGCCATGCAGATGGGCGCCATCGGCGCCGGCGCGGGCCACCAGTTCGACATGGCCGTCGAGCAGCAGCGCCGCGCCTTGCCCCTGCACCACCGGCGCGACCGCCTTGATGCGGCTGATCATGGTGCGCTGGTCGGTCTGCTTCAGCCGCAGCAGCACCGCCGCGACATCGGCGCCGGCAAGCACTTGCGTCAGGCTTGCGATCAGCGGCGCCGGATCGTCCAGCATGGGCGTTGCAAGGTAAAGCCGCGGCACGGGCCGCGGCGGAACGGGTTTGGTGGCCATGGTGCGGCTAGTGCCCACTTTTTCCGAAGTTCGTCATCCTTCGCAGCACCCCACCTTTCACGAAGCCGGGAAAAGTGGGCGCTGGCAAATCATATTCTCAGTGCCGCCTTGCGATCTGAAGTTCCTGGATCG
>DASZTN010000135.1:0-17449 GCA_035547995.1 Bradyrhizobium sp. | reverse complement strand
CAAGAAACGCCGGCGTTCCGGCAAATCCAGCATAAAGCTGAAATCGTGCGAACGCCGATTGTCGAAATTCTGCGTCATCACCGCAAGGCGCTCTTGATTGCAATCGGACTGAAGGTTTCAGAGATTGCAGTCGCACTCATTACAAGCGTCTTCGTCATCTCTTATGCCACGGCCACGCTGCACATGCCGCGTGCGGACGTTTTAAACTCCGTGCTGGTTGCTGCCGTCGTAGCGCTGTTTTCGATCCCATGCTTCGGCTGGCTTTCTGATCGGGTTGGCCGCAAGCGGATGTTCTATGCCAGCTGCATCTTTACAATGCTCTTCGCATTTCCGCTGTTCTGGCTGATACAAACGCGAAACCCGGCGATCGTGATCGTCGCCATCGTCATTACGACCACTTTCGGCAAGGATGTCATGTTTGGAGTAGGCGCGCCGTGGTACTCGGAGCTGTTCCCTGCGAACACGCGATACAGCGGTGCATCGCTTGGATTTCAAGTCGGCGCGGCTCTGAGCGGTGGATTGACGCCCGTCATTGCGACGGCCCTGGTGGCATGGAGCGGAGGTGCCACGTGGGCGGTGTCTCTCTATTTGATCCTCTGCGCGGGAATCACGTTGACAGCTGCGATTGCCGCTCCCGAAACGGCGCAGAAAGCTATTATATAATTGATGCTACCATCCGCTAAGAACACGATGCGAAGGTTACGAACCATTTTCTTCAGAGAGCTATGTCATGCTTGATACACCTGGATCTTCCCCCGTACCCCGGAATGCAGTCATACCGTCCTGGATCGGTGTCGTCCGTGATCTCCACATCACGCCCCGTGCCTTCCTGCCGATGCGTGCCATGCCGGAGATCACGCTGATCGCGGGCAAGGGCATCGAGGGCGACCGCTACATGATCGGCCGTGAAGAAGGATTCTACTCCCACAAGCCCGAAGAAGGGCGACAGGTGACCTTGTTCGAGTTCGAGACTCTAATCGCCCTCAAGCGTGATCACAATATCGAGTTGCGGCCGGAGGAGCATCGACGCAACGTCACCACGTCAGGCGTTCCGCTTACCCATCTCGTGGGCCGTCAATTTTGGCTCGGCGAGACCCTGCTCGAATCGACGCGATTGTCGATCCCCTGTCGACACATCGAAGAGATCACCGGCAAGCCGATTTTCGATCCCTTGATCAATCGGTCCGGGCTCAATTGCCGGATCCTCAGGGGAGGCACGGTTCGTGTCGGCGATGCCGTACGAAGTATCACATGAGCAAAACCGCGATAACGACGGTTCGGACCGTCGTTGAAACCATCGAGCAAGACGGTCCTGACATCAAGCTGTTCTCGCTGGTCGATCCCGACCATTGGGAATTACCGCCCTTCCGACCGGGGGCGCACATTGACCTGCACTTGCCGGGTGGCATGGTGCGCACCTATTCGCTGTGCAACGATCCGGCCGACAACCGGCGCTATCTCGTCGCGGTGAAACGCGAACGCGCGGGCCGCGGCGGCTCTGCGCTGCTGCACGACGAAATCCGTGGCGGCGACACCATCGGTGTCTCGCTGCCGCGCGGGGGTCTCAATTTGGCTGATGATATCCGCAGGTTCATTTTCGTCGCGGGTGGCATCGGGGTCACTCCGTTCGTTTCGGCGGCTTCATATCTCGCGCGCACAGGCCGAACGAACTTTGCCTTACACGTGATCTCTCGAGGAACACCGCCGCTCGTCCGTCTGCTGGCGCCTTTGGCGCGATCCGGTCACCTCATTATGCACGATACCGCCATTCAAACGCGCCCCGATCTCTCCACGCTGATCGGGCGGCCGGATGCGAATGTCGGCATCGGTTGTTGCGGTCCCGAAACCATGCTCGACAGATTCGAGCAGGCCTCGCGCGATTGGGCGCCCCATTTGGTGCATATCGAGCGCTTTGTTCCGCCGCCCATCCCTGTTGATCCCGATGCCAAGCCTTATGCGCTGGTGCTGTCGCGTTCCAAGCTCGAGACCATCGTTGCTCCCGGCCAGACGATGCTCTCCGCCATCCACGATCTCGGTATCGACGTGCCGGCATCCTGCTGTGGCGGTATCTGCGGATCATGCAAGGTGGATTGGCTCGAAGGCGCTCCGATCCATCGTGACCGCGTGCTTTCTACATCGGAGCGCAGTCGCAGTTTGATGGTGTGCGTCGCAAGCTCCGCTGAAAGTCGATTGGTATTGGATCTTTGACGCGCGGCATCAACTGAAGGACCATAGGACGTCCATATTCCCATCCAACCGTCACAGGCGCGTTGGCAGCGAAAGTTCTGACATCAATTTCACGACGTCAGCCTGCCTCCCGCACCCTGTCTTGGCGAAGATCCGTGCCAGGTGCGTTTTCATCGTGTTGGTGCTGATCCCGAGCTCGTTCTTGACGGTTATTGCGCTTTGTCCGTCGGCAATCCGCGACATGATCCTGGCCTCAGCCGGCGTCAAATCGAACAGCGTCATAAGAATTGCGTCTTCAGGTAGCGCCCGGCCGTTGCGGGTTGAAAGAAAGATCGCGACAAGCGGCTGATTGCTGACGCGTCGGGTGCCAACGCCGAGCAAGGGGAGAATATAGGCATACGCGGCCTCCATCTGCGCCAGCAGCGGTACGCCCACGCCGCGCCGCCCGAGCGCAAGATCGCTCGATGTCGCCCGCTGCAAAGCCTCCGAGAAAATCGTCCGAACCGCAAGCGAACGTGGTGCGACACGGCCATGCCTGACAAGCAGTGGCCCGTCAGCGCATAATCCGCTTTCCGCGGCGGCATTGGCGAAAATCAGACGCCCGGTTGCATCGCAAATCAGAATAGGCGTCGCGATATCAGAAAGAGCCCTCAAGGCGATCTCGGCGCCCCAGCGTGTCCGCTCCAGCGTTTCCCCAATCATGAAAGCACGCCGCAGATGAGGAGAAAGCCGCTGCACGAGCATCATTTCGTCGGCTGTAACCGGATCGCGCTGCTGGGACGTTACGAAACCGATCGAAATCAGCTCCTCCGCCATATCGGCAATCAGCGTGGTGCTCCCGTCGCGCAAACCATTTGGCGCGACCCAGTCGCGATGGAAGCTTGATCGCTGAAATTCCTCCTCCGGCATCAATTGCAGCGTGGAGACCGGCGTATCGAGCATCCCGAACAGGATCTTGTCTCGCATGGGAACCCGTACCAGCTGTCGGTCCGCAAGATCGCTGATCGCTGTGGCGTCCCACGATGTGTGATGTACATGTGTGACTTGAATCGTCGGCTTGTGGATCGCGACAATCGAAACGAATTCGGCACCGAGACATCTCCTTAGCCGTTCGAGAAAGACAGGCCAAAGGAGCGGGTCGACTGCAGCGTCATAAACCTCGGTGACCAGCGCTTCGAATTGATCAGGCATGGCGACGCCCTCGAGGCAGAGCTAGACGGCCGGGAAAATTTGGCAGAGATCGATGCCCCTAGCAACGGGGTCGTGACCGCCCCGGCCGGCAGCAGGGCCATCGCATATAGTTCTTTTGGGCCGTGATCGTGTCGGGCCTCATGGTTCGAGACGTGCGGCTTCGCCGCACCCTCACCATGAGGTTCTAAGATTTTGCCGCAAAAAAGACCCTCATCCTGAGGAGCCCGCCGCAGGCGGGCGTCTCGAAGGATGGACCGCAAGGAAGCCGCCGAACAGGTTCTTTTCCCATATGCGATGGCCCTGCGGTTGGCAGGGACGGTCAGGTGATTGCTAAATCAGGTTAGGCCCCTCAATTCGTAAGGCCAGCCCGCCACTTTGTGTAGCCAGAGAATGGCAGATTATGCCTTCGGCTAATCCGCCCTGCGGTTCCATTTTCAGATGGATGCGCAGGTCAAGCCCGCGCATGACAAGAGAAAACGGCGTCCCTACTCCAAACTCTCAGCGCGGCATCTCCGCGAGCGCAGCGAGAATGCGGGCCCAGGAGCGGATACCCTTGTGGAAGCTCTTGAGATCGTATTTTTCGTTCGGCGAATGGATGTTGTCGTCTTCGAGACCAAAGCCGACCATCACCGTATCGAGACCGAGCGTGCGCTTGAAATCCGCCACGATCGGGATCGACGCGCCCGAGCCGATCAGGAGCGCCTCCTTGCCCCATTCATCGGTGAGCGCGCGCTTGGCCGCAGCCAGCGGCTTCATGTTCCAGTCGAGCGCAATTGCCGGCGCGCTGGAATGATCGCCGAATTCGACTTTGCAGTCGCCGGGCAATCGCGCCGTCACATAATCGCGGAAGGCTTTTCGGATTTTGGCGGGGTCCTGCCCTTCCACCAGGCGGAACGAGACCTTGGCCGAAGCTTCTGCCGGGATCACCGTCTTCGAGCCTTCGCCGGTATAGCCGCCGATGATGCCATTGACGTCGCAGGTCGGCCGCGAGGAGATCTGCTCGATCAGGAGGCGATCCTTCTCGCCGGCCGGAATCGAAAGGCCGATCGGCTTCAGGAAGCTGTCGGCGGTCAGATTGAGCTTCGACCATTGCGCGAGGATATCCGGCGGCAGGTCCTTCACCCCATCGTAGAAGCCGGGAATGGTGATGCGGCCATTGTCATCGAACAGGCCGCCGAGGATACGGGTCAGCACCCGGATCGGATTTTGCGCGCCACCGCCGAAGATGCCCGAATGCAGATCGCGATTGGCGGCCTTGATCCACACCTCCTCATAGAGCAGACCGCGGAGCGCGACGGTGATCGCCGGCGTATTCGGGTCCCACATGCCGGTATCGCAGACCAGCGCGAAGTCCGCCTTGAACTCGTCCTTGTGCTTTTCCAGGAACGGCACGAAGTTTTTCGAGCCGACCTCCTCCTCGCCCTCGATCACGATGGTGATGTCCACCGGCAGCGAGCCGGTCACCTGTTTCCAGGCCCGGCACGCCTCGATGAATGTCATCAGCTGGCCTTTGTCGTCCTCCGCGCCGCGGGCGACGATGATCTTCCGCCCGTCCGCATGGTCGGTGACGATGGGCTCGAACGGCTGATGATGCCAGAGATTAAGCGGATCGACCGGCTACACGTCATAATGGCCATAGAACAGCACGTGCGGCCGGCCCCCCTTGCTGCCATTAGCCTTGGTGTCGGCCTTGGCGACGATGGCCGGATGTCCCGCGGTCGGCCTGACCTCCGCCGCAAATCCCACTGCTTCGATGTCCTTGGCGAGGTGATCGGCTGCTGCCTTGCAGTCAGCGGCGAAAGCCGGGTCGGCCGAAATCGACTTGATCCGCAACAGCGCAAAAAGCCGCTCCAGGCTGCTGTTAAAATCCGCATCGATGCGGTCGAGGACCGGTTGCAGTTGCGCAGTGCTGGACATTTCCGATTTTCTCCTGGTGCGTGGAGCTGCGTTCATCCCGATTTGTAGCGCGCTTGAAGCCGCGACAAAACAGCTGTTATCGCCGCAACAGACCGCCGAGCGCGCCACGCACCAGCGCGCGGCCGACCGAACCCCCAATCGAGCCGCCGACCGACTTGCCGATATCGGCAACCATCCCGCCAACCACCCGGTTGGTGACCGAGCGGGTCACGTTGCGCGCGATCAACTGACCGGTTGACAACCGGCCGCGGCGCACATTGGTGCCGAAGATCGAGCTGGCGATGGCGCCGAGATGGCCAAGAATGCCGCCATCGGAGGCACCTTCCGCGGTGGCCGCGGTCCCGGCAATGCGCTGCTGCAGGATTTCATAAGCGGACTCGGCATCAACAGCCGTGTCGTATTTACCCTTCACCGGGCTGTTGTCGATGATCGCTTTTCGCTCTTCCGGCGTGATCGGTCCGATCCGCGCCGATGGCGGCCGGATCTTCACCCGCTCGACCATCGAGGGCGTGCCGTTGCCTTCCAGAAACGACACCAGCGCTTCGCCTGTGGCCAATTCCATGATGACCTCGGCGGTATCGAGCTTGGGATTGGGCCGGAACGTCTGCGCGGCGGCGGCGACCGCCTTCTGGTCGCGCGGCGTAAACGCCCTCAGCGCGTGCTGCACGCGGTTGCCCAGCTGTCCCAGCACCTTGTCCGGCACATCGATCGGATTCTGCGTCACGAAATAAACGCCGACGCCTTTGGAGCGGATCAGGCGCACGACCTGCTCGATCTTTTCCATCAGCGCCTTGGGCGCGTCATTGAACAACAGATGGGCCTCGTCGAAGAAGAACACCAGCTTGGGCTTCGGCGGATCGCCGACCTCGGGCAGCACTTCGAACAGTTCCGACAGCATCCAGAGCAGGAACGTGGCGTAGAGCCGCGGGTTCTGCATCAGCCTGTCGGCCACCAGGATATTAACCATACCGCGGCCGTCACGGTCCGTGCGCATGAAGTCCTGCAGTGACAAGGCCGGCTCGCCGAAGAATTTCGTGCCGCCCTGGTTTTCCAGCACCAGAAGCTGGCGCTGGATGGTTCCGACCGTCGCCCGCGTGACATTGCCGAAGGCCTGGGCCGCCTTGCGGATCGGCGCCAGCGGATCATTGTCATCGGCCTTCTTGCCGGCATCCGGGACGATGGCGTCCAGCAATGCACGCAGATCCTTCATGTCGATCAGCGCAAGTCCGTTGTCGTCGGCCACTCGGAAGGCGACATTCAGGACGCCTTCCTGCACATCGTTCAGATCAAGCATTCTGGAGAGCAGCAACGGTCCCATTTCCGTAACCGTCGCCCGCACCGGGTGTCCCTGCTCGCCGAATACGTCCCAGAATATCGTCGAGAACTGATCCGGCTCAAACTTGAATCCCATGGCGCTGGCGCGCTTGACCAGAGCATCCTTGGCCTCGCCCGCTTCCGAGATGCCGGACAGATCACCCTTGATGTCCGCTGCGAACACCGGAACGCCGGCGCGGGCAAATCCTTCGGCCATGACCTGCAGTGAGACCGTCTTGCCGGTTCCGGTCGCGCCGGTCACAAGACCGTGTCGATTTCCGAGCGCCAGCGTCAGCCATGCCGGCTGTTCGCCTTTGCCGATAAAAATCTTCTCGTCCGTGTCGGTCCGTTCTGTGCCGGCCTGTTCTGTGGTCGTCTGTGTGATGTCGGATGCCGTCATCTGCATCGCCTCATCTGCATCGCCTCTCGCGCCCTCTTTTCAGGGATATCCGGCTCGCTGCATCATACTGCATCTCCGAAACGGATTGAATCCTTCAGTAGATATAACTTGAATGAATACGGCCGTAACTTCGTGTTGCAGGACGGTGTTCGCGCTGCGACAACATGGCACAAATTTTCAACTCTTGCATTACTGCAACACTCGCGACGCGATTGAAGCCGAATCGTGTCGTCGAAGAAGCTGATCGCTTGTAATTCGTATCGCACACGATCAAGATGAAATCACAAGCAAGGATCCGGCAAGCAACCGGATGAGGCGGGGCCAAATGGACGAGTTGATAGGACGGCTGGCGGTGCAAGCTGGCATTGATGATGCCGTTGCAGAAAAAACCACAGGCGTCATCCTTGGTTTCCTTCGCAGCGAAAGACCTTCCGACAAAGTTCAGGCCTTGATCAGCCGGGTTCCGGGCGCGGAAGCGACGATGATCATCTCAGGGACATCCGGCCTCAGCCAAATCGCCTGAAGCACCTTTTTCATACGTCGAGTATCATGACATACCCTATTTCCGACATTGAGGGCCTGACGCCTTTCACTGCGACCAAACTGAAAGCACTCGGCATCCGGACTACCGACGCGCTGCTCGAAGCCGCCCGCACCGTCAAGGGACGCAAGGCGCTCGCCGCGAAGACCGGTATCAGCGAACAGCAACTGCTCGAATGGGCCAATTTCTCCGACTACATGCGGATTCCCGGCATGGGCAAGGCCAAGGTCGGACTGGTGCGGGCCGCGGGCGTCACCACCGTTCGCGAACTGGCGCTGCGCAATCCCTCCCGGCTGGCACAGCATATGAAAGAGGTCAACACCAAGCGTAAACTCGTCCGCGTGTTGCCGTCGGAAAAGTCGGTCGAGCAACTGATCGCCCAGGCGCGGAAGCTGCAGCCGAAGATCAGTTACTAGGCCTCTCCGTCTCGTTCCTTCGAGAAGATGGCGCGCCAAGCCGCTTGCCGGGATCGGCTGCAGCCTTGATCGAGGCGGCACTATCTGATCACTCGACTGCGCTCGAACCGAATGCTCGCCGATCCCCTGATGTCATCAGGCGGGAAGATGCGAGGGGCTGCGCCCGATCAGATCCCTGCTCATGCGTCAACAGGCTCCAGGGTCGCGAGAAGTTTCCGCAACAGACGCGTCAGCAGCGCCACCTCGGCTTCCGACAGTCCGTTGAATATCAGTTCGCGATCGGATTCCAGGACGTCGGCCATGGCACGTTCGGCGGCCAGGCGCCCCTTCGCGGTCAATCGAACAGGTTTGCTGCGGCGGTCGCCGCCGCCGGAGGGACGACTGACAAGGCCTCGCTTTTGAAGGCCATGGAGCACCTTTGTCAGCCCGCCCGACGAGATCAGGATGGCCGAATAGAGATCCGTCGGCACCAGTTCATACGGCGCTCCGACGCCGCGCAGGGTTACCAGGACTTCGAATTCGGTGAACGAAAGCCCGTGTGACGCTGCCGTAGCGGTGGCCGCATCGTAAACCAGCGCACTGAGCCGAAACACGCGGACCATCAGCTCGGACACGGGCGTAACCGCCTCGGGCCAGACGCGCCTTCTGGTCCGGAGCAGTTCGTCGACGGAACGGCGCTTTGCAGCCATCTGCTATCCTAACAGAATATTCACGAAACGATGTCTTGCCAACAAAACGGCGATCGTTATCTTTCCAGAAAGGTAATTCTTTCTTCGGTCCCGTGGTTTCCCCGGAGACCTTATGGGATGCACCATTTTTGCTGCTGCCTGCTTGCCGGCCACGTTGGGCAGATAACACAAAAGAGCAGCAGCTTCGCGGGAGTACGCCGTTGAGGTCAAGATTGCCCATCTACCCCTATCGAGACTTCCATGCACGCACGTACCCTTGCTACACCTGTGACGATCGGCGCGTTTCTGGCGATCGGGCTCACGGGCATTGCCCTGTTTTTTCACATCGAGCCAAGAGTCGTTCACGAAGCGCATGAATGGATCGGACTGTTCTTTGTGCTCGCTGCGCTGTGGCACGTGGTCACGAACTGGCGCAGCCTGCTTGTCTATCTCAAACGACGCCCTTCCATCGCAGCGTTCACCCTCGTCATCGTCGCAGCCGTCGGCCTAATTGGCGCGACAGGCTCGTTTTCACCGGATAATGGCGGGCCGCGTGCCGTGCTGGATGCGCTGTCGCGGCAGCCGCTTGCGCACGTCGCCGGTGCGTTTGGACTGACCGAACAGCAGGCGGCGGCTGCGCTGAACGCCGAGGGTATTGCTGTCGCCGATGGACAATCGCTCGGGGACGCAGCGCGGGCGGCGCATCAACCGGCCAATTTTGCCCTTGGCATTCTGGCAAGGACCCGCCCCTTGAGCGGACAGTAGACGAGGACCCGCAAACGGAAGAGCGCAGTGGGGCAGCGCCAATTCGCCAGACGTGTCGGCTTCCATCATCGCTGCAACCGAGAGGAACAGGTGATGCGTTTATGTATCGAAGATCCGTGCAAGCCGGAAACGGCAGGCGCTCTGTCCGCCGAGATCAAGCATCGTCGTTCCCCCGTGCTCACTGCACCATTCCGAGCGGCAGCGCTATGTGTGCTCGTTGGCGTCTCTTCGGCCGCTCCCGCGACAGCAAGAGGTGGCTTTCACGGAATGGGAGGTTTCGGCTTTCATGGTGGCTCCGGCTTTCATGGTGGCTCCAGAATGGGCGGCGGCGATTTTGTGTCGGCACCGGCCTATGTGCTGCTCATCGCTTCGTCGATTACCGATGCCCGCGCATTCGAGGTCACGATGCAGAATTTGACCGCTGCGATAGCGCCTTTTTCCGGTCACCTTGCGGTAGACATGGACAAGCCGGTATCGTGGGAAGGGACTGGCCCCGCGCATATCGTCGTGATCCAGTTCGCAAGCGCCGATCAGGCACAGGCGTGGAAAAACTCCGACGCGTTCAAGAGTTTCGACGCTGAACTGCACAAGAGCTCAACATTGACGATGCAGCTTCTGCAAGGTCTGCCCATGCCGTCCCTTGGCGGACGCCGAGGCGGTCGTGGCGCCGCTCGCTTCGACGCCAAGGCATTCGAACCGAACGTGAAGGACTATGACCAGTTGCTGGACCAGCGGCTCAAGAACATCTGCAAGGGCTGCTAGGGAGAAATCCTGCTGGCCGGTCGCGCAATGCTGATCCTGCAGGCAGGGCTCGTCGGTTCGAACCGGCTGGCCAGTCCGCGGCAGCCGCTCCTGCAAGGCCACCGGGCACCAGCATCTTGACTCCCCTGTGCGGACCGCGCAAAGCGACCCTCATGATCGCGACCTCGTCCAGATCCGGAGCTGCAGCCGGCCCGGCGGATCACCCGGTGCTGCGCCCCCTGCTGTCGCGGCCGGTCCCGGCCGTGATGGGCATATTGAACGTGACGCCGGATTCCTTCTCCGATGGCGGACGGTTCATCGCGCCGGAACAGGCGCTGGCGCAGGCGCGGCGGATGATCGCCGAGGGCGCCGACATCATCGATATCGGCGCGGAATCCACCCGCCCCTACGGCGCGCAACCGGTCTCCGCCGAGGAAGAACGCAAGCGGCTGCAGCCGATCCTGGCCGACGTGGTGGCGCTCGGCATCCCCGTATCCATCGACAGCATGAAATCGTCGGTGGTTGCCTGGGCGCTCGATAGCGGTGCTGCCATCGCCAACGATGTCTGGGGCCTGCAGCGCGACCGCGACATGGCCGAGCAGGTGGCGAAACGAAACGCGCCTGTCATCATCATGCACAACCGCGACGGCGCCGACGCCGGCCTCGACATCATGAAGGACGTCGCCGCATTCTTCGAGCGTTCGCTGCAGATCGCGGCGAAGGCCGGCATCGCCACCGATAACATCGTGCTTGATCCCGGCATCGGCTTTGGCAAGACCCCGGAGCAGAGCATGACGGTGCTGGCGCGCCTGGATGAACTCAAGCGATTCAACCTGCCGCTTCTGGTCGGCGCCTCGCGCAAGCGCTTCATCGACACCATCACGCCGGCGACGCCGCAGCGCCGCCTCGGCGGCTCGATCGCGGCGCACCTGATCGCCGCCAGGGGCGGCGCGCAAATCATCCGGACCCATGACGTCGCCGAGACCGTGCAGGCGTTGCGGGTCGCTGCTGCCATTGAGGACAAGCGATGACCGATATCATCTTCATCAAGGGCATCGTCATCCACGCCCGCCATGGCGTCATGGAACATGAAACCGAAGTCGGCCAGCGCTTCGTGATCGACCTCGAACTCTCGTCGGACCTCTCGGAATCCTCGCGCACCGACAAGCTCGCCGACACCGTTTCCTATTCCAACGTGGTGGCGACCGCGACGGCGGCGTTCAAGGACGACAATTACAAGCTGCTGGAACGCGCGGCCGGCGCTGTCGCCGATGCCATCCTGGCCGACTTCCCGCGGATCAGCGCGGTCAAGGTCACCGTCCACAAGCCGCACGCGCCGATCGCGGCGATCTTCGAGGACGTCGGCGTGATCCTGACCCGCGTCCGCCAGCCTCCCTCGCGAGGCTGACGATGGCAGACGTGCTGATCGCGCTGGGCGGCAATGTCGGCGACGTCCGCACCACCTTCCAGAAGGCGATCGCCAGCATTTGCGGCATGGCGCAGGCACAGCTGCTGGCGCGGTCGTCGGACTACGCCACCCCGCCCTGGGGAGAAGAGGACCAGGCCCGCTTCGTCAACGCCTGCATCGAGATCGAGACCGCTCTCGATCCTCACGCGCTGTTGTTCACGCTGCACAAGATCGAGAGGCAGTTCGGCCGCGACCGCGCCAAGGAGCGGCGCTGGGGTCCGCGCCCGCTCGACCTCGACATCCTCGCCTATGATGACGTCTCCTTGCAGGAGCCGGAACTGACCCTGCCCCATCCCCGGCTGTTCGAGCGCGCCTTCGTGCTGGTGCCGCTGGCAGAGATCGCCCCGGAACACGTGATCGCCGGCCGCAGCGTCAAGGGCGCGCTGGCGCAGCTGTCGACCGGAGGCATCGAGCGGCTGCCGGCGCCCCCGGACCAGGATTAACCAGAAGCGGCAAAACAACCGTTTGGCTTGGCCGCCTCGACGTGGCAATTTCCTGCCAGGGTCTTTTTTTTGTTCTGACGCGTTTTCTTCACGCGAACCGGCATCCAACCCGGATCAGGTCCGGGACAGGCTTTCGCTCGAAAACGCCATAATGACAACAATAGCTGGAAGGGAGCCACTCTCCGGATGAATTCTGCACCTGACGAGCTGCGGCTGGCAGCCGATTTTGCCCCTGCAAGCTATGACGACTGGCGCAAGCTGGTCGACGGCGTATTGAAGGGTGCCCCGTTCGAAAAGCTGGTCAGCAAGACTTCCGATGGCCTGCGGATCGAGCCGATCTACCAGCGCAGCCACGACGCCAGACTGGTTGCCGGGCGTGCCGCCGCTGCGCCCTGGCAGATCATGCAGCGTATCGATCATCCCGACCCCGCACAGGCCAGTGCCCAGGCGCTACAGGATCTGGCGAATGGCGCGACCGGCCTGACGCTGGTCTTTGCCGGATCGAACGGGGCCGCCGGTTATGGACTGGCCCCCACCGCCGAGGCGATCGAGCAGGTTCTGAGCGGTGTGCTGCTCGGCGCCGGTATCGCCATCGAACTTCAGATCGGTCCGCAATCCCGCGATGCGGCGACCCACATTGCCGAATATATCCAGCGCAAGGGCATCGCGCCATCGGCCTGCGATATCCGTTTCGGCCTCGATCCGATCGGGGCCTGCGCAACATGGGGTTTTAGCCCCTATCGCTGGCAAGAGATCGCGCCGGCATTGACCAGCGCAGTCAAGCGCCGTGCCGCGGCCGGATTTGGCGGCCCCTTCACGGTTGCCGATGGGCGCGTAATCCACGATGCCGGTGGATCGGAGGTGCAGGAACTGGCGTTCGTGCTGGCGAGCGGCGTCGCTTATCTGCGCGCGCTGGAGGATGCCGGCGTTGCTCTGGAAGATGCGCAAGGCATGATCTATGCGCGGCTCAGCGCCGATGCCGATCAGTTCCTGACCATGGCAAAATTCCGCGCGCTGCGATTGCTATGGGCGCGGATCGAACAGGCCTGCGGGCTCACGCCGAAACCATTGTTCGTTGCCGCCGAAACCGCCTGGCGAATGCTGACCCAGCGTGATCCTTATGTGAACATGCTGCGTGCGACCATGGCGGTGTTTTCCGCTGGCCTTGGCGGCGCCAATGCCATCACCGTATTGCCGCACACGCTGGCGCTTGGGCTGCCCGATCCGTTCGCGCGGCGCGTGGCCCGCAATACCCAGCTGGTGTTGCTGGAGGAATCCAACCTCGCCAAAGTCTCCGATCCCGCGGCCGGCTCCGGCGGCATCGAAGCCTTGACCCAGCAGCTTTGCGGAGCCGCATGGGAACTATTTCAGGACATCGAAAAAGCTGGCGGCGCATTCGCCGCGATCGAACAAGGCCTGATCCAGGACAAGGTCGCGGCAACGCGCGCCGCCCGCGCCACCGACATTGCAAAGCGCAAGCTGGTGCTGACCGGCGCCAGCGAATTTCCGAACCTGCAGGAAGCCAATATAGCTGTGCTCGATGCGAAGCCGGTCGCGCTCGCGCCTTACGGCGAAGCGACGATCAAGTTCGCCGCCTTGGCGCCGATGCGGCTCGCCGAACCGTTCGAAGCCCTGCGCGACCGGTCGGACGAGCAGCTGAAGAACACCGGCGTTCGCCCAAAAGTGTTTCTCGCCAATCTCGGCACCGCCGCCGATTTCACCGCGCGGGCGACCTTTGCCAGGAGCTTCTTCGAGGCCGGCGGCATCGAGGCGGTCGATAGCGAAGGTTCTGGCGATCCGGCCAAGATCGCGGCCGCTTTTCAGTCCTCCGGTGCTGCGCTCGCATGCATCTGTTCATCCGACAAGGTCTATGCCGATCGGGCAGTCGATGCGGCGAAAGCCCTTCAAGGCGCCGGTGCCAGGCATATCTATCTGGCAGGCCGGCCCGGCGAACAGGAAGCCTCGTTGCGGGCCGCCGGCGCCAGTGACTTCATCTTCGCCGGTTGCGATGCACTGGCAACGCTTCAGGAAGCCTATCGGCGCATGGAGTGAACATGACCACGGCAAGCAAACCCGTTCTGACCGGCGGCTGCCAGTGCGGTGCGATCCGCTTCGCGGTGTCGGCGCCACCGGTGAAGATCAGCATCTGCCATTGCCGGATGTGCCAGAAGGCCTCGGGCGCGCCGTTCGCCTCATTCGCAGAGATCGCAAATACCGATTTCGCCTGGACCCGCGGCAAGCCGTCGGCATTCCGCTCCTCCTCGATCGCGGAGCGCGACTTCTGCGCTGCCTGCGGCACCCCCTTGAGCTTCCGCCGCATCGATGGTTCGAAGATCGAGATCATGACCGGAACCTTCGACCGCCCTGACCGCGTGGTGCCGACGCGGCAATATGGCACCGAATCCCGGCTCGGCTGGGTGGTGGGAATTTCCAACCTGCCGAGCCAGACCACGCTGGAGAATTACGGTCAGGAAAAGATGAGCGGCATCGTCAGCCACCAGCATCCGGATCATGATTGACAATTAGTGAGCCGCATTTGTGCTATGATGGACAAATCATGACACGCATACCGAACTTCACGACGATTTCCTTTGAAGAGTCAGCGAGCGCGGCAATCCCGGGCAGCGCCGAGCCATGGCTGACGCCCGAAGGCATCCCGGTCAAATCAGCCTATGGCGAGGCCGATCTCGCAGGCATCGACTTCCTTCAAACCTGGCCCGGCATCGCGCCCTATTTACGCGGCCCCTACCCGACCATGTATGTCAACCAGCCCTGGACCATCCGGCAATACGCCGGCTTCTCCACGGCGGAGGATTCCAACGCCTTTTATCGCCGCAACCTCGCCGCCGGACAGAAGGGTCTTTCGGTGGCGTTCGACCTCGCCACCCATCGCGGTTACGATTCCGACCACCCGCGCGTCTCCGGCGATGTCGGCATGGCCGGGGTTGCGATCGACTCCATCTACGACATGCGCACGCTGTTCGCCGGCATCCCGCTCGACCGGATGAGCGTGTCGATGACCATGAACGGCGCGGTCCTTCCAATTCTCGCGCTGTTCGTCGTCGCCGCCGAGGAACAGGGCGTGCCGCCGGAAAAACTTTCAGGAACGATCCAGAACGACATCCTGAAAGAGTTCATGGTGCGCAACACCTATATCTATCCGCCCGCGCCCTCGATGCGGATCATCTCCGACATCTTCGCCTTCACCTCGCAGCGGATGCCGAAGTTCAATTCGATCTCGATCTCCGGCTACCACATGCAGGAGGCCGGCGCGACGCAGGACCTCGAGCTCGCCTATACGCTGGCCGACGGCGTCGAATACTTACGCGCCGGTCTCGCCGCCGGCCTCGATGTCGACCGTTTTGCACCGCGGCTGTCGTTCTTCTGGGCGATCGGCATGAACTTCTTCATGGAAGTCGCCAAGATGCGGGCTGCGCGGCTGCTCTGGGCCAAGCTGCTCAAGCCGTTCAATCCGAAAGACCCGCGTTCGCTGTCGCTGCGCACCCATTGCCAGACCTCGGGCTGGTCGCTGACGGCGCAGGATGTCTACAACAACGTGGTGCGCACCACGATCGAGGCGATGGCGGCGACGCAAGGCCACACCCAGTCGCTGCACACCAACGCGCTCGACGAGGCCCTGGCGCTGCCGACCGATTTCTCTGCCCGCATTGCCCGCAACACGCAATTATTCCTGCAGCAGGAAAGCGGCACCACCCGTATCATCGATCCCTGGGGCGGCTCCTATTACGTCGAGCGCCTCACAAGCGATCTCGCCGCCACGGCCTGGAGCCATATCCAGGAGGTCGAGGCGCTCGGCGGCATGGCCAGGGCGATCGAGGCCGGCCTGCCGAAGCTCCGGATCGAGGAAGCTTCCGCCAAGACGCAGGCGCGGATCGATGCGGGCAAGCAGGCGGTGATCGGTGTCAACAAGTACAAGCCGGTCGATGAACCTCCGATCGACGTGCTCAAGGTCGACAACTCCAATGTGCGCCGGCTGCAGATCGACAAGCTGGCGCGGCTGCGAAAAGAGCGCAACCAGAAGGATGTCGACGCCGCCCTGGCGGCGCTGACCCGCTGCGCGGGCGAAGGCAAGGGCAATCTGCTGGCGCTGGCGATCGACGCCGCGCGCGCCAAGGCAACCGTCGGCGAAATCTCCGATGCGATGGAAAAAGTGTTCGGCCGCCACCGTGCCGAGATCAAGTCCATCACCGGCGTCTACAAGCGGGAAGCTTCGACGATGTCCAACCGGGTTGAGAAAGTGCAAGCGCTGATCGAAGCTTTCGAGGAAGCCGAGGGCCGCAGGCCCCGTATCCTTGTCGCCAAGATCGGCCAGGACGGCCATGACCGCGGCCAGAAGGTGATTGCGTCGGCCTTTGCCGACATCGGCTTCGATGTTGATATCGGGCCGTTGTTCGCCACCGCCGAGGAAGCCGCCCGCCAGGCGGTCGAGAACGACGTGCACATCCTTGGGCTGTCGTCGCTGGCGGCAGCGCATCTCACCGCCGTGCCGGAATTGAAGGCGGCGCTGAAAAAGCAGGGCCGCGACGACATCATGATCATCGTCGGCGGTGTGGTGCCGCCGCAGGATTACGAGGCGCTCTATAAGGCCGGCGCCGAAGCGATCTTCCCGCCCGGCACCGTGATCGCAGATGCCGCCGAAGAGCTGATCCACAAGCTCAATGCCCGGCTCGGCCACAGCGAGGCGGCGGAGTAGTCTCATTCTGCCGCAATTCAACAGTCAGGGATTTCCCATGCGCCGCGCCGCCTTAAGGCTTGTCCGCAACATGGTCTTCGCTGGCGCGCTCGTGTGCCTGCTGTCGCCGTCGGCGATGGCCGCCGCCGACAGGAAGCCCGACGCCACGATCAGGAATCCAAGCGTCGAGGCCAGCGTCTTCCTCGACGACAGGATCAAGTCGGATGCAGCGCTGTCAGCGGATTGCCTGGCCGAGGGGCGGAAATGGATCGGCAAGAATGCGGCAGATGCCGATGCGGCACGCAAGGAAGATCCGCAATTCTTCCGGGACGGCGGCTGGACCTTCGAGCGTAATTACACCATCAGCTCTGTCGTCGCCGATCGCTATGTCAGCGTAGTGCGATCCGATTACATGGACACGCACGGCGCGCATCCCAATACGGATGTCGACACCATCTTGTGGGACAAGGCCGAGAAGAAGCGCATCAGCATCCGTCCGTTCTTCACCGAGACCGCCGACAACGGCCCGGCCATGAAGGCGATGCTGAACGGCGTGATCTCCGCCCTCACTGCCGAAAAGAAGAAACGCGGCGCCGGCGAGACCGCCACCGCCGAATGGTACAAGGGTCTCGAACCCAAGCTGTTGAAGATCGGCGCGGTGACGCTCACGCCATCGACCGACCCCGGGAAAAGCGCCGGCCTGAC
>DASZTN010000134.1:0-65392 GCA_035547995.1 Bradyrhizobium sp. | reverse complement strand
GGCTTGCCGGAAAAGGGCATCCAATATCCGCTCGCGGATTCGGGGAAGCTTCCGGCCGATCTGCTGTCGTTCTTCGCCGATCGTCTCAAAGTCCAGCTGCGCGAGCAGGGCGCGCGGAATGACATGGTCGATGCCGTGTTCGCGCTCGGGGGGCAGGATGACCTGTTGATGTTCGTGCGCCGTGTCGAGGCGCTCGGCAAATTCCTCGACAGCGAGGATGGCAAGAACCTGCTCGCCGGCACCAAGCGCGCCGGCAACATCCTCGCGATCGAGGAGAAAAAGGACAAGCGCAACTTCGACGGCGCGCCGGTTGCGGCGCTCTACAGGCTCGACGAAGAAAAGGCGTTGGCAAAAGCCATCGATCAGGCCAAGGCGGAAGCAGGCAACGCCGTCGCCAAGGAAGATTTTGCCGCCGCCATGAGCGCGATGGCCGGGCTGCGTCCCGCCGTCGATGCATTCTTCGACAAGGTCAAGGTCAATGACGACGATCCCAAGGTGCGGGAGAATCGCCTGAAGCTTCTGAACGAAATCCGCGCAGCGACGCGCGCGGTTGCGGACTTCTCCAAGATCGAGGGTTGATAGGCGAAAAGCCCCGCCCGGCGGGGATCCCGGGCGGGGCCTTCACATCCAGTCGCCGATCTTGGAGCGCCTGGACACCACCGAAGCTTTATTCAATCAGCTGTCGTTCAACGACATCACTCGACGACCTGGATGATGCGACGCGTGCGCGGTTCGACCAGGATCGTTTCGCCGTTCACCACGGTGTAGCGATAGGGCGTCACGCCGAAAGTTTGCGGCACGTCGTAATAGGTGACGCCGGCTTCGGGCAAAACGCCGCCGACCACCACGGGGCCAGGAATCGTGTAGTCCGGCACGTGCTCGCGGATCACATATTCTCGAAACGCCGGACGTTGATCGACTGCGATACCATCGACATCGTCGTCCACGACCACGGGGCCGCCGCGTACAACGCCGGTGGTGATCACGCTCTGTGCCTGGGCCGCAACCGGCACGCCGGTGATGCCCGCGATCGCAGCGATAGCAAGTAGCTTGTTCCGCATGACCTTCTCCTCGCGTTGATGATGCCGGCGCTCGCCGGCAGGCAAAGTCACCCAATTCCGCGCGCGCGGCATCGTTCCGCGGGAACACCGTGATCTTCCTGCGTCAATGTTCGGCATTTTTCGCGGAGGCGGGAACCCGTTGCTGTGAAAAGCGTCTCCTATTCCGGAACCATCCCGACAGATAAAATGCAGCCCTCCCTCGATTCGGGATTCCCCTTTCATCGCGCCATCGGAGAGACTTCCAATGACCATCACTGTTGCCCACATTTCACCACTCCTGTCCGTGATTGCGGGCCTGCTGATCTTGATCATGCCGCGGCTGCTGAATCTCGTGGTTGCGGTCTTCCTGATTCTCAATGGCCTGATCGGTCTCGGATTGTTGCGTTGGCTGCATCTGTAAGCAGTCGAATTAGCCTTCGTGCCTTGCGCGGAACCGCTCAAAATGGTGTAAGGCGCCCATCCCTCCCTCTCTCCGCGGATGTTTGTAGGTCATGGCCAAAGCCGTAGCGAAGACGAAGAAAACCGCAGCGAAATCAAAGGCATCCGTGCCGGCCCGAAAGAAGGCCGCGCCCCCCGCCGCAGCCCGCAAGGCACTGAAGAAAAGCCAAGCCAAACCCGTCGCCAAGCCGGCGCCGAAACCGGCTGCCAAGTCGGGTACAGGCAAGCCCGCGCTGGCTGCCGTGCCGGCGGGTAAATGGGTATTCACCTTCGGCGACGGCAAGGCCGAGGGCAAAGCGGAAATGCGCGACCTGCTCGGCGGCAAGGGCGCCAATCTTGCCGAGATGGCCAATCTCGGTCTGCCGGTGCCTCCGGGCTTCACCATTCCGACTTCGGTCTGCACCTATTTCTATGCTCACGACAAAACCTATCCGAAGGAATTGAAGGCGCAGGTCGAGAAAGCACTCGACTATGTCGGCAGGATCACCGGCAAGGTCTTCGGTGATGCGAAGAATCCGCTCCTGGTCTCGGTGCGCTCCGGCGCGCGTGCTTCGATGCCGGGCATGATGGACACCGTGCTCAATCTCGGCCTCAACGACCAGACCGTCGAAGCGCTGGCCGAGATGTCGGGCGATCGCCGTTTCGCCTATGACAGCTATCGCCGTTTCATCACGATGTATTCCGATGTCGTGCTCGGCTTCGAGCATCATCACTTCGAGGACATTCTCGACGCCTTCAAGGAAACGCAGGGCTACACGCTCGACACCGATCTTACCGGCGACGACTGGGTCGAACTGGTCGGCCGCTACAAGGAGGCGGTGGCGCAGGAAACCGGCAAGGACTTCCCGCAGGATCCGCATGACCAGCTGTGGGGCGCAATCGGCGCGGTGTTCTCGTCCTGGATGAATGCGCGCGCGGTGACCTATCGCCGCCTGCACGACATTCCGGAATCCTGGGGCACCGCCGTCAACGTACAGGCGATGGTGTTCGGCAATATGGGCGAGACTTCGGCGACCGGCGTTGCCTTCACACGCAATCCCTCGACCGGCGAAAGCAAGCTCTACGGCGAATTCCTCATCAACGCGCAGGGTGAGGACGTGGTGGCGGGCATCCGCACGCCGCAGGACATCACCGAAGAGGCGCGGCAGGAATCCGGTTCCGACAAGCCGTCGATGGAAACCGCGATGCCCGAGGCGTTCAAGGAGCTGACGCGGATCTACACGATGCTCGAGAAGCATTACCGCGACATGCAGGACATGGAGTTCACGGTCGAGCAGGGCAAGCTGTGGATGCTGCAGACCCGCGGCGGCAAGCGCACCGCCAAGGCTGCGCTGCGCATCGCCGTCGAGCTCGCCAATGAAGGCCTGATCTCCAAGAAGGACGCGGTGGCGCGGATCGAGCCGGCTTCGCTCGATCAGTTGCTGCATCCGACCATCGATCCCGGCGCCAAGCGCGACATCATCGCCACCGGCCTGCCGGCTTCTCCCGGTGCGGCCTCCGGCGAAATCGTGTTCTCGTCCGACGAGGCGGCGAAGCTGCAGGCCGACGGCCGCAAGGTCATTCTGGTCCGCATCGAGACCAGCCCGGAAGACATTCACGGCATGCACGCCGCCGAAGGCATTCTCACCACCCGCGGCGGCATGACTTCGCACGCGGCGGTGGTGGCGCGCGGCATGGGCAAGCCCTGCGTCTCCGGCTGCGGCAATATCCGCATCGACTATGGCCGCGGCACCATGACCGTGGGCTCGCGCACCTTCAAGACCGGCGATGTCATCACCATCGACGGTGCGGTCGGCCAGGTGCTGGCCGGGCGGATGCCGATGATCGAGCCGGAATTGTCAGGCGAATTCGGCACCCTGATGGGCTGGGCCGACGAAGTGCGCAAGATCGGCGTCCGCGTCAACGGCGATACGCCCGATGATGCGCGCACTGCCGTCAAGTTCGGCGCCGAGGGTATCGGGCTCTGCCGCACCGAGCACATGTTCTTCGAGGAAACCCGCATCCGCACCGTGCGCGAGATGATCCTCGCCGAGGACGAACGGGCGCGGCGTGCGGCGCTGTCGAAGCTGTTGCCGATGCAGCGCGCCGATTTCGTCGAGCTGTTCGAGATCATGAAGGGCCTGCCGGTGACGATCCGGCTGCTCGATCCGCCGCTGCACGAATTTCTGCCGCATACCCAGGCGGAGGTCGAAGAGGTCGCGCGCGCGATGAACACCGATCCGCGGCGTCTCGCCGATCGCGCCCGGGAGCTGGCCGAGTTCAACCCGATGCTCGGCTTCCGCGGCTGCCGTCTCGCCATCGCCTATCCGGAAATCGCCGAGATGCAGGCCCGCGCCATTTTCGAGGCCGCGGTCGAAGCCGGCAAGCGCACCGGCAAGCCGGTCGGTCTTGAGGTGATGGTGCCGCTGATTGCGACCAAGATGGAGTTCGACCTGGTCAAGGCACGGATCGATTCGACTGCGCAGTCCGTGATGAAGGAGACCGGCGCCAAGCTGAGCTACCAGGTCGGCACCATGATCGAGCTGCCGCGCGCCTGCCTGATGGCCGGCGATGTCGCCAAGACCGCGGAGTTCTTCTCCTTCGGCACCAACGACCTGACGCAGACCACCTACGGCATCAGCCGCGACGACGCCGCCAGCTTCCTCGGCACCTATATCGCCAAGGGCATCTTCGAGATCGATCCGTTCATTTCGATCGACCGCGACGGCGTCGGTGAGCTGGTCAAGATCGGCGTCGAGCGCGGACGCAAGACCCGGCCCGAACTCAAGGTCGGCATCTGCGGTGAGCATGGCGGCGATCCGGCGTCGGTGGCGTTCTGCCACGAGATCGGACTTAACTATGTCTCGTGCTCGCCCTATCGGGTGCCGATCGCACGTCTTGCTGCGGCGCAGGCCGCGCTCGGCAAGAAGGTGGCGAGCCAGGCCTAAGGTCGCAGCCCGTCATTGCGATCCGGGTTGTAATGGAAAACTGTCATGCCCCGCGAAAGCGGGGCATCCAGTACGCCGTATCCAATCGTTTAATCTCCAGCGCCGCTGGAATACTGGATCGCCCGACCGAGACCGGGCGACGACAAGCGGAAAGTGCCGCTAAGATTCGTCACGCGGCGCTGCGAGCTAATGATAAGAATTTCTTCACCATGTTCATTGACCGGATATTCACGGTTTCGATCGACGCCTCATTTACCAAGTGATCCGGTGAGCTGATGCAAGATGTCGTCGCTTCTTGCCTGTATCCGCCGCGCACCACTGATTAACTCCCTCGCAACCTAAATTCGATAATAACGAAAAAGATCGAATTTTACGGATGCGGTTCGATCCGCTGTGTGCGTAAGCGTTGCGTAGGCGTATTCGATGACAGTCATGCGTAACCGGCCGAGGGGCGCACGCATTGCGTTCTTCGGCCTAGCCCTCCTGATCTTCGCACTGAATCCGACCGAGATCGGATATCAGGACATCGCCTCACTGCTGGCTCGGCAGCCGGGTGTCGCCGAGCGCTGGCAGAAGCGGGTGTTCTCGGCCGTCAGCGGCATTGAGGTCGCTACCTATAGTTTCGGCCGGCCGATCGGCACCTCGATGCCGCAGGCGGGGCTCTATCGGCTGACCAGCCTCGACGGCCCCGGCATCGGCGCGAGCCCGCTGACGCGCAATCATCTGCTGCAGGCGCCGCCGCACTACCAGGCTTCCGATTATCCCAAGGTCAATCGCACGCTGAAGGGCGACCGCCTGGTCAAGATCCCGCCGCCCGACAGCGCCGCGCCCGCGAGTTCGGTCCCCGCGCTGGAAAATCCATCGACGTCGAATTCATCCGTCATGGGCGAGAAGACTGCGCAGACCGTGCCGTCCGGGAGCCATCCTGCGCTCGATCCAGAACTGCAGGAAGCGTTGAACGCGCCGCCGCTCGAGCAATATAACGAGCCGGCGTTGCCGCAATACGATATCTCCTTGTCGCTGGAAGCTCATCCGTTCGACGATCTCAAGACCTCGTCCGATGCCGCTCCAGCGCAGGATGAAACGTCGCATGATGGTTTCGCCATAAAAACAGCGAGCCTCTATTTCGGCGCCTCGCTCGGCGCGCCCGCCGAGAGCATGGAGAGCTGGGGGCCCGGTGAAGAGCCGACGGTGGTGACGCCGGACGCCTCCAGCGATCCCGACATGAAAACGGCATCGTTGCCGTCGGCCGGCGGGGAAAACGCCGATTCGAACCAGAGCGGCGAAAGCGTTGCCGCCAAGGGCGAGGTGAATGCTGACAAGCATGTGAAAACGCCGGCCGAGCGGCTCGGCCTGTTCGATGCGAAGTCGCGTGCCAAGTCCGAAAAATGTCTCGCGGAGGCGGTCTATTTCGAGGCGCGTGGCGAAGCGGTACGCGGCCAGATCGCAGTGGCGCAGGTGGTGATGAACCGCGTGTTCTCCGGCTTCTATCCGACCACCGTGTGCGGCGTGGTGTATCAGAACAAATATCACCACATGGCCTGCCAGTTCACCTTCGCCTGCGACAACGTTCCCGATGTCGTGCGCGAGCCCGACATGTGGGATCGTGCCAAGCGGATCGCCAAGGCGATGCTCGACGGCCAGCTCTGGCTGCCGGAAGTCGGCAAATCGACCCACTACCACGCCTATTGGGTGCACCCGTCCTGGGTCAGCGAAATGAAGAAGACGTACAAGTTCGGCGTGCACACCTTCTATCGTCCGAAGGCCTGGGGCGACGGCAGCGACGAGCCAAGCTGGGGCTCGCCGGCCCAGACCGCGGAAATCTCCGCCGAACTGACCGAGGCCGCCAAAAGTACCGCCGAGCAGTCGGAAACCACTGTCCGCCGCTAGCTGGTCCTCGCTTTTTTTCGCAACAATCCTCTTGGGATTTGCATGCGAATGCATTAATTCCCTGTAATGTACGCACGGCACCGGCGGTCGGCTGCGTATCAGGGGGAGGCGGCATGTCGACAATTGGCGATCTTGGTCGCTCTTCCGGTTTCAACAATTGGCGGACCCCGCTCGTCGTCATCGTCTGCGGCTGCGCGATCGCGTTGTTGAGCTTCGGGCCGCGCGCGAGCTTCGGATTTTTCGTTCAGCCGATGAGCCGCGATTTCGCCTGGGGCCGCGACGTGTTCGGCCTTGCGCTTGCCGTGCAGAACCTGCTGTGGGGGCTCGGCCAGCCGATTGCCGGGGCGATTGCCGATCGCTTCGGCACGCTGCGCGTGGTCGCCGTCGGCGCGTTGCTGTACGCCGCCGGCCTCTTACTGATGCGCTATTCGACGACGCCCCTGTCGCTTAATCTCGGCGCCGGCGTCCTGATCGGCCTGGGCCTTTCAGGCTGCTCGTTCAACCTCGTGCTGTCGGCGTTTTCGAAACTGCTGCCGCCGGAGCGCCGCGGTTTTGCACTCGGCGCCGGAACCGCGGCGGGTTCGTTCGGACAATTCCTGTTTGCGCCGTTCGGCGTCGCCATGATCGATAATTTCGGCTGGCAGGCCGCGCTGATGGTCTTTGCGGCGCTGATGCTGCTGATCCTGCCGCTGTCGCTCGCGCTCAACACGCCGCCGGCGGAGCACGCACATCTGCACAGCGCCGATCAGCAATCGTTCAAGACGGCGCTGGCCGAGGCGTTCGGCCATCGTTCCTATGTGCTGCTGGTGCTCGGCTTCTTCACCTGCGGTTTCCAGCTCGCCTTCATCACCGTGCATCTGCCGCCCTATCTGGTCGATCGCGGCATCCCCGCGCAGACCGGCGGCTGGGTGATGGCCGCGATCGGGCTGTTCAACATCATCGGCTCGCTCAGCGTCGGCTGGCTGCAAAACATCGTTCCGAAACGCTACATCCTGTCGACGATCTACCTGATCCGCGCGATTTCGATCATCGCCTTCATCTCATTTCCGATCAGCACGGTTTCGGCGATCCTGTTCGGTGCGATCAGCGGTCTGACCTGGCTGTCGACGGTGCCGCCGACCACGGCATTGGTGGCGCTGATGTTCGGCACGCGCTGGTTCGCAACCCTCTATGGCTTCGCCTTTGTCAGCCATCAGGTCGGCGGCTTCCTCGGCGTCTGGCTCGGCGGCATCGTGTTCGACAGGTTCGGCTCCTACACGCCGGTCTGGTGGCTGTCGGTATTGTTCGGCGTGCTGTCGGCGCTGATCAACCTGCCGATCGTCGAAAAGCCGGTGGTCCGGCCAGTTGCGCAACCGGCCTGATCCGGTAAACATCGCGCCAAACCAGATAAATTCGGGAGCCCTGCCGTGGGAACATTCAAGGCGATCAGAATCGACAAGGCCGACAAAGGCACCACTGCCGCGCTCACGCAGTTCGACGAAGCCGAATTGATGGACGGCGATGTCACCGTGAGGGTCGAGTGGTCGACCCTGAACTACAAGGACGGCCTGGCCGTCACCGGCAAGGCGCCGGTGGTGCGGCGTTTCCCGATGATCGCCGGCATCGATTTCGCCGGCACCGTCGAGCAATCCTCCAATCCGCAATGGAAGACCGGCGACAAGGTGATCTGCAACGGCTGGGGCCTGGGCGAGACCCATCTCGGCGCCTATGCCGAGAAGGCGCGCGTCAAGGGCGACTGGCTGGTGCGCCTGCCCGACGGCATGTCGACGCGCGAGGCGATGGCAATCGGCACTGCCGGCTATACCGCGATGCTCTCGGTGCTGGCGCTGGAAAAACATGGTCTGACGCCGGCGAGCGGCCCGGTTATCGTGACCGGTGCTGCGGGCGGCGTCGGCTCGGTCGCGATCGCCGTGCTGTCGAAGCTCGGCTATCATGTCATCGCCTCGACCGGACGAGCGTCGGAAGCCGATTACCTCAAAGGCCTCGGCGCGGCCGAGATCATCGATCGCAATGAGCTGTCGGGGCCGGCCAAGCCGCTGGCGAAAGAGCGCTGGGCCGGCGGCATCGACAGCGTCGGATCGACGACGCTCGCCAATGTCCTATCCATGACCAAGTACCGCGGCGCGATCGCGGCCTGCGGCCTTGCTGCCGGCATGGACCTGCCGACGTCGGTGGCGCCGTTTATTTTACGCGGCGTGTGTCTTCTGGGCATCGATTCCGTGATGTGTCCGATCGAGCTGCGAAAGGCCGCCTGGAGCCGGCTTGCCAGTGATTTGGATCGGACAAAACTCGCTGATATCACTCACGAAATCCGCATGGACGAGGTCATCGGCACGGGCGCCAAGATCCTCGCCGGCCAGGTCCGCGGCCGGATCGTGGTAAAAATTCTGTAGTGATGTTCAGACTTTACCAACCAACCTGCTCCAATCTTGCCACGGTTATTATGGTAAGCAGCAGGTAAAGGGGCTAAAGGCCTGTGCCAGCCGCTCGTTGAGTTGGAGTTGCAGCATGCTTGGGCGTTTTGTGTTGGGGGCCGTTACGGCCGGAGCGATGATTGCGCCTGCCTGTGCAGGGATGATGACCGCCGACGAGGCCCGCAGGTTCGTCATCGGCAAAGTGTTCACCTTCACCTGTTTTGACGGCACCAAGGGCGCCGGCCGGATTCTCGATGATATGGGTGCCGCCGGCTCGATACAGTTCAGCGGCTCCGGTCCGATCCGTCACGTGCGCTTGCCCGGCAACACGCTGTTGATCCACGGCCAGTCGGTCTGCGCCTCGCTCAAGGGCATTCCGTTTGAGCCATGCTTCAATCTCGACAAGACCAGCGACCGCAGCTTCCGCGGATCGGTTTCGGGCATGAGCTTCGCCTATTGCGACTTCAATCATCAGGGCGCCGCGCAGATGCTGCTGGCGCGGGCGGTAGCGCGTCCGCGTTCGATGCGCCGGCATGAGCAGACCGCCGAAGCCTCGCACACCGAACGGGCCGAGGTATCCGCGCGTGTGGAGACGCCCCGGGTCGAGTCTTCGAAACTTGAGCCGGTCAAGTCTGAAGCCAATGCAGCCCCGGCCAAAACGGAGAGGCCGCCGGAGCTTCGGCCTTCGACCGAGTAGAGCGAAGCCGTTTACCGGAGATCAGGTAGCAGGACACCTGCCACCCGTCCGACACCGTAATCATACGGGGCCCTAATTTCACATCCCGGTAGCGACTTTCGGCTGAGTTTGCCGATAATCACTCTGTGCGCGCTTCGCAAAAGTGGACACCGGTTGATTTTTCGACCGCGCCAGGCGCGTCTTAAGCAGCGTTTTCTTGCGGCAATTCAGGCTTCCGCTTCGTCAGGAAATGCTTTGGGCGCGGCCCTCGTCAAGGGGTTCACGATGTCGTTTTATTATTTCCGAATTAGTCACGGCCGCTATTCCGGCGCTGCTGACCTTGGGTCGGAATTCGAGGATCGTGAGGCTGCCTGGGCCGAGATGACCAAGGTGTGCTCCGGCCTGGTTGGCGGCATTTCCCGCAGCCTTCAGCAGAACGCCGAATGGCAGATGGAGTTGCTGGATGAGGGCAGGAAGCCGATCTTTCGCATCCGCCTCACTGCCGAGTCGTTCGAATAGAGCGGCCTCAATCCAGATCGACGCGGAACGGCCGGCCTTCGATCAGCATGTTGCCGGGACCCATGGCATCAAGCGCGCGCAGCATGCGCCCATCGCGTCCCAGCGCCTTGTCTGCCAGGCTGACGATCAGCCGATTCGGTGATGCGACCGGGGACGCGGCGCGAATTTTCTGGGCAATCTCGATTTCGTCGCGATGCGGATTGAGCGCGCAGACCGCTGCAAACGCGCTAGCGGTCGAGCGGCTGATGCCGGCGAAGCAATGGATCACCATCGGTGCGCTGCGATCCCAGCCGCGCACGAAATTCAGCACCTGCTCGACATGGACTTCGGACGGGGCGACAAAACCTTCCGTCACCTCGGTGATGTCATCCACCGAGACCTTCAAATGGTTGGCCTCGAGCACCGATTCCGGACGCTGCACCTGATCGACCTTCGCCATGACGGTCAGGACGTGGCTGGCGCCGGTGGTTTTGACGATGTCGGGAAGGGCAGCAAGCGAGCAGACATGTATCATGGAAGTTCCTTCAATTGCTCCAATTATAGGCCCAGGCGGCGGACGGTCAAAGTGCCGGCCGATATCCTTGCCCCGCCGTGACGCATTTTCGCATGCCTCGGCGCTCTCAGCTGGACAGCGTCGCGAACCGCTTCAGGAACCGCTTCTCGACCTTTGCAGCGGTCCAGGGCGTCAGATAATCCGCCTGCGTTGAGGGTGGCAGGCCGGGATCCCGTCCGAACAGGCGTTTCGCCTCGGCTTCCGAAAAGCCCGCAAGCTGCGTCGCCTCGAGATAGGCCGCGCCGCGATCGGCATCCTTGATCTGCTGCGTGATCTCGGCGCCGAGCACCGCCGGCAATCCGAAGCGGATATGGATCGCCGACAACAGCCGCTTCTCCACGGTCTTGTAGTCGCCGCCGAGCACCGCCTTGAACGGCGAGATCATGTCGCCGATGACATATTCCGGCGCGTCGTGCAGCAATGCGGCCAGACGTACGCGCGCATCGACGCGCGGTGACTGCTGGCGCATCACCGCTTCGACCAGGAGCGTATGTTGCGCCACCGAGAAGATATGCGCGCCGCTGGTCTGGCCGTTCCAGCGCGCAACCCGCGCCAGGCCATGCGCGATATCGGCGATCTCGATGTCGAGCGGCGAGGGATCGAGCAGGTCGAGCCGTCGCCCCGACAACATGCGCTGCCAGACCCTCGTATCCTGCGCCGGCCGCCTCGCAGCCGTCATTTCACTGCAAAGCGCGGCGCGCGGTGCTTGCCGCCGCAGACCTCATGACAGAAGCAGCTCACCAGATGGTCGTTGACCATGCCGGTCGCCTGCATGAAGGCATAGACGATGGTCGGACCGACGAATTTGAACCCGCGCGCGCTGAGCTCTTTCGAAATCTTCACCGATATCGGCGTCGAGGCCGGTACGCTGGCCGTGGTCTTGAACTGGTTGACCTTCGGCTTGCCGTCGACGAAGTCCCATAACAATTTCGAAAAGCCGGGACCTTCTTCCATGATCCTGAGGTAGGACTTGGCGCTGGCGATCGCGCCCTCGATCTTGGCGCGGTTGCGCACGATGCCGATATCGTTCATCAGCGCATGGATTTTTTTCGCGTTGTAGCGCGCGATCTTGTCGGGCTGGAAATCATCGAAGGCGCGGCGGAAATTCTCGCGCTTGCGCAGGATGGTGATCCACGACAATCCCGCCTGGAAGCCGTCGAGGATCAGCTTTTCATAGAGCGCGCGGTCGTCATATTCCGGCACGCCCCATTCGGTGTCGTGATAGGCGACGTAAAACGGATCGTCGCCCGGCCATGGGCAGCGCATCAGGCCGTCGGGATGCAGGCGTGCGGACCGGCTCATGCGACCGTCTGCTTGGATGTGCCGCGCAATGTGCCGGGGTCGGCGAGCCGAAGCGCGAGGCCGCCCGCGGTCAGCGAGGTGCCGGCATCGAGCGCATCCGCGGCGCGATCGGTCCGGATCAGCGCAAGGCCGTTACCATTGGCCGACGAACCCATGGTGCCGACCGGCTTGTCGCCTGCCAAGATCGCGGCGCCGGCTTCCGGGGCAGGCCCGTCGAGCAGGACCCTTACCGTGCGGGTGCGCGCGGTGCCACGGTGCTGCATCCGCGACACCACCTCCTGGCCGACATAGCAGCCCTTGTCGAAATCGACCCCGTGCAGGCGGTCCATATTGGTTTCATGCGGAAAGGCATCACCATAAATGAAATCGAGCCCGCCACGGGGCACGCCCAGCGCGATGCGGTGCGCTTCATAGGCGTCGCTGTCGACCAGATCGGCACCGATCAGAGCCGCAGCCTTTTCAGCGAGTTCCTCCGGCACAAGAATCCGCCAGCCGAGCTCGCCATGGCGTGGATCGGCAAACATCAGCTCGGGTTTCATGGCCGGCTCGCCATCCCAGGCTGCGAGCACGCCGAAGCTGTCTGCGAGGTCCTCGACCACGACCTTGGCCCGGAGCTTGTAGAAGCCGAGCTTGTCGGCGAGGCTCTTCGCCAGCGCGCGCGGCGCGTCGAGCAGGAAGCCGCCGCCATGGCCGGCCGGCGCCTCGGTGATCAGGAAGTCGATCGTGATCTTGCCCTGCGGCGTCAGCAGGGCGCCGAATCGGCCGAAGCCGGGACCAAGTTGGGTGATATCGCTGGTGACGAGGCCGTTGAGGAAGTTGCGGGCATCCTCACCGCTAACCTTCACCACGCCCCGATCGCTGAGAAAGGCTGCTTTCATGCTTGGCTGGTTCTTGGAACGGTTTCCTGCTGTTCCCCTTGAACTTATTGGGGCAAAACGCGAGCGGCTGATATTACATCGCAAGTTAAGCCGCTAAAGTAGTAGGAACAAGGCCTTGCGGCATTGAAGACGGGCGTTGAGGACCGATGAATCAACGATTTGATACCATTCTAAAATCCGGCACCGTGGTCAATCAGGATGGTGAGGGCGTGCGCGACATCGGTATCGCGGGTGGGCGGATCGCCGAGATCGGCAGCCTGGCGCAGGCCTCCGCCGCCGAGATCATCGATTGCAAAGGCCTGCACATCCTGCCCGGCGTGATCGACACGCAGGTGCATTTCCGCGAGCCGGGCCTGACCCACAAGGAGGATCTGGAAACCGGCTCGCGCAGCGCCGTGATGGGCGGCGTCACCGCCGTGTTCGAAATGCCGAACACCAATCCGCTGACGGTGACCGAACAGGCGTTCACGGAAAAGGTTAGAAGCGGCCACCATCGCATGCATTGCGATTTCGCCTTCTTCATCGGCGGCACCCGCGAGAACGTGCGGGATCTGCCGGAACTGGAGCGCGCGCCGGGCTGTGCCGGCGTCAAGGTCTTCATCGGCTCGTCGACCGGCGCGCTACTCGTCGAGGATGACGAAAGCCTGCGGCGGATTTTCCAGGTGATCCGGCGCCGTGCCGCCTTCCACGCCGAGGATGAGTATCGCCTCAACGATCGCAAGAACTTGCGGATCGAAGGTGATCCACGCTCGCATCCGGTGTGGCGCGACGAGACGGCGGCGCTGATGGCGACGCAGCGCCTGGTCAAGCTCGCTCATGAAACCGGCAAACGGATTCACGTGCTGCACATCTCTACCAGGCAGGAGATCGAGTTCCTGCGCGACCACAAGGATGTCGCCTCCTGCGAAGCGACGCCGCATCATCTGACGCTCGTCGCGCCGGAATGCTATGAGCGGCTGGGTACCCGCGCCCAGATGAATCCGCCGGTCCGCTCGGCCGATCACCGCTCCGGGATCTGGCGCGGCATCGAACAGGGCATCGTCGATGTGCTCGGCTCCGACCACGCGCCGCATACGCTGGAGGAGAAGGCCAAGACCTATCCGGCCTCGCCCTCGGGCATGACCGGGGTGCAGACGCTGGTGCCGTTGATGCTGGACCACGTCAATGCCGGGCGGCTGTCGCTGGCGCGCTTTGTCGATCTGACCAGCGCAGGCCCGGCGCGGCTGTTCAACATCGCCTGCAAGGGCCGGATTGCTGCCGGTTATGACGCGGACTTCACCGTGGTCGATCTCAAGCGCAGTGAAACCATCACCGATACGTGGACTGCCTCGCGCGCGGGCTGGACGCCGTACGACGGCATGCGCGTGACCGGCTGGCCGGTCGGCACTTTCGTGCGTGGCCGGCGCGTGATGTGGCAAGGCGAACTGACGACGCCTTCGAGCGGCGAGCCGGTGCGATTTCTGGAGACGTTGAAGCCGTGAGGGAGCGAAGCTGGAATATGGCTGTCCTCGTCCGCGCAAGGCGGCCGATCAATATCCAGAGATCGCAGTAAGACGCGGAGATGCCACAGCTTACTGAGTCGCCCGGTCAAGCCGGGGCGATGACGATAGAGATCGAAAGGACTACTGCTTCGAAACGCTGATCGTAAATTCGCCGTTGCGGACGCGTGCGGCGAGGCCTTCGACGAATTTCGCCACCGCGTCTTCACCGTAGGTGCCGACCAGTTCGGCAAAGGCGGCAAACAGGCTCGCCTGCGCCAGGCAATCCCCATCCACGCCGTCGTGCCGCGCCTCGGCCCAGGCTTCATTGAGATAGCTGAGCGCAGCCTGCTTCTGTTCATGGTCGGGCCGCGGATCGCGGCCGGTGGTGAAGGACACTGGATAGCTCATGAAATCCGACAGGCTAATATGCACGCGATCCGGGGCGGAGCGCGGTGAATAGATGAGGTTTAGCACGCCCCATCGAGTCGCCTAGAGCACTTCTTTAGGAAAGGTTAACGGCCATCAACAACCTGATTCTAATGTTCCGAAACGGGCCGCCGCGCCTCTGAGCCCTTCGGGTCTGATTGAATCAGAACCGCGCTCCGGCTTCTTATTTTGATGCGTTTACTTCGCGCCGACCGGCTCCCCATCCCGGATCAGGGGGAGCGGGACATCGGATCATGATCTAATTGGCGTAACGTGCCGTCAGGTCCCGCGAAATCTTGGCGCCTTCCTGAAAATAGCGGTGGATGGCGACGGTGGCGGCGGGCGTGCAGGTCCGATAGGTCTGCTGGAAGCCGTTATAGCCGCGGTTGAAAGCCGCGATCATGCGGGTTCGCCGGTCGCCTGTGGGCGTCTCGGCATCGATCAGCGCCTGCATCTCGTTGCGCCATTTGCCGCCTTCGTTGTTGCCGCAGATGCCGCGCAGGTAATGCAGCGCGCCGAGGATCTCCGAGAGCCGTTCCAGGTCGCCATCGAACGGCGCCGGGGCGTCTTCCGCCCGCGCCATTCCGAGCGTGCATAGTGAGATCAGGATGAGGACGGCGAGTGCGCGTTTCAACATGAACAGGTCCGGTCCCGCGGCCGCCGCGGGACGAAGGTGGTATGCCTGCTCAATAGGCTGGAAGCAAGGCGGGGCAGGGCTCTTCCGGTCAGGTGCGGATCAGGCGGTAAGCGGCTTCGACGATTTCCTGCAGGCCGCTGGTGACCTTGAGATCGCCAAGGCCGTCGGGGGCGACCCATTTGAAGTCGTCGAGCTCGTCGTTGAGTTGCGGTTCCCGTCCGATCCAGCGCGTCGCGAACGACATGATCACAAAATGTCCGCCGCCACCGGCTTCCGGCAGCACCTCGCGCCATCCCGCCAGCCCGACGACGGCGATTTTCAACCCGGTTTCCTCGTCGACCTCGCGGTGCAGCGCCGTGTGCAGGGATTCGCCGAATTCGACCCGTCCGCCGGGCAGCGAGTAGACGCCTTTGGCCGGGGAGCGCGCCCGCCGCACCAGCAGCACCTTGTCGCCGCGGAAGATCGCGGCGCTGACGGCAAGCTGGGGACGGGGTGGCGGCACTGGCGAGGCCATGCGTTCGAGCTCGAAATCTTCTTGTGGAAAGAGGTAGCGCGACGATGGGGAAATTCAAACCGGCTGCGCTAATGGGCGGCCAGGATGGTCTCGACGTCGGCTTCGGTGCCGCCATTGATGATGCCGCCGGCCTGGGCCACCAATGGCTTGACCCAGCCGATGGCCTGTTCGGCAAGGCGGGCGCGGGTCTTGTCCTGCTTGGCCTGCCGCATGCCGGCGCCGACCGCCGTCAGAATCGACGTCATCGCGCTGGTGACGTTGTCGAATTCGGCGCGGATCAGAAGATCGGCGGCATCATAGGCCTCGATCGCCAGCTCCCGCGCCTTGAATTTGGACGCGGTGAAATGCTCGCGATAGGACAGTGGGCGCCAGGTGAGAAAATCCTCGGCACATTCCGGCATATCCGGAATCATTTCCAGGAGCATGATGGCTTCGTTGAAGTGATTCAGATAGTCGGTGGCAAGCCCGGTGTGCGGATTGATATTGGCCGCACGCAGCCGTTCCATCCGGGCCTCTTCGTCCGAGTCCAATGGGGCTGATGCGGGGCGATCCGATCGCGCAGGTGGGGAAGCCGAGAGGGTCATTTGTGTTAGTGTTGATGGTTGGAGTTAAAAGGTGCTGAACGTCGTGATATTTTCGAGCCAAAGCCCGGACAGCGTTGCGCCGGGGCATCGGTTCGAGCGAGGGCGTGCAAGCCAGGGATAGCGGTGACCGGATTACGGAATGTGCGGACGCTTCGTCATTACTTCGGCTCCGGAAGCCCTGCGGCGGCTGTTTGGCTATGCCGAGCAGCCCAACTTTCCGCCGCGGTTCAATATCGCGCCGACCCAGCCGATACCAGTCGTAATTATCGAAAATGGTAACAGGCATTTTCGCCTGATGCGCTGGGGATTTTTGCCGTCCTGGGTCAAGGATCCCCGGACGTTCACGCTTCTGATCAATGCGCGATCGGAAACGGTGCGCGAAAAGCCTGCGTTCAAGAATGCGATCAAGCGGCGGCGTTGCCTCATTCCTGCCGACGGCTATTACGAATGGCAGCTTTCCGATGATCGCAAGCGGCCATACTTCATCCATCGCGGCGATGGACAGCCGTTCGGTTTCGCCGGGCTCAGCGAGACCTGGATGGGGCCGAACGGAGAGGAAGTCGATACGGTGGCGATCGTCACCGCTGCCGCGAGCGCCGATCTTGCGGCGTTGCACTCACGGGTGCCGGTGACGATCGCACCTGAAGACTTCGAGCGTTGGCTCGATAGCCGGACCAACAGCGTCGAGAGCGTGATGCCGCTGTTGAAAGGACCTGCAATCGGCGAGTTTGCCTGGCACGAGGTCTCGACGCGGGTCAATCGCGTCGCCAACGATGACGCGCAACTGCTGCTGCCGATCACGGAAGAGGAAAGGCCCGCCGAGCAGGACGCAAAGCCGGCGAAAAAGCCCTCGCCACGCCGGACCGCCGTGCAGCCGGATGATGGCCAAGGTTCTCTGTTTTGAAGGGCTCTTTGTTTTAAAGGCCTCTTTGTTCTGATGCACTCGCCGGACTTAGCTTGCGAACTCGGCGACTGACGCGCCGACTTCCGACGCGAATGCCCGGTTCGGCCGGATATGGGGTGTTCCCTCCAGCGACCTGAGATGGGCGCTGATCGGCGCCAGCAGCGTAAGCGCTGCGCTCGAAAGCGTTCCACTTCGGGACCTGACGAGAAACAGGTTTCGCCAACCCACCGGATTGACCAGCGGACGGAACACGAAGGAACGCTGATCCAGATCCAGCGCCGTGAGCGCCGGGATCACGGCCGCGCCGAGGCCGCTCCTCACCAGCGTGTACAGCGCCGCGACCGACGAGACCTCGTGTGACGGCAGGTTCAACAAATTGCTGATCTTGGCGTCGAGTTCCATCCGCGCACGAAGGCCGGCGCCGGCGGTCAGCGAGATCAGGTTGTGGCCGCGCAGGTCCTTCCACTGGATCGGGCTGTTACCCCTGGCAAGCGGATGACTGCGGGCGGCGATGATTCCCAGACGGTCGTCGAGGAACGGAACGGCGAGCAGCGAATCGATCTTGGTCCAGAGCGTCGTGATTGCAAAATCCAGTTCGCCGCGCGCGACCCTGTTTGTCAGGGTCTGCGTCGTATCCTCGATCAGCCGCACATCGATCCGGTTGTTGAGCTTGTAGAGATCGGCGATGGCCCTGCCGAGCACGATCGTAATCACCGAGGCGGCGGCGCCCATAACCACCCGGCCGCGTTCCTGGGCCGGAAAGGCGACGAGGTCGTCAATCGCCCTGGCGAAATCCGACACCAGCCGATCGGCGACGGGGAGGAATGCCGCGCCCGTATCGGTCAGCGCCACCGAGCGCGTCGACCGATTGAAAAGTTTCAAGCCGATGCGGCCTTCCAGCTCCTGGATCGCAAGCGAAAGCGCCGACGGCGAAATATGAAGCCTGGCGGCAGCCTGCGAGAAATTTTGCGTTGCCGCGACCGAGAGAAACGCCCGGAGCTGTTTGATCGAGATGTCACGCATCGACGCACGCTTATCATCTGGTTTGCGGTCATTGTGCAGGAAAGCAAAATACTTGTCCTTATAATTCTAATAGACTTGATAGAGGTTTAAGCTCACAAATTTGATTGAAAATCTGCGGCGCCGGACCAACCGGAAACGCAACCAATGTCGGTCGCTATCGAGCAGGCGGGCCGGCACAAAAAGCAGCGAGGAAATGCCATGGTGTCGGACCATCGTCACGCCGCCCACTCCGCCCCATCGCATGTGCCTGTGACGGTCGTGGACGTCGACGTCCATCCGGCGCCCCGGGTGTTTTCCGAACTGCGCGATCATCTGCCGCCGGCATGGCGGGATCGGCAATTTCCCGACAGCGTGTTCGATGCCATCGAGTCGCCGCTCTACGTCGCGCCCAACAAGGCGCAGCGTTACGATGCGATTTCGCCGGCAGGCGGGCCTCCCTGTTCCGATCCGGTCTTCACCGAGAAGCAGCTGTTCGAGGACGCAGGCGTCGACTACGCCATCATGATTCCGCTGACGGTGCGGCCGGTTCCCAACCCCGAGCATGAAGCGGCAATGTGTTCGGCAACCAACCATTGGCAATCCGAAACCTGGTTGTCGAAATACAATTCCCACGACCGATATCGTGGAACCATCCGGGTCTGTTCCGGCGATCCGGACCTTGCGGTCCGCGAGATCGAGCATTGGGCGGGACATCCGCAGTTCGTTCAGATCATGCTCAACCCGTACATGCGCGCGCCGTTGGGCCAGCCGCAATATCACAAGATCTACGAAGTGGCGGCAAAGCATGGCCTGCCGATCTGCCTTCATGTCAACCGCTCGCCCGGCATGGGCTTGCTGACGCCGGTCGGCTATGCCTCCTATTTCATCGAGCATCATGCGCTGTATCCGGTGATGTATGCGACCCATCTGGTCAGCATGCTGACCGAGGGCGTGTTCGACCGCTTCCCCGATCTTCGCGTCGTCTTCGTCGAAGGCGGCTTCAGTTGGCTGGTGCCGCTGATGTGGCGGCTTGAGAAACTCTGCAAGGAGTTCGGCAGCGAGGCGGTCGCAATGCGGCGCGCGCCTCGCGACTACATGAAGGAGCAGATTCGCTTCTCCACCCAGCCGGTCGAAGAGCCGACGCGGCTGATGGATATTCGCCATATCTTCGAATGGATGGATGCGTCCTCGACAGTGATGTTTTCAACCGACTACCCGCATTGGGATTTCGACGATCCGAAATGGGTGCTGCGTCTGTTGCCGCCGGAGATGAAAGCGCGGGTATTGGCCGACAACGCGCTCGATCTCTATCGGCTTCCCCGGCTGCGCAAGAATCTTGGACCAAGCGCCGCGCAGAACACTCGTGCGGCAAATCGCAACGAAGCGGCGGTCGCGTAGATGGATGAGATCGTAAAGGAACTGGTCGAGATTTGCCCGGTCGACGATTTCGGGCCGGGGCAAACCAGGATCGTCGACATCAACAACAGATCGATCGGCGTCTTCAACGTCGGCGGCAATTTCTTTGCGCTGGCCAATCTGTGTCCGCATGCCGGGGGGCCGTTATGCCGGGGGCAGGTCACGGGAACGTCCGTCGCCGACAAGCCCTACGCCGTTTCCTGGCAGCGCGCCGGCGAGATCGTCCGGTGTCCATGGCATTCCTGGGAGTTCGACATCGCGACCGGCAAGACGCTGACCGATCCGACGCGTTCGGTTCGCACCTTCAAAACGGTGGTGAAGAACGGCCGCCTCTACATTGAAACGGGAGCCTCACGGTGACCATTGACGCTTGCGTTCATCCGCTTTGCGCCCACAAGGACGATCTGCGCCGCTACATGAGCGAGCCGTGGCGGAGCCGCTCGTTTCCGGGACCGGAGCGATATTTCTATCCGGTCCCGACCGGCGAATATGTCAACGAGGAGGGCGAGGCCGCCGGCAATATCGTCGCCGCCGACCCAACGAAGCTGTCGCGGGAGATCTTCGGACGGGAGGGCGTCGACAAGGCGATACTGGTCCCGCTGACGCGCGGGATGCTGCCGGACCTCGATCAATCGATGGCGATCTGTCGCGCCACCAATGACTGGCTTGCCGATCAATGGCTCGGCCGCGGTGAGGGAGGAAAGTTCGCTGGAACGATCAGGATCGATCCGCGCGAACCCGAGCAGGCGGTGGCGGAGATCAGGCGCTGGGCCTCGCACCCGGACATCGTTCAAATCGCGGTCCCGCTTCAGGCGCAGCGGCCTTACGGAAATCGCGATTACCTGCCGGTCTGGCAGGCCGCCGCCGAGCATGGATTGCCGGTCCTGATCCAGTCCGACGGTGGGTCTAGCATCGACTACTGGCCGTCGCCGGTCGGCTATTACAAGCTGTTCCTGGAATACGCGACGCTCTATCCGATCAACTTCAGCTACCATTTGGTGAGCCTGATCGCCGAAGGCGTGTTCGACCGGTTGAAGGACTTCAAGGTCATCTTCGGCGACGGCGGAGCCGATCTGCTGGCGCCGCTGATCTGGCGCGTCGACAAGGACTGGCGGCCGACACGGTCTGAAACGCCGTGGAATTCGCAAATGCCGAGCCATTATGTGCGCAGGCATGTCCGTTTCCTGTCGAGCCGGTTCGAAGGCCCGCGGGACGATGGCGATTGGAACAGGTGGCTTGCGGTCAGCGAAATGTCCGATCTGACCCTGTTCGCGAGCAAATTCCCGATGTGGCAGTACGATGCGCCGTCGACCGCGTTCACCTCGCTCGGCGACAGGGAGCGGCGCGCGATTCTGCAGACCAATACCAGCGAATTCTACGGACTTGCCTGAACAATCATCGGGAGACAGCGAAATGTCCTGATCGCGGAAGACAGCGTGGCGAGACGGATCAACAAGCCGCGAACAAGGCTTGGGCCTGAATCAGCTTTGACCTGAACGAACAGCGAAAAATCACTTCCGGAGGAATATGTCATGTCGCAGGCGGCAGAGCCGATGCTGAGGGATTCGTCCGCCTTCGTGACGGCGGACGCTGGACCAAAAGCCAGCAACCGCTGGACGGTGGTGGTGTTTTCCGCGTCGGGGTGGTTCTTTGACGGCTATGTCATCAATGTGTGGCCGCTGTGCATTCCGCTGGTAATGGCGAGCTTTGGACTCAACATCAAGGATATCGGCCTGGTCACGTCGGCCTATCTGGTCGCCTACATGCTGGGAACGCTGGGTGGCGGCACGCTCGCCGACTATGTCGGCCGGAAGACGATGCTGTCCGTCTCCGTTCTCTTCTACATGGTGATCGATGCACTGACCGCCGTTGCGCAAGGCTTTACCAGCCTCGCCGTGTTCCGCTTCCTCACCGGCACCGGAACCGGCATGGAGCTTCCGATCGGAGCGACTTTCATTTCCGAGGCCGTCAAGGAAGGCGAGCGGTCGAGGATGATCAGCATCATGAATCTCGGCTATCCGCTCGGATATCTGCTGGCGATCGTCATGTTCGCGCTGATCGAGCCGCATTGGGGTTGGCGCGGCATGTTCGCTGCGTCGATCCTTCCCGGGCTCCTGGTTTACGCGGTGCGCCGCAAGGTGATGGAGTCGGAGCGCTTCGAAACCATGCTCGACAAGCTGAAGGATGGCGAGATCGCGCGAGACCGCATCACGCTGCGCACGCTGCTCAAGGGGGCCTATCGCAAGGATGCGCTGATTGCGGCCGTGTATTGGGTCGGCAACGCCTTCACGTTCTGGTCGTTTCTCGCCTTCGTTCCGTTGTATCTGGTCAAGGTGCGTCACCTCGACTCCTCGACCGAACTGACCTACCTCGGATTTTGGCAGATCTTTTATGCGCTGGTGCCGCTGCTTGCGGGGTGTCTCGGCGATTATTGGGGCCGCCGTCCGACCGCGATCGCATTTGCAATCCTGGCAGCGCTCGGCGTCTGGGCAACCACGATCGTGCCGTCGGGACCTCTGCTGTTCCTGGTCGGCGGACTGACCTACGGCGCGGTCGCCGCACCCTGGATCATCTCGTTCACACACTCTGCGGAGAGCTTTCCGACGCATATCCGCGGCACCGCGATCGGAAGCACCATGGCGGTCGGGCGTCTGGTGGCGATCGTCGCGCCGATCGTGTTCGGCGGATTCGCCGAACGTTACGGCATCGATTTCGCGCTGCGGGCAGGGACCGTCGCGTGGATATTCACCATCATTGGTTTCCTCCTGAGCCGGGAGACCAAGGGCCTGCGGCTGGAGGACATCTCCGCCTGACAGGGACGGCGATATCGTTGCCAGCCTATTTGAAGATGTTCAGCGCCGCGTATTGCAGCAGCACGATGGTCTTGGCGTCCTGGATGCGGCCGTCCGCGATCATCGCCAGCGCCTGATCGATCGGCAATTCCAGCACCTCGATGTCCTCGCCCTCGTCGGCGAGGCCGCCGCCATCATTGATCCGCATCGACGGATCATATTCGGCGACGAAGAAATGCTGTTTTTCGGTGACCGATCCCGGACTCATGAACGCTTCGAAGATCTTGCGGACCTCGCCAAGCCGGTAGCCGAGTTCCTCCTCGGCTTCAGCACGGATTCGAATTTCGGGCGCCGCGCCGTCGAGCATGCCGGCGGCGGCTTCGATCAACAGGTCATCGTAACCGTTGACATAGGCGGGATAGCGGAACTGCCGTACCAACAGCACGGTACGCCGCCCAGGATCAAAGGGCAGGATGGCCGCGCTGTTGCCGCGCTCATAGGTCTCGCGGTGCTGCATGTGCCACTCGCCATCGGCGCGGCGCCATTCGAAAGTCGTGGTTTTCAGGGTGCCGTAATCGTCGGAGAGCAGGCGGACATTCTTGACGCGGATGCGGTCGGAAACACTCATGCTGGTCTGCCTGTCAACTTACGGTGTCGCCTCCCGGCCATCGAGCCATTTGGCGTACATGATGCGCGGCTGCTCTTCGTAGCCGATCGACTCATAGAATGCCTTCACCCTGGTGTTCTCCGGCCGGACCAACAGATGCAGTTTGGTCATGCCGGCGTTGCGGAGCCAATCTTCGGCTGCATTCATCATCGTGCGGCCATGTCCCTTGCCGCGATGATCCGGGTCGACGGCGACGTAATAGACCCAGCCGCGATGTCCCTCATGCCCGACCATTGCGGTCGCGACGACCGTCTTGCGGTCCCGTCCGATCAGGATGGTCGAATTCGATCCGCGCCGCGCCAGCGCGATGTCGGCGGCGGGGTCGTTCCACGGCCGCGTCAAATCGCAGCGCTGCCACAGCGCAATCACGGCCGGAACGTCGCCGTCCTCGATCGGACCGATCGAAAGCGCGTCAGCGGTTTCGTTCGCTGACGTGTTCACAGCACTTTACCGGGATTCATGATGCCGAGCGGATCGAGCATCGCCTTGATGCTGCGCATCAGCTCGATCGCCACCTTGTCCTTTACGTCAGGCAGTTCGTCGCGCTTGAGCACGCCAATGCCGTGTTCGGCGGAGATCGATCCGCCCATCCGCAACACGATCTCGAACACCACGGCATTGACCTCGTGCCAGCGGGCGAGGAAATCGGCGGTATTGGCGCCGACCGGCTGACTGACATTATAGTGGATATTGCCGTCGCCGAGGTGACCGAACGGCACCGGCCGCGAGCCCGGAATGAGCTTGACGACCGCCGCGTTGGCTTCCTCGATGAAGGCGGGCACCGCGGCGACCGGCACGGAAATATCATGCTTGATCGAGCCGCCTTCCGGCTTCTGCGCCGCCGACATTTCGTCGCGCAGCTTCCAGAAGGCCTGGCGCTGGCTTAAGTTCGCGGCGATCACGGCGTCATCGACGATGCCGTCTTCCATTCCCTTGGTCAGGATCGCTTCCAGTGCCGCGCGGGCATCGTCGCGCGGATAGGACAGCTCCATCAGCACGTACCAGGGATATTTGCTCTGCAGGGGATCGCGGATGTCGATGCCATGGCGCACGCTGAAATCGACCGAGATTTCCGACAGCAATTCGAAGCTGGTGAGATTGCTCGCGGCCTCGGCTTGCGAGATCGCGAGCAGCTTCAGCGCCGCCGCCGGAGACTGCAGCCCGACGAAGGCGGTCTCGACCGCGCGCGGCTTCGGAAACAGTCTCAAGGTCGCCGCGGTGATGATGCCGAGCGTGCCTTCGGCGCCGATGAAGAGATTGCGCAGGTCGTAGCCGGTATTGTCCTTTTTCAGTTTCGACAGCACGTTGAGCACACGCCCGTCCGCCAGCACCACTTCGAGCCCGAGCGCCATCTCGCGCGCCACGCCATAGGCGAGCGCCGCGGTGCCGCCGGCATTGGTGGAGAGATTGCCGCCGATGGTGCAGCTTCCCTCTGCGCCGAGCGACAGTGGAAACAGGCGGTCGACCTCGGAAGCCTTCTGTTGCGCGACCTGCAGCACCACGCCGGCCTCGCAGGTCATGGTATTGGAGGCCGTATCGATGTCGCGGATCTTGTCCATGCGGCGCATCGAGACCACGACCTCGCCATTGTGCGGCGTCTGCCCGCCGACCAGGCCGGTATTGCCGCCCTGCGGCACCAGCGCGAGCTTCTGCTCGCTGGCCAATTTGCAGATCGCGGCGACCTCGGCCGTGGAGCCCGGCCGCAGCACCAGCGGCGAGCGGCCGTGATAGAGATCGCGCTCCTCGACGACATAGGGCTCGATATCGGCCGCATCGGTCACCGCATATTTGTCGCCGACGATGGCGCGAAAGCGCGCGATCAGTTCCGGTGAAAGCGGCGGTGCGGATGATTTGGCGATATTCATGTCTGATTCTACCTCGGACCCTTGTTGTTGTCGTGTCATCGCCCCGCGGCGGCGCGGCGCAGCCTGTCGTTGATGGCTTCGCCGAGACCGTGATGCGGCACCGGCATCACCGCGATGGTCCGCGCGCCGGTCTGATCGAGCGCGCGAAGATGGCTGAACAGGTTGACCGCGGCTTCCGTCAGATCACCGCGCGGCGACAGGTTCATGACGGCGTGGGCGGCTCTCGCTCCCGATATATCGGCAGCGCCGAACGCCAGCAACGCCTCGCCGGCATCGATATGCCCGGCCTCGAGCCGCACCGGGGTGCGCGGCGCGTAATGCGATGTCAGCATGCCTGGTGCGAGCGGCGCGCTGGCCTCGTTTGCCGAGTTCTCCGGCAGGCGAACCAGCGTGCGGCCGATCACATGTTCGATCGCTTCGCGCGGCAGTCCGCCGGGACGCAGCAAGGTCGGCGTCTCGAAACAGCCGATAATGGTGGATTCGACCCCGACCGCAACCGGGCCGCCATCGACGATCAGGTCGATTCGCCCCCGAAGGTCGCTCTCGACATGGGCGGCGGTGGTCGGCGACACATGGCCGGACAGATTGGCCGATGGCGCCACCACTGGCCGGCCGAAGGCACGCAGGATGTCCTGGGCGACCGGATGGGCCGGGACGCGGATCGCGATGGTGTCGAGGCCGGCGGTGGCGAGGTCGGCGACCGGGCAATCCCCGGTTTTGGACAGCACCAGCGTCAGCGGCCCGGGCCAGAATGCTTCCGCCAGGCCCTCGGCCAGGCGATCAAAAGCGGCGATCTGGCGGGCCGCGTCCAGATCGGCGACATGCGCGATCAGCGGGTTGAAGGCGGGCCGGCCCTTGGCCTCGTAGAGCCGGGCGACGGCCTTGGCATTGGTGGCATCGGCTCCGAGCCCGTAAACCGTCTCGGTCGGGAACCCGACCAGCCCCCCATCGGCGAGGCAGGCGGCCGCGGCGGCAATGGCGGCCTCGCCGGCCGGCAAAATCTGCGTTTTCAGACCTGGTTTCACCGGGGAAGAAATCCTTTGGTCCGGCTCCTTGCAGTGGGCGAAACCCATGCTATAAGCCGCCTTCTTAATCGGAGTGTGGCTCAGCCCGGTAGAGCACTGCGTTCGGGACGCAGGGGTCGCAGGTTCGAATCCTGCCACTCCGACCAGAAATCATTGGGCTTTTTCCTCTGATTTCGACCGCCGGTCAAGCTGGCCACCGCCGGAGGCGGATGGCCGGTGGAACCAGGCCGGCCTTTCAGACCGAGATTGGTTGATTCCCCCTGGGGGCCGTCGGCGAACGGCCTCAAGCCTGTCGCAGGGCCTGCTGGAAAGCAGGATGGGTACCGGTTTGCGCGTCAAAACAAAAAGCCAGGCCCGGTACTGATCCCATCTTCCATCCTAAAAAATTCTAGCCGTCGTCGGTTGCCGGGACGGCGGGAAGTTTCCGGCCGATCAGCAGCATCGCAGCCCCGATTGCCGCGCTCAGGACGTAAACGTTGCGAAGCGCGAGGGACAGCGTCGAAGTCAGGTGGGCGAGCTCCTCACCGCCAAAGCCGCTCCGTATGGCGGGATCCATCAAGCGCTCGGCCACGTGAGCCAGCTGCGGATCATAGATCGCGATCCCGACATTGATCACCGCGCCAAATACCGCCGCGCCCACCGATTGACCGACGATGCGCATGAACATGTTCGACGACGTCGCCGCACCTCGCTCCGACTTGGTGGCCGCGGATTGAACGGCCACCAGATAGGTCGTGTTGCAGAATCCGAGGCCGATGCCCACGACCGATGCGCCGATCCCGGCCCACAAGGGACCGCTCGAAGGTGTCATGGCGATCAGGATGGCGCTGCCCAGCACGATGGCCGCTCCGCCGATCACGGCCGAAAAACGGAAGCTGGTCCGGATGATCACGGCGGCTGCAGCGAAACTTGCAAACGCCCAGCTCACCGATGTCCCGGCAAAGACAAGGCCGGCGATGGTCGCACTATAGCCCATCACGCCCTGCACATAGGTCGGCAGAAACCCGCTGACGCTGATCACGATGGCGCCCATCCCGAGGCTGCCGAAATTGCAGAGCGCAATGGCGGGCGTGCCCCACAATTGCAGCGGCAGGACCGGCTCGGCAACGTTGCGCTCATGGGTCAGCAGCGCAACGAATGCCGCAACCCCGAATACAGCACAGGCTACGATGATCCAGCGGTCAAGAGTGCCGATCTGCACCAGCGCCGTCATGATTGCGCCCGCACTCAGCATCAGCAGAAGGGCGCCGAGATAGTCGATCTGATGAGCGCGACCTTTTGGCGGTTCGTGAAAGTAGATCGCCAGCATGGCGATGGCGACCGCACCGATTGGAAGATTGATCCAGAATATGAACGACCAGCTGGCGTGCTGGACGAGAACGCCGCCGAGTGTCGGACCAATGATCGCGGCGATGCCGAAAACGCCGGAAAGCAGGCCTTGAATGCGTGCGCGCTCGGTCGGCGTATAGATATCGGCAACGATCGTATAGGCGATCGGCTGCACCGCACCTGCGCCGATGCCCTGTATGAAGCGGAATGCGATCAGCGAGGGCATGCCGCGCGCAAAGCCGCATAAGGTCGAGCCGACCAGGAACAGGCCCGCGCCGAGGAAGAACATCCGCTTGCGGCCATAGAGGTCGGCAAGGCGCCCATAGACGGGAACGCTGACGGCCTGGGTCAGCATATAGGCGGCGAAAACCCAGCTGAAGAGGTGGAAGTCTCCAAGATCTCCGACGATGGTCGGCATTGCCGTCGCGACGATGGTATTTTCCACGGCCGCCATGAAGGTCGCCATCATGCAGGCGGCAAGAACGACGTTTCTCCGATCGGCCGACGCAAATAATGCTTTGCGTGAGGGCTCGCACTTATCCACTTTTTGATTCTCCGTTTCTTGTCCGGCCTTATAGTCAATATCGGCCGCGGTCGCACCGATCCCGACCAGATACCATCCTCGATAGCGTGAACGTGTTCCGCTGCGGCTTTCGCAGCGCCGTAGCGTTTTCGAGCGAAAGCGCGTCCCGGACTTGATGGCGGGATGGATACCGCGTCGCATGAAAAGATGCGTCGAAACCAGAATCCAAAGCCCGATTCTGATTCAAGCAGAACCCAAAGGGCTTCGGTCGCATGGTAACGGCCTATTACTCCTCGATCGAACTGACCGTGCGGTGTCGCCTCCGCAGGCGTTGAAGGTTGGCCGCTTGCCCAGATGCGGGGATGGAATCCCGCCAATTATGTGATCTCGTGAAAATCGTCGAAGCCGGCGGCGTCTCGCAGGGGCGCGCACGCCATTCACATTCCGCAATAGCCCGCCTCTGCAGGGCAAGACCTGAACCTTATGCGGTCTCCTTGAGTCTCAAACTACGAAGGGGTGCGCGGCATCGGCGGCATCGGGATCAATCGGACGGTTTCGATGAAGTCACGATTCGGGAATTGAACCAACGCATCGTCCAATCGGCTGCATTTGTCACGAAATCATTGAGGGACACATGAATTACATTCCGGCATCCTATTTTCACAGCCGGCGGTCGGCTTGTGCAGCTCTTGCGGCGCTTGGCCTGATCGGACTTGGCTCAACCGCGTTTGCCGCAGACAAGCCGCCATTGGCTCCCGACACCGTGGCGCCGTTCACCACGGACTCGCAGGTTTCAGCGACCATCGAGTTCGGCCTGCCGGCCCTGGCGCGCGAAATCGAGAAGGATATTCCGCGGCGGCTGGCCACGATCGACGAGGAAGTCAGTTGCGTGCATCGCCGGGTGCTGGTGTTCAGGGTCAATGCCAATTGCGACGTCTGGGGCTATGTCGAGCGTTCCGGCCCGGTGTCGCTGTATGGCCGCGGCGATCGGGTCTATGGCTCGGTGCCGATCTATGGAGCGCTCGAAGGCCAGGGCGCCAACCGGTTCACCGCCCGTATCCATGGCGAGACCGAGGCCAGCGCCACGATCGAAGCCGAGGCGCGCCCGGAGCTCAACCGGGACTGGTCGCTCGACCTGAATTTCAGCGATGGCTTCCGCTGGAGCGAGCCGCCGGTCCTGCATGTGCTCGGCCGCGACATCCCGCTGGCGAAATATGCCGAGCCACGCCTCCGTGCCCAGCTTGCCCATGTCAGGGCGCGGGCGCTCGCCGCGGCCAGGGATCTTGACCTGCATGACAAGGCCGCAACCGCCTGGCGTCATGCCTTCGAGCCCATCCGGCTCTCGGATAATCCTGAAATCTGGCTGCAACTGACGCCGCAGGGCGCTGCCTTCGCCGGCGTGGGGGCGGATTCGCGGGTGCTTTGGGGTTCGCTGCAACTGTCGGGCTCGGCCGAAACCTTCGTCGGACAACAGCCGCCCGCGGTGACGGCAACGGCGTTGCCACCCCTGGGCCGCGACGTCAGCGATCCCGGCCATTTCGATGTCATCCTGCCGGTCCGCGTCGGATACGACACGATCAAGGACCGCATCACACAGGCGCTGGCCGCCGTCACACCGGTGGCGGGCATGACGGTGAAGGACGTCGACGTCTATCCATCGTCCGGCAAGCTCGTGATCGGACTTCGCATCGCCAAGGCCGCCGAGACCGACGCCGGCCAGTGGCTCTATCTGTCCGGCGCGCTGCAGGTCGATGCCGATGGTCACGCCGTCAGGCTTTCCGACCTCAACGCCGCCACCGGCAATGAGGCGCTGGCGCCCGTGGTCAATGCGATCGCCACACAGCTGCGCGACAAGATGAGCCTCGACTACGGCGTCGCCTACCAGAATCTTCTGGATGCGGCGAATGAGAAGCTCAACCGTCCGCTGAAGGACGGCTTCCACATGGCAGGGCATCTTGCCGCAGCGAAGCTGGAGCAGCTGTACCTGCCGGTCGATGCAATCGTGATCGCGCTCCGCGCCAGCGGCGAGTTGAAGATCACCTACGGAATGTGAATCACATGAGCCGGATCGCTTCATACGGCCTCGTCGAAGGCCTTCGTGCCTGCTGCAAGCTGGTGCTCGTGGCAGTGCTTCTGGCTTTGTCGGGCTACGCCGGCGCGGTATCCGCACAAACGCCGTTCTATGACGCGCCGAGATCGTTACTCGCAGGCGGGCCTGGGACACTGGTGCGACAGCAGCCGATCGATGGCGCGCCGCTTGGCGCCGCCGCCTACCGGGTGCTCTATCGATCGACCGGATTGAAGGGCGAACCGATTTTCGTCTCCGGTGTCATCGTGGTGCCGCAGGGCCAGCCGCCGGAAGGCGGTCGTCCGATCGTCGCCTGGGCCCAGCCGACCTCGGGTGTCACGCCGCGCTGCGCACCGTCGCTGGCGATATTCCTGTTTCAGCAGATCCAGGGACTGCGCTCGTTCATCGAACGCGGCTATGTCGTGGCCGCGACCGACTATCCGGGGCTCGGTACGCCCGAGACGCATCCATATCTGGTCGGCGACAGCGAAGCGCGCGCCGTGATCGACGCGGTGCGTGTGGCCGCCGGCATGCCCGGCGCCGGTGGCGGCAGGCGCTTTGCGGTGTGGGGTCATTCGCAAGGCGGACAGGCGGCGCTGTTCACCGGTTTGATCGCCAAAAGCTATGCGCCGGAGCTGACGCTGGTGGGCGTCGCGGCCGCAGCGCCCGCGACCGATCTCGTCACCTTGATGGACGATGACATCAATTCCGTCGGCGGCAAGAACATCACGGCGATGACGCTGTGGTCGTGGCATCGGGTCTACGATGCGCAGATCGACCGCATCGTCGATCCGCGCGCCGTGCCGGTGATGGACCGGCTCGCGCATGAATGCATCGAGGGACCGTTTGATCTGATTGCCAGACAGCGGACTGAGAAGCCGCTCGAAACATATTTCCTGACCGTCGAAGGACCGGCCAATGTCGAACCGTGGCACTCGCTGCTTGAGAAGAACTCGCCGGGGGCGCTGCCTGCGGAGATTCCGGTGTTTTTGGCTCAGGGAACCACGGACCAGATCATCCGGCCCGACGTGACGCGCGATTACATGAGCAAGCTCTGCAAGGCCGGCAGCAAGGTGAAAATGGTCATGCTGCCGGGCATCGGTCATGGCCGGGCTGCGCAGGCCAGCACGATGGCCGCCGTGAACTGGATAACCGGCCGGTTCGCGGCTGAGGCGCCGCCGGATGACTGTAGCGATTAGCTGCCGGATGGTCCGTTGCAGCTGCTTGTATGCTGTGACAGCGATGCGCGCTCAATCCGGTGCAGGCCGGCCTTTCCGGGTTTGGAAATTGGCGGCCTGAGAGGGAAGAAGACCATAGGTCTTGCGATATGTCTCCGCAAAACGCCCCATATGCGTGAAGCCCCATTTCAGGGCGACCTCATGGACCGGCAGAATATTATCTGGAGAGGTAAGCTCCAGATGTGCGGCCTCCAGCCGGATACGGCGCAAATAGGCGGTCGGCGTCGCTCCGTAATGCGCCTGGAAAATCGACTGTAAGGTCCGCACGCTGATGCCGGCCGTGGCTGCAACATCGCTCATGGTCAGTGGTTGATGAATGTTGGAATGCATATAATCGACCGCGCGCGTGAGATGGCGCGTCGTCGGCTCAGACGGATCCTGCAATTTGCCCGACGTCAGTTTCTCAAGCACGAGCAAAAGCAGGGATTCACTCAGCAGCGCCATCGCAACGGGCGAGCGCTGCTGAAGATTCTCATCAAGCAGGGCGGATGTCACGGCCTGCGTCGAATAATAAAGGGATTGCGTGGCCGTCTCTGTCAGATGATGCAGCATCAGCGGCGTCAGCTCGTGAATGGAGAATCTGTCATCGAATGTGGAGAGCGCTCGCTGCAATTGCGGGCGTTCGAACCGCAGCGTCGTTCTTGCGTGAATGCCCCTGGTGGAGATCTGATACGGGCCGCTTGCCAGATACGTAAATATCGAGCCCGGAAACGCTTGGCCGGATTCATCGGCCCCGGCTATGGCGATGGCGCCGATAATCGGCCGCGAGATATGCAAGGTCTCCGCGGCGTAGCAGAGTTTCATCGAGTAGCCGTGGCTGCCCTGCAATCGCCAGCAGGTCAGGTAGTCGATCGTTGCAAAGCTGGCCCGCCACGAAAATTGCCGCCCAACATTTTCCGGCTCTGCCGAAAAGTTTGATACAAATTTGGAGAGGTAATCCAGATATGCCTCAAAGCCAATTCCACGAGCATCTCTGGCACGAACATACGAAAACGCATTCATTACAGGTAGGCTATACCGTCGTTGTTTCGTGATTAACTGGAGCGATCCGGTTAATCAACGCCGTGTACCGAAACTTCAATTTTAGCCGCGGCTATCCAGTTCACGCGAGACGTAGCCGAAAGGCGCAGCGCGCAGGCGAAGGTAAGAACTGGTTTATATATGCCTGTTCTGACGATACGCGCTGCGGTGGGTGCAGGAGCTCCTGCGTCCATCCGCAGCTGAAAGCTGCCCAAGTGCGGCGCAGACGATGATCGAGGCAACGACGATCCGACGGCGTCTGCAGGATAAGTCAATTTGTCGCGGCATCCATCAACATGGCGTGCCGGACTTGACCAAGAGGTCGCCGTGTTCGTGATCGGACCAGGTTTCCCATGGTTGGACTTTCATCGCACCCGGTTTCGCCTTGCTCGTCCGGCGCTGGTTGTCGGCTGACGATTGAACAGGCGACGAGGGAAGCAGGAGTAATGATGTGGATGTTCGCAATTTTGTGAAAGCGGTTGCTTCCCTGTTTGGAAATGACCCTCATGAGCAACGCCAGGGGCGAAACCATCTTCGCCGCAGCGACAGCCGGCCGCGAAATTCCGTTCGCCGGCATCTGGCGTCAGTCGTTCCGGACAGGGAGAATCCGGATAGGGCAGGGCAAGAGATCGCAGATGATTCCGCCAAGGATGACCCCGTCAGGAATGAACCCGTCAAGGATGAACCTGTCAGGGATGAGAACACCAGGTTTGACGATGCGCTGTCGTTGCTCGTCAAGGGGCGACAAAGCCTGCTTGCAGGCTCTCTCGAGATCATCGGGCTTGATGATGTCCGCACCGCCCTGGGCGAGCGGTGGACGTTGTTTAAAGATGTCGTCATCAGGCTTACTCAGGCGGAGCTTCGGCGTTCGCTCGGTCCGTCCGATACCTTCCGCAAGCACGGCGATGCCAGCTTTCTCATTCACTTTGGGCGTCTCGACAAGGGCGCTGCCGAGGAGCGGGCCAGACACGTCGCCAACCAGGTGAGAACATCGCTCATCAAGACGATCCCCGAATTCGCCCAGTCCATTTCGGTTCGTCCCTTTGTCGCGGTGATAGATCCGGACGAAATCGATCAGTCGGAGACGGGCCTGGCCGATGCGCTGTTTGCGCGACTTGCAAGGATGCGCTCGGATGTGGTTGCCGACCTTCAGCGCCGCAGAAGGTCCTTGAACCAGCATACAACGGTCCTGTTCGCGCCGGTTTGGAGCGTCAAGAAGGAATTGGCGCTCCTGCACCACTGCCGTGCGAATACGCAACGGTCCAGCCAGATCTCTGCACTATGGCAGGAACTGGTGGATCCTGAAGAAGCCGCAAGCATCGTCGCCGAGATCGATTATCTGGTGTTTGCAAAGTCGCTGGAGACTCTGCACCGGCTGCGACGGCACAGCCGGGCCGCCCTTCTGCTGATCCCCGTCGATCTGCGCACGGTTCTGTCTGGCGCGACACGCCGGGAATATATCAGACTGCTCGGCGCCTTACCGAGCTCCTATCGGAAATACATCATGCTTGAAGTCTGCCGGGTCGGCGCAGACGTAAGGACAAGCGAGATATACGACGTAATCAAGAAGCTCGAGCCTCACATAAAAGGCGTCGTGGTCCAGCTCCCGCTCGACGATAAACGGGTAACCGAGATTGCAGCGAGCGGAGTATGGGGTCTGTCAACCAGCCTTGCGGACGTCGACGTTCTGGACCGATCTTCGGCCGATCCATTGCAGCGATTTGCAACAGCCGATGGCGTCGACGGCGTCAAGACCATTGCCTGCGGTGCCAATTCCATCGGGCTCACGGCAGCAGCGCTTAATGCCGGATTCGCTTTCGTTGAGGGATCCGCCATAGGTCCTGCGGCCAAGGAGCCCCGGCTCGAGTTTCGCTTGCGTGCACAATCCCTGGCGCTGGCTCACGTCAGATCGTACTGAACGCCGGTGCTTTACGAACAGGCAGGATCGCTGGAACATGAACCGCATGATTGAGGCATCTCCGACGGGATCACAACTTCGTATCGCCCTCATAACCGAGGAGCCGGAGCGGACGAGACCGCTGGCGTCCATCCTTGCGCGAACTTGCGGCGTTGATCTGTTGCCGCCGGCAGTTGATCCTCTCGTCATCGATCCTTCCGTCTCTTGTATCGTTCTTGACGTCGACCTTTCATCGACGCGGGTAATCCGTGAGCTTGAGCCGGTTCGTCGGACGATTTTCGCGCATTCGCTGCCGAGCCTTCTCGTTATCGACAAGAGCATCGGCGAACGTATGCTTGGCGAGGAAGTGCGCCGCGCGAAAGACTTTGGCGTGCGCAATTACATCTACTATCCGTTTGAAGCGGACGAAATCCTCCGGATGTTTTCCACGATGGATATCGGCCGCGCCAGGGCCGAGGCGGCATCGCGCGACCGGATGGTGTTTCGGGGCGTTTCCGCAGCTCATGGCGTGCTGGCTCAGATATTTGAGCTGGCGCACAGCGGCAGCCCATTTTCATTTGAAAATCTTGCGACCGGCACGACGCTGATCCTGGATGCGCTCGATGTCTGGGGAATCAATCCGTGGATGGAAACGGTGCGGAGGCATCATGGCGGCACGTACCGGCACAGCCTGCTCGTGACCGGCTTTGCCGTTGCTTTTTCACAGAAGCTGAGGATGCGCGCCGAGGATCAGCAGCGTATCGCCCGCGCCGCATTGCTGCACGATGTTGGAAAATCGTTCATTCCGCTTGATATCCTCGACAAGCCTGGAAAACTGACTGCGTTCGAGATGGAGCAGATCAGAAAACACCCGCGCTACGGATATGATCTGCTGACGCAACAGGGCGGGTTTGCAGACGAGATTCTCGACGCCGTGCTTCATCACCATGAATTTCTTGACGGAACGGGTTATCCCGACCGACTGCAGGCCGCGCAGATTGCCGACCTGGTGCGTATCATCACAATTGCCGACATTTTTGCTGCCCTTGTCGAGGATCGACCCTATCGCCAGTCGCTGTCGCCAACGAAGGCGTTCGGCATCATGCAGGACATGGCAGGCAAGCTCGACGTCGACCTGCTTAATGCGTTCAAGCTCGTCGTCGAAGATGCGGTGTAGCGGAGCGCTGGTGGGCCGACCGCGGACGGCCGGCTAGAGCCTTTTCGAGCGAAGTGGGCGCCGGTTCGCGTGAAGAAAACGCGTCAAAACAAAAACCTGGAGCCCGGTTCCGATTCCATCAGAACCGGAAAAGCTCTAGGCATCGTCGAGAGCTTCGCAAACGAGTTTTGCGAATGCGTGCCAGTGATGTTTCGCCGCCTCCCAATTCCATGCGGCGTTCGGCGAGGTCGATGGCAGAATGTAGAGCCGGCTCTGCCCGATCCGCGCGGTCTGCAGGCCCAGGGTCACGCGGTGTCCGCAATACCGTCTGCCGGCCTCGAGGCTTGTGAAGGCAAGAAAGGCGGGTTGATGGTGCAGGATCTTCTCGTGCAGCTCGGCCCGTTGCGCGGTCGTGACCTTCGGGATCTGGCTGTCGGTGCCGCTGGCCTGCTTGCAGACATCGGTTAGTCCATATCCGAGGCCCGGCATCAGCATGAACTCGTGCGGCTTGAGTTGCCGAGGCGTCAGCCCTGTTTCGAACAGGATGTTCCAGAACCTGTTGCGGGGGTGAGCGTAATAGGCGGCCATCTTGGCGGATACGTTGCTGGCCGCCGTTCCGCAGAAGATGGCGCGAAGCTTCGGACCCATGACGTCTGGGAGGATAGTGTCTGGAACGACTTGGTCTTTCACACCGGCTCCAGGCGCAGATAATGGATCGGAACGGCAAATCCGGAAGTGGCAGCGCAGCAACAATCGCCCAATTGTCCCACAGTGTGACTTGATGAATCAATCGATGATGTTCATAAGCGGCGTCCCTCATAGCTGCGGCTGGAGCATGATCCGGACTCGAAGGGCGCGTCGGCGCAAGGTGGGCACCGGCAAACGCGGAATGCGCTTGCGCGGAGATCATGCTCGAACAAAAAAAATGGGATCATGATCCGATTCGCCCCAATCGGATCATGATCTGGTATTCCGGCGATCCAGAGGACTTTGGATGACAGACATTCGTCGACAGATTGCACAAGAGCTTGGCGTTCGGGAAGAGCAGGTCGAGGCGGCGATCAGCCTGCTTGACGGCGGTGCCACCGTTCCCTTCATCGCCCGATACCGCAAGGAACTGACCGGCGCGCTCGACGACGCGCAGTTGCGGACCCTTGAAGAGCGCTTGACTTACCTGCGCGAGCTCGAAGAGCGCCGCGCGACGATCCTGAATTCGATTCGCGAGCAGGGCAAGCTCGACGCAGCCCTTGAGGCGGCGATCCAGGCTGCCGACACCAAGGGCCGCCTGGAAGACATCTACGCGCCGTTCAAGCCGAAACGCCGCACCAAGGCGGAGATCGCGAAGGAAGCCGGGCTCGAGCCGCTTTCCGAGATGCTGCTGACCCGGCCGCAGAACGAGCCGCTGACCGAGGCTGCGGCCTTCGTCAATGCGGAGAAGGGCGTCGCCGACGCGGCCGCCGCGCTCGAAGGCGCGCGCGCGATCCTGACCGAGCGCTTTGACGAAGACGCCGATCTGAAAGGCGCCCTGCGCGAGGAGATGTGGGTGAGCGGCCGGATGGTGTCGACCGTGCGTGCCGGCAAGCAAACGGAAGGCGAGAAGTTCAAGGATTACTTCGACTTTGGCGAGCCGCTGCACAAATTACCGTCGCACCGCATCCTGGCGCTGTTCCGCGGCGAGAAGGAAGAGATTCTCGATCTGCAGATTCAGCCTGAGGCGCAGCCGCCGGCCCCAGGCGTGCCCAGCGCCTATGAGTTCAAGATCATGAAGCGCTTCGGCATCTCCGACCAGGGCCGCCCCGGCGATCGCTGGTTGATCGACACCGTGCGCTGGGCCTGGCGCACCCGGATCCAGCTGCATCTCAACATCGACCTGCGGCTGCGGCTGTGGACGGCGGCGGAAGCCGAGGCGGTGCGGGTGTTCGCATCGAACCTGCGCGATCTCCTGCTCGCGGCGCCGGCCGGCGCCCGGGTCACCATGGGCCTCGATCCCGGCTATCGCACCGGCGTCAAGGTCGCCGTGGTCGATGCGACGGGCAAGGTGCTGGCCACCACCGCAGTCTATCCGCACGAGCCGCAGCGGCGATGGGACGAGGCGCTGGCGATTCTGGGCAAGCTCGCGCTTCTCCATCACGTCGATCTGATTGCGATCGGTAACGGCACCGCGTCGCGGGAAACCGAGAAACTGGCCACGGAACTGGTGAAACGGCTGCCGGATCTGAAAATGACCAAGGTCGTCGTCTCGGAAGCCGGGGCCTCGGTCTATTCGGCTTCGGCCTTTGCGTCGGAGGAGTTGCCGGAGCTTGACGTGACCATGCGCGGGGCGGTGTCGATTGCGCGGCGTCTGCAGGATCCGTTGGCCGAGTTGGTGAAGATCGATCCCAAGGCGATCGGTGTCGGCCAGTATCAGCATGATCTCGCCGAAGGCAATCTGGCACGCTCGCTCGATGCGGTCGTTGAGGATTGCGTCAATGCCGTCGGCGTCGATGTCAATACCGCATCCGCGCCGCTGCTGGCGCGGGTGTCGGGCATTGGCCCGGGCCTTGCGCAAGGGATCGTGCAACACCGCGATGCCAACGGGCCGTTCAAATCACGCAAGGCGCTCAAGGATGTGCCGAGGCTGGGCGCCAAGGCGTTCGAACAATGCGCCGGCTTCCTGCGCATCAATGGCGGCGAGGATCCGCTCGATGCCTCCGGCGTGCATCCGGAAGCCTATCCGGTGGTCCGGCGGATTCTGGCGGCGACCAAGAGCGACATCAAGGCGGTGATCGGTAATACCGAGGTGGTTCGTCAATTGAGACCGCAGGCCTTTGTCGACGAGACGTTCGGGCTTCCGACGGTGACGGATATTCTGCGCGAACTGGAAAAGCCTGGCCGCGATCCGCGTCCGGCCTTCAAGACCGCGGTGTTCAAGGAAGGGGTCGAGGAGATCAAGCACCTCAAGCCCGGCATGGTCCTCGAAGGCACCGTCACCAATGTTGCGGCGTTCGGCGCCTTTGTCGATATCGGCGTGCATCAGGACGGCCTCGTGCACATTTCGGCGATGTCCAGGACGTTTATTAAAGATCCGCGTGAGGTCGTGAAGCCCGGCGACATCGTCAAGGTGAAGGTGCTGGACGTCGAAGTTGCCCGCAAGCGTATCGCGCTGACATTGCGTCTCGACGATGAAGCCGGCAGCAAGAAGGAAATCTCCTCTCGCGATACTGCGCGAAATCCGGCGCAGACTTCCTCGCGCGCCAAGCCGCAGCCGCGGGAGAGCAGCGGCGGGGCGCTTGCGGAGGCCCTGCGCCGTGCCGCCGAGAAAAGCAGCCAGGGCAAGACGCGGGTTTAGGCCGTTATCTTCCTGCGCCGGCGCTGAACGCCAGGTCCGAGCAAGGTTCGAGGCGAACGGGCAAAGAAGGTCTCTGCTCGTTCGCGGCGTGAGCGGGGTGGGATGCCGCGAAGGTTCCACTTGCTACACGCGATTTCCTGAATTCGGACAGGTCTGATCCGAGGGATAGTACCTGTCCGCTGGCCAAGAAGGGCCAGCTTCGGTAGGCTTGATCCGCACTTCCCGGCTCACAGGAACCAGGGCAGGTCAAGAAGGAGTTCGGCATGGATCAGGAAATCGCTGCAAGCAGCATCGCCGGCGGCTCGATGCCTGGAAATCCGATCCGCTCGGGCGCCGACTATGTCGAGAGCCTGCGCGGTCGCAAGCTCAAGGTCTATCTGATGGGCGAACGGGTTGGCGAGCCGGTCGACCATCCGATCATCAGGCCGTCGATCAATGCCGTAGCGGAGACCTATGAGCTCGCGGTTCGCAATCCGGAGCTGGCTTCCGCGGTCTCGCCGCTGACGGGCGAGCGCGTCAATCGCTTCCTGCACATCGCGGAAAGCACGTCCGACCTCGTCATGCAGAACAAGATGCAGCGGCGGCTCGGCCAGCTCACCGGCACCTGCTTCCAGCGCTGCGTCGGCATGGATGCGCTCAATGCGCTTCATTCCGTGACCTTTGATCTCGATCGCAGGCACGGCACCGCCTATCACGCCCGGTTCAAGAATTTCCTGGCCGGCATCCAGCGGCAAAATCTCGTGATCGGCGGCGCGATGACCGACGTGAAGGGTGATCGCGGCAAGGCGCCCTCGGAACAGGCAGACCCCGATCTTTTCGTCCATGTCGCGCGCCGCACCGAGGAGGGCGTCTACATCACCGGCGCCAAGGCGCACCAGACCGGATGCCTGAATTCGCATTGGTTGATCGTGATGCCGACGATGCGGCTCGGGCCGGCCGACAAGGACTACGCCATTGCCGGCGCCGTGCCTGTCGATGCCGAGGGCATCACCTACATCTATGGCCGGCAATCCTGCGATACGCGCAGCGCCGAGGACGGCGACATCGATGCCGGCAACGCGCAGTTTTCCGGCCAGGAAGCGATGATCGTGTTCGAGAACGTCTTCATCCCGTTTGAGCGCATCTTCATGGACGGCGAAGTCGAATCCGCCGCCACCCTGGTCGAACGCTTCACCTGTTATCACCGGCGAAGCTATGTCTGCAAAACCGGCGTCGGCGACGTGCTGATCGGCGCGGCTGCCACCGTCGCCGATTACAACGGGGTCGAGCGTGTCTCCCATGTCCGCGACAAGCTGGTCGAGATGACCCATCTCAACGAGACCATCTATGGCGCCGGCATTGCGGCGAGCTATCAGGGCGCTCCGATGGAATCGGGCGTCTATCTGCCGGATGAGATGCTGGCCAATGTCTGCAAGCATCACGTCACCCGCTTCCCCTACGAGATCGGCCGTCTCGCCCAGGATCTCGCCGGTGGATTGATGGTGACCTTGCCGTCCGAGCAGGAATTACGGCACGAGACGATCGGGCCGATCATCGAGAAATACCTGAAGGGGCGTGCGGACATCCCGACCGAGGATCGGATTCGCATCCTGCGCCTGATCGAAAACATGACGCTCGGGCGCAACGCCGTCGGCTATCTCACGGAATCGATGCATGGCGCCGGCTCGCCGCAGGCGCAGCGCATTCAGATCGCGCGCGCCATGCAGATCGAGTTCAAGAAGGATCTGGCCAAGGCGCTCGCCGGTATCGGCGAGGCGCGGAAGGAAGAGATCGCAGAAGATCTCTCGAACTACATGGCGAGGGTTTTCGCTCCAGCGCCGAAATCGCCAGCGTGACGGTTATCGGACCCACCCGCGCGGGCATAATGACAGGACTGACTTTTCTGCCCACCCCTCCGAAGGGGCGCGTCAGCACGCTTGAATATGGCCGCTGGAGGCGTTGCTCCAGCTTTCGTCTGACGCATTCCTCACGCCAGCCGGTATCCGCCCCCGAAGCAGGTCCGGGCAGGCTTTCGCCGCGAAATGCTCCTAGCGCGACCGCTCAGCGCATTTTTGGTAGGCTGCCGAAACCGAAGCCTTGCGGCGCACCGGCGGCAGGATCAGCTGGGGTGCATCGGGATAGGCCGGTTCACCCTTGGCATTGACATACCAACGGCTTTTCAGGAACAGGCTTTCGATGAGATAGGGGAAGCTGGGAGATGCTTGCCCCGGGGGTGGCTTGATTACCCGGGCAGCAATGCCGGGAAATTTAAGCCTATAAATCTTTCCAACGTGCAACATATTTATGACAGCCTCAAAACCCCCTTAGCACCTGGGTTCCATGGCTGTAAATCGGTATTTTCAACAGGTTGCGGAGGTTTTCCGGGGATAATTACCGGAGGTGAATCGTCCCGCTCAGGCCCCGATTGCGTTGCGGGCGACGACGTCACGATAGAACTGCACACTGAGCTTGGGCGTGCGGGCGAGTGTGTCGAAGTCCACCCGGTAGAGGCCGAAGCGCTGCTCGAAGCCGAAGATCCATTCGAAATTATCCATCAGGCTCCAGAGGAAATAGCCGCGCACCGGCACGCCTTCGGCGGTCGCTCGCTGCAGCTGCATCAGGTAGTTGCGCAAATACATGATGCGGTCGAGGTCGTAGACCTTGCCGTCGGGGGCCGGCTTGTCGGTCGAGGAGGTGCCGTTCTCGGTGATGTAGATGGTGGAGGGATTCCAGACCTTCGCCGCCAGCTTCGGCACCCAATAGGCCGTCTCCGGCCCGATCCTGAGCCAGTCCGACAGCATGTGCGGGAACGAGGCGGGAATCGGCAGCACGTCGAAGCCCGGCGCCTTGTCGGTTGCGACCACGTAGGATTGCGGCGAGTAGATATTGAGGCCGACGAAATCGACCGGTGAGCCGATGATCTTCAATTCTTCGGCGGTGTATTTCGGGGCGTCCTTGCCGGCATAGGCGAGAAACGCCTCGGTATATTCGCCGGTAAGGATCACGTTGAGAAAGCCCGCGTTCAATTCGCGCGTGGCGATCTCGGCGGCGCGGATGTTCTCCGGGGTATCGATTGCCGGCAGGCAGGCGGCGATGTTCTCGGCGGTGCCGACCCGGGTGCCGGCGCGGCCGCTGGACCGGATCGCCTGCACCGAAAGCCCATGCGCGAGGGCGACGTTGTGGTGGATCTGGTTCAGCACCGATCTCGGCAGCTTCAGGCCCGGCGCGTCGATTCCGTAGCCATAGCCGAAATCCACGAAACGCCCGACCTCGTTGAACGTGAAGAACGATCTGATGCGGTCGCTCAGATGCTGTGCCACATAACCGGTGTAATCGGCGAACGCTTTCGCAGTGTCGGTGGATTGCCAGCCGCCGAACCGGTCCTGCAGCGGCTGCGGCAGGTCCCAATGGTAAAGCGTTGCGAACGGCTCGATGTCATTTGCCAACAGCTCGTCGAGCAGCCGGTCGTAGAAGTCGAGGCCCTTGGGATTCGGCCTGCCGGTGCCTTCCGGAAACACCCGCGGCCAGGCGATCGAAAACCGGTAGGCCTTCACGCCGAGCTGCCTGATCAGGCCGACATCTTCCTTGTAGCGGTGATAATGATCATTGGCGCGGTCGGCATTGCTGCCATCGGCGATCTTTCCCGGCGTGTGGCTGAATGTGTCCCAGATCGACGGTCCGCGGCCGTCTTCCTGGACGGCGCCTTCGATCTGGTAGGCGGACGTCGCCGTGCCCCACAGAAAGCCGTCGGGAAAGCGGGCAGGGGCATTGGCGGCGGTGGGGCCGGCTTTGCCGGGGGTGGCGGGCTTTTCCCGTCCGGCCGCCAAGCCGAACGACAAGCCAAACGACGAAAGACCGGCCAGTTTGGCAAAATGCCGCCGGGAGAATGAACCTGGCACCGCAGCTCTCAAAGCATGATCCGAACCCGAAGGGCCGCGTTATAGCGCCTTCGAGCGAAGCGGGCACCGGTTTGCGTGCGGAAAAACAAAACCAAAGCCCGGTTCTGATTCCATCAGGACGCGGCTTTGGTGAAAGGGAAAACCTATTCGGCGGCCTGCCGCAGGGGCGGATGCTCCGGGGGGACCTCGATCTGGCGTGGACGTCCCATCAGCACCGGCTGGAACAGCACCGCAGCGGCCATCGTGCACAGCAGCGACAGCGCCATCAATTTGCCCATGCTCGACATGCCCGGATAATTCGAGGCCCACATGCTGCCGAACGCGATCGCATTGGTCATGGCGCTGAACACCACCGCGCGCGTCAGCGTCGACTGCAACAGTCCGGTTTTTCCGGCGCGCCAGGCCATGATGTAATAGACCTTGAAGGCGACGCCGACCCCGAGCAACAGCGGCAGCGCGATGATGTTGGCGAAATTGAGCGGCAGCCCGATGAGCACGCACAGCTGGAGCGTCACGACACCGGCCAGGATCAGCGGAAACAGCGTCAGCAGCATATCGGTCACGCGCCTGAGCGCGACGAGCAGCAATAGCGCAATCGCGATCAGCGCCAGGATGCCGGCTTCGATGAAGGCGTTGGTGACGGTCCGTCCCGACTCGTAATAGCTGACCGCGGCTCCGGTCGCGTTCGGTTCGACGCGCAGCACGGCGGTGGCGAATCTCCGCAGCACGTCGGTGTCGTTGGGATCGCCCTTGGGCAACGCCTGGACCCGGGCCCTGCCATCCGGCAGCATCCAGTCGCGCACCAGATTCGGCGGCAGCGTCTTGATCGTGATGGCCTCCGGCGCAAGGCTCTTGCGCAGCTGGTCGAGATCGAATTTCAGCGGCGGCACCAGCGCCGCTTCCGCCCTGCCGCGCATCTCGGCATTGGCGCTGGCAAGCTGCTTCAGCTGCGCCGCGACGTTGCGCGCGGCATCGGCGGTCTCGCCCTTCTGGTCGCCCGCCGCTTTGGCGAGGGCGTCGGCCGCTCCCTGGATCGCCGCGACATTGTCCTGATCGCTCGGCGCGGGCGCTGTTCTCGGTGGATTGAGGACGGCATTCAAGCTCCGCGAGGCATTTTTCAACGCGGCGATTTTCTGGTCCTGATCGCCGGGGACGAAATTGCTCAGCGTCAGTACGCGCGAAACCTCGGGCAGCGCGGCAAGGCGCTTGGCGATCGCATCGGCCTGCTCGAGCGACGGCGCCAGTACTTCGGCATCATTGCCGCTGGTCTCCGGATCGCTCTGCAACTGACGATAGGTCACCACCGAAGGCGAGGTCGGGCTCTGCAGATTGACCGGGTTGAAGTCGAACGGCAGCCGCAGCAACAGCGGCGTGCCGGCCACCACCACCAGGAGGGTGCCGACGATTACCGCGATGCGGTGCCGCTGCAGAAAATCATCCACCGGTGCGAGGCGCTTGAAGCCGATCGGCGCGGTTTCGCCGGGCGGATTGAGCACCGTCAGCATGGCCGGCACCAAGGTGATGCTGCAGGCGAATGCGATCAGCATGCCGCAGCCGGCGATCAGGCCGAGTTCCGACAGCCCGCGATAATTGGTCGGCAGGAAGGCGAAGAAACCCACCGCGGTCGCCATCGCCGCCAGCGCCAGCGGCTTGCCTGCTTTCCGTGCCGCACTGCGCAGCGCCTCCCGCAAGTCGGGGTGATCGAGCCGTTCGCTGCGATAGCGCACGCTGAACTGGATGCCGAAATCGACGCCCAGCCCGACGAACAGCACGAAGAACGCAATCGAGATCAGGTTGAACGAGCCGACCATCGCAAGCCCGAGCGCGGCGGTCACCGCAAGCCCGACCATCAGGCTGAAGAACACCGCGGCGATGATCTTCCACGAACGCAAGGCCAGCCACAGCACGATCAGCACGCCGAACAAGGCGGTGAGCGTGTCGCGCACGGCACTGTGGCGGATCACCGAGAACTGGTCGTCATTCATCGGCACCTGGCCGGTCAACTCGACGGTGGCGCCATATTTATTGTGCAGGTCGAGCTCGGATGCCGCATGCCGAATCCCGTCGGTTGCGGCCTGCCCGGGCTGCAACGCCCGGAAATCGAGCTTGGGCTGGATTTCGATGAAGTGCCGCAATTGGCTCGCCGGCAACGGCTTACCTTGCAGAAGCTCTCGCCAGGAGAACGAAGCCGGCTTTCCCGCCAGCACGTCGCCCAGCGTTCTCTGCGCAAGCGTCAGCGGCCACGCCAGCTGCTCGAGCTTGATCCTGCCGGCCCGCGCGCTTTCGGCGCCGAATGTCAGCGCTTTCATGACGCCGCGCAGGCTGGGATCGCCGGCGAGCTGTTGGAGCATTGGCCGGGCGGCAGCCAGTCCCTCGACGGTTTGCTTGACCTCATCAGGGGATGCGAACAGCATGCCGTCGCGTTCGAAGAAATCGCCGCTTTCGGGCTGGGTCACGACAGGGAAAAGCGCGGTGTTCCTGCCAAGCGCCTGCGACAATTCGTTGGTGGCGAGTTCGGCGTTCTCCGTGGTCGGGGCCTTGACGACGGCCGAGATTGCCTTCTGCGGAAACGCCTTGGTCAGTTCGATCTGGCGTTTGTGCCACGGCAGATCCGCAATCAGGCTTTCGATGTCGGTGTTGACGGAGAAATGCCTGGCCGCAAACAAGGCCGCGCCCAACATCACCAGCGTGCCCACAATGATGACCTGCCAGCGCTGGCGGGCGCAGAGGTCAACAATTCGGACGACCGCTGTGTTGATCATGACAGCCCGGGGCTCGTGGGAACAAATTAAATCAAGTGTCACCCCAACTCGCAGACGCCCGGGATCGTTCGGTTCTGGAGTCAAATTTTTGTCAGCCGGGCGCCCGGTTCCCCGAGACGGCCCGGCCGGTTCGGCCAGGATGCATCGTCAATGATGATGGATCGGGGCGGCGTGGCCCGGCGATGCCGTGTCGTTCTCGGGCTGCTTTGGTGGCCCGTAACCAGGCTCGAAATGCACCAGCCACAATTCAAGGGCGGCAAAGAACGAGACCAGGACGCCGATGAAGATGGTGACATGCATGGCCCGCGTATGGGCAAATCCCAGGATCCATGGCGAGGCGATCAGCCAGAGACCGAGGAGCACATTGATCCATTCTTCCCAGTCAGAGAAGGCGACGATTGCCGCGATCGAGATCGCTGCGATCGCAGCGCCCGAGCTCCAGATGTCCAGGCGCGCCTGCTCGCTGACATAGGCGAACAGCCAGGGCGAAACCAACAGGAAAAGCCCGAACGCGCCAGTGTAGCAATCGAGGGCTGCGATACGGCGTAATTTCATGCGAGCATCCTCCTCTTTGCGGCCTGCGGCGGGATAGCGCGATCCTGCCGCAGGCCCGGTTGAGTTTATCCGGTCAGGCGCGATGCTTGATCACGTTGACCACCTTCTTGTCGCTCGGATTGACGATCAGCAGCTGTTTCGGCAGCAGCGCATAATCATACGGCTTCAGGGCCGACACTCTTGCGGCGACATGGACGGGCATCGGCTGGATCGGGAGATTGTCCGGCACGGTCGCACCGATCGTTGCGGTAAAGTTCGAGGGCGCGGGCTCGCTCGTGGCCTGCTTGCTGATGTCGCGCCATGCGATTCGCTTCTGCGCGGCGGTCAGGGCGAGCGTATCTTTCGCCGTCTGCATGGCGGCCGGATGGTTCGACATCGCGTGCTGGTTCGCCGCGAACGCAGCGCCGGCTCCTGATACGAGCATTGCTGCGCTGGCGACGGCGATGAGTGGAAGCTTCATGGCGGTTCTCCTGATGAGCCGCCCCTATCTGGAAAATTACTCAACTAAATTTGGTTCCGTTAAAGATCGTTCATGCGCTTTAGACGAAAGCGTGCGGTGGTTCGCCGCATAGTTCTTGCGAAAGATTAATCAGCCGAACAGGACCACGTAATGTGGCTTCGCCATGTTGGATGCCGGGATTTATCCTGCACAACACTGGAGAAGTTTTCATGATCGATCAATCCGATGTTCCCTATCGGGCGCCACGCCGAATCCTGCGGCCGCGCCGGCTTGCACTGCTCGCCTCCGTCGCCGGGCTCGGCATCGCGGTCCTTGCCGCCGGTCCGAACGGCTATCTTCCATTCAATATCCCGACGCTGGCATCTGCAGCGCATGCGGCCGAGCCGGCGCAAAACATCCCGGGCTTTGCCGACCTCGTTGCCAAGGTCAAGCCGGCGGTGATTTCGGTACGCGTGAAGATCGACGCTCCGAACGGCGCGATGGTGCAGAACGAAGGCTTCAATTCGGATCAGTCCGATAATCCGTTCGATCAGTTCTCAAGGCAGTTCGGCTTCCGCATTCCGGACGGCATGCCGCAACGTCATGAGGTGATTACCGGCGAGGGCTCCGGCTTCTTCATTTCGCCTGACGGTTATGCCGTGACCAACAATCATGTGGTCGACCATGCGCAGTCGGTGCAGGTGACGACCGATGACGGCACGATCTACACCGCCAAGGTGATCGGCACCGACAAGAAGACCGATCTTGCGCTGATCAAGGTCGATGGCAAGAAGGACTTCCCCTATGTGAAATTTGCAGATGCGCCGCCGCGCGTCGGCGATTGGGTGGTCGCGGTCGGCAATCCCTTCGGCCTCGGCGGCACGGTGACCGCCGGCATCGTCTCGGCCCGCGGCCGCGACATCGGCGCCGGCCCGTATGATGATTACGTCCAGATCGACGCGCCGATCAACAAGGGCAACTCCGGCGGTCCGGCGTTCGACAGCAACGGCAATGTGATCGGCGTCAACACCGCGATCTTCTCGCCATCGGGCGGCTCGGTCGGCATCGGCTTCGATATTCCTGCCTCCACGGCCAAGCTCGTCGTCGGCCAGCTCAAGGACAAGGGCTACGTCACCCGCGGCTGGCTCGGTGTTCAGGTCCAGCCGGTGACCTCCGACATCGCTGACAGCCTCGGCATGAAGCAGGCCAAGGGGGCAATGGTCGACAATCCGCAGGACGGCAGTCCGGCGGCCAAGGCCGGCATCGAAGCCGGCGACGTTATTACCGCAGTCAACGGTACCGACATCAAGGACGCGCGCGACCTTGCTCGCGATATCAGCATGATGGCGCCGGGAACTTCGGTGAAGCTCGACCTGCTGCACAAGGGCAGCACCAAGACGGTCACGGTGGCGCTTGGTGAAATGCCGAATGATCATCAGGCCAATGCCGGCAGCGAGCATTCGGACAAGCTTGCCGGCACGCCGCATCTTGGACTGAGGCTTGCACCTGCGGGCGACGTCGAAGGCGCTGGCGATAAGGGTGTCGTGGTTACCGCCGTCGAGCCGGATGGTCCTGCCGCGGAGCGCGGCTTCCAGACCGGTGACGTGATCCTCAACGTCGGCGGCAAGTCGGTTTCCAACGTCTCCGACGTGCGGTCGGCGCTGAATGCCGCCAAGGAAAGCGGCAAGCACGATGTCCTGATGCAGGTGAAGACCTCGGACGCGACCAGGTTCGTGGCGGTTCCCCTGACCAAGGAGGGATGAGCCCGCTCGGCCTTTAGCCGAACAGGAACAGAAAGGCCGGGCCCCACGTCCGGCCTTTCCTTTATTTTCGACACGCTTTCTTTCTACCTCTTTTTCCTTCTACGCTTGTGCGGAGCCGATAGCTTTCCGGCCATGACATTACCGAAATCGGAGGCTTTGCCATGAATGCGACCACCCCCTCGGCCCAGGAGACGACGGCGCCGCCGGTCACGATGCACAAGCTGCTCACCGGCCAGAAGGCGCTGGTGACCGGCGCCAATTCGGGCATCGGCAAGGCGGTCGCGATCGCTTTGGGGCAGGCCGGCGCCGACGTGGTCGTCAATTACGTCGATGATGACGCGGCTGCGGCCATGGTGGTGGAGCAGATCAGGAGTTCCGGCGTCAGGGCTTATGCGCATAAGGCCGATGTTTCCTCCGAGGAGGAAGTCGGCGCGATGTTCAAGAAGATGATGCAGGAGTTCGGCACCATCGACATTCTCGTCAATAATGCCGGCCTGCAGCGGGATTCCGCCTTTCCCGAAATGACCCTGGCGCAATGGAACAAGGTGATCGGCGTGAACCTGACCGGGCAATTCCTGTGCGGGCGCGAGGCGGTGCGGGAATTCCTGCGCCGCGGCGTGGTGCCCTCGGTATCCTGCGCCGCCGGCAAGATCATCTGCATGAGCTCGGTGCATCAGGAGATCCCATGGGGCGGGCATGCAAATTATGCGGCGTCGAAAGGCGGCATCAAGCTGCTGATGGAAAGCATGGCGCAGGAACTCGCGCCGCAACGCATCCGCGTCAATGCGATCGCGCCCGGTGCGATCCGGACCCCGATCAATACGGCGGCCTGGCAGACCAAGGAGGCCTATGCGGAATTGATGACGCTGGTGCCCTATGGCCGGATCGGCGAACCCGAGGATATCGCGCGCGCCGCGGTCTGGCTGGCGTCGGATTACTCCGACTACGTGGTCGGAACCACGATCTTCGTCGATGGCGGCATGACGCTCTATCCGGGCTTCGCCACCGGCGGTTAAAGGCTTGCGTAAAATGCACGGTAACTTTGCCGGCGGCATCGGCTGGAATCGCGTTGCATGTCGCCTAGATATGCAACGTTAAGTTCTTGCGATTTTGGGAGGCCCGAAGATGGTCCCGAAAAATGTTGTGAGCCTGCTTGCCGGCGCCGTGCTGCTTTCGTGGAGCGGCGGGGCGTTCGCGGACCAGTACAAGCCTGATGAATTCCTTCACCTGGACCTTTCAAAGGCAGTGCTTTCACCCAAGCCGCTCGGGCCGGAAACGCAATTCGCCCCGGTACGGATCGAGGCCAAATCCGGCAACTCGGCTCCGGTCGCCGCGGTGCAGCCATTGCCGCCGCGGAAGGTCGCTGCCCATGTCAGTGTTCCCAAAACCCGGATTGCGCAGACCAGGATCGTGGACCATCGCCGTCCCGGCAAGCCACGTCCGGCAGCACGGACCCGGCTGGCGCACCGGCGCTCCAATCCGCTCGATGCCGAAGCCATGGACACGCGCATTCAGGTCTGGCCCTGCAGGTCGGGCGGCATCTGCAATTGGCAGCAGTAACGGCCGCCGTCTCAACACGCTCTTGATTTGGACTTAAGCCGGCATGCACGCTATGTTTGTCGCGTTGCAACCGGCTTGCCCCTCATCCCGAGCAGCTTGCGATAGCAGGCGTCTCGAAGGATGAGGCCAGGAAGCCAGCGTTGAAGATCAAACGCCGTTCGCGCGCTCTCATCCGAAGCCTTTCTTCTTTCAGGAGTGATCATGGATTATCTGCAAACGCAGGGCATCAAGATGCCGCGGCTTGGGCTCGGCACCTTTCGCATGCAGGGCGATGTCTGCCGGGCAGCGGTGGAAAGCGCGCTGGCGCTGGGTTACCGGCACATCGACACCGCCGAGATGTATGCCAATGAGGAAGCCATCGGTCCGGCGATCGCCTCGTCCGGCGTGCCGCGCAACCAGCTGCATGTCACCACCAAGGTCTGGCACGAAAATCTCGCCCCCGACGCCATCCGCCGCGCCTTCGACACCAGCCTGAGCAAGCTCAAGCTCGACCATGTCGATCTTTACCTGGTGCATTGGCCCTCGAAGGACATGAACCTGCCGGCGGTGTTCGAGACCCTGATGAAACTCAAGGAAGAGGGCCGCACCCGCGCCATTGGCGTTGCCAATTTCACGGTGGCGCTGCTCAAGAAAGTGGTCGAGGAGATCAAGGCGCCGGTCGCCTGCAACCAGATCGAATATCATGTGATGCTGGATCAGAGCAAAGTGCACGATTATCTCACCGCGAAGTCGATCCCGCTGGTGGCCTATTGTCCGCTCGCCCAGGGGCGCGCTGCGGACAACGAGACGCTGGCCGCGATCGGTCGCAAGCACAATGCGAGCGCAGCTCAGGTCGCGCTGAAATGGCTGCTCGATCAGGACGGCGTTGCGGCGATTCCGAAAGCCTCGCGCGCGGAAAGTCAAAAGGCCAATCTTGGCGCCCTCGATGTGAAGCTCGACGACGAGGACCGCAAGGCGATCGCGGCGCTTCCCAAGGACCAGCGCTTCGTCAGGCCCGCCTTCGCACCGGCCTGGGACTAAAGATATCCGGATTAAAGAGATACCGGGCTGAAACGGATAAACGAAATGGCCCCTGTATGGGGCCATTTCATCGCGCAGCGCGTTACGTTTAGTAGTGACGATGCTTCACGACCACGACCCGGTCGTGATGCGGATGGAAGTGATGATGCCAGCCATGGCCGTGCTTTACGACAATGGTTTCGGCGCTCGCAATCGAAGGCGCCGCAACGGCGATCGCAGCGAGCGCGGCAATGACGCAAGCAAATTTCTTCATTGTGTTCTCCTCCTCACATGAACGGAGATCTAACGTCATGGGGCTCGCCGCGTTCCCGCTGACAAGGACAGAGAATTCTGAACATCCGTTCAGCTTCGATGCATGTGAGCGAAAAAAGTTAATCCTGCGCATCATTCGATGATGGCCTGATACACCAGCGCATTGATGAGCTGGCGATAGTGCCAGCGCAGGGGGCCTGGCGCCGCCGAGAGATAGACTACCGCGAGCTCTTCCTTCGGGTCGACCCACCAATCGGTGCCGCTGGCACCGGGCCAGGAGAATTGTCCAACCGATCCCATCATCCGTACCACGCCGGGCGTCGTGCGCACCGCAAGGCCAAGACCAAAGCCGTAATCGGCACGGGTGGGGTCGGCATTGCCGATCAGATTCTTGATGTTGGGGCCTAGCTGGTCGGACAGCATGTAATCGACGGTCTTGCGGCCGAGCAGTTGCGTCTCGCCGGCGCGGCCGTGATTCATCAGCATCATCGCAAAGCGCAGATAGTCGGTCGCCGTGGAGGCGGCACAGCCGCCGCCGCATTCGAATTTGAGCGGATGCGTCAGTTCCGGGCTGCGCGCTTGCGGCTTGCCGGTTTCCGGATCGATCGGCAACGGCCTGGCGTAGCGCGCCGCCTTGTCGGCGGAAATCGAGAATCCGGTGTCGGTCATGCCGAGCGGCGCAAACAGATTGGCCTGCAGATACTGCCCGAGCGTCTGGTTGGTGATCTTCTCGATCAGGAGGCCGGTGATGTCGAGCCCGAAGCCGTAATCCCACACGGTGGCCGGCTGATAGAGCAGCGTCGCCGATGACAATTTGTCGAGGAAGGCTGTGCCGTCATACTCCTGAGCGGCGGCGGCGCTGCCGGCGGGATACATCTTGTGCACCAACGTGGTGCCGCGGCCGCCATAGATCAGGCCGGAAGTGTGCCGCAACAGGTCCTGGATCGTGATCCGGCGATTGGCCGGCACGGTATCGGTGGTCGGTTCGCCATTGGCATCGCGCGCGGCGACACGCATGTTGGCGAATTTCGGAAAATATTTGCTCAGGGGATCGTCGATCAGAACCTTGCCCTGCTCGTAGAGCATCAGCAGGCCGACCGTCGTCATCGGCTTGGTCATCGAGGCGATGTCGAAGATCGTATCTGTCGTCATCGGGATGTTGGCGGCCTTGTCGCGCCAGCCATAGGCATCGAACATCACCAGCTTGCCATGCCGCGCGATGGCGATGACGGCGCCCGGAATACGTCCGGCTTCGATGTCGGCGTTCAGCGTGGTGCCGATCCGGGCCAGCCGTTCCGACGACATGCCGACATCTTCCGGTTTGGCGCGGGGCAGGGGATCTTCGGCAAGCGCGGCGCTCGACGTCAGCAGGCAGAGCGCGGCAATGGCGGTTCGGAGGATCGTCATGCATGTCTCCCGTTCGGGCTCTTCGTCCCTTCAGATGCTGCGATGAAGTCGGGTATCTTTGCGGAGGTCGGCGACGGCTATGTGTCGTCGCGTCCGGCGGGCAAATCGAGCGTGGAACTTTGGCGCCTTCGAGCGAAACCTGTCTGGACCTGGTCCGGGATGGGTCCTCGGTTCGCGTGAAGAGGGCTCTACGCCCGCTTCTCCACATTGGCAATGCGCCTCGGTACGCCGAACTCGTGGCGGCACACGTCGGCGAGTATGGCAATGCCCTCGCGGATCTGCTGGTGCGAGGGGCTGGCAAAGCAGAGGCGGAGCCGGCTGCCGGCATAGGGTTTGTTGGTCGACCATTCCGGCCCCGGGTTGATGGCGACACCGGCGGCAAGCGCGGCTTGATAGAGCTTTAGCGTATCGACCTGGTCGGGCAGCTTCACCCACAGGAAGATGCCGCCCTTGGGATCGGAAAATTCGGCCGCGGTGCCGAACTGCTCGTTCAGCGCTTCCATCAGCGTATCGAGCTTGGCGCGCAAGCCGCGCGTCAGCTTCGGCACGTGGGTGGCGAAATGCGGCGTGCAATATTCGGCGAGTACCATCTGCTCCAGCGCACCGGAGCCGGCATCGGTCTTCAGCGCCAGCATCCGCGACAGCATTTCCCAGGGCGCGACGATATAGCCGACCCGCAGCGCCGGTGCGATCGATTTGGAGAATGAACCGATGTGGATCACATTGCCCGTCCTGCTCATGGCATGGATCGCCGGCGGCCGCTTGCCGTCCCAGATCAGGTCGGCATAGCAGTCGTCCTCGAAGACCGGCACGCCATATTGCTGCGCCAGCTTCAACAGCTCGGCGCGGCGGGCTTCGGGCATGATGGTGCCGGTCGGGTTCTACACCGTCGGGATGGTATAGATATATTTCGGCGTGATGCCGCGGCCCTTGAGCTCCGACAGCGCCGAGGCCAGCGCATCCATCCGCATGCCGTCCTGGTCCAGTGGAATGCCAACGGCGTTGACGCCGAGCCGGGTCAGGCGATTGAGCGAGCCCTGGTAGGTCTCCTGTTCGATGATAACGGTATCGCCGCGCGCCAGCAGTGAATGGTTAACGAGGTCCAGCGCCTGCAGCGAGCCGGAGACAATCAGGATGTCCTCGGCGGTGCAGGCGATGCCGGCATCGCGCATCAGCTTGGCCGCGATGAAATCGCGCAGCGGCCGGTAGCCCTGCGGCCCGCTGGCAAGCCCATAGGTGGCGAGCGTCCGGCCCTCGCGCTTGAGCACGGCATTGACGGCCTCGATCAGGCCTTCGACCGGGACCTGGTCGGGGTCGTTGTTGCCGCCGACAAAGCTGTATTTCGCCAGTCCCGTCCATTTTGCTGCGGGGGCGGGCAGTCCTGCGGGAAGCAGAGGTGCAAAATCGAAAGCTGCCGAGGGCATGAAAAGGCGTCTCCCTTGTTTTTGTTGGCGGCGATCTTAGACAAGTCTGGAGCGCTTGTCGCCTGATGACGGCCGTTCGCATCGCCGCGCTGCCTTGCGTAATCATACTGGCGCCGGCTGCGGAGTCCGGCTAATGGTCCCCGATCACACGAGATATCAAATGGCCGACCCGATCCAGGAAGTATTGAACGCTTTTGCCCGCGGCGAGATCGTCGTGGTGACCGATGACGACGACCGCGAAGGCGAGGGCGATCTGATCGTCGCCGCCTCGCTGTGCACCGCCGAGAAGATGGCATTCATCATCCGCCACACCTCCGGCATCGTCTGTGCGCCGATCACCACCGATGATGCACGGCGGCTGCGGCTCGATCCGATGGTGTCGCATAACGACTCCAGCCACACCACCGCCTTTACGGTGTCGATCGACTACAAGCCCGATGGCGGCACCGGCATCTCCGCGGATGAGCGTGCTTCCTGCTGCCGGGCGCTGGCCAATCCGAATGTCGGCGCCGCCGACTTTGCCCGTCCCGGCCACATCTTCCCGCTGATCGCGCGCGACGGCGGCGTGCTGCTGCGTTCCGGCCATACCGAGGCCGCGGTCGATCTCTGCAAGCTCAGCGGCCTGCCGCCCGTCGGCGTCATCAGCGAATTGATGAACGACGACGGTTCGGTGATGAAGGGCGAGCAGGTGGCGCGGTTCGCCGCTGCCCATAAGCTCAAGCACGTCACCATCGCCGACATGATCGCCTATCGTCAGGCGCGCGAGAAGCTGATCGAGCGGGTCGCCACCTTCACTACCGACAGCCCGATCGGCCCCTTGCAGGGCTATGCCTACCGCTCGCCGTTCGACGAGATCGCGCATGCCGCGTTCGTCTATAACGGCATCGGCGACGGCAAGAAGGTGCTGACCCGTCTGCACAAGCCGAACATCGTCAAGGACCTGTTCAGCGGTCCGGAGCGGATGCAGATCGTTCTGCAGCATTTCAAGAAGGCCGGCCGCGGCGTGCTTGTGTATTTGCGTGACGGCGCCGCCGGTGTTCCGGTCGAGCCGGTAGGACCGCAGACCGCTGAAGCCGACCGCAACAGGAAATGGCGCGAGGTCGGCGTCGGCGCGCAGATCCTGCGTGATCTCGGCGTGACCTCGATCGTCAATCTCACCTCGTCGGTGCACGACTACAAGGGATTGTCCGGTTTCGGCATCGAGATCGTCGGCAACGAACGTTTCGACTGTTAGATCATTGTCAAGGCCCGCGATGAATGCGAGGGCCGGGAATGATGGCCACCCGATTGCGCTTCCGTCGATAGCGCTTTAATTTAGCAGGTAGCTCCGTAAAGGATGATGCGAAAGGATTTGTCATGAGCGTGCGCCCCCAGAGCAAGGACAAGCCGGCAGCGGCGGGTTTCCAGTGGGACGATCCGTTCCTGCTCGACGAGCAACTGACCGAAGATGAGCGCATGATCCGCGATACCGCGCGCGCCTATGCGCAGGACAAGCTGTTGCCGCGCGTCATCAAGGCCTATCTCGAAGAGAAGACCGATCGTGAAATCTTTAACGAGATGGGCGAGCTCGGCCTGATCGGCGTGACGCTGCCGGAAGAATATGGCTGCGCCAACGCCAGCTATGTCGCCTATGGCCTGGTCGCGCGCGAGATCGAGCGGGTCGATTCCGGCTACCGCTCGATGAACTCCGTGCAGTCGTCGCTGGTGATGTATCCGATCTATGCCTATGGCGACGAAACCCAGCGCAAGAAATACCTGCCCAAGCTCGCCACCGGCGAATGGGTCGGCTGTTTCGGCCTGACCGAGCCGGATGCCGGCTCCGATCCCGGTGGAATGAAGACCCGTGCCGAGAAGACTTCCGATGGTTACCGGCTGACCGGTTCCAAGATGTGGATTTCCAACGCGCCGATCGCCGACGTGTTCGTGGTGTGGGCGAAATCCGCCGCGCATGACAACCAGATCCGCGGCTTCATCCTGGAAAAGGGCATGAAGGGCCTGTCAGCTCCCAAGATCGGCGGCAAGCTGTCGCTGCGCGCCTCGATCACCGGCGAGGTCGTGATGGACGGCGTCGAGGTTCCGGAAAGCGCGCTGCTGCCCAACGTATCCGGCCTGAAGGGACCGTTCGGCTGCCTCAACCGCGCCCGCTACGGCATCTCCTGGGGCGCGATGGGCGCCGCCGAGGACTGCATGCATCGTGCGCGGCAATATACGCTGGACCGCAAGCAGTTCGGCCGGCCGCTGGCGGCGACCCAGCTGGTGCAGAAGAAGCTCGCCGACATGGAGACCGAGATCGCGCTGGGCCTGCAGGCTTCGCTCCGCGTCGGCCGCCTGATGGATGAAGGCAAGATGGCGCCGGAGATGATCTCGATCGTCAAGCGCAATAATTGCGGCAAGGCGCTCGACATCGCACGCACCGCCCGCGACATGCATGGCGGCAACGGCATCCAGATCGAGTATCACGTGATGCGCCACACCGCGAATTTGGAAACCGTGAACACCTATGAAGGCGCCCACGATGTTCACGCCCTGATCCTCGGCCGCGCCATCACCGGGATCCAGGCGTTTTCGTGAGAGCGCGAAGGAGCGTGTGGCGGTTCTCAATTTGTCTCATCATCGTCATGGCCGGGCTTGTCCCGGCCATCCACGTCTTTGCTTGACTGGGAAATCGCGAGTGACCGATATGGCCGACAATGACGACGTCCCGTTCAACCGCGACTTTCCGCTGAAGCCCGGCGTGGTTGAGGAAGTCCGTCCCGGCGTGCGGCGCATCCTCTGCAACAACCCCAGCCCGTTCACCTTCACCGGCACCGTGAGTTACATCGTCGGCAAGGGCAAGGTCGCGATCATCGATCCCGGCCCCGACAATGAGGCGCATGCGAAGGCGCTGCTCGATGCCGTCAGCGGCGAGACCGTGACCCATATCGTGGTCACCCACACCCACCTCGACCATTCCGTCAATACCGGGCGGATCAAGGCTGCGACCGGTGCGCCGGTCTATGCCGAGGGGCCGCACCGGGCCTCGCGGCCTCGCTATGAAAGCGAAAAGCATAATCCGGAATCCGGCGCCGACCGCGACTTCAATCCCGACATCAGGGTGCGCGACGGCGAGACCATCGAAGGCGATGGCTGGGCGCTGGAGGCGGTGGCGACCCCCGGCCATACCGCCAACCATCTCGCCTTTGCCTGGCGCGAGCGGAAGATCAATTTCGTCGGCGATCACGTCATGGGCTGGTCGACCTCGATCGTGGCGCCGCCGGACGGCTCGATGAGCGACTACATGGCCTCGCTCGAGCGATTGGCGCAGCGCGACGAGGATCTTTATTTCTCCGGCCATGGACCGGAAATCCCGGAAGGGCCGCGCTATGTCCGCTTCCTGATCCGGCACCGCAAGGCGCGCGAGGCTTCGATCCTGCATCGGCTGTCGAAGGGCGAGGCCGATATCCCGACCATGGTGCGCGCGATCTATATCGGCATCGACCCGCGGCTGACGCGAGCCGCCGGCTATTCCGTGCTGGCGCATCTGGAGGATCTGGTCGCGCGCGGCGTGGTCGCAACCGACGGCGATCCGGTGATCGATGGCAGGTATCGGCTGGTGGGCTGAAAGCGGCGAATGGGGAGTGGCGAATGGCAGTAGGGAAGGGGCCTCGCCGTTTGCCGTCATTCCGGGTTCCATGCTCCGCATCGCCCAGGAATGACGGCAAGCCTGTCTTCTACTCTCTATTCGCCATTCCCCACTCGCTACTCGCCATTCGCCACCCTCACTTCTTCCTGGCCGGCGGCAGCGGCACTTCCGGTTTTCGCGCCGGCCTCAGATTATCGGCATCGACGGCGGCGGAGAGGTCGTCGGAGAACTTGCTGATCCGCGCTGCGTTGCTGCCGAGATCAGTGTCGAAATAGCGGGAGGCGGAACGGATATCGACGCGGGAGTCCTCGCCGTCGGGCGAGACGCGGATCGCAACGTCCTCGCGGAAACCCATGATCGGAGTTCGCGCCACCGCCTCGATATGGCCGATCATGCGCGGCGGCTGCGGGGCCCGTTCGTCGATGATCAGCCATTTGCGCCGCTGCACCAGCCGTAGCGTGAGCTGATAGGCGCGCAGCGCTGAGGTTTCGAGATCGATCGGCTCGATCTCGGGATAGGCCTGCCGCTGCAGGTCTGCGGAATAGAGTCCGGCATAGGCGGCCGGGTTGGTGCCGTCGCCGGTGCGCAGGCGCGCCAGCGCGTCGAAGCTCGGCGGATCGACCGCGTCGGTGGTGATGTCGTAGATGTGCGGCAGCGTGCGATATTGATAGAGCAGATAGGCCGGGTAGGCCAGCACCATCGCGTCGATCAGGAAGGCGGCCAGGGTGCGGCCCATGCCGCGCGAACCGTTCTGCCAGATCGCCGCAAAGGCGGCGAAGCCGAACAGGATCGAAAGTCCGGCGCAGCCGAGCGCGCCGAAGAACGTCGCCAGCGCCGGCTTCACTTCGAGGAAGCCGAAGCGGACGATGAGGACCGAGACCAGCACCGCGACAACGGAAAATACCGCGAGGTTGCGCGCCCAGGACGCGAGACGGGACACGGGCTCCTTCTGGTAGGGAGCGTAAAACCTGCGGGCCATCGCCGTCGTTCTGTTAGGTTGGAACCTTGCCGGACTATCCAGTCCGTTGAGACCACGGCGTCGCGGCGAATTCAAGGGGGCGAATGGCGAGTAGCGAGTAGCGGCTGAGCCCAGGCTTCTTCCCTACTCGCCACTCCCTATTTGCCACTCGCCACTTTCATTCGCCACTCCCAATTCGCGCCTTCCTATGCGGCCGCGTTCGGAAAGCTATAGTCCTTGAACTGTTCGCGCAGCGCGGTCTTGAGGATCTTGCCGGTCGCGGTATGGGGAATGCCTTCGACGAAGGCGACGTCGTCGGGCATCCACCATTTGGCGATCTTGCCGTCCATGAATTTCAGGATGTCCTCGCGTGTCGCCTCTTCGCCCTGCTTGAGCTGCACGATCAAAAGCGGGCGCTCATCCCATTTGGGATGATGGACGCCGATCACGGCGGCTTCCGCAACCGCGGGATGTCCGACCGCGAGGTTTTCCAGGTCGATCGAGGAGATCCATTCGCCGCCGGACTTGATCACGTCCTTGGAGCGGTCGGTGATCCGCATATAGCCATGCTCGTCGATGGTGGCGACGTCGCCGGTGTCGAAATAGCCCTCGTCGTCGAGAATGTTGGTATCGACCCGGAAATAGGCCTTTGCGACCGCAGGACCGGAGACCTTGAGCCGGCCGAAGGTCTTGCCGTCCCACGGCAGCTTGTTGCCGGCGTCGTCGGTGATCTTCATCTGCACGCCGAACGGCGCATAGCCCTGCATCTGCAGGACATCGAGCCGTTCCTCGCCGGTGACCTCGTTGAACGGCGGCTTCAGCGCCGCCAGCGTGCCCAGCGGGCTCATCTCGGTCATGCCCCAGGCATGGCGCACTTCGACACCCATGTCGAGAAACGCCTTGATCATCGAACGCGGCATCGCCGAGCCGCCGCATACCACCATCTTCAGATGAGGCAGCTTCAGATTGTTGGCCGCCATGTAGTTGAGCAGCATCAACCACACCGTCGGCACGCCGGCGGTGTAGGTCACCTTCTCGGTATCCATCAATTCATAGACCGAGGCGCCGTCGAGTTTCGGCCCGGGCATCACCAGCTTGGTGCCCATCGAGGGCGCCGAGAATGCGATGCCCCAGCTATTGGCATGGAACAGCGGCACCACCGGCAGCATGGTGTCGCGGGCGGAGGTGCCGAGCGCATCCTTGGCATTGGCCATCAGCGCATGCAGCACGTTGGAGCGGTGCGAATACAGCACGCCCTTGGGATCGCCCGTGGTGCCCGAAGTGTAGCACATCGCAGCCGCGGTATTCTCGTCGAAGGTCTTCCAGGCGAAATCGCCGTCGGATCTGCCGATCCACTCCTCATAGGCGATCGCGTTCTTGAGCGTGGTCTGCGGCATATGCGCCTCGTCGGTGAGCACCACATAGCGCTCCACGCTCGGCAGCTTGCCCGCGATCTTCTCCAGGACCGGCACGAAGGTGAGGTCGGTCAGCACCACGCGATCTTCGGCGTGATTGATGATCCAGGCCATCTGGTCAGGAAACAGGCGCGGATTGACGGTGTGGCAGATCGCCCCGATGCCCATGATGCCGTACCAGGCCTCGAGATGGCGCCCGGTATTCCAGGCGATGGTGGCGACGCGGTCGCCGAGTCTGATGCCATTGCGCTCAAGGCTTTGCGACACTTTCAGGGCGCGATCGCGGATCGCAGCATAATTGGTGCGATGAATCGGACCTTCGACTGAACGAGTCACGACCTCCTGCGTTCCATGATACGTCGCGGCGTGCTCGATAATGCGATGACACAGCAAAGGCCAATCTTGCATCAAACCACGCATACGAAACTTCCCTCCGGATTTGTTATCGGCTGCCGTGGTTCACCACGGAATTGCCATGAACCTTAGCGCGGAGAGAGCGGGCCGCAAATGGCCTTGTCGCCCCCTGCGGCGCGGCGAAATGGCAATGGTTAGCGCGGCCGCGGCGCTGCTGATGCTTTGCGCGCCGTTTGAGCCTGCGGCGGCAAGGAGAATCGAGCTGTTTCCGTGGGGCGATCTGTTCGGCATCCACCGGCCGAAGCATCGCCGCGTCAAGCACCAGGCGAGATCGGTGCCGTTGCCGAAGCCGCGCCCGGCCGAGGCGCCGGCCGCTTCGCCGCGAGGGACCGCGGAGAATGCGCCGAAAAAAGGCGGAGCCGGGAAACCGCCTTCTGTCCCGGCTCAGCAGCCAGCCAAGCCGGCTCCCCCGGAATCCGCAAAGACCAACCAGCCGAAGCCTGCCCCGAGTGCCGAGCCGCCCGAACAGCCCAAGGAGACCACCGAGCAGGCAACGCCGGCCCCGGCACCGCAGCCCTCGGCCTGCCGGCAGGCGCTGACGGATGAAATCGCTGTCGCTCCCAGCATTCCCGCTATCCATGGTCCCGGCGATTGCGGCGGCGAGGACCTGGTGCGGCTCGAGGCCGTGGTGCTGCCGGACCAGCGGCGGGTGACGTTGAAGCCCGCCGCGATCCTGCGCTGCAAGATGGCGTCCGAAATCGCCAACTGGGTCCGCACCGATATCGCCCCGTTGGCGTCGAGCCTTGGCAGCGAGATCAGCACGCTCGACAATCTCGATTCATATGAATGCCGCGGCCGCAACGGCATTCCCGGCGCCAAGCTCTCCGAACATGGCCATGCCAACGCGCTCGACGTCCACGGCTTTGGCCTCGCCAATGGTCGGTCCATCGTCCTCACCGATCCCGCCGTGCCACGCGAGCTGCGCGAGAATATGCTGCATTCGGCCTGCACGCGGTTCACGACGGTGCTGGGGCCGGGCTCGGACGGCTATCACGAGCAGCACATCCACCTCGATTTGATGGAGCGCCACAACGATTACCGGATCTGCGAGTGGAACGTTTATGACCCGATGCCGCAGATCGCGCCGCTATTGCCGGCGGAGCGGCCAACCGGGGCGCCGCCGCGGCAAGCCGAGGCCAGCCCTGAGGCCGTGACACCGGGTGGCGCCAGGCCGAATGGTGCGAAGCACGGTCCGGCTTCGTCCGGCCAAACCGCACCGGATCAGGGCAGCCAAAATCAGGCCAAGCCGGATCGAGCCAAGCTGGATCGAGCCAAGCCGGATCAAGCCAGACCGGATCAGGCCAAACCGGGGCAGACACGGGGCGGCCCGGGCAAATCCGGCGAAGCCGCTTCAGCGCGCGAACCACCAGCGGACAGGCGGCCAACAAAAAAGCGCCGGATAAACCGGCGCTTTTGAATTCGAGCGAAGGTGGGCCGGCCGCTTACTGCACGGTATCGCCGCCGCCCTGCAGCGCGATCCGGGAGTTGAATGGCGAGTCGCCATGGTGCGGTTCGAGCACCACCACGACGGTACCGATCTTCACGCGGTTATAGAGGTCGATGACGTCTTCATTGGTCATCCGGATGCAGCCGGAGGAAATCGAGGCGCCGATATATTCCGGCTGATTGGTGCCGTGGATGCGGAACAGCGTATCCTTGCCGTTGGCATAGAGATACATCGCCCGCGAGCCCATCGGATTGTCCGGTCCGGGCGGCACGTAGCTCGGCACGCCGAGACGCTCGATTTCGCCCGAGGTCGGATGCCAGGCCGGCCATTCGGTCATGGCGCCCACCTTGGCGACGCCGGACCATGCCATCGCCTCTTCACCGACCGTGATGCCGTAGCGGATCGCCTTGCCGTTATCGAGGACGTAATAGAGATAGTGATTGTCCTGATCGACCACGATCGAGCCGGGCTCTTCCTTGCGGTGATAATCGACGATGGCGCGGCGGAACGGCTGCGGAATCGGAACATTGGTGTAACGGATCTTGGCGAGCAATTCCTTGTCGCGCGGCTTGAATTCGGCCGTATTGGTCGCTTGATAGGTGGTGGCTTGCATGCAGCCCGACAGCATCAGGCCCGCGGCCAGAATCCCAAATACGACCTTGAGCGACGACATCTGAATTTCCAATCGAAAGTTTGGCGTGTGCGTCGCCTAAAATGCGACCTAAACGCGACGATTCCGTTGGGCCGCATTATGGTCTAAATCGAACATGATGCCAGACTTTAGATCGAGGTCCCGCACTGCGGGACGATGTCTGTGTCTTTTTTGCCGCATATTTTGTGGTTTTGGCGCAATTTCAAGCAACGGAATCAAGCTGCGATGCATCGTGGTCACACTCCCGTGAATGCACCGATCTAAACATGGCCGGCGGTTGAGGCCAGCTCAGGTAACGCTTGCCAGAATCGAGCAACCGCCTTCTGGGTGGCTGCGGGAAGCGTTTTCGAGCGAGCGAAGAAAACGCAGCAAAACAAAAATGAAACCCGGTCCTAATTTCATCAGAACCGGGAAGGACGTTTAGTTCTGGAGATGCCCTTATGCTGTCGGTGTACGTCCCCTCCGAAGCCTCGCTGAAGAAGGCCGCTTCGGTCGACCTCGCATCGTTGCCGGAAAATGCGGCATGGGTCGATCTGGTCAAGCCGACGCCGGAAGAGGACCGGGCAGTGGAGCGGCTCGCCGGCATCGCGGTGCCGACGCGGGAAGACATGCAGGAAATCGAGATCTCCAGCCGGCTCTATATCGAGAATGGCGCGCGCTACATGACGGCCACGCTGATGTGCTCGTCCGACACGGAAAATCCGCGCACCACCGCCGTGACCTTCATCCTCGCCGGCCACCGCCTGGTTACCGTGCGCTATGACCTGCCGAAGCCGTTCCTGCTGGTGGAGAACAAGCTGGCGCGGTCCTGTCCGCAGGGCATCACCGGCGAGATGGTGCTGATGGAATTGCTCGATGCGGTGATCGACCGCAATGCCGACATCCTGGAGCGCGCCGGCGCCGAGATGGATTCGATCAGCCACGAGATTTTCGAGCCGGAGGGCGCGGCGCGCACCGGTCATGCCAAGCGCTATTCCGACATCCTGATCGCGATCGGCCGCAAGGGCGACCTTACCTCGAAGGTACGCGAGAGCCTGGTGTCGATCGGCCGCGTCGTCACCTTCGTTGCCGCTGCCGTCGACGGCGTCAAATGGTCAAAGGACATGCGCGAACAGCTCAAGACGATGCAGCGCGACGTCACCTCGCTGACCGATCACGCCTCCTATCTCTCCAACAAGATCACCTTCGTGCTGGATGCGATGCTCGGCGTGGTCAATCTCGAACAGAACAACATCATCAAGCTGTTCTCGGTGATGGCGGTGGTGTTGATGCCGCCGACGCTGATCGCCTCGATCTACGGCATGAACTTCAGGGTGATGCCCGAGCTGGAATGGCGACACGGCTATGAATTCGCCCTGATCGCCATGGTGTTCGCGGCCGTGCTTCCCTACTTTCTTTTTAAGTGGAAAAAGTGGTTGTAAGCTGGCCCGGCTGCACGCGGATGGAATAGGCTTTCCGGCAGGCGATATTGGACAAGAATCCTGCCTTAGCTGCCGCAATTTCTCCCGTAAAATTTGAGCGTTGCGCTGAACTTTTGAGCGAAACTTGTCTGCAATAACGCTGCCTCACACCGCGAGGACAGCAATGGTTGAGAAAATCATAATACCCGGATTCAACATCGTCGATTTCTCGCGATATCAGCAGGGCCGCAATTCCAACGGCAAGGCGTGGACAGTTTCCGCGCGGGTCTGCCGGCATTGCGGGGCGGCGCTGCTTGACGGCGAGAATGAAGACGACTGCTCCAGCGCCGGAGCAACGCGCCGCTTTTACGCGGATTGATCGGAGCCTGTCGGCTTCCCCTCTTCCTTGTGGGAGAAGGTCGCGCGAAGCGCCGGATGAGAGGACCTATCCGCGCATAGGGTGGACGGAAGGTAAGAGATATCCGCTCGCGGAGACAAACCCCTCACCCGGATCGCATCTTTCGATGCAATCCGGCCTCTCCTACAAGGGAAGAGGCGCAGCATCATTGCGGCATCTCACCGGCTTGGTCTTATCGTGCTCTTAAACGTGCTGGCCGCCGTTGATGTGGATCTCGGCGCCGTTGACGTAAGAACTCGTCTCGGTGCACAGCACATAGATGATCTTGGCGACTTCGTCCGGCGTGCCGAGACGGTGCATCGGAATCTGCTGGTCGACGATCTTCTCGGTGCCGGGCGACAGGATCGAGGTGTCGATCTCGCCGGGCGCGATCGAGTTGACGCGGACGCCGAGCCGGCCAAATTCTGACGCCATCTCCCGGGTCAGAGCCGCCAGCGCCGCCTTCGAGGTCGCATAGGCCGCGCCCGCAAATGGATGCACGCGCGAGCCCGCGATCGAGGTGACGTTGACCACCGAGCCCTTGGCGGCATTCAGTTCCTGGATCAGCCCGCGCGCCATCATGATCGGCGCGAAGAAGTTCACCCTGAACACGTGGCTCCACATGTCGATGTCGGTGTCGATCGCGCCGAGCCTTCCGCCATCCGGTGCCTTCGGAGAGATCGCGGCGTTGTTGACCAGCGCATGCAGTTGTCCGCCTTCCAGCCTGCGGCGGATTTCCGCGATCGCGCGCGTGGTGTCATCATGGTCGCTAAGGTCGACCTGGATGTGATCTTCCGGTCCCGCGCCCCACGGGCAGACTTCCGGGAAGGCGTGCCGCGAGCAGGTGATGACCCGCCACCCGGCACTGGAGAAGCGGATTCCGGTGGCATGGCCGATGCCGCGGCTGGCGCCCGTGAGCAGCAGCGTACGCCGCGGTGCGTTGGAAGTCGGCATGGAAATCCTTAAAGCTCTCTCTGGTTATGGAAACGGGTTACCAATTTGCGGCAGTCACGGATGAAGCGGCGTCACGGATAAAGCCGGGTCTTGGACCAGGCCTGATCCGGTGCGTCGCGGCGGAATTCGATGCGGTCATGCAGGCGGAACGGGCGGTCGTGCCAGAACTCGATCCGCAGCGGCGTGATGCGCCAGCCGCTCCAGCCCGGCGGCCGCGGCACCGTGCCGATGGCATAGCGCGCGGCGGCGAGCGCGATGGCCTTCTCGAAGGCGAGCCGGCTTTCCAGCGGCTGGCTCTGCTTGCTGGCCCAGGCGCCGATCTGCGACTGGCGCGGCCTCGTGGCGAAATAGGCATCCGCCTCGGCGTCGCTGACCCGGCTGACAGAGCCGCGCACCCGCACCTGCCGGCGCAGCGACTTCCAGTGAAACAGCAGCGCGGCCTTCGGATTGGCGGCGAGCTCGCGGCCCTTGGCGCTGTCGAGATGGCTATAGAACACGAAGCCCGCGGCGTCATGGCCCTTGAGCAGCACCATGCGCGCGTCC